>DATMCI010000250.1:0-90096 GCA_035558535.1 Kofleriaceae bacterium
ACCCGCGGCTGCACTCCATGTGGAATCGTTCTCGACGAAGATGTTCAGAATTTTGGTCCATCGCGGACCGATCTCGCAGAACCCGCTTCTCTTGTCAGAGCGGACGGCCCTCGAACCTCACGTCCTTCGTCGGACGGATACTCGGAGCCGGCTATGCGCCGGCGGCGAGGAGCTCGCCGGTGACGCGCACCCAAGCGGCGATCCTGGCGAGCCCGTCGGCGAGCGGCGTGAACCCGAGGCGTCCAGCGCGCAACGCTGACCCCGCTGATCAGGCTGGTGGTGCGCGGCGGCAGTCGCGGATGTATGCGATCTCCACGACACCGCGCGGGAGGACTCGATAGACGATCCGGAACATCCCTACGATCGTGCTGCGGTAGCCCGTGAAGGGCCCCACCATCGGCGCACCCAACTCCGGGAATCGTTCGAGCAGCCGAAGAACTCGAATGATCCGGCCGAGCACCGGGTCATAGATCGCGTCGAGGTCTTGCTGTGCCTGCGGGAGGAGGGTGACCTTCAACGCCGGGCTCGTCGCTTGACGTAGGCATCGAGGGTTACGCGCTTGCCTTGCTCGGACTCCCTGAGAGCCCTCTGGAGCCGGCGCTTCCAGTCGGGGTAGCTCATCTCATCTCTCGTGGCGAGAAAACCCTCGAAGGTGTCGTAGCTTACGAGCACGGCCGCCGCGCGGCCTCGTTGCGTGATCACCACAGGCTGATCGGTGTCCTTGACCTGGTCGACGTACTTCTTGGCCTGGGACTGAAGGTCGCTGATCGGGATGACCTTATCCATATAGAAAAGTATGTGTCTGGATATAGTTCGGCGTCAACGACGTCGATCAGCCTTCGGCTACGCGCTGGTGGCGGGGAGCTTGCCGGTGGCGCGCAGCCAGGCGACGGTCTTGGCGAGCCCGTCGGCGAGCGGCGTGAACTGGAGGCCGAGCTCGGCGGTGGCGCGCGTCGCCGAGGGGTACGCGTCGACTTGCAGGAACTGGAGCTGGCCCTTGGGCATGAGCGGCGGGCTGCCGATGAGCTTGCCCTTGAGCTCGCCCATCGTCGAGATGGTGGACGCGAGCCACAGCGGGATCACGCGCGGCACCTTGCGCGGCAGGCCGAGCGCCGCGAGCATCTCGCCCGCGAGCTCGGTCAGCGGGTAGTAGCGCTCACTCAAGATGAAGCGCGCGCCGGGCGAGGCGCGCTCGGCGGCGCGCACGTGGCCCTCGCCGACGTCGGGCGCGAACACGACGGGGTAGCCGCCGGGGAGCAGCGCCGGCACCTTGCCGTGCGCGAGCTTCAGCAGGAGGTCGTTCGTGCCGGGCGAGTCGGAGGGCGCAGGGCCGTAGACGCCGGACGGGTGGAGGAACACGGCGTCGAGCCCGCTGGCGACGGCGTCGGCGACGATCTTGTCGGCGCGCTGCTTCGAGCGCTCGTAGTGCGTCTGCTTGGGCTCGGGATCGAGCTCGGTCTCGTCGTAAGGCTCGCCCTTGCGCCAGCGGAACACGTCGATCGTGCTGGTCAGGACGAAGCGAGCGACGCCAGCGGCGCGCGCGGCGGCGACCATGTTCGCGGTGCCCTCGGCGTTGATGCGATCGAACGTAGACGGATCCCGCATCCACTGCTCCGGGAAGCCGGCGGCGTGGAACACCCAGGAGCAGCCGGCGACGGCGGCGGTGAGCGTCTCGGGGGCGGTGACGTCGCCCTGCACGAGCTCGCACGCAGCGGGCAGGAGCGCCCTGCCCTTGTCGAGCGAGCGGACGAGCGCGCGCACGTGGTGCCCCCGCGCCAGGAGGGACTGCACGATGCAGTAGCCGACCATGCCGGTGCCACCGGTGACGAGGACGCGTCGGGTGGAGTCGCCCATGGAGTCGCCGGAGTCGCCAGAGTCGCCGGAGTCGCCCATAAGGCGACGGTAAATGATGATACGGTCGGGGCGTGACCAGGCGGCGCAAGAAGCAGCAGCGGCCGACGCGCATGCCGGCGGGGCCCGCGCTGATCCCGATCGGCGCGGCGATCGTCGGCGCGCTCGGCTGCGGGACGGTGGACAACCGCAACAACAGGCCGCCGCAGGCGGTGCCGCCGGTGCTGCCGCCGCAGCAGGACTACTACCAGCACCAGCCGCAGCCGCCCGAGGAGGCGCCGCCACCACAGATCGATTACGCCGATCCGCCGCAGAAGCAGCAGGCGGTGCCACCACAGGCGCCGCCGCCGCAGACAGTGCCGCCGCAGGCACCGCCGCCACCGCAGGTCGCGCCGCCACCGCAGGTCGCGCCGCCACCGCAGGTCAACTACTCCGATCCGCCACAGAAGGCGAAGCCGAAGCCGCCACAGCCGCCGCCGCAGAAGGTCCCGCCGCAGGCACCGGTGCGCCCGCCGCCGCCGCCGGTGCGCCCGCCACCACCGCCGCCGCCCCCGCAGGTCGCGCCGGTGCTGCCGCCACCACCGCAAGTCGGGCCGCCGCCGCAAGCCCGGCCGCCGCAAGCCCGGCCGCCGCAAACCCGGCCGCCGCAGAAGGCGCCGGTGCTGCCGCGGAAGCCGGATCCAGGGCCGGAGGCGGTCCCGCCGCAGCCGCGACCGCGGGAGGGCTTCGAGTTCCCCGAGCGATCGACGCGGCCGCCGCTCGTCGGGCCGTTCGATCGCAACCGCCGCTAGCGCGGGCCCCGCACGCGAGCGACGGTCGTGCAACCGCGCGCGCGCGGGCGTGTCGAGCGCATGATGAAGTGCGCCGCGACCGCGATCGTGCTCCTCGCGAGCGCGCCAGCGAGCGCCGATCCGCTCGTCCGCGCGATCACCCGCCACCAGGAGATGGACGTCACCGCGCTGCGCACGAGGCTGCCAGAAGACAGCGCGCGCTGCGCGCTGGGCGTCGTGTACATCTTCCGCGATGACCTCACGCGCGCCGCGCTCCACCTCGCGGGCTGCGCGGCGATGCGGATCGCGCCGGGCGTCGCGGGCTGGGTCCGGCTGGCGGCCCCGGCGCTGGGCGAGCGCCTGCGCCTGAGCGAGCTGGCTGAGGTGACAGTGACGACGGAGCCGCCGGGGCTCGCGGTGACGATCGACACCGTCCCGGGCGAGGTCTTCGCCGCCGCGGCGCCGATCTGGCTGCCGACCGGCACGCACGAGCTCCGCGCCGGCGACGCGTCGACAGTGGTGAAGGTGCACGCGCGCACCCGGACGGCGGTGCGCCTCGCCCTGCCGCCGGAGGCGCTCCGGCCGCAGCTCGATCCGCGCGTCGCGGTGATGCGCGCGAACGACTGCGCGCTGCTCCGCAAGCGCGGCGGCGGCGGCAGCGGCAAGTGCCAGCTGGGGCGCGACGACGATGACGCGGCCTACTACTGGGACGATCCCGACTACGTCCCGCCGCGCTACCCGACGTGGCCGGGCTCGCGCCAGCACGATCCGGTCGCGAGGATCCTGCAGACGGCCGAGGAGCTGTGAGGCGCGCGCGCGGTCCGCGCGGAGTGCCACGTCGCAGAAGCTTTGACCGGTCGAACAGGGGCGCGACCCCGACGGCGCGCTCGACCTTGCACCGTCAAAGCTTCCGCGACGAGCTACTGGTGTAGGCTGCGGCGCGTGAAGAAGCGCAGCCCGCGCGGCCTCGAGCTGTCGCTCGAGCACCGCGCGTGGATCGTCGAGAACCTCCTGGCGGGGACAGACGAGCGCGCCCTCGTGGCGCAGCTCGCGACGCAGCTGCCCCGCGCCCGCGCCGCGCACGAGGTGGCGGCGATCGCGCGATCGCCGCTGCTGCCGGTGTGCGCGCAGCTCGCGCGCCGCGCGCGCCGGCTCGAGCTGGTCGCGGCGCTCGGCCGCAGCCACCAGCACGGCGCGCCCCTGCCTGCGCGCACGCAGGTCGAGCGCCGCACGACGCCGCCCGCCGACGAGTTCTTCCGCGACTACTGGGCGGCCCACCGGCCGGTGGTGCTGACCGACGCGATGGCGCGCTCGCCGGCGCTGCGCAAGTGGACGCCGGCGTACTTCCGCAGGCACTTCGGCGACGCGCTGATCGAGATCACCGCCGGGCGCGAGGCCGATCCGTTCTACGACATGAACTTCCGCGCGCACCGCCGCCGCATGCGGATGGACCGCTTCATCGATCGGGTGCTCGCGGCCGGCACCAGCAACGACCTCTACATGGTGTCGAACAACCAGACGATGCGGCGGCCGCGGTTCCGCGCGCTCCTCGGCGATGTCAGGCCGCCGCGCGATCTGTTCGAGCCGCTCGCGCCGGGCGCGACGTCCCTGTGGATCGGCCCGGCGGGCACGGTCACGCCGCTGCACCACGACACGACGAACATCCTGTTCGCGCAGATTTACGGCCGCAAGCGCGTCGAGCTCGTCTCGCCGCAGGAGACGGCGCTCCTCGTCGATCCGGTGCACGGCTTCTACAGTCCGGTGGACCTCGACGCGCTCGCCGAGGCAGAGCACCCGGCCCTGCGGCAGCTGCTGGTCAAGCAGGTGGTGCTGGGCCCCGGCGACGCGCTCTACATCCCGGCGGGCTGGTGGCACCGCGTGACGTCGCTCGACGTGTCGATCAGCTTCTCGCTTTTGGGCTTCCGGCGGCCGAACAACTTCGACTGGTACCGCCCCGGCCACGAGTGACAGACGGCTCCTGCTTATGCCGGATGATGAACCATCGCGCACGCGCGGTAGAGATGGGCGAGCTCGCGTTGCCACGTCTGCGCGAGCTCGTATTCCATGCCCACGCGAAACAGACACCCATCTACGACGCCACTCCAGGGAAAGCTATGATCGCGCATCGATCTCACGAATCGCATGAACCGGGGACGCAGCTCCGACCACCACAAGTCATCAGGAGCAACGATATCGAGGTAGCTGCGGACCCGATTACCGCCCACCGCCGCGACCGTCAGCACAGTGTTCACAAGCTCGCCGGGCTCCACTTCAGGGTCGGGTGGCACTTGCCAGATATACCCACCGTGCGCGTACAGATACGCGTTGATGCCTTCCTCTAGGCGATTCGTGCGGACCCGGTGAGCCGTGACGTACATCGCTATGCAGCTCTTCGTCGGGGAGCTCGCCGATCGCGTTCGGAGACCGCGAGGTCTTGGTACTCGACTAGCTCGGCGGTCTTCACCTCCCACTCACCAAGTTCTTCGCCAAAGCCGGCGTCCTGAGCCTCTGACAGCAAGAGCTTGACGATCCCGAACGCCCGATCGGCATCGGAGACTCGAAAGTCAGGTCCTCCATCGAGCGCGGCTTCAAGGACCAAAGTTACGCTGAACCCTAGCTGTTCGCTCCACTCGACGACGACCAAGCGGTCTCCCAGCCGGACATCAAGGTGATGCTTTCCGTGATCGTAAATCGGAGGATCTACATCGACCCTCGCGAGAGGAAAAGATGCGTGGACCTCGCGTACCAACTCCGAAATCTCGGGTTTCACTTCTTCACCTCCTCGCCATCAGCTCCTGGCTTCGAAAATTCGATCACTTGCGATTTGACGTTCTCGAAGGCAATGGCTCCGTTGAGGCCGATGTAGACATTGTGCCCCCGCGTCCGGTACCGGCGAGCACCGGGCACAAGGCTCGGCTTCTCGGAGTCCGGCTGAGGCGGATAGATGCGACCATCCCGGACCGTACGCGCCGCCTCAGGCGCGTACGGAACACCGCTATGCTGGTCTTCGTATTCATTCACGATCCGCGTTAGCATGGCGAACGCCTCATCATGATTCGACGCACACTCGGCCGCTTGTAGTTGAGCCTCGATAGCTCGCAGGCGTTCGAGAACGGCCGTCACGCTCTACCGCCATCATACCGGACGCCCCTCCTCCGGTACGCCAGCTAACCTCAATGCGCTCGCGACGAGCCACTGCGGCTGTCCGCAGCACCCACGACCGCCTCGCCACCACCTTCGCAGCCAGGTCATAGAACCAGCTCATTCATCTGGTTGATTTTAATGATATTTAGCAGGGCATAACGGTGGGCGGTGATCGCCGGACCCACCTGGCGATGCCGGGCGCTAGCGGCCGCGGCGGCCACGCGGCTCAGTGCGGGCCGCGCCGCCGCCAGCGCTCGTCGAGCGCGTAGTGCGACGCGACGCGCGGGCGCCCGAGCGCCGCCCACGAGCGCTGCGCGTCCGGCGAGGCGGCGTCCGTCGGCGGGGCCACGACGACCTCGCCGAGATCGGGCGTGTGCAGGCGGAGCGGCCCGAGCACCGCCGACATCGCCGTCATGAGCCCGAGCACGAGATCGCGATCGCTCGCCCGCAGCTCGATCGGGCCGGCGCCGACGACGCGCGACCACGGCAGCGGCACGATCACGCAGTCGCGCCCGCGCGCGCGAGAGACGAGGAAGCGGCGCCGCTGCTCGACGAGGCCGAACCCCGCGCCCAGGATCGCGGCCGCCAGCGCGTCCGCGTCGACGGGCGCCTCGTCCGCGCGCTCGACGCGGTACGTCGCGAGGCGGGACCGCCCGCGGACGAGCGCCGCCGCGGCGCCCGCGCCGCCAGCGGCGAGGAGGAGGCTCCAGAAGAGGGACATGAGGCCCGGCGTCACGGACGGTGCCGAGAGCGCCGGACCGGCATGATAGGCCGCCCGGGCCGGAGCGACCAGCGCCACCGGCAGCAAGGCCGCGGCTTCAAAGCCCGCGAAGATCAGCGAGCAATGGCCGAAGTCTTCGGCGTTCGCGCCTCAGCGCCGGCGCCGACGGCGCGCCGCGAGCGCGAGGCCGAGCCCGAGCGGCGCGAGCGCGCCTGCGCCACCCGCGCCACCGCCGGCCGCGCAGCCGCCGGTCACGTCCACCGCGCCGTCGTCCGTGCCCGCGCCGCCGCCGGTGCCGTCGCCGCCGCCGGTGCCGCCGCCGGTGCCGCCGCCCGTGCCGGTGCCGGTGCCCGGGCCGCTCGCCGCGCACAGATCCTTCGAGACCTGCTTGCCCGTGGTCGTCTCGATCCACTGCGCCACCTTGTCGGTGCGGACGTAGATGCCGCCATCGCCGCACGGCCGCGCCGTGCCGTCGAGCCCGCGCGAGACGGCGCCGATCACGACCGCGCCGCGCGGCGTGTCGAGGTACACCGGCCCGCCGGAGTCGCCGTAGCACGTGTCCTTGTTGTTGCCGCCGACGACGAACTCGCCGCCCGGCGCGATCGCCGCGACGCAGCCGGCGCCCGTGGTGCACGTCGGATCGGTCACCGGCGCCATCACCTCGTTGAGGAGCGTGTTGGTACCGCCGCCCGCCGGATCGGTGGAGCCGAAGCCGACGAGGTGGACCTGCTTGCCCGACGCGAAGCCCTCGAACGTGCACGCGGTGCCGAGCTTGCGCGGCGTCACGGTCGTGATCGGCGTCGCCAGCACGATCACGGAGACGTCGTACGTGCTCTCCCAGTTCGGGTACGCCGTGATGGACTTGACGTTCGCCGTGACGCCGCCGGTCCCGTTGTAGTTGGTCGTGTTCGCGATCACCCGCGTCGGGTTCGCGTCGGCGCAGTGCCCGGCCGTCAGGACGACGTCGGGCGCGATCAGCGTGCCGGTGCACGAGCCGCTGGCGCCGAGGACGGCGACCGCGTCGGGCCACTTGCCGGCGGGCGCCGCGGTGCCACCGATGATGCCCTCCTCGGCCGGTTCGACGGTCTCGGCGTACGCAGAGGAAGCGGCCGCGAGCAGGAGCACAGCAACGAGCGAGCAGCGGGACATGCGCCCGGATCTCAGCAACCGTCGTACCGAGCCGCGCGGGCCCTTTTGCGTACGCACTTCGCGCAACGCCTTGCGCAATCGCCACGGCGAAACGCGGGCTTACGCGAGCTGTGCAACGCGCGGGCTGGGGGTTTGCCCCCAGCGATGAGTCCACAGGTATTCGCGAAGCGGGGCGCGTGCGATTCCGCCCGGCATCCCGGCGCAGCACGACGACCGGCACGCGCGCTCGCGAGATTCGCGCGGTTGCGCGGGCACGAGCGATGCACCAGGTCCGCCCCATGTACAGCAAAGCCCGGATCGCTGGTCATGCCGCGCACGCCATGGTGGTGGTGTTCCCGATCGCGTTCTTCGCCGGCACCGTGGCGCTGCTCCTCGCGTACGTCGGGACGCGGGACGCCTTCTACTACCGCGCCGCGCTGATGGCGGATCTCGCCGGCGTCGTCACCGCGCTCGTCTCGATGATCCCGGGCACGATCGATCTGTACGCGCTGCCGCAGCCGTCGCGCGCCAGAACGCGCGCGGTGGCGCACGCGACGAGCGCGCTGCTCGTGACCGCCGTGTTCAGCGTCGTCGGCGCGCTCCTCTACCACGGCTGGGTCGGGCGCGTGATGGTGAGCGGCCACTGGGAGCTCGACGCGACGATCCCGCTCGCGATCGCCGTGCTCGGGCTCGTGCTGCTCGTCGGCACCGCCACCGCCGGCTGGGCGCTCGTGCAGACGCACCACGTGGGCATCAAGCCGGCGCGCATCCACGCGTACCGGCCCTCGCGCGAGCCGGAGCTCGAGACGCCAGCGATCAGCTCGCTCGCCGCGCACGCCGCGCACGCCCATGGCCTCCGCGTGGTCCGGCCGTGACGACTTAGTTGGCTTAGCCCAACCGCCGTCCGGGCGAAGGGGGTCCCCCCTCCGACGCCTCGGGCGGCGTTCTTTTTTCGCGCCCGGCCGCATGCCCGCCCGGCTTCGCCGGGCTCAGCCCGGCTCCCAGCCCGGCTTCACCGGGCTATGTCTGGTGCGGCGGCGCTATTCACGGTAGACGTGGCAGTAGCGTGCAGCTCGCCTCGACGATCCGCGGCGTCCGGTACCGGTTCGACTCCGTGCGCGAGGTGCTCGCGAAGGCGAACCCGCCCAAGAGCGGCGACGACCTCGCCGGGATCGCGGCGAAGGACGCCGTCGAGCGCGTGGCGGCGCGCGCGGTGCTCGCCGACCTCACGCTGCGCGAGCTGCGCGAGCACCCCGTGGTGCCGTACGACCGGGACGAGCTGACGCGCGCCGTCGAGGACGAGCTCGACGAGCAGGCGTTCCGCGCCGTGGCGCACCTGACGGTCGGCCAGTTCCGCGAGTGGCTGCTCGACATCGCCACGACCGGCCAGAAGCTGCGCGCCGTGGCGGCGGGCCTGACGCCCGAGATGGCGGCGGCCGCCAGCAAGCTGATGTCGAACTTCGACCTCATGACGGTGGGCGCCAAGTCCGAGGTCGTGGTGCGCGCGAACTCGACGCTCGGGCTGCCGGGGCGGCTGTCGTCGCGCTGCCAGCCGAACCACCCGACCGACGACGTCCTCGGCATCCTCGCCTCGACGCGCGAGGGGCTCTCCTACGGCTGCGGCGACGCGGTGATCGGCGTCAACCCCGCGACCGACACGCCCGAGTCGACCGCCGAGATCCTGACCGCGCTCGACGACCTCCTCCGGCGCAACGAGATCCCGACGCAGCACTGCGTGCTGTCGCACGTCACCGTGCAGATGAAGGCGCTCCGGCTCGGCTGCCCGATGGACCTCATGTTCCAGTCGCTCGCCGGCACCGAGGCGGCGAACAAGGCGTTCGGGATCAGCATCGCGCTGCTCGACGAGGCGTGGGCGCTCATGAAGGAGAAGGGCTCCACGCGCGGCCCCAACCGGATGTACTTCGAGACCGGCCAGGGCTCGGCGCTGTCGTCGGCGGCGCACCACGGCGCGGATCAGGTGACGATCGAGGCGCGCGCCTACGGCCTCGCGCGCCGCTACAAGCCGTTCCTCGTCAACACGGTCGTCGGCTTCATCGGGCCCGAGTACCTCGAGGACGGGCCGCAGATCTCGCGCGCGGCGCTCGAGGATCACTTCATGGGCAAGCTGCTCGGCCTGCCGATGGGCTGCGACGCGTGCTTCACGTACCACGCGCGGATGTCGCAGGACGAGCTCGAGAGCCTCAAGGTCCTGCTCGGCGCGGCCGGCTGCGCGTACCTGATGTCGCTGCCCGTCGGCGACGACATCATGCTGAACTACCAGTCGACGAGCTACCACGACATCCCGACCTTGCGGCGCCTGCTCGGCAAGCGCCCCACGCCGGAGTTCGACGCATGGCTCGAGGCGCGCGGGATCTGGAGCGGCGATCGGCCCGGCGAGCGGTTCGGCGACGTCGCGGCGCTCCGCTGACACGCGCGCGCGCGCTTGCTCCGCGAGGCGGTTGCGCCGCCCGCGCATGCGTGTTCACGTAGGCCCGTGAGCGCAGCGAACACCTCCGTACAGCCGAGCGCTTCGCGAGGCGATCGATACGGGGCGCCCGGCCCCGGGACGGGGGCGCCGTGAGCCGGACCCGGCAGCTGATGACGAGCCTGCGCGACGCGCTGGGCGCGGCCGATCCGCTGCCGCCGCCGCCGCCGCTGCCACCCGTGCCCGCGCCGCCCGCGCGGATCTACGTGCCGCGCCCCGAGCGCCGGCCGTTCGCGGCGGAGGCGGCCCGCCACACCACGGCGCTCGTCGGGATCGGCCACGTCGGCACGCGCTACGCGACCGACGTCGCGCTGCAGTTCCAGGCCGAGCTCGCCGTGGCGCACGCCGCCGTCGACGCGGAGCTGCCCGAGGGCTGGGCCGAGACCAACGGCTTCCTCGGCGTCGCATCGCGCGTGACGTCGCACCGCGAGTTCCTGCTGCGGCCCGACCTCGGGCGCCGCCTCGATCCGGCCTCGCTCGAGGCCGTGCGGGCGCGGTGCAAGCAGGGCGTCGACGTGCAGATCATCGTCGCCGACGGGCTGTCGGCCGTGGCGTGCGTCGGCACCGGCAAGCAGCTGCACGACGCCGTCGCCGCCGCGTGCGCCGCGCGCGGGCTCTCCGTCGGCACGCCGGTCGCGGCGCGCTTCGCGCGCGTCTGGCTCGAGGACGAGATCGGCCAGGAGGTCCGCGCGAAGGTGGCGATGATCCTGCTCGGCGAGCGCCCCGGCCTCGGCACCGGCGACGGCCTGTCGGCGTACGTCGTGTACGAGCCCAAGCTCGGCAAGACCGATGGTGACCGCAACATGATCAGCAACATCCACTCGCGCGGGATGCCGCCCGCCGACGCGGCCGCCCGGCTCGCCGCGCTCGCGCAGGCGATGATCGCGCAGCGCACGAGCGGCGTCTCGCTCGACCTCTCGCGCCTCGGCGAGGTCGCCGCCGATCGCGGCTACCGGGCGCCGCAGGTGCGCCAGCGGCTGGTGGGCTCGTGATCCTCGAGCCGATCGTCCCGGCGGTGCTCTCGGTGCGGCGGCTGCCGAACGCCGATCCCGCGCTCGTGGCCGCCTACGGCGGCGATCCCGCGCGCCACACGTCGCTCGGCCTCGTGACCTGCGATCAGGACGACGCGATGTACGTCGCGCTCGACGAGGCCACGAAGCACGCGCCCGTCGACGTGATCTTCGCGCGCAGCTTCTACGCGGGCGCCGCCCACGGCAGCGGCCGGCTGTCCGGCGAGATCCTCGGCGTGCTCGGCGCGGCCGAGCCCGAGGCGATCGAGCACGGCCTCGCCGCCCTGCTCCGCTGCCTCGAGCACGACGCCTGCTTCTACGACGCCGACGGCAAGCGCACCGTCACCGTCTTCCCGCACGTGATCGCCTCGCTCGGCGAGTACCTCTCGCGCGAGTCGGGCCTCGCCGCCGGCACCCCGATGGCGTACCTGGTGGCGCCGCCGATCGAGGCATCGATCGGCTTTGACGCCGCCCTCAAGGCTGCGGAGGTGCGCGCCGTGCGGATCACGCCGCCGCCGACGGAGACGAACTTCGCGTGCGCCTGGCTCACCGGCTCGCTCGACGCCTGCGAGGCCGCCGCCGTCGCGTTCGCGGCCGCCGTCGTCGACGTCGCCACGACGCCGAAGCGCTGAGCGCGCCCAGCGGCGCGACTCTGGCGTGTATTCCAGTGATTGGCTATCTCTGGCTCACCTGGCTCACGGGAGAGCGCGGCGCGTTCAACGCGTTTGCCAGGGAACCGGTCGCTTCGGGTATTGTCCCAGGCTCGTGCGCCGGGCCTGCCTCCTGCTGCTGATCGCTGCCTGTGGGGGCCCGCCTGCGGGCGGCCAGCCCACGCCGCCGAAGCCGGCCGAGGCGCCCGCGACGCCCGCGACGCCCGCGACCGCCGCAGCGCCAGCACCCGCGACCGCGGCGACCGCGACCGCACCCGCAGCGGCAGCGCCCGCTGCCCCGGCGCTGCCGACGTTCGCGAAGGCCGGTGAGCTGTACATGCTCGCCGTCACCGGGGCCACGGCGCGCTGCGAGGCGTGGACGATCGATCCCGAGAATCGAATGCTGATCTCCAAGCAGGAGCGGCACGAGCTCGCGTTCGAGGTGACCGGCAAGACGCTCTCGTTCACCGGGCTCACGCACTACCACGGCGAGGAGAGCTACGAGTCGGGCTCCTGCAGCATGCGGTTCGAGGCGCGCGAGACCGATCAGGCGATCGTCGTCGATGGCGCGAAGCTGTTCCGCTCCGCCGCGGGGTGCGCGGCCGCGCTCGCGAAGCATGAGCGCGTCGCGCTGAAGCTCGACTGCACCGTCGCCGACGCGCCGGCTCCCGCGCGGGCGCAGCAGGCGTCGCGCACGAAGCTCGAGGCGCTGCTCGCGTACGGCGGCTCGCTGCACACGATCGTCGATGGGCCGCGCGGCGAGACCTGCCGGTCTGTGCGCGTGCACCCCGCCAAGGCGCGCGCCCGCGACTGGCTGGAAGGCTCGCTCGAGTACGACGTCGTCCGCGACGACGGCGTGAAGGGCACGACCGGCCTCACGTACGAGATGAAGCGCGGCGCGACCAAGATCACGTTCCTCGGCCCGGGCACGACCTGGCGCGACGGGTCCGCCGAGGCGTTTGGTTGAATGAACGACGCGTCCATCGAGCTCCGTGAGAGCTCGGTCATCCTCGCCGAGCCGGCCTACTTCACGGCCGAGGCGTGCCGCGCCGCGCTCAAGCTCAGGCTCGCGCGCGAGAGCTGGTACCCGCTGCCGCCCGGCGCCGAGGTCACCGAGGCGCCCGCGCAGCTCGGCGCCCCCGCGCTCGGCGGCTGTTGATCGCACGCGGGGCGCCGCGTGTTACCGTCCGCCCCATGGAGTGGCGCGCATCCATGTTGCTCGTGCTCGGCGGCTGCGCCCAGATCTTCGGGCTCGACACCACGAGCAAGCACGAGCCGGACGCGCGCCCCTCGATCGACACGCGGCCCGTCGACGCGTCGAGCGTGCTGCCGTGCGTCGGCGGCGACGCGCGCAGCACCGATCCGGCCACCGGCGCTTGCTACGTCTTCTTCACCGCGGCGATGACCCGCGACGCCGCGCGCGCCGCTTGCCAGGGGCTCGGCGCCAGCACCCGCCTCGCCAGCATCCAGGGCGCCGCCGAGAGCGACCTCATCACAGGCCTCGTCGGCACCAGCGAGGCCCTCATCGGCGGCTCGGACGAGGTCGCCGAGGGCAGCTATCGCTGGGAGGACGGAACGGCGGTCCAGCTCACGCGGTGGAACACCGGCGAGCCGAACAATGGGACGGGGATCATCGAGGAAGACTGCATCGTGGTGCTCGGCGCGCTGGGCGGCGTCTGGGACGATCGCCCGTGCGCGCCGAACGCGGCCGCCGGCGTGCCGGGCGTGTATCCGTTCGTCTGCGAGCGCGATTGAGCGCTGGCGCCGGGGCCGCGCCGCGCCGCCACTCCGGATGGCCCCGCCGCCTCACCCTATATAATGATGCGGCGCGAAGTGTGGCGCGCGTCACTTCGCGGCCGCGGCGGCGGCGGTGACGGCGGCGGTGACGTCCTGCTCCTGCGGGTCGCCATCGACCCAGTGCTTCGTGAACCGGCCCGGCATCGTCGCGAACGCGCGCACGAACAGCCCGTCGACGTGCGGCCACTGCGGCCAGGCGGCCATGTTGTCGGCGAGCACGCGCGCAAAGCTCCCTGCCCTCGCCTCGCGCGCGAGCTCCCAGTCGGTCGGCTCGTCCGGATCCTGGCGCTGGTAATCGTCGCCGAGCTCCGCCTCGCGCACGAACGCGGGCGACGCGAGGCCGACCTGATCGGCGGCGGCGAGCAAGAGATCGATCTTCTGGGCGCGCGCGGCCGAGAGCGGCACCGGCGCCCGACAAGCGCGCACGGTGCGCGGCTCCTCGGAGTACGCCACGCCGCCGAAATCCTCGGGCGACGCGAGGCCAGCGACGCGCAGCTCCTTGTAGAGCAGGCCGTGGAGGTACGCGATGTCGCCGCTCCTGGCGATCCGCTTGCGCGTCGCGCCCCAGCGACAGTCGCTCGCCTGCCAGCCGCCGCCGCCGCCGTCGCTGTCGCTGCCGTCGCCGTCGCCGTCGCTGCTCGATGACTTCGAGAGCAGCCACCCGTCCGCGTCGTAGATCGTCTGTTCCTGGCCGTTGTGCTGGACGTAGATCCGGTCCGCGCCGAGCGAGAACGAATCGAGCCGCTGGTGCTCCGAGCCGACGGTGCCCTGGTGGATCTGGTGCCTGACCTCGCCGGGCGCCGCGACGAGATCGAGGTGGAAGCCCTCGCCGCCGTTGGTGTGCCAGTCGGCATCGCCCCAGAGGACCAGCGACGGCGTCTCGGTGGACGACGTCGCGAAGAGCTTGCCGGCGGGATCGAAGTGGCGCCACGTCCCGATCACGTGGCCGCCCGGCCCGAACTTGCCGCGCGCGATCGGCGTCTTCGCCGCCGTGTCGTAATAGAAGGTCCACTCGCCGCGGCGCGTGCCGGCGACGAACACGCCCTCGGCCGCGACGTTGCCGCTCGGGTGGAACAGCTTCCACGCGCCCTCGGCGCGGTTTGCGACGTACGGGCCCGTCGCGAGCTGCTTGCCGTCGGGGAAGAAGCTCGTCCACGTGCCGGCGCCGCGCCGCATGGCGCCCTTGCCGCGCAAGGCGCCGTCGCCCACCACCTTCCACTCGCCCTCCATCTTGTTCTTGCGCAGCGTGCCGGTGCCAAAGCGGTTGTAGGGCCCGTCGGGCTGCGGGTACTTCGCGAGGTCCCACGTCTTCCACTCGGCCGCGTCCGGCTCGGAGTACCCCGGCTGGATCGAGGCGAGCTCCTCGAGCGTGAACCCCGACTCGTCGATCCACGCGCGCACGGCGGGCATCGCCGCCGCGATGTCCTCGAGGTAGTCGAGGCGGTGCGTCGCGGCGATCTGCTCGGGGAGCGCGCGGCCGGCCGAGCGCTCGATCAGGTAGCCGACGGCGCAGATCGCGCCGCGCGCGTCGATGAATACCGGCGTGCGGCGCGGGACATACGTATTGATCGGCGTGGTCCCCTTGGCGATGTAGTCGCCCAGGTAGCCGAGCAGCTCGGCGCGCCGCCCGGCGAGCGCCGGCTGCGTCGCGGGGCGCGCCGCGAGGTAGTCGCGCACGTACTCGAGGTGCACCCGCATGCGGAGCGGCTCCGGATCGGCCGCGTCCGGCGGCCGGCCGAACCGCGCGACGAAGCTGTCATCCCCCAGGTGGTGGTTGGCGCCCGGGCGGGGCGTGACGTCCGCGAGCGCCGGGCTCGCGGCGAGCAGGAAGACGAGGATCGGCAAGACGCGCATGGCGGGCCAACGAAGCCGCGCCGGCTGCTATTTCCACGGGCTCGACACTTTTGAGCGCGCGGCCGGAATAAACCATCAGCGCGCCGGCGCAGGCGCGCGCCATCCCACGTTCAGCCGCCTGCCGTCCGCGCAGCCGGAAAGAGGCGCGCCTACGCGCGATCGGAGATCAGCCCTCGGTTGGAGGCACGGGCGACCGCTCGATTCCAGATCCGATTCGTACTGATCGCATCTCTTGTTTCGTTTGACGATCACATCACAGCAGCAGATCTATTTTTGTTCGAATGCCATATTTCGGCGAAGCCCGTATTGCGCTCCCGGGTGCACCGCTGGTATCTGGACATCACTCTTTCGGCGCCCGTCTGCGCGGTGCGAGGGAGTCTGCCAGGGCGAGCGATCATGACACCCTCGTATCAACCTGCCAATAGGGAGCGGCCCGATGCGCGCTGGCGCCCCGGCTCCAGCGCGCCCGCGGCCCCGGCGGCCCCCGCGGAGAACCGTTCGGCGCCCATCGAGGTTTATGATTCCATGTATTCGATAACGAGAGATCCAGATACGGATTCACACCGAAGTGTTCCGTCTCGGACTCCCCCGCGGCCCCGGTGGGTGCAGCGGATGTTCGATGTCCTGCTCCGGCGCCGGATCCGGCTGAATGATGATCAGCGAGCGCGCCTGTTCCAGCTGTTCGCCGACGTGCACCGGGCGATCCCTGCGCTCCTGCCGGGGGTGGCGCGCGTCCCGGGCGCGGGTGAGCACTTCCTCCTGACCGCGCTCGCCTGCCCGCTCCTCCGCCGCTACGACGGCCTCGAGATCGCCGTGTTCGACGCGCGGTCCGCCGTGTACTACCGGATGCCGGGGGCCGGCGTCGGCGCCAGCGGCCGCGTGGCGCCCGGCCGCCACGCGGTCCGCATCGACCACTGGAACCTCGAGGGCTCGCTCTACCTGCAGATCGACAGGCTGCCGGGCGGCGCCCTGCAGGTGGCCGCGATCGCGACCTGCGCGGAGCCCGGCGTCGCGTACCGGCCGCTCGAGGCGCAGTTCTTCGATCACGCCAAGCTGTGCGTCGAGCTGGAGGAGCAGGTGTATCGCTGCCTGCTCTGGCACCTGCTCCGCGCCGAGCACGGGCCGGCGATCGCGGCGGGCGCGAGCGCGGAGTCGCTCCGCGGCTGGCTCGACCGCTGCGCCGCGCTCGGCCCACGGCTCGCGGCGATCGCCGCCGAGCACCGGCGCCGCGCCGGAGCCACAGCCACGGCCACAGCCACGGCCACGGCTACGGCCACGGCCACTACCACTGCCGCGCCCGAGGCCGGCGCGCCCGCGGGAGGTCCGACATGAATCGCCACGCCGAGCTCGCCAGGACGCTGCTCGATCCGATCGGCGACGCCGCGTTCTTCGCTGAGCGCTGGTGCCAGAAGCCGGCGTACTGCCGCGGGACCCCGGACCGGTTCGCCGCGCTGTTCGGCCTCGCCGATCTGCCCGGCGCGCTGCTCGGCGACATGGGCCCGCGCGCCGCGAGCCCGCGCGGCGGGCCGGCGACGCGGCAGGAGCTCCTGCAGACGGGCGCGCGCCGCCCGCCGATCGCGCTCAAGGCGTACTACAACACCGCGAGCGGGCGCGGCAGCGAGATCCTCGACGTGCCGCTCAACCAGGCGATGGCGCTGTACGACGCCGGCCTCACGCTGTGCGTCTCGGGCCTCGAGCGCAACAGCGAGTCGCTCGCCGCGTTCGTGGCGGCGGTCCGCGAGCGCATGCGGTTCTCCGGCAACGTGCTGGTCAATGCCTATTACTCGCCGGACGGCCAGGGCTTCAACTGGCACTACGACTCCCAGCACGTCTTCATCTTGCAGATCGAGGGCGAGAAGCGCTGGCAGTTCAGCGACCAGGTCGCGCTCGGCGATCCGCCGTTCAACCTCCCGCTCGAGGTGATGCAGCAGCCGGGCGCGGCCGAGGCGCTCGCGCAGCTCGGACTCCGCCTGAAGCTCCCGAGCGAGATCCCGGGCGAGATCCCGGGTGAGATCAGCACGCTCGAGGAGGTGCTCGCCCCGGGCGATGTCCTGTACCTGCCGCCGGGCACGTGGCACCGCGCGTTCGCCCGCGGGCGATCGTTCGCGCTGTCCTTGACCCTGGTGCCGCTCTCGTTCTCCGACGTGCTGCGCACCGTCCTGGCCTTCATCGGGCTCCAGCGCGATCGGTGGCGCAAGGAGCTGAACCAGGGCGTGCCGCTCGGCGCCGGCGGACCGCCGGAGCAAGTGCCGGAGCAGATCCAGGAGCTCTTGCGCGAGTGCCTGGCCGACGCGCAGGACGCGATCGGCCGGCTGTCGCCCGAGGAGCTGCTCGCCACCTGGGCCCAGATCCGCCAGACCCCGATGGTCGCGCTCGCCCTCAAAGAGATCACGAGCCGCGGCTGAGCTCACGGCCATTCGTCCACCGACCACCACTCCAAACGCGGAAGAGAGAATCGACATGTTCGAAAACATAGAGCGAATCCCGATGCCGCCGGTCGACGTGTTCTTCCGGGAATACGTGCTCGAGCACCGGCCGGTCATCATCACCGACCTGTTCGCCGATCAGCCGATCTCGAAGATCCGCACGCTCGAGGACGCCCGGAGCCAGCTCGGCGACATGAAGGTCGTGGTCACGCCGGGGTACGAGCGCTTCATCGTCGACGTGGTGCGCTCGCTCGTGACCCACGAGGGTAACTACGAGATCCAGCAGCGGCAGAGCACCGTCCGCGAGTACCTCGCGCACGTGGCGCAGCACCCCGAGACGAAGGACATGTGCTCGGAGGTGCCGCAGCCGATCATCTCCGAGGTCCAGGCGCTCTACGAGCCCCCGCCGTACTGCCGGACGAAGGACGGCGCGCTCGACGACGATTACCGCACCGAGCTGTGGATGGCCAACGCGGGGAACACCACCCACCTGCACTTCGACGCCGATCAGCGGCAGATCCTGCAATACCAGCTGTTCGGCACCAAGCGCGTCATCCTGATCCCGCCGAGCGGCGCCAAGAAGCTCGCGCCGGTCCGGAACAACTGCGCGATCAGCCCCGAGGGGGTCTCGGACGCCGAGAAGGACGAGTTCGTGCGCTACGTCGGGGGCTACCAGTGCGAGCTCCGCGGCGGCGAGACGATCTTCATGCCCGCGCTCATCTGGCACTTCCTCGAGTACGTCGACACCAGCATGAGCCTCAGCATCCGCTTCTGGCGCAACCCCTACAGCCGGTTCCTGGCGGAGGCGTGCCACCCCGACTACCGCCTGCAGGCGATCGCCTGGCGGATGATCGATCCCGCGGCGATGACGCCGGACGACACGCGCGCGTTCCAGCAGATCGAGGAGCTGGTGCAGCGGCCGTCTGCCAGCCCGCGCGAGAAGGGCCAGGAGATGCAGGCGCTGTACGAGGAGCTCTACGCGCGGTTGTGCAGCGATCAGCCGCGCGGGCAGTACGCGCGCCCGTTCATCGACGAGCTGGCCGGCGTGATCCAGCAGGTCGAGTTCGACATGGGGCCCTACAGCCGCCAGGCGGCCGGGGCGTAGCTTCGTGGCGCGGTGCTCAGCGATGCTCCGGTTCGCGCAGGACGTCCGCGACGATGGCGATGGCCGCGTCGACGTCGCGCTCGGTGACGCCCCGGTGCGTGACCGCGCGGATGCGCCCGTGGCCGAGCTCGGCGACCTGGAGGCCGCGGCCCGCCGCCGCGGCGACGAAGGCTTGCCAGGTGAGCCGCGGCTCGGTCACGCGGAAGAACACGATGTTCGTCGGGACCGGATCGGTGAGCACCGCGATGCCGGGGATATTCTGGAGCCCCCGCGCCAGGCGCTGCGCGTTGCGGTGATCGTCGGCGAGGCGATCGACCATCTGCTCGAGCGCGACCAGCCCGGCGGCGGCGATGATGCCGGCCTGGCGCATGCCTCCGCCGAGCATCTTGCGGATGCGGCGCGCCGCGGCGACGAAGCCGGCGGTGCCGGCGACGAGCGAGCCGATCGGCGCCGACAGGCCCTTGGACAGGCAGAGCTGGATCGAGTCGGCGTGGGCCGCGATCTGATCGGCGCCGACGCCGAGCGCGACGGCGGCGTTGAAGATGCGCGCGCCGTCCATGTGGACCGGGATCCGGCGCGCGCGCGCGAGCGCCTGGACGTCGCGCAGGTAGGACAGCGGCAGCACCGCGCCGCCGCACCGGTTGTGCGGGTTCTCGAGGCACAGGAGGGCGGGCGGCGCGAGCTGCGGATCCTCGGGATCGACCGGGAAGGCGGCCTCGAGGTCCTCGAGGCGGAGCCGGCCGTCGGGCTGGGTGGCGATCGGCTCGTACACGATGCCGCCGCACACCGACGCGCCGCCGGCCTCGTAGATATAGATATCTGTCTCGTCCCCCACCAGCACCTTGGAGCCGCGGGGGCAGTGGGCCAACAGGGCGCACAGGTTCGCCATCGTCCCGCTCGGGACCAGGAGCGCGGCCTCCTTGCCGAGGCGGTCGGCCGCGGCGCGCTCCAGGCGGCGGACCGTCGGATCCTCACCGTAGACGTCGTCGCCGAGCTCCGCCGCGGTGATCGCCGCCAGCATCTCGGGAGTGGGGAGCGTGAAGGTGTCACTGCGCAGTTCGATCATTTCGGATGAGCTCCTTCGTCGTGATTCATCCATAACAGAGTCCAGAACACTGTAGTACCGGAAACTCCCAGTTTCGATCGAGATCAGCTGTCGGGGTCTTGGAGGAAATACCAGTGGAGAGCACGATCAATGCATATCGCCAGCGCGGCCGCGCGGGCACGCGGGCGGACGGCCACCCGGACCACCTGGTGGCGCTCCTGGGCGAGCGCGCGGCGCGGCAGGCGGGCCGCCGGATCTTCACGTTCCTCGGCAATGGCGAGCGTGACGAGCGTGACGAGCGCGCGGTGACGTACGCCGAGCTCGACGCGCGGGCGGCCGCGATCGCCGCGGCGCTCGCGGCGGAGGGCGCGCGGGCGGGCGATCGGGCGCTCCTCATGTACGCGCCGGGGCTCGATTACATCGCCGGGCTGTTCGGCTGCCTGTACGCCGGCGTCGTCGCCGTGCCGGCGTATCCGCCGGAGCCGGCGCGGATCGAGCGCGGGCTGCCGCGGCTGCGATCGATCGTGGCCGACTCGGGCGCCGCGATCGCGTTGACCTCGCACGAGATCCTGCCGCTCGCCGAGGCAATGAGCAGAGCGGGCAGAGCGGGCAGCGCGGGCAGAGCGGGCAGCGCGGGCGGCGCGGGCGGCGCGGGCGTGCCGCTGCGCTGGCTCGCGACCGACCGGCTCGGCTCGGAGCTGGCGGGCGCGTGGCGGCCGCCGCGGCTCGACGCGGAGTCACTGGCCATCTTGCAGTACACGTCGGGCTCCACCGGCGAGCCGCGCGGCGTCATGCTGACGCACGGCAATCTGCTCTACAACTCGCGGCTGATCCGCGACGCGTTCGGCATCGATCGCGACTCGGTCGGCGTGCTGTGGCTGCCGCCGTATCACGACATGGGGCTGGTCGGCGGGATCCTGCAGCCGGTCTTTGGCGACTTCCCGATGACGCTGATGCCCCCGATGGCGTTCCTCCAGCGCCCGATGCGCTGGCTCGAGGCGGTGAGCCGCCTCCGCGCCACGGTGAGCGGCGGGCCGAACTTCGCGTTCGATCTGTGCCTGCGCAAGAGCACGCCCGCGGAGCGCGCGGCGCTCGATCTGCGGGCGTGGCGGACCGCGTTCTCGGGCGCCGAGCCGGTCCGACACGAGACGCTCGATCGCTTCACGGCGGCGTTCGGCGACAGCGGCTTTCGGCGCGCGGCGTTCTATCCGTGCTACGGGCTGGCGGAGGCGACGCTGATCGTCTCCGGCGGGGATCCGGACGCGCCGCCGCGGACGCGCTTCGTCGACAGCACGGCGCTGGCGGCGCGGCGCGTGGCGCCGTGCGAGCCCGCACCGGCGGCGCAGGCAGCGCAGGCGCAGGAACAGGCGCGGCCGCTCGTCGGCTGCGGCCGCTCGCTGGGCGAGCAGGAGATCGCGATCGTCGATCCCGATTCGGGCGAGGTGTGCGCGCCGGACCGGGTCGGCGAGATCTGGGTCCGCGGCGAGAGCGTGGCGCGGGGCTACTGGCAGGCGCCGGAGCTGTCGGCGCGCGTGTTCGGCGCGAAGCTCCCGGGGCGCGGCGGCGGCTACCTGCGGACGGGCGATCTCGGCTTCGTGCTCGACGGCGAGCTGTTCGTCGCCGGGCGGCTCAAGGACGTGATCATCGTCCGCGGCAGGAACCTCTACCCGCAGGACGTCGAGCACACGGTGGAGAAGGCCCACCCGGGGATCCGGCCGGGCTCGGGCGCCGCGATCGCCGTCGAGCACGCGGGCGAGCGCGGCGTCGAGGAGCGCCTCGCGATCGTCTACGAGGTGAGCGCCGCGCACGCAGCGGATCCGGCCGGGCTCGCCGCGATCCGCGCCGCGATCCGCGCCGCGGTGGTGGCCGAGCACCAGGTCGCCCCGCACGCGATCGTCCTCGTCAAGCCGGGCTCGATCGCCAAGACGTCGAGCGGCAAGATCCAGCGCCACGCGTGCCGCGCGGCGTTCGTGAGCGGGACGCTGAGCGCGCTCGATCGACACGACCCGTCCAGCGACGGCGGGGCAGGTCTGTCGTGGGTCGTCGCGCGGATCGCGCGGCTGACGGAGCAGCCGGCCACGGACATCTCACCGGCGCACGCGCTGGCAGCGTGCGGGCTCGACTCGCTATTGGCCGTGGAGCTGCAGCAAGAGATCGAAGCGGCGTTCGGGACGCGCCTCTCGCCGACCGAGCTCCTCGGGGGGATGACGGTGCAGGAGCTGGCCGAGCGGATCGAGGCGGGCCGCATAGCTCGCGCGGCGCACGCCGAGCGCGCCGAGCGCGCCGAGCACGCGGAGCGCGCCGCCGAGCGCGCGCCAGCGCCGCCTCCGCCGCACGCAGCGGCGGCGCCGGCCTCGTTCGCGCAGGAGCGGGCGTGGTTCTTCGCCCAGCTCGATCCCGGCTCCTCGACGTACAACCTCGCCGGCACGGTGCGCCTGCGCGGCCCGCTCGACGCATCCGCCCTCGCGCGCGCCATCGATCACCTCGTCGCGCGCCACGCGAGCCTGCGGACCACGCTGCCGGTGCGCGACGGCCAGCCGGTGCAGGAGGTGGCGGCGCCCGCGCCGGGCTGGCTCGAGCGCGTCGAGCTGGCCGGCGGTGAGGCCGAGCTCGATCGGCGCGTGCGCGAGGCGGCCGCCGTGCCGTTCGATCTCGCCCGCGGCCCGCTGTTCCGCGCCCGCCTGCTCCGCGTCGGCGCCGACGATCACGCGCTCCTCCTCGTGGCGCACCACGCGATCGCCGACGGGCTCTCGCTGCGCGTGTTCCTGTCCGAGCTCGGGATCGCGTACCGCGCCTTCGCCGCGGGCGCGGCGCCGGAGCTCCCGGCGCTGCCGATGTCGTACGCCGACTTCGCCGCCTGGCAGCGCGCGCAGCTGACACCCGCGCGGATCGAAGATCTGCTCGGCTACTGGCGCGCCCAGCTCGCGGAGCTGCCCGCGGCGCTCGAGCTGCCCACGGATCACCCGCGCCCGCGCGCGCAGAGCTACCGCGGCGCGCTGCACCGGCTGACGCTGCCGGCCCCGCTGATCGCGCGGCTCGACGAGCTCGCGCGCGCCGAGGGCGCGACGCGGTTCATGGCGCTCCTCTCCGGGTTCGCCGCCTGGCTCGGCCGCCACGCCGGCCAGGACGAGATCGTGATCGGCGTGCCGGTGGGCGGCCGCCCGCGGCCCGAGCTCCAGCAGGTGATCGGGCTGTTCGTCAACACGCTGCCGATCCGCGTCGATCTGCGCGGGGCGCCCAGCCTGCGCGAGCTGTGCCGCCGGGTCCGCCGCGCGTGCCTCGAGGCGTATCGCCACCAGGAGCTGCCGTTCGACAAGCTCGTGGAGGCGCTCCAGCCGGAGCGCCGCCTCGATCGCGCGCCGATCTGCCAGGTGATGCTCGCGCTCCAGGGCGTGCCGCCGCCGTCCTCGCTCGGCGGCGAGCTGGCGGCCGAGGTCACCGTGGCCGACACGGGCAGCGCCCAGTTCGATCTCGCGCTCGGGCTGAGCGAGCGCGGCAGCGGGCTCGACGGCGCCCTCGAGTACAACCGCGATCTGTTCGAGCCGGAGACGATCGCGCGCTGGGCGCGGCACCTCCAGCGCCTGCTCGAGCGCGCCGCGGCGGAGCCGGATCGGAGCGCTGGCGCGCTGTCGTGCCTGGACGACGCAGAGCGCGAGCTGGTGGCGCGCGCGTGGAGCGCGCAGCCGGCGCAGCCGACCGGCGCACCGCAGGCCGAGCCGCTGATCCACCGCATGTTCGAGCGGCAGGCGGCGCGCACGCCGGACGCGATCGCCGTCGAGCTCGGCGACGCGCGGTGGAGCTACGCCGCGCTCGACGCGCGCGCGGAGCAGCTGGCGCGCCGGCTCCGCGCGGCGGGCGCGGCCCCGGAGCAGCGGGTCGCCGTCTGCCTCGATCGGACGCCGGCCTTGCCGGCCGCGCTGCTCGCGGTGCTGAAGGCGGGCGCGGCCTACGTGCCGCTCGATCCGTGCCTGCCGCGCGAGCGACTGCGGGCACTGATCGAAGACGCGGCGCCCGTCCTGCTCCTGACGGAGACCGAGCTTTTGGGCGCGTGCCCGTTCGACGGCCCGCGCGTCGTCGTCGACGACGCTGGCGCTGACGACGGCGCCAGCGACGCCGCGCCGACCGCCGCGCCGCATCCAGACGCCGCGGCCTACGTCATCTACACGTCTGGCTCGACGGGGCGCCCCAAGGGCGTCGTCGCCACGCACCGCGGCGCTTGCAACCACCTCGCCTGGTTCGCGGCCGCGCTCGGGCTCGGCCCGGCGGATCGCGTGCTCCAGAAGTACTCGGTCAGCTTCGACGCCTCGGTGGCCGAGCTGTTCGCGCCGCTCGTCGCGGGCGCGCGGGTCGTGATGGCGAGCGCCGCCGCGGCGGGGGACGCGGCGGCGCTCGCCCGGCTCATGGCCGAGCGCGACGTCACGGTCGCCGACTTCGTGCCGGCGCTGCTCGATCTCGTGATCGACGAGCCGGCGTTCGCGCGCTGCGCGAGCCTGCGCCACCTCGTCGCGGGCGGCGAAGCGCTGCCGCCCGCGCTGGTCGCCCGCGTGCGCGCGCGCACGGCGGCCGTCCTGCACAACATGTACGGCCCGACGGAGGCGACGATCGGCGCCACCGCGTGGACCGTCGCGGACGCCGACGCGCGCCGGCCCCGGGTGCCGATCGGCCGACCCATCGCGAGCACGCAGGTCTACGTCCTGTCGCCCGCGCTCGAGCCGCTGCCGATCGGCGTGTTCGGCGAGCTCTGCATCGGCGGCACCGGCGTGGCGCGCGGCTACCTCGGGCGCCCGGGGGCGACGGCGGAGCGCTTCGTGCCGGATCCGCTCTCGGCCGCGCCCGGCGCCCGCCTCTACCGCACCGGCGATCGGTGCCGCTGGCTCCCCGACGGCGCGCTGGAGCTCGCCGGGCGCGACGACGATCAGATCAAGCTGCGCGGCTTCCGGATCGAGCTCGGCGAGATCGAGAGCGTCCTGCGGCAGCATCCGGACCTCGCTGACGTGCTCGTGCTCGCCGAGCCCGACGAGCCACGCGCGCCCGCGCCGGTGCCCGCGCCCGCGCCCGCGCCGGCTGCCGCGCGCCCGCCCGACGTGGTGGCGCGCCGCGCCGGCGACTTCGAGCTGGCGCTCGCGATCCACCGCGACGGCTTCCTGCGGCCGCCGCGCGCCGCGCAGCGCAACTGGCTCCTGCGCCGCGCGCTCGACGAGGCGGCCGACGATCTGGTCGCGCTCGATCGCGTGGCGCGCCGCTTCGTGCCCGGCTCGGACCGCGCCGCGATGAGCGGCGAGTGGCAGCAGAGCCGCGCGGCCTACGACCCGTCGCAGCTCGTGATCGAGGACCAGCAGGTGATGCAGGACTGGGAGACGCCGCTCATGAAGGCGATGGCGGAGATCGCCGCCGCCGGCCACGGCGACGTGCTCGAGGTCGGCTTCGGCATGGGCATCTCGTCGACGTTCATCCAGGAGCTCGGCGTGCGCTCGCACACGATCATCGAGTGCAACGCGGACGTCATCGAGCGGTTCGCGCGCTGGCGCGCCGGCTACCCCGGCCGTGACATCCGCCTCGCCGAGGGGCGCTGGCAGGACGTCATCGACGGGCTGGGGCAGTTCGACGCGGTGTTCTTCGACACCTACCCCGTGACCGAGGCGGAGTTCGTCGCCTCGGTGATCGACGACGTCACGTTCGCGCAGCACTTCTTCGCCGCCGCGGCGAGCCACCTGCGGCCCGGCGGCGTGTTCACGTACTACTCGAACGAGATCGACTCGTTCAGCCGCCGCCACCAGCGGCTGCTGC
Source organism: Kofleriaceae bacterium (assembly GCA_035558535.1). Classification (GTDB taxonomy): domain Bacteria; phylum Myxococcota_A; class Polyangia; order Haliangiales; family Haliangiaceae; genus JABFXX01. The sequence continues at coordinate 25,774 of DATMCI010000250.1, forward strand.
TCGAACACTTCTCGTCGCTCGAGCTCCGCGTCGTGCAGCCGCTACAGCCCCCCGAGGACTGCAACTACTGGTGGGCTGACTCGATGGTTGCCGTCAAAGCCGTGAAGTAGAGGCAGTAGAGAAGGAGATCGCCAATGGGCATGCGACTGGTGGCTTATATCGTCCCCAGGCAGGGACGGAGTGTCTCGGCCGAGGCGCTGCGGCAATTCCTCGCGGCGCGCCTGCCGGAGCACATGCTCCCGGCCGTCTGGGTCGAGCTCGCCGCCCTGCCGCGCACGCCGGGCGGCAAGGTGGATCGCGCCGCGCTCGCGGCGCTGGCGGCCGCGTCGGCGACGGCGGCAGCGCCGCCCGCCGCGGCGCCCGCGCGGCCGCTCACCCCGGACGAGGCCCTGATCGCCTCCGTGTTCGCCGAGGTGCTCGGGCTCGCCGGCGTCGGGCCCGAGCTCGACTTCTTCGCGAGCGGCGGCCACTCGCTCCTGGCGATGCGCGTCGTCGCGCGGGTGCGCGCGCTCGCGGGCGTCGAGCTGCCGGTCCGCGCCGTGTTCGAGGCGCGGACGCCGGCGCAGCTGGCGCTCCGGCTCGGCGCGCACGCCGCCCACCGCCTGCCCCCGATCGAGCGCGCCCCGCGCGAGCGCCCGCTCCGCGCCTCGTTCGCGCAGGAGCGGCTGTGGCTGCTCCAGCGCGTCGAGCCGGACGCGAATTACAACCTCCCGGCGGCCGTGCACCTCGAGGGCGACCTCGACGCCGCGGCGCTCGAGGCCGCGCTCGGCGGCGTCATCGCGCGCCACGAGGTGCTGCGCACGCGGCTCGTCGCCGACGACGGCATCCCGTTCCAGGTGATCGAGCCGGCGCGCCCGATCGCGCTTCCGATCGAAGACCTCGGCGATCTGCCCGAGGCGGGCCGCCTGCCGGCCGCCCTCGCGCGCGCCGCCGAGGACGCGACGCGCGGCTTCGACCTCGCGGGCGCCCCGCTGTGGCGCGCCCGCTTGCTCCGGCTGTCGCCGCGGCGCCACGTGCTCGTGCTCGTGCTCCACCACCTGCTCGCCGACGGCTGGTCGATCTCCGTCCTCGTCCGCGAGCTCGGCGCGCTCTACCGCGCCGCCCGCGCCGGGCAGCCCGCGCGGCTGCCCGATCTGCCGGCGCAGTACGCCGACTACGCCGCGTGGCAGCGCGCCCTCCTGGCCGGCCCGCGCCGCGAGCAGCTCCTCGCCTACTGGCGCGACGCGCTCGCCGGCGCGCCGCCCGTGCTCGCGCTGCCGACCGATCGCCCGCGCCCCAAGGCGCAGCGCTTCGCCGGCGCGCGCCTGCGCTACGAGCTCCCCGACGAGCTCGCAGCGCGGCTCCGCGCGCTCGGCCAGCGCGAGGGCGCCACGCTGTTCATGACGCTCCTCGCGGGCTTCGCCGTGCTCCTCGCGCGCCGCGCCGGCCAGCGCGACCTCGTGATCGGCACCGACGTGGCGGGCCGCGACGTGCCGGAGATCGAGCCGCTCATCGGCTTCTTCGTGGGCCAGCTCGCGCTGCGCGTCCGGCTCGAGGAGGGCGCGTCGTTCCGCGCGATCCTGCGCCGCGTGGCGGACACGGCGCTCGACGCTTACGCGCACCAGGCGCTGCCGTTCGAGCTCCTCGTCAAGGAGCTGAACCCGGCGCGGACCACGAGTCACGCGCCGATCTTCCAGGTGAAGATGGCGCTCCAGGAGGGCGGCCCGCCGCTCGCGCTCGAGGGGCTCGCCGTCTCCGTGCAGGAGCTCGAGACGCAGAGCGCGAAGCTCGATCTGACGCTGACGTGGGACGACACCGACGGCCGGCTCACGGGGATCTGGGAGTACAACGCCGACCTGTTCGACGCCGCGACGATCGCGGCGTACGCGGGCGAGCTCGCGCGCGTGCTCGACGACGCGGCGGCCGATCCGGACCGCGCCGCGGACGCGCCTCCCGCGCCTCCCATCGCGCCAGACCTGTGGGCCGCGGCCGCCGCGCGCACGCCGGCGGCGCTCGCCATCGCCGGCGGCGACGCGCGCCTGACGTTCGCCGAGGTCGAGGCGCGCGCGAACCAGCTCGCGCACCACCTCGTCGCCCGCGGCGTCGGGCGCGGCGCGCGCGTGGGCGTCCTCCTGCCGCGCTCGCCCGAGCTGATCGTGGCGCTCCTGGCCACCTGGAAGGCCGGCGCCGCGTGGGTGCCGCTCGACGCGAGCCTGCCGGATCACCGCCTGCGCTTCATCATCGAGGACGCGCGCCCCGCGCTCGTCATCGCGACGCGCGCCGAGGCCGAGCGCGCGCTCGCCGGCACGGAGCTCCTCCTGCTCGACGCCGAGGGCGACGTGCTCGCCGCGCACCCGCAGACGCCGCCCGCGCGCGCGGCGGGCGCAGGCGACCTCGCCTACGTGATCTACACGTCCGGCTCGACGGGGACGCCCAAGGGCGTGATGATCGATCACCGCGGCCTCCTGGCCTACCTCGCGTGGAGCGCCGCCGCCTACAACGCGGGCGCCGGCACCGGCAGCCCGGTGCACACGTCGATCGGCTTCGATCTGACGATCACGTCCGTGTTCACGCCGCTCGTGCAGGGCCGCCCCGTGTGGCTCCTGCCCGACGAGCGCGATCCGTTCGCGCTGCTCGCGCTCCTGCGCGCGCACCGCGATCTGACGCTCGCAAAGCTCACGCCGGCGCACCTCGCGCTGCTCGGCCGCCAGCTCGCGGCGTCGCCCGAGGCCGCGCCGCCGCCCGATGCCGTGCGGGTGCTGGTCGTCGGCGGCGAGGCGCTCTTGCCCGAGCACGTCGCCGCCTGGCGCAGGCACCTGCCCGGCGCGCAGCTCGTCAACGAGTACGGCCCGACCGAGGCCGTCGTCGGCTGCGCGATCTTCGAGGTGCCGCCCGCCGCGGCCGAGGGCGCGATCCCGATCGGCGCGCCGGTCCCGGGCGTGCAGCTCTACGTGCTCGGCGAGGACGGCGCGCGCCTGCCGCGCGGCGAGGGCGGCGAGCTCTACATCGGCGGCGCCCAGCTGGCGCAGGGCTACCTCGGGCGCCCCGGCCTCACCGCCGAGCGGTTCGTGCCCGATCCGTTCGCGCCCGCGCCCGGCGCACGGATGTACCGCTCCGGCGACCGGGCGCGCTGGCGCGCCGATGGCGCGCTCGAGTTCCTCGGGCGCGTCGACGAGCAGATCAAGCTCAACGGCTTCCGCATCGAGCCCGCCGAGATCGAGGCGCGGCTCTGCGCGCACCCGGGCGTCGCCGAGGCGGTCGCGATCGCGCGCGCCGACGAAGCCGGCGAGCCCGGCGAGCCCGGCGAGCCCGGCGATCGGCGGCTGGTCGCGTACGTGGTCCCGCGGCCCGGCGCAGCGCCCTCGGCGCGGGCGCTGCGCGCGTTCTGCCGCGACGAGCTGCCGGAGTACATGGTGCCAGCGGCGGTCGTGATGCTGCCCGCGCTGCCCCTGACCCACAACGGCAAGGTCGATCGCACCGCGCTGCCGGCCCCGGCACCAGAGCACGCGGGCGCCGCTGACGCCGCTGACGCCGCGCAGCCGCCGCCGCGCACGCCCGCCGAGGAGCTGATCGCGGGCCTCGCCGCGGAGCTCCTCGGGCACCCGATCGGCCCGGATGAGGACTTCTTCGTCGCCGGCGGCCACTCGCTGCTCGCGGCCCAGCTCATGGCGCGCGTCGATCAGAGCTTCCAGCTCGAGCTCGGGCCGCGCGCCGTGTTCGAGGCGCCGACGATCGCCGCGCTGGCGGCGCGCGTCGACCTGGCGCGCCGCGCCGCGGCCGGCGCCGCCGCGGACGCCCCCGCGCTCGCCCCCGCGCCCGCGCCGCACGCGCGCGCGCCGCTGTCGTTCCAGCAGGAGCAGCTGTGGATCGTCGATCGCGTCGCGCCCGATCGCGCGAGCTACAACATCCCCGCCGCCGTCCGCCTCGACGGCGACCTCGACGCGTCCGCGCTCGCGCGCGCGCTCGGCCAGCTCGCCGAGCGCCACGCGGTCCTGCGCACGCGCCTCGCCGCTGGCGAGGACGGCACCCCGCACCAGGTGATCGAGCCCGCGCGCCCGATCGCGCTCCCGCTCGAGGATCTCGGCCACCTGCCCGAGGACGCCCGCCTGCCCGCCGCGCTCGCGCGCGCCACGGAGGACGCCAGGCAGCCGTTCGATCTCGCCGCGTCGCCCTTGTGGTGCGCCCGCCTGCTCCGGCTCGCGCCCCGCCGCCACGTGCTCGTGCTCGTGCTCCACCACACCGTCGCCGACGGCTGGTCGATCCCGATCCTCGTCCGCGAGGTCGCCGCGCTCTACCGCGCCGCTCGCGCCGGTGAGCCCGCGCACCTGCCCGCGCTGCCCGTGTCGTACGCCGACTACGCGATCTGGCAGCGCGCGTGGCTCGACGCCGGCCCGCGGCGCGCGCACCTCCTCGAGCACTGGCGCGGCGCGCTCGCCGGCGCCCCGCCGTTGCTCGCGCTGCCGACCGATCGCCCGCGCCCGCGCGAGCAGCGCTTCGCTGGTGCGCGCCACCACCTCGCGCTCCCCGACGAGCTCGTGGCGCGCCTCCGCCAGCTCGCGCGGCGCGAGGGCGTCACGCTGTTCATGACGCTCCTGTCCGGCTTCGCCGTGCTCCTGTCGCGGCTGTCGGGTCAGCGCGATCTGGTCATCGGCACGCCGTTCGCCGGCCGCGCGCCCGCCACCGTCGAGCCGCTCATCGGCTACTTCGTCAACCTCCTGCCGCTGCGTGTAGACCTCGGCGGCGATCCGTCGGTGCGCGAGCTTTTGCGCCGCGTCCGCCAGCGCGCGCTCGACGCCTACGCCCACGCCGCCCTGCCCTTCGAGCTGCTCGTCCAGAAGCTCGCCCCCGAGCGCGATCTCAGCGCCGCGCCGCTCGTGCAGGTGGCGTTCGCGTGGAACCAGGCCGCGCCGGAGCTCCACCTGGACGGCCTCGCGCTCGAGCTCCTCGAGCTCGAGACCGACACCGCCAAGTTCGACCTCCTCCTGAGCCTCGACGAGGCCGGCGACCGCATCACCGGCACGCTCGAGTACGATCGCGATCTCTTCGACGCCGCCACCGTGGCGCGGCTCGCCGAGCGCCTGCTCGCCTTGCTCGGCGAGCTGACCGGCGACACCGCCCGCCCCGCGCGCGCGCTGCCGCTCCTCGCGCCCGCGGAGACCCAGTCGCTCATCGCCGCGTGGAACCACGTGCCGCCCAGCTGGACGCGCCTCCTCCTGCGCGCGCCCGAGGGTGCGTGCGTCCACGATCTGATCGAGCGCCAGGCGGCCGCCACGCCCGACGCGCTGGCCATCACGTGCGCGCGGCAGACGCTCGATTACCGCGCGCTCGATCACGCCGCCAACCAGGTCGCGCACGGCCTTTTGGCCCTCGGGCTCCCCGAGGAGGGCCGCGTCGGCCTGCTCCTCGATCGCAGCTGCGACTTCCTCGTCGCGATGCTCGGCACGTTCAAGGCCGGCGGCGCGTACGTGCCGCTCGAGCCGCACCTCCCCGCGCTGCGCCTCGCGCAGATGCTCGAGCAGACCGACTGCCGGATCCTCGTGACCGAGGCGCGCCACCGCGCGCTCGCCGAGGAGCTCGCCGAGGAGCTCACCGGCGGCCGCCCCGTGCGGACGATCCCCGATCTCGCCGCCGCGCAGCCGGTGATCCGGCCCGAGCGCCCCTCGCGCCCGCGCGGCCTCGCCTACGTGATGTTCACGTCCGGCTCCACCGGCACGCCGAAGGGCGTGATGATCGAGCACGCCGGCATGCTCAACCACCTGCTGGCGAAGGTGAGCGACCTCGGGCTCACCGCGTCCGACGTGGTGGCCCAGACCACGACGCAGGGCTTCGACGTCTCGGTCTGGCAGTTCCTCGCCGCGCTGCTCGTCGGCGGCGGCGTCGCCGTCTTCTCCGACGACGAGGCGTGGGAGGCGCACCGGCTGTTCTCCGGCCTCGAGCGCGCGGGCGCGACGATCGCCGAGACCGTCCCCGCGCACCTCCGGCTCCTGCTCGAGGAGCTCGACGCCGCGCCCGGGCGCTACTCGCTCGCGGCGCTGCGCTGGATGATCCTGAACGCCGAGGCCTTGCCCGTGGAGCTGTGCCGCGGGTGGGCCCGCCACTTCCCCGCCGTCCCGCTCATCAACACGTACGGCGCGACCGAGTGCTCCGACGACACCGCGCACTTCCGCGTGCCCGCGCAGCCGCCCGCCGCGTGGCGCTACGTGCCCATCAGCGGCTCCCTGCCGCGCCTCCACGCGTACGTCCTCGACGATCAGCTACAACCGGCGCTGCCCGGCGCCGTCGGCGAGGTGTTCATCGGCGGCGCTGGCGTCGGCCGCGGCTACCTCGGCGACCCCGCGCGGACCGCCGAGCGCTTCGTGCCCGATCCGTTCGCGACCGAGCCCGGCGCGCGCTGCTACCGCACCGGCGACCTCGCGCGCCACGTCGGCGACGGCGTGATCGAGTTCGTCGGGCGCGCCGATCACCAGGTCAAGATCCACGGCCACCGCGTCGAGCTCGGCGAGATCGAGGCCGCCGTGGCGAGCCACCCCGAGATCCGCGACTCCGCCGTCGTCGTGCGCGAGGGGGCCGGCGGCCCGCGCCTCGTCGCCTACGTCGTCTGGCAGCCCCAGGCGATCACCACGTTCGACCAGCTCGGCGCGTACCTGCGCGAGCGTCTCGCGGACTTCATGGTCCCGACGCGGTTCGTCGCGCTCGACGCGCTGCCGCTGTCGCCGAACGGCAAGCTCGATCGCAACGCGCTGCCCGCGCCCGAGGAGCCGCGCGCCGCGGTGCACGTGCCGCCGCGCACGCCGCTCGAGCAGGCGCTGTGCGCGATCTGGGGCGAGCTCCTCGGCACCGGCCCGATCTCGATCACCGCCAACTTCTTCGCGCTCGGCGGCCACTCGATGATCGCGATCCAGACCGTGTCGCGGCTCCGGCGCGCCACCGGGCACGAGCTGACGGTGCGCGCGCTGTTCGAGCACCCGACGGTGGCAGAGCTCGCGGCGCACCTCGAGCGCCGGCCCCCCGCCGACGACGCCGGCGCCGCGCCCGCGGCCGCGACCGCCCTCCCCGTCGCCGGACTCGTCCGCCGCCCGCCGGAGCCAGAGGGCCGCCACGAGCTCGCCGTCTACCAGCTGCCCGAGTGGTACCTGCACGCGCTCGAGCCCGACAGCCCGTTCTACAACGTCAGCCTCGACGCGGTGCTCACCGGCGAGCTCGACGTCGACGCGTTCGTCCTGGCGTGGCGCGCGCTGATCGCCCGCCACGCGGCGCTGCGCACCACGTTCGCCAGCGAGCGCGGCCGGCCGGTGCAGCGCATCCGCGAGCACCTGCCGCTCGAGCGCGCGGACGTCTACGTCGATCGGCGCCAGACCCCCGCGGCCGAGGTCCCCGCCGAGATGGCCCGCCTCGTCGAGGCGTGGTCGAACGAGCTGTTCGACTTCGAGCGCGGGCCGCTGTTCCGGGTGCGGCTCGCCGCGTTCCCCGAGCGCCGGTTCCTGTTCGTCTTCGCCGCCCACCACATCATCTGGGACGAGACCTCGACGATGAACATGGTCGGCGAGCTCGCCGAGCTGTACAACGCGCGGCGCGCCGGCCGGCCCGCCCAGCTCCCCGCGCTCGAGCTCGAGTACACCGACTTCGCCGCGTGGATCAACCGCGCGCTCGCGGCCGGCGAGCTCCAGGCGCAGCGCCGCTACTGGCTCGGCAAGCTCGCGCCGCCTCCGCCCGCGCTGGAGCTGCCCACCGACGCGCCGCGCCCGCCGCGGCAGCGCTTCACCGGCGACACCGTCTCCGTGTGGCTGCCCGCCGAGCTGACGCGCCGGCTCGACGAGGTGCTGCGCGCCGAGGGCCTGACGCTCTACATCTTCCTCCTGGCGGTGCTCGATCTGCACCTCCACCGGCTGAGCGGCCAGCGCGACTTCGTCGTCGGCACGCCCGTCGCCAACCGCGACGACGTGCGCCTCGAGCCGCTGCTCGGCCTGTTCGCGACCGCGCTGCCGCTGCGCGCGACGATCGCGCCCGGCATGACGTTCCGCGCGCTGCTCGCGCAGGCCCGCGCCACCGCGCTCGAGGCGTACGACCACCACAACTACCCCAGCATCCTCGCCATCCAGGAGCTGAACCCCGCGATCGATCCGTCGCGCAGCCGCCTGTTCTCCGTGATGTACGGCGTCCAGAACAACAAGACGCGGCTCCTCTCCGAGCTCGCGTTCGACGGGCTGTCGCTCTCGTTCGCCGACAGCCACGCGCGCGCCGAGGCGCAGACCGCGCGGTTCGATCTGACTTATATCGTCGATCAGCTCGACGACCGCATCGCCCTCCAGCTCAACTACGACCGCGATCTGTTCACGCGGGAGAGCGCCGAGCGCATGGTCGCCCAGTTCCTCGGCCTCGTCGGCGAGGCGCTCGCGCACCCCGATCGGCCGCTCGATCGGTTCGCGATGGTGAGCCCCGCCGAGCGCCAGCGCCTGGTCAGCGACCTCAACCAGACCGCCGCGGCGCTCGGGCCTGCGCGCGCCGTGCACGAGCTGTTCTTCGACGAGGCCGCGCGCGCGCCCGCCGCGCCCGCCCTCGTGCAGGGGACGACCACGCTCACCTACGCCGATGTCGCCGCGCTCGCCGAGCGCTGGGCCGCCCGGCTCGCCGCGCTCGGCGTCGGGCCCGAGGACCGGGTCGCCCTCTGGCTCGACGCGTCGATCGAGTGGGTCGTGGCGGCGCTGGCGATCCTGCGCGCGGGCGCGGCCTACGTCGCGATCGCGCCCGATCAGCCGCCCGCCCGCTCGCTCGCGATCGTGGCGCAGGCCGGCGCGCGCCTCGTCCTCACCGCCGGCTCCGTGGCGCTGCCGCTCCTCCCCGACGGCGTGCGCGCGATCGCCATGGATCGCGAGTGGTCGGCCGTCGCCACCGCGCCCGCGCCCGCGCCCGCGCCCGGTACACCGCCCGCCGTCGCGCCCGATCAGCTCGCGTACATCGCGTTCACCTCCGGCACGACCGGCGAGCCCAAGGGCATCGAGATCACCCACCGCGGCGTCGTCAACATCGTCCGCGCGACCGATCGCGATTACCGGCTCGGCCCCGCCGACGCCGCGCTCTTCCTCACCTCGCCCGGGTTCGACGCCTCGGTGCTCGACGTGTTCTGGCCGCTCGCCACGGGCGCGCGCGTCGTGCTCCTCGAGGTGTGCGGCGCGCGCAGCGATCCGCGGGCCATCGCGCGGCTCGTGCGCGCCCACGGCGTCAGCCTGCTCCAGTGCGTGCCGGTGATGCTGCAGTCCCTCGTCGAGGGCCGCCTCGGCGGCGCGCTGCCCGAGCTGCCGTCGCTGCGCCTCGTGATCGCCGGCGGCGCGGCGCTGCCGCGCCCGCTCGCGGAGCGCTTCGCGCGCGCGCTCCCCGGCTGCGCGCTCGGCAACCACTACGGGCCGACCGAGGTCACCGTCGACGCCGCGCGCCGCGACGCGCTCCTGCCGACGCGCCAGGCCATCGTGCCGATCGGCCGCCCCGTCGCCAACGCGCGGATCTACGTGCTCGACGCGCGCGGCGAGCTCGCGCCCGCCGGCGTCACCGGCGAGCTGTACGTCGCCTCGCCCGGCCTCGCGCGCGGCTACCGCGGCGATCCCGCGCGCACCGCCGCGGCGTTCGTGCCCGATCCGTTCGGCCCGCCCGGCGGGCGCCTCTACCGCACCGGCGATCTCGGCCGCGTCGGCGAGGGCGGCGAGCTCGAGTTCCTCGGCCGCGTCGACAAGCAGGTCAAGATCCGCGGCCACCGCGTCGAGCTCCTCGACCTCGAGGCCGCCCTCCACGCGCACCCCGCCGTGCGGAGCTGCGCCGTGCGGGTCGTCTCCGGCGAGACCGGCGGCGAGGCGCTCGGCGCCTACGTCGAGCTGACCGCGGCGGCGACCGCGGTCGGCGAGGTGCGCATGTTCACGCTCGCGCAGCGGCCCGAGCTGCAGCCCGCTCTCGAGGCGCTGCACCTCGAGGCCTGGCCCGCGTTCTTCGCCGGCGACGCGAGCCTGGGCGAGCTGTGGCCGCGGCTCCCCGCCGAGTACCCGCAGCACCAGTTCGCGCTCGTCGACGCCGCCGACGCCGTGCTCGCCGCCGGCAACAGCGTCCCGCTCGTGTGGGACGGCTCGCTCGCCGATCTCCCGAGCGGCTGGACCGACGGCCTCCGCCGCGCGTTCGCCGCCAAGGACGCCGGCCGGCGGCCCGACACGCTGTTCATCCTGACCGGCGTCGCCGCCCAGGACGCCCAGGGCCGCGGCCTCAGCACGATCCTCCTGCGCGGCTTCCGCGCCCTGGCGCGCGCGCTCGGCCTCGCGCGCGTCCTCGTCGCCGTGCGACCCACCGGCAAGGCCGAGCACCCCGAGATCGACTTCGCCGCCTGGTGCACGCACCGGCGCGCCGACGGTCAGCTCGAGGACAACTGGCTGCGCGCCCACGAGCGCGTCGGCGCGCGCATCCTCGCGATCGCGCCGCGCTCGCAGTCGGTGCGCGGCTCGATCGCCGACTGGGAGCGGTGGACCGGGCGCGCGTTCCCGCGCTCCGGCGAGTACGACGTCCCCGGCGCGCTCGCCAAAGTCCGCATCGATCGCGAGGCCGGGATCGGCGAGTACGACGAGCCCGCCGTGTGGCTGCAGCACGCCGATCCGGCGCGCGACGACAGCGCGTGGGCCCACGTCGACCCCGCCGCCCTGCGCGAGCACCTGCGCGCACGGCTGCCCGCGTACATGGTGCCCGAGCACCTGCGCATCGTCGCCGCCATGCCCCTCCAGGAGAGCGGCAAGATCGACGAGCGCGCGCTGCCGCCCCTGTCCGCCACCCGGACAGCGCGCCGGCGCGTCCCGCTCGCCGGGCCCGTCCAGGAGCAGCTCGGCGAGATCTGGCGGGCCATCCTCGGCTGCGGCGAGGTCGGCGCGAGCGACGACTTCTTCGACCTCGGCGGGCACTCGATCCGCGCCGCCGAGGTGATCAGCCGGATCCACGACGCGTTCGGCGTCCAGGTGCCGGTGCGCGAGCTCTACCGCGTGCGCACGATCGCCGCGCTCGAGCCGCTCGTGCAGGCCCGATCGATCAGCGCGCCCGCGGCGATGCTGCCGCCGCCCGCCGCGTCGCTCGGGCGCGGCACGGCGCACGGCCACCACGGCGAGATCCTGCAAGGCGTGTTCGGGTTCGGCGGCGCGGGCGCGGGCGCAGGCGGCGGCGAGCCGCGCCGCGCGCTCGTCACCCTGCCGTGCGCGATCTTCCACTCCGAGGCGTCGTTTGAGCCCGCGCTCGAGCCGTCGCTCGAGCCCGGCGGCGCCGCGGCGCTCACCGTCGATCCCGACTGGCGGTGCAAGGCGCTGCGCGCCGCCGAGCTCACGCTCGCCTGGCTCGGCCAGCGCCCCGACCGCGGCCGCCTCCAGGTGCGGAGCAACATCCCCGTCGGCTGGGGCCTCGGCTCGTCGACGAGCGACGTGATCGCGGCCATCCACGCCGTGGCCGCCGCGTTCCACCGCACGCTCGATCCGCGGATGGTCGCTCACCTCGCCGTGGAGGCCGAGACCGCCTCGGACGCGACGATGTTCTGCGATCAGGCCGTGCTGTTCGCGCACCGCGACGGCGAGGTGCTCGAGAGCTTCGGCCGGCCGCTGCCGCCGCTCGAGGTGCTCGGCTTCAACACCGATGCCGGCGGGGTCGACACCCTGCGCACGCGGCCCGCCGAGTACAGCTGGCAGGAGATCGAGGCGTTCCGCCCGCTGCTCGGCCTCCTGCGCCGCGCCGTGGAGGCCCAGAGCCCGCGCCTCGTGGCGCAGATCGCGACCGCCAGCGCGCGGATCAGCCAGCGGCACCTCGCGAAGCCCGCGTTCGCCGCCATCGAGGAGCTCGCCGCCCAGGTCGGCGCGCTCGGCATCCAGGTGGCGCACAGCGGCACCGTCGTCGGCCTCCTGTTCGATCCCGAGCGCAACAACCGCCAGCGCATCGCGCGCGCCGAGGAGCAGCTCGCGCGCGCCGGGCTCGGGCCCACCTGGCACTTCGTGACCGATTCGCCGCAAGGAGCACAGCGATGAGGATTCGCAGGGTCCACCCGTCGATCGCGGACAGCGCCGTCCTGCCCAGCGTCGTGCAGCTCGACGACAACCTGTACGGCGCCGCCTTCGTGCTGATGAAGCTCTTGCCCGCGCGCTTCATGCTGGAGCGCGCCCGGGCCAGCGGCCAGCTCCGGCCCGGCGCAATGGTCGTCGAGACCACGTCCGGCACGTTCGGCCTCGGCCTCGCCATGCTGTGCCGCCTCCGCGGCTACCAGCTCACGCTCGTCAGCGATCCCGCGATCGACGCGCCGTTCCAGCGCCGGCTCGAGGATCTCGGCGCCACCGTCGACATCGTGCGCACGCCGCGCGCCGTCGGCGGGTTCCAGCGCGCGCGGCTCGAGCGCCTCGCCGAGCTGCGCGCGCTCCACCGCGAGCACTACTGGCCCGGGCAGTACGACAACCCGCACAACCCCGGCGCCTACGCGCCCGTCGCGGAGCTCTTGACCGAGACCATCGGCGAGATCGACGTCCTCGTCGGCACCGTCGGCTCCGGCGGCTCGATGTGCGGCACGTCGAGCTACCTCCGCACGCTGTTCCCCGGCCTCACCGCCGTCGGCGTCGACACCTTCGGCAGCGTGCTGTTCGGCCAGCCCGACGCGCCCCGCAAGCTGCGCGGCCTCGGCAACAGCCTCATGCCGCCCAACGTCGATCACCGCGCGTTCGACGAGGTCCACTGGCTCAGCGCCGCCGAGGGGTTCGCCGCCACGCGCGAGCTGCACCGCGAGCACGCGCTGTTCATGGGTCCGACGAGCGGCGCCGCGTACCAGGTGGCGCGCTGGTGGGCCCGCCGCCGCCGCGACGCGAAGGTCGTGGTCCTGTTCCCCGACGAGGGCTACCGCTACCAGGACACCGTCTACAACGACGCGTGGCTGCACGCGCAGGGCCTGTGGCGCAGCGCGCCGCTCGCCGCGCCCCGCGACGTGCAGCGCCCCGACGAGCTCGGCGACGGCTGGGCGCGCTTTGCCTGGAACCGGCGCTCCTACGAGCAGGTGATCGGGCACCCCTTCCAGGAGGAGACCGGCCATGCCGGCGTCGCTCGCGCTGGTTGAGAGCAACACCAGCGGCACCGGCCGGCTGTTCGCCCGCGCCGCGCGCGCGCGCGGCCTCGCGCCCGTGCTGCTCACCGCCGAGCCCGGCCGCTACCCGTTCGCCGCCGAGGATCGGCTCGACGTCGTCCTCACCGACACGCGCGACGACGACGCCGTGATCGCCGCGTGCCGCGCGCTCGCGGCCGGCAGCGACGGTGGCGGCGGCCTGCGCGGCGTGACCACCAGCTCGGACTACTACGTCGTCACCGCAGCGATCGCCGCGCGCGCGCTCGGCCTGCCCGGGCCGTCGCCCGAGGCGCTCGCCGCCTGCCGCGACAAGGAGGAGCAGCGCCGCCGCCTCGCGCGCGCTGGCGTGGCGATCCCGCGGTTTATGGCCGCCGCGTCGCCCGGCGAGGCCGGCGAGGCCGCCGCCGCGCTCGGCCTGCCCGTCGTCGTCAAGCCCGTGACCGGCTCCGGCAGCGTCGGCGTGCGCTGGTGCGGCGACCGCGCCGCGGTGGAGTCCCACGCCGCGGCGCTGCTCGCGCGGCGCACCAACGAGCGCGGCATGCCCATCCCGCCGCGGGTGCTCGTCGAGGAGGCCGTCACCGGCGCCGAGCTCTCCGTCGAGCGCCTCGCGGACACCATCGTCGGCGTGACCGGCAAGCACCTCGGGCCCCTGCCCGACTTCGTCGAGATCGGCCACGACTTCCCCGCGCCCGTGCCGCCGCCCGTCGCCGAGGCGCTCGCCGCCTGCGCGAGCGCCGCCGTCGACGCGCTCGAGCTGCGCGACCTGCCCACGCACACCGAGCTGCGCTGGGGCGCGCGCGGCCCCGTCGTCATCGAGGTCAACCCGCGCCTCGCCGGCGGGTTCATCCCCGAGCTCGTGCGGCTCGCGCGCGGCGTCGATCTGATCGACGCGACGATCGCGCTCGCGTGCGGAGAGCCGCCCGCCCTCGCGCCGCGCGCGGCGAGCCACGCCGCGCTGCGCTTCGTGCTGTGCCCCGGCGACGGCCGCGTCGCCCAGCTCGCCGGCCTCGACGCCGCCCGCGGCATCGAGCACGTGGCGGACGTCGCGCTCTACGTCGCGCCCGGCGCCGAGATCGCGCGGCGGGGTGACTTCCGCGATCGGATCGGCCACGTGATCGCGCGCGCCGCCGAGCCCGGGCCCGCCGCGCGCGCCGCCGCCGCCGCCCTCGGCTGCATCCGCGTGGAGGTGCGGTAGTCATGGAACACACCGGACGACTCCAGCAGAGCGTCACCGACCTGGCCCGCCGGATCCTGTTCGGCGCCACCGCCGACGCCGCCATCGACGCCGACCTCGGCTACATCGTCGAGGTCGATCGGGCGCACCTCGTCATGCTCGCCGAGCGCGGGCTCCTGCCCGCCGCGCACGCGCGCGCGCTGCTCGCAGCGATCGCCGCGCTCACCGCCTCCGGCTTCGCCCCGCTGCGCGGCCAGCCCGCGCCGCGCGGCCTCTACCTGCTCTACGAGGACCACCTGATCCGCGCGCTCGGGCCCGAGGTCGGCGGCATGCTGCAGATCGGGCGCTCGCGCAACGACCTCGGCGCGACGATCTTCCGCCTGCGCCTGCGCGCGCCCGTGCTCGCGCTCCTCGGCGAGGCCCAGCGCCTCCTCGCGATCCTCGTGCGCCGCGCCGAGCGCTATCAGGGCACGTGCATGCCCGCGTACACCCACTACCAGGCCGCCGTCCCGATCTCGTACGGCCACTACCTCGCCGGCGTCGCCTGCGCGCTCGCGCGTGACACCGATGGGCTCGCCGCCACCCTCGACGAGCTCGACACCTGCGCGCTCGGCGCCGGGGCCGTCGGCGGCACGACGCTGCCGATCGACGCCGCGCGCACCGCGGCGCTGCTCGGGTTCCGCCGGCCCGTCGCGCACTCGATCGACGCCGTGGCATCGCGCGATCTCGCGCTGCGGCTCCTCGCCGGCGCCGCGATCCTCGGCGTGACGTTGAGCCGCGCCGCCACCGATCTGCTGCTGTGGACCAGCGGCGAGCTCGGCCTCCTGTGGCTGCCCGATCACCTCGTCGGTTCGAGCTCGATGATGCCGCAGAAGCGCAACGCGTTCCTGCTCGAGCACGTGCAGGGGCGCAGCACCGCCGCGCTCGGCGCGCTCGTCGGCGCCGCCGCGGCGATGCACGCCAAGCCGTTCACCAACTCGATCGCCGTCGGCACCGAGGGCGTCGCGCCGCTGGAGGGCGCGCTGCGCGCCACGCGCGAGGCATCGATCCTGCTCCGGCTCGTGATCGCCGGTGCCCGGCCCGAGCCCGCGGCCATGGCGGCGCGCGCCGCCGCCGGCTACACCACCGCGACCGAGCTCGCCAACCGGCTCGTCGCGACCGGCGAGCTGTCGTTCCGCAGCGCGCACCACGCCGTCGGCGCGCTCGTCCGCGACGCCATCGCCCGCGGCGAGCCCCTCGAGCAGGCCGCCCTCGACTGGCCGCTCGCCGGCGCGGCCGATCTCGGCGGCCTCGATCCTGCCTCCGTCGCCCGGGCCAGCGCGTACGGCGGCGGCCCCGGCGATCGCGCGATGGACGCGTGCCTTGGGCAGCTCCGCGCCGGCTGGCGCGCGCGTGCCGCGGCGATCGCGCTCCGCCGCCGCAACTGGCAGGCCGCCGCCGAAGCGCTCGACGCCGAGGTCACGCGGCTCCTCGGCGCGCCCGCGCCCGATCGCGCGAGCGCGGGCGCCGACAGCCCGCGAGAAAGGGAATCCAGCCCATGAGTGACACGGCGTGGCGATTCGGAGCGATCGAGCGCGTGGAGGGCCTCTCGCCCGAGCGCTTCCACCAAGACTACGTCGCGCGGCGGCGGCCCGTCATCCTCGGCGGGCTCACCCGCGCGTGGCCCGCCGTCCAGCGCTGGACGCCCGAGTACTTCCAGCGCGGCTTCCCCGCCCTGCGCGTCGGCGTGGAGGTGTGGGGCCAGGACGATGGCCAGAGCGATCCGCTGCACTTCATGCAGCACCTCTCGTACGCGCAGATGCCGCTCGGCGCGTACATCGAGCGGCTGCGGGCGACCCAGCGTCCGTCGCGCGAGTACTACCTGGCGCAGTTCCCGATGCTGCGCGCGCTGCCGCAGCTCGAGGACGACATCGGCTCGCTCGAGCCCTACATGGTGCAGCCCGCGCTCGTGCCCGAGCGGCTGCGCCGCCGCCTCCGCTTCCCCGCGTCGTTCTGGCTCGGGCCCGCCGGCTCGGTGTCGACGCTCCACTTCGATCCCGCGGACAACCTGTTCGCGCAGATCTATGGCAAGAAGCGCGTGATCCTCGCCTCTCCCGATCAGGCGCGCGAGGTCTATTACCCGCACGAGCGCTTCAAGTCGATGAACTTCAGCCCGCTCGACGTCGAGCGGCCCGACTTCGACCGCTTCCCCGCCGCGCGCGCGCTCGCGCCGCTCTCGTGCGAGATGGTGCCCGGCGACGTCCTCTACATCCCGATGGGCTGGTGGCACTACCTGCGCGCGACCGAAGTCTCGATCTCACTCAACTTCTGGTGGGTGTACTGGCACCGTCTCCCGTCCGTCTTTGCCTATTTCGGCCGGCGCCGGCTGCGCGATCTGCGGCAGCGGCTCGGCCTCGTCGAGACGATCGCCGTCCCGCCCAAGCAAGCCGCCCCGCTCGTGCCCGACGATGCCTGAGCCCGCGCCCACGCCCGCGCCCACGCCCGCGCCCGGGGCCGGCTCGCCGTCCGCCGGCCAGGCGCGGCCAGCCCCCGACGCAGCCGAGCCGGCGGCCGCCCCGCCGCTCGTGCGCAACCGCGACTTTCTCCTGGTCCTGATCGGCCAGGGCGTCTCGTCGGTCGGCGACGCGTTCAGCCTCACCGCGCTGCCGCTGCTCGTCCTCGCGATCACCGGCGCGACCGGCGCGACCGGCTCCGGCAGCCAGCTCGGGCTCGTGATGCTCGCCTACACGATCCCGTGCGTCGCGGCGAGCCCGCTCGCCGGCACGCTCGCCGATCGGTGGGATCGCAAGCGCATCATGGTCGGGGCCGACCTCGGGCGCGCCGCCGTGCTCGCCGTGCTCCCGCTCGCCGCGGCCGGCGCGCTCCTCCGCCTCGAGCTCGTCTACGTGATCAGCGCGCTGCTCGGCCTGCTCACGCCGCTGTTCACCGCCGCGTACACCGCCGCCGTGCCGCGCCTCGTCCACACAGACCAGGTCGCCGCCGCCACCGGCACGCTGCAAGCCGTGACGCGGCTCGGCCTCATGATCGGGCCCAGCATCGCGGGCGTCCTGGCGACGCTCTCCGGCGCCGTGACCGCGCTCGCGATCGACGCGGCGACGTTCCTGTTCTCCGCCGCCACGCTGGCCGGGCTCCGGCGCGCGCCGCCCCGCGCGCACCGCGTGCGGCAGCCCGTCTCGGCGGAGCTCCGCAGGGGGCTCGCGCACGTCGCCGGCACGCCGCCCTTGCGCAGCTTCATGGTGCTCAACGCGCTCCTGACGCTCGTCACCGCGCCCGGCCTGATCGCGCTCGTGCACCACCTGCAGCTCGAGCGCCGCCAGGCGCCGTGGGTGTTCGGCTTCGTGCTCTCCGCCAACGGCATCGGCGCCATCGCCGGCTACCTCGCGGCCGGCCGGGTGCGCCGCGCGTGGCGGACGCTGTTCGTCGGCGGCAACACGCTGCGCGCCGCCGCGAACCTCAGCTTCCCGCTCCTCGCCGCCTCGCCGCTCTACATGGCCGCCGGGCTCGTCGCCGGCTTCGCGAGCGCGTTCGTCCACTGCCTGGCGACGCTCTTCTACGTCCAGTCCGTCCCCGACGCGTTCCGCGGCCGCGTCGCCGGCCTCGCCGGCGCGCTCGAGTCCGCGCTCTACGCCGTCGGCCTCACCGCTGGCGGCCTCGCCATCGACGGATTCGGCAGCGGCAGCACCATCGCGCTCATCGGCGCGCTACAGCTGCTCATCGGCGCCGCGTGCTGGCTCTCGCCGCGCGTGCGCTGGCCCGAAGGGCCCGCGCGCCCCGCCGCGCCGCCCCCGACTCCGACTCCGACACTGACCCCAACACCGACCCCAACCACGACCACGGAGCCCCCATGACTCGCGACACTCAGCAAGACCCGACCCTCTACCGCGCGGTCGTCAACCACGAGGAGCAGTACTCGATCTGGCCCAAGGACAAGGAGCTGCCGGCCGGCTGGCGCGACGCCGGCAAGGAGGGCACCAAGCCCGAGGTCCTCGCCTTCATCGAGGAGGTGTGGACCGACATGCGCCCGCTCAGCCTGCGCCAGGCGATGGACGCGAGCAAGCCGCGCTGACCAGGGCCTCCCCACTCTCGCCCAACGCCCAACGCGGGCGAGTCAGCGCACCAGACAACGCAAACTCGCGCCCTCGGGTGATCATGAGCCCTGACATGGCGCTGCCGAGACCGATCACATTGTGGGCTCGGATCGTTCACTTACACGAGAGTCGCAGCGATCGCTTCTAGCTTGTTCACGAAGCGGTTCGCCTCGCGACACTCTGCACGAACCCGCTTCAGCCTGTTTGCCACCACCTCCGCAAACACGCGATACTCGCTGGCTCGCTTCCAGGGACCGTTCCTCCCCATCTGAATCTTGCCCTTTTCAACAAGCACATTTGCCGGGCTCACCTCGGCCTCGAGATTCGTCAGGCGAGGGAACATTGCTGCCAAAATCCATGCTTCGGTGGACATCACCGGAATGGCAATGACAACACGACCTGGAAGTGGCTCTGGCAGCCAGGATTTTATAATCTTACAGAGCTCCGTGGCATCATACGCGGTCAAGTTCGCAGGACGCTTTGTCACCCCTGCACCGATGGCAATGTCCAGATCGACCGCTACCACCAGCAGGTCGATCGGTTCCCCCACATCAGGATCAAAGTATTCGTCTAGTGAGCTCACGCGCTGGCACCATGTACGCACCTCGCTCCATCCCGAACGCCCACCCGCGACCTGGCGATCGAGCGCGTCGGTCTCCGGCTGCAGGGGGCGAGGATCGATCTCGCCGAGCACAGCCTCGACAATTCGTCGCAGAACTACAATATCAGTAGATCCTTCGCATACGAACCCAACCACAAGCGGGCGTCTCGACCTCGCCTTTCCTCTAGACCGCTTTGACATTCGGGAGACCTCCGATACGCCCCTCCGTCCAAAGCCGGCTTACTGCGTTAGGACCATGCTTCTCTTTCAGCCTCTTGAGATTCTTGACCGGAACACGTTTCACGTCCGTTTTCCCGTCCTTCTGCCGCTCGACCCGGAACAATCTCACTCGTTCGTCGTCCAGCGGCAACCCATCGAGAACGAGCGGGTTGTGCGTCGTAAGCAGGGCCTGCCTGCCTGATTCCAAGATCTCATCGCAGAACACTGTCACCAGGGCCCGCGCTGCGATTGGATTCAGAGCTTGATCAAAGTTATCGACTGCAAATGTACGCGGAGACTGGGAGTGCATCGCGAGGACGAGCAAATGCAACACATAGAGTGCACCCTCGCTAGCATCATAGGCCGAGAGCGTCTCCGCTTTCTTTTTCATGTACGAATCTCGAAACCGGAGGACATTCCTCATTGTCGGCACGCTCGAAGCAATGAAGTTCTTGGATGGAGGGCCAACATCAAAATCCGTCGCCCAGTCGATCAGCTCCAGCGCGCGTTCGCGAAACCTCTTTCTCGTAGCGCTGGCGAGGGCGTCCACCGCCTCCGGCAGTGCACCCCCAAATAATCCCACGGGGACACGCGGAGCCGTGTCAGGCGCGATACCACGCAGCACAGGCGTCACCGGCGAAAAGATCGCATAGTCATTTAGCAAGTCGAGCAAATCACGGATTGGCTGCGATGCCTTCAGATTTGCACGCACCTGAATCGCCAAGCTCCTCATGCGCTCATCACGAACCGGCTCACCAAATACCTTGGCGCTGCCATGCTTGGGCGATCGAGATGCAAGCCCCCGATCTCTTCCTTCGCCCGCCTCGATCCGTTCATTCATGAATGTCCAATACGGCCGGGGTGCCTTTCCTTGATTGCTGATTCCGATAAAGTACTCAGCACGCCGGGCTCCGGTCCCGTCGCCCATCGCGGTGATTCGGATCGAAGGATCCTTCGGGCTCCTGGGAAAGGCTGATTTATAGATGCGCGGCACACCAGGCCGCACTCCGCGTCGAAGCAGCGCTTGGTCATCGACGCTACCAAACGCCGCTGCACCGATGACCCCTATTGCCTCGAGTAAATTCGACTTACCGGAGCCGTTGGCACCAATGAACACATTGACGTGTCCAAGTTCGACCTCGACATCATACAAGGACTTGAAGCGCTCTACGTGAATTCGGCCCAAGATCGTCATATTCGGCTCCGCTCGGCATCGTCTCTCGACATCAAAGTCTTATCAGCGCCGGAAGGTAATCGCCGTTCACTCGGTCGATCTGCGCCCGACTCCGATCGATGCACACTCGCTTGGCGGGAGTTGAGCGGCATGTCAGCGCAACAGCGAGTGCCCGTCGGCGTCGAGTAGGCCATCGCAACGATCACGCCATCGATGAGCTCGTGCCGGCTCTCGCTGTTCTGTTCGGTGGCGAGGTAGTCGCCGTACGTTGCTCGGCGCGGCAGGCTCAACACGGCCTTCACGAGCGCAACCTACCATCACCGCGATCCGCCCGCACGTACCGAGAACATCGGAGTTTGCGTCAACCGTGCGACTTCACGGCTCGGAGAGGCGCACCTCAAGGGACAGGACAAGCCAAGCTGACCGGGCTCCCGGACGGGCGGCCTGCAACTGGGTATCGATCTCGCGATTCCATGCAAGCCGCCGCGGCGCCGGCTCAGCGGCCACGAGCCGGCGGCGCCACCTTCGCCGGCTTCGCGCTCGCCTTCGTCGCCCTCGCCGGCTTCGCGCTGGCCTTTGTCGCCTTCGTCGGCCTCGCGCTGGCCTTTGTCGCCTTCGCCGGCCTCGCGCTCGCCTTCGTCGCCCTCGCCGACTTTGGGCCGACCTTTGCCGGCTTCGTTGCACCGCCAGCGCGCCAATCGCACCACGCCTTCACGATCTTCTCGAGATCGCCGCGCGCCGCCTCGGCCTCCTCGAGCGAGCCGATCTTCATGACGCGGCTCGTGTCGCCCGTCCCCTCGAGCCGCGGGTGCCTGCCGGGGATCTGCGCCCCGACGTGGAACATCAAGCTCGCGTGCTGCTTGCTCTTGGGATAGAAGCTGGCCAGGTTCCCCTCGAACGTAAACGTCGGCGCCTGCCACTTGATGCACTCGTCGATGCGCGGATCCGCGGCCAGGATGATCTCGCGCATCCGCATCACCACGCCCTTCATCGGGTTGTCGTAGCGGGCGAACCAGGCATCGACGTCCTTGCTATGCGGCACGCCCACATTCTGCACGCTGGCGAGCGGCGAGCGGTGAGCGGCCCGGTCGCAGGGGCACGGTTCCGGTAGCCGCCTACAGCAGCGCGCAGGTCATCGCATCCGGGGCGGTGGCGAACCGGCCGGTAGCAGCCTCACGCATCACGCGCGGCATCTATTCCATAATTTGGCAGGCACATCACATTGAAGATCTGTCCGTGAACGAATGGCATTTTTGACCCGATGCGGCATTGCCATCTAACAGCGCTGCTGGTATCTGAAACATCCTTGTTTCTGATCCCAGAAACGTGAAGGAACCCGCGAGGTCGAGGTGAACCATGACACCCTCCTACCACCCTGCCAATGCCAAAAATCTCGAGGCGCCCTGGGACATCCTCGGCGGTGAGGATGAGCCGCGCCTGGCGGCCGGCTCGAACCATTCGGTGCCGGTCGAGGCTTATGACACCACTGCTGGTATCTGTAACGAGCTCGCGCGGATCGCGCTGAACCGTTCGGCAGTCATCGCTGCTTATGACTCGATGTTTCCGCGCTCGACTCCGAGATCCGGATTACCGCGGGCCGGAGTCCGCCGAACGGTTCCATCCACGGACTCACCGCGCCCTCGGTGGGTGCAGCGGCTGCTCGGCTTCCTGCTCCGGCGCCGCCCCCGGTCCATCGGCGATCAGCCGTAACGCCTGCCTCGGCGGTTCGCCGACCTACGTCTCGGAGAGGCGCACCGGCCAGACGACGGCGCGCTCCTCGGCGCGCACCGCGCAGCTGACGGGGCCATCCTCGGAGGCGACGAACGCGACGGCGCCGGGGTCCTCGTAGGCGAACGAGAACGCGGCGTTGTGGCGCGCCCCGTGGCGCGCCAGGCAGGGCCGGGCGACGCGCGACCTCCGCGCCGCGGCGCCAGGTCAGCGGCAAGCTACCGGTTGTGAGCGTGGGCGGCCGCCCGGACGCCGGACGGCGGCCGCGAACGCCCCTGCGCCGGCATGGCCGATCGATTACATTCGCGCCGTGCAGGCGCAGCACGCTGCGGAGGACTCGCTGATCGGCGCAACGCTGGGGGGCAAGTACCGCGTGCTGCAGCAGATCGGGCGCGGCGGCATGGGCATCGTGTACGAGGCCGAGCACCTCGGCCTCGGCAAGCGCGTCGCCGTCAAGCTGATGCAGGAGAAGTACACGCACGACAGCGAGGCGGTCGCGCGCTTCCACCGCGAGGCGCTCGCCGCGGGCCGCATCGGCAACCCGCACATCATCGAGATCTTCGACATCGGCACGGCACCCGACGGGCGGTCGTATGTCGTGATGGAGCTCCTGAACGGCTACCCGCTCTCGAAGGTGATCGAGATGGGCGGCGCGCTGCCGCCGTGGCGCGCGCTGCAGCTCATGAAGCAGGTGCTCCGCGCCGTCGGCGCCGCGCACACCAAGGGCATCATCCACCGCGATCTCAAGCCCGACAACATCTTCCTCATCAGCCAGAGCGAGGACCACGACTTCGTGAAGCTCCTCGACTTCGGGATCTCGAAGGTGGTCAGCGTCGAGGAGTACGCCACGGTCACGAAGCTGACAACGACCGGCGTCGTGATGGGCACGCCGCTCTACATGGCGCCCGAGCAGGCGCTGGGCAACACGATCGATCGCTACGCGGACATCTACGCGTGCGGCGTGATCTTCTACGAGATGCTGGCCGGGCACCCGCCGTTCGAGGGCCCGACGTACGCCGTCCTGGTGGCCAAGCTCCTGACGGCGGCGCCGCCGCCGCTCGACGAGCTGCGGCCCGGGCTGCCGCCCGCGCTCGTGCGCGCGGTGCACCGCGCGCTCGAGAAGGAGCCGCAAGATCGCTTCGAGTCCGCCGAAGCGTTCGCCGCCGCGCTGCCGAGCGGCGGCTCGCCGTCCTCCCTCGAGCTCGCCGGCACGCTCGACGGCGGCTCGATCGCGGGCGCGCGAGCGGTGTCGGCGCGCCCCGGCCGGTTCCGCAACGTCGCGATCGCCGCGATCGCGTTCACGATCGCCGCCGCGGCGACCGCGGTCGTGCTGGTGGTGACCGACGAGGGCGCGCCCGAGGACGCGGCGTCCGCGGCGGCCGCGGCGCAGGCGGCACCGGCGGCGCCGAGCCCGGCGACCGCGGCGAGCGGCACGCTCGACGTGCAATCGACCCCGAGCCGCGCCACGGTGTTCGTCGGCGGGCGCCCCGTGGGCACCACGCCGCTCGAGGTGCCGCTCGCGCCGGGCCGGCACGAGGTGCGGTTCGAGCTCGAGGGGCACGCCGCGGCCACGATGAACGCGGAGGTCCGCTCGGGCGCGCGCACGACGGTCCTCGTGCCGCTGGCGCCGAGCGCGGCCCCGCCGGTGCCCGCGCCCGCGCCGCAGGGGACGCTGCAGGCGCCAGCCCCGGCCGCGATGAAGACGGTGCCGCGCGGGGCGAAGGCGGCGCCGAGCCCGGGGAAGCCGGCGAAGGAGGCCGCGTCACCCGCGCCCGTGGCCGCGCCCGCGCCCGTGGCGCCGCCGCAGCAGCCGCGGCCGACGCTGAGCCCGCCGACGCAGTCGGCGACGACGGCGCCTCCGGTGCCGGTCCCGGCCGAGAAGGCCAAGCCGACGCCGGTGCCCGGCCCGGGCCCGAAGTTGAATCCGTACCCGTTCCAATGATGCGCGCGATGCGCGCGATGCGCGCGATGCGCGCGATGCCGCGCGCGCTCGCCGCCGGCCCGCGCGGAGGCCGGGCGGATCTGGAGTCCGGCCGAACCCGCGCGGCGATCGACGGGTTTATCGTTCCGCGCATGGCCTCCGTCCGGCGCGTCCACCCGTGATCCGCAATCGCCTCGCGATCGTGACGCTCCTGACGGGGCTGAACTTCCTCAATTACCTCGATCGCTTCATCGTCGCGGCGGTCCTGCCGCGCATCAAGGCGGCCTTCTCGCTGTCGGACTTCGAGGGCGGGCTCCTCGCGACCGTGTTCCTGCTCGGCTACTTCGTGACGGCGCCGATCTTCGGCACGCTCGGCGATCGCATGCCGCGGAAGTGGCTGATCGCGGTCGGCGTCCTCGTGTGGAGCGCCGCGACGATCGCGTCCGGGCTCGCGACCGGCCTCGGCACGCTGATCGCGGCGCGCGTCGCCGTGGGCATCGGCGAGGCGAGCTACGCGACGCTCGCGCCGACGATCATCGACGACATCTCGCCGCCCGAGCAGAAGGGGCGGATGCTCGCGGTGTTCTTCCTCGCAGTCCCGGTCGGCTCCGCGCTCGGCTACCTCACCGGGAGCCAGGTGCAGAACACGAGCCTGGGCTGGCAGGGCGCGTTCTTCCTCGGCGGCGGCCCCGGCATCGCGCTCGCGTTCGTCTGCCTGCTCATCGCCGAGCCGGCGCGCCAGCTGTCGAAAGTGAAGATCGCGATGGTGGGCGCGGCGCGCACGCTCGCGCGGATCCCGCTGTACCGGCGCGGCGTGCTCGGCTACTGCGCGCACACCGCCGCGATCGGCGCGTTCTCGCACTGGGGGCCGACGTTCCTCGTGCGGCAGTTCCCCGGCCCTGTCGCGAGCCTGGCCGACGAGGCGGCCCGCGATGCCGCCGCGAAGGCCGCCCTCGCGAGCGCCGGCTTCTGGTTCGGCACGGTGCTGGTGGTGGCGGGCGCGATCGGCACGATCGTCGGCGGGCGGCTCGCCGACCGAGCGCTGCGCAGCCTGCCGCCGATGCCCGCCGACGCGTCGCACGAGCACCCCGCGAACCGGCTCGCCGCGAACGCGCAGCTCCGGGTGTGCGCGCTCGGCGTCGCGCTCGCGTTCCCGTTCACGGCGGTCGCGTTCTTCGCGCAGTCGGCCACGCAGTTCTACGTGCTGTCCGGCATCGCCGAGATCGGGCTGTTCATGTCGGCCGCGCCGATCAACGCGATCATGCTCCGCACCGCGCCCGTGTACCTGCGCGCGAGCGCGATGGCCGTGGGCATCTTCTCGATCCACCTGTTCGGCGATCTGTGGTCGCCCGCGCTGCTCGGGCTCTTGCTCGACAACCTCGAGCTCATCCCGGCGATGCTGTCTTTGCCCGCGTGCTTCGCGCTCGCCGCGCTGATCTGGTGGCCACGGCGCCACGAGGCCGAGCCGGAGGCGTAACAGCGCTACGGCCGGACCGTGGCCGCCGGAGCGAGCGCGCCGCAACTACGGCAGAATGACTTCGCGATCGACAGCCCGAAAGTCCTGATCGAGCGTCAGGATCGGACAATCTTCCTCGCAGGCGAGCGCGTACGCGAAGCAGTCACCCAGGTTGAGCGGAAACCGGACGCGTGCCTCGGCCGCGAGGCGCGCTTGCGCCACGTCCGGCGCCACGAAGCGAATGCCGAGCTCGAGGATCTGAGCTTCCAGCTCGTCGTAGAGCTGGGGTTGCCTGTCGCGGATGAGGATCAGCGTCTCCGCTAGGTTCACGGTGCTCATCCGAAGCCTCGGGGCGTGCTCAGAGAGCTGCCCGACGGCCCACTCCGCGTGCGCCTCCTCGAAGACCACCGCGATCAGGATCGATGTGTCGACGACCACGCGCTCACCAGAGATCGTCTTCGCTTGCAAACCGCCGCCCCGCACGGAGAGGCGCACGCAGTCCCGCGCCGCGTAGCTCCTGGAAGGCAGCCGGCCGCACGCCCACGCCATCGCGATCGGCGGCCTCGAGCACCGCGATCCGCACCGCCTCCGACTCGCTCGCGAGCCCGCGGGCTCGCATCAGGCGCTGCAGCGCTTGCTCGAGCTCCGGCGTCATCTGGACGTTCAACCGCGTCACCCCTACAGGATAGCTGCTGAGCAATCTCGACGGCAATCGGTGATGATCTTCGAGGGCTCGGCCGGGCCTGATCGGGCTCGCCGATCCGTGTTACACCCGCGGCCGTGAAGATCCACGAGTATCAGGGCAAGCAGCTCCTGAAGCAGTACGGCGTGCCAGTCCCGATCGGGATCGCCGCCACGAGCGCCGAGGACGCGATCGCCGCGATCGCGAAGGTGCAAGAGCAGTCCGGGACCGAGATCGTCGTCGTCAAGGCGCAGATCCACGCGGGCGGCCGCGGCAAGGGCGGCGGCGTCAAGGTCGCCAAGACGCGCGCCGACGCCGAGGCCGCCGTCGGCAAGATCTTCGGCATGCAGCTCGTGACGCCGCAGACCGGGGCCGAGGGCAAGAAGGTCCAGCGGCTGCTCGTCGAGCAGGGCCTCGCGATCGAGCACGAGTACTACCTCGGCATGCTGCTCGATCGCGGCACCGGCCGCGTCACGGTGATGGCGTCGGCCGAGGGCGGCATGGACATCGAGGAGGTCGCCGCCAAGCACCCGGAGAAGATCTTCAAGCAGGCGATCGATCCAGCGGCCGGCTGGCAAGACTGGCAGGCGCGCGCGCTCGCCAAGCAGCTCGGCATCTCCGGCAAGGTGGCCGCCGAGCTCGCCAAGTTCCTGCGCGCGCTGACGCGCTGCTACGACGAGCTCGACTGCTCGCTGCTCGAGATCAACCCGCTCGTCACCACGAAGGACGGCCGCGTGCTGGCGCTCGACGCGAAGATGAACTTCGACGACAACGCGCTGTACCGCCACCCCGAGGTCGAGGAGCTGCGCGATCCGAGCGAGGAGGATCCGTCGGAGCAAGAGGCCAAGAAGTGGGACCTCTCGTACATCTCGCTCGACGGCAACATCGGCTGCATGGTCAACGGCGCCGGCCTCGCGATGTCGACGATGGACATCATCAAGCACTACGGCGGCGCGCCCGCGAACTTCCTCGACGTCGGCGGCGGCGCCACCGCCGAGAAGGTGACGGCCGCGTTCAAGATCATCACGACCGATCCGGACGTGAAGGCGATCTTCGTCAACATCTTCGGCGGCATCATGAAGTGCGACACGATCGCGAGCGGCGTCATCACCGCCGTGAAGGAGGTCGGGCTCAAGGTGCCGCTCGTCGTGCGGCTCGAGGGCACGAACGTGGAGCTCGGCAAGAAGATGCTCGCCGAGAGCGGGCTCAACATCGTCGCGGCGGCCGACATGGCCGACGGCGCGCAGAAGGTGGTCCAGGCCGCCAAGGAAGCGAAGTAAATGAGCGTCCTCGTCGGATACGATACGCGGCTCGTCGTCCAGGGCATGTCCGGCTCGGCGGGCGCGTTCCACGCCAAGCAGATGGTCGAGTACGGCACGCGCGTCGTCGCGGGCGTCACGCCCGGCAAGGGCGGCGCGAAGGTCGCCGGCCTCGAGCAGGTGCCGATGTTCGACACGGTCGCCGAGTCGGTCGAGCACGCGGGCGCGAACACGTCCGTCATCTACGTGCCGCCGCCGTTCGCCGCGGACTCGATCCTCGAGGCCGCCGCCGCGGGCATCCGCGTGATCATCGCGATCACCGAGGGCATCCCGGCGCGCGACATGGTCAAAGTGAAGCACGTCCTCCGCAACGAGTATCCGGAGACGATCCTCGTCGGCCCCAACTGCCCGGGCGTGATCACGCCGGGGCAGTGCAAGGTCGGCATCATGCCCGGCTACATCCACAAGCCCGGCAGCGTCGGCGTGGTCTCGCGCTCCGGCACGCTGACGTACGAGGTCGTGCACCAGCTCACGGCGCTCGGCCTCGGCCAGTCGACGGCGATCGGCATCGGCGGCGATCCGGTGAAGGGCACCGACTTCATCGAGGCGATCACGTGGTTCGCCGAGGATCCGGGCACGTCGTCGATCTTCATGATCGGCGAGATCGGCGGCGACTCCGAGGAGCGCGCCGCCGCGTTCATCCAGGCGAACGTGAAGAAGCCGGTCGCCGCGTTCATCGGCGGCCAGACGGCGCCCCCCGGCAAGCGCATGGGGCACGCCGGCGCGATCATCTCCGGCGGCAAGGGCGCCGCGAAGGACAAGATCGCGGCGCTCGAGTCGGCGGGCATCGCCGTGTCGAAGACGCCAGCGGAGATGGGCAAGACGCTCGCCGAGCTGCTCGGCAAGCGCGGCGCCGCGGCCTGAACGGCAGCGCCGCGGCAGCAAGCGGATCGACGCGCCGCCCGCAGATCGACGCGCGTGCGATTGCGCCGCGCGGCGCCTTCGTCTAGCGTTCCGCGCACTTCAAGGAGTTTCAGCCATGGCCATCGAACGCACCTTCTCGATCATCAAGCCAGACGCCGTCGCCAAGAACGTGATCGGCCCGATCGTCGCCAAGCTCGAGGCGGCCGGGCTGCGCGTGGTCGCGTCGCGGATGGTCCGGCTCACCGAGGCGCAGGCGAAGGCGTTCTACGCCGTGCACAAGGAGCGGCCGTTCTATAGCGACCTCGTGAAGTTCATGACCGAGGGCCCAGTCGTCGTGCAGGTGCTCGAGGGCGAGGACGCGGTCGCGAAGAACCGCGAGGTGATGGGCGCGACGAACCCAGAGAAGGCCGCGGCCGGCACGATCCGCAAGGAGTTCGCGAGCAACATCGAGCGCAACGCCGTCCACGGCTCCGACGGGCCAGACACCGCGCGCGAGGAGATCGCGTTCTTCTTCTCGACGTCCGAGCTCGCCGCGCTCGCGCGCTGACGCGCCGCTGACGCCGCGCTGACGACCAGCGGCAGCGGCGCCGCCGCTCAGCGGATCGGCCCGCCGTGCGACCACTGCGTCTGGACGATCTTCCAGGCGTCGCCCTCGCGGATCAGGATCGCCAGCAGGCGGAACGTGTGCGTCAGCTCCGTCGCCGCACGCGTCTTCGTCCGGAAGTCCACGTTCGCCGCGGCGAACGCGACGGCCGGCGCGTCCTTCTGCGCCGGATCCCACGCCGAGCTCGCGACGACGCGGAGGCCGTCGTGGAGGCGGATCTCCGCGCGGAGCTTCTCGAACACCCGCTTGATCGCGGCGCCGCCCACGATCCGCTCGCTCGGGCCGCTGCCGAAGTTGAAGGCGTCCTCGTGCTCGCTGCGGGCCGCGGCGAACCCGCGCCGCGAGCCGAGCGCCGCGCGCACGGCGGCCTCGAGCGACGCGGGGCCGGTGAGCGCGCTCGAGATGGCCTTGGGCACCGGCTTGGTGCCGAGGACCGCCATCCGCTCGGCCGCCTTGTCGGCGACCGGAGCGGCCCAGTGCCACGCGACGATCGTCCACGCGTCGCCCGTGCGCGCCGCGAGCTCGGTCACGGCGAACCGCCGCGCCGAGCGCCCCGGCCCTGAGATCTCGAGCTCGAGCGCGATCCACGCGTGCGCGCTCGCCTCGCCGGCCGCGGAGTAGCGCAGCTCGACGGTGGCGCCGCCTTGCACCAGCGCGCCGACATCCTTGCGGAGCAAGAGCTCCACCAGATCCTTGCCCTCGGCGACCTCGTCCGCGTCGATGCCGAAGCCGAACACGCCGGGGGCGAGCAGCTTGCCGACCGCCCCGAGGTCGCCCTTGGCGAGCGCGGCGCGCTGCGCCTGGATCAGCGCGGTGACCGGCTCGCCCTGCGCGCCCGCGGCGGCATCTCGCTCCGGCTGCGCTGCGGCGCTGCCACCTCCGGCGGAGCCGGCGCTCCCCCCGGCGGCCGCCTCCGCCGATCCGTCCGCCGCGGCCACAGCGGTCGCCCCCGTCGCGGGATCGGCCGCCGCCTTCGCCGAGCCGGCCGCCCCGGTCGAGCCGGCCGCCCCCGCCGTCTCCGCCGCGTCGCTACCGCTCCGCCCGCCGGGCGCCGGGGCTGCGGCTGCGGGCGCCCGCGGCGCGGCCGACGACGACACGAGCACGCCGACGCCGGTGCCCAGGCCGAGCGCGAAGCCCGCGAGCACGAAGTACAGCCGCCGCCGCGTGCGCGCCTCGTCACGCCCCACGATCGGGAGCCGCCACACCGACTCGCGCGGCGTCGCCGGGACCGGCGGCGGCGGGAAGCCACGCACCGTCGACTGGGCGAGCCGCGGCGCCGTCTCCTCGTGCATCCAGCGCGTGTAGCGGATCGACTGCGGGATCGCGAGCAGGCACAGGGCGAACGCGCCGAGCAGGCTCACGCCGACGGCGGTCACGATCGTGGCGATCGTCGCGACGTCGGACTCCGGCAAGATCTTGAGGAGCGCGCGCAGCGTGCCGTACTCGAAGGCGATCAGCACCACCCCGAGCGCCGCGTCGAGCACCCCGCAGATCACGAGGCTGATGAGGCCGCCCCGCCCCATCAGGCCGCCGAACACGAGGCCGATCAGCGCGGTGCTCGCCCACAAAATAACGAACCCCGAGCCGCCGGTCTTGTTCTGCTGGACGAGGACGAACGCGATCGTGCCGAGCAAGAGGCAGCCGGCGCACAGGAGCTGCGTGAAGAGCCCTGCGATGCGGAGCAGCGCGCGGGGGGGCGGCCGCGATGCGGAGACAGGAGCGGACACCGGCCTGAGCGTACCTCTGTGCGGGAACGTCCGATCGTCGTACGAGCGACGGGAACCGTCATCCGTGGCAACGGCAGGCGCGGCCCGCGCGCCGACCGCGCGGCCGATCCGCGCACTTGCGCCGCCGCGCGCTGACCCGCATTCGCGGCCCCGGCGGGCGCTACTCCACCGGCGGCGGCGGCGGCGGGCCCTTGCGGACCCGGAGCGGCACGAGCGGCGCGCCCTCCACGCGGTTCGCGAGCTGGCCGCACGCGGCGTCGATGTCGTCGCCGCGCGGCGTGCGCAGGTACGTCGGCAGCCCGAGCCGCTTGCACTCCTGCTGAAACGCGTCGACCGCCGCGGGCGACGGCCGCCGGAACGCCGCTTCGGGGTGCGGGTTGTACGGGATCAGGTTGACCTTGCACTTGATGCCGCGCAGGAGCCGCGCGAGCTGCGCGGCGTGGGCGAGCGAGTCGTTGACGTCGGCGAGCAGCACGTACTCGAACGTGATCCGGCGGCGCTGCTCGAGCGGGTACGCCTTGAGCGCGCCGAGCAGCTTGCCGATGTTCCACTTGCGGTTGATCGGCATGATCTGATCGCGGATCTCGTCGTTCGGCGCGTTCAGCGACACCGCGAGGTTCGGCCGGACGTCCTCCTCGGCGCCGAGCCGCTCGAGCTTCGGCACGAGGCCCGACGTCGATAGCGTGATCCGCCGCTGCCCCAGGCCCGCGCCCTTGTCGTCCGTCAGGATGCGCAGCGACGTGAGCACGTGCTCGTAGTTGTGGAGCGGCTCGCCCATCCCCATGTAGACGAGGTTCGTGATCCGCCGCTCCGGCTCGACCTCGGCGAGCAGGCGGCGGGCGAGGTACACCTGATCGACGATCTCGCCCGGATCGAGGTTGCGCTTGAGGCCCAGCTTCGCCGTCGCGCAGAACTGGCAGTCCACGGCGCACCCCACCTGCGACGAGATGCACTGCGTGGTCTTGTCGCCGTCGGGGATCAGCACGCTCTCGATCGACTGGCCGTCGCGCGTCACCAGGCGGAGCTTGCGCGTGCCGTCGCGCGAGGTCTGGACCTCGCCGATCTCGAGCGAGCCGATCGTGGCCACCTCGGCGAACGCCGCGCGGTTCTTCGAGCCCAGATCGGTCATCTCCTCGAAGCTGCGGGCGCCCTTGCCGTGCACCCAGCGCCACGCCTGCTCGCCGCGGAAGCGCGGCCAGCCCTGCGCCATGGCAAACGCCTCGGCGTCGGCGAGCGTCATCGCGCGGAGATCAGGCTTCGTCACGCCGCTTGCTACCACGCCGCGCGGCCGCGGCCTACCGGATCGTGATCGTGACCTTCGTGTCGAAGCCGTCCAAGAGCTTGATCCCCTTCATCGCCGGCTCCACGATGCCGCGGACGCAGGTGTCAGCCGCCGCCTCAGCGCCCGACAGGCCGGTCGCCGGGCCGATCTTGGTGAACCACCGGCCGCCCGCGTCCTCCTCGTCCTCGTACTCGCTCTTCACGAACCCGACCTTGATCGGCAAGGTCACCGCGAGCGTGTCCTTCTTGGTCGCGCCGTTGTAGGCCTCCCAGCAGGCTACGAAGTTGCCCTTCAGCGACGCATCCAGGAGCTTCTCCGAGAGCGCCGCGTACGTCTTCGAGCCGGTCGCCGGGTTCGCGCTCGCCGACACCGTCACCTTGTCGCTCGACGGCTTCTGCGGCGCCTTCGTCAGGTAGGTGTCCGCGAGCTTGCCGCCGCCGAGCATCAGCGGATCGAGGCCCGCTTCGCCGAGCAGCGCCAGGCTCGTCATCGCCTCGGTGCGCAGCGAGCTGGCCGCCGGGACGCCGAGCACGCAGCGGTGCAGCACGCGGGCGCCCAGCTCGGCGTTCTCGCGCTTGGCGCGCCCCGCGGCGAGCGTCGCGCCGTACGCGCAGTCGACGTCGGGTGGCACCTCGAGCTTCTCGGCCTGGTACTGGCCGAGCGCCTGCGCGAACGCCGCGACCGCGCCCTCGTGCTCGCCCTTGGCGCGCAGCATCGCGCCGACCGCCGCGTGGTAGTCGCCCACCGCCGAGCGCGCCATGCGCCGGCAGACCTGGTCGAAGCAGCGCAGGTTCTCCGCGCAATTCGCGGTCGCGCCGCAGCTCTCGTACTCGCGCGACTTCTCCTCGGGCTTGGGTGCATTTGCCGCGGCCGGATCGGACGCGGTCGCCTTCGAGTCGCAGCCCGCGGCGGCGAGCGCGGCGAGCGCGACGACCGGAGCCAAAAGATAGACAACGAGCAATACCCTCATGGCCCACAGCATACACCCACCGCCGGAAAGCGGCGCCCGCCCGTCGCCGCAGCCGCCATGGCCGCACCGACCGTGGCCGCGGCGCACAGGAACCGCAACAGCTCACTGTTTGTCCGCGGGACCGGCCGCGCTTCTCAGCGCGTGCACGCCCGCGCATACTGACGGCGTCGTGGCGATTCGGCCTGAAGGAGAAGTGATGCAGATCCAGAAGTTCCGCCACGTCGCGGAGATGGAAGACACGCTGTGGTATGAGCGTGGCGATCCTGCCTTGTTCGCGGCGATCGCGCGCGTCTGGGACTTCGCGCAGCGGACGTGCCAGCTGCGCTTCCCACCGGGTGTGTACAAGCACCGCTCGTTCGCCGATGCGGACGCGCAGCGCGAGCAGTGGGAGGCCGCCAACTTCGAAGCGTTTCAGGAGCGGCGCCGCAGACAGAACCAACCACGATAGCGCGGATAGCATCCTCAAGCGCGTGGCCGCGAAGATCGTGAGCACGCTCATCGAGTTGGTGCGGCTCGCACGATCCTTCTCTGGGAGCTTCGTCGTGACTCCGCGCAGTCGGCGCAGACTCCGCGCAGGTCAGTGTGGCGGTTCGCCAGCGCCCAGGAGCCGGTCGAGCTCCACCCACAGGGAGTCGAGATCGAGCGTGAGTCCCTCGCAGCCGGGTACCGGGTGCGTCCCCTCGGAGGCGGTCAGCGCGATCGCGTAGCGGCCGTCAGAGCCGAGCTCGAGGATCTCGAGGACGCGCACCTCGGGATCTACGATCCAGTACTGCCGGACTCCAAAGCCGGCATAGTCGCGGGTCTTGTCGATCCGATCGCGCCGAGCGTCTCGCGGACGCGGCGACAGCACCTCGACCATGATCTGCGGTGGGACCCGGGCAATCCCGTCGCGAGCGCCAGGGAGCGGCGCGCCCGGGAAGTACACCGAGACGTCGGCCTTCCGGCCGCGCCGCGGAGCAACCGCGAACTTCGACTCCGAACCGAAGACCCAGCCACTCCGCGCGGCAGCCCACGCCCCAAGGACGCGCATCAACCACGCAACGACCGCTTCGTGCAGGTAGCTCGGCACTTCCTCCTCCTCGAGGCGGCCATCGACAAGCTCCCCGGGCTCGTCCTCGTCGAGATCGGCCCACTCCTCGATCGTCATCGCCGGTAGCCCGGCCGATCCCATCGCAGAGTCGTGGCTCATCGACGACAGTCTACCCGACCGCCTTGCCCGGCAACAATCCCGGACCCGACGGCGCCCGCTGCACGCCCCGCGCAGCCGCGTCAGCTCGCGCCGCGCAGCCGCTCGAGGCCGTCCAGGAGCAGATCGAGGCCGAGCTCGAGCTGGTGGAGCCCGTCGTGTCGGCCCGCGATCACCTCCTGTGACATCCCGTTGAGATACGGGAACTGCTCGGGCGGGATCATCGGCAAGAACTGCTCCGCCGCGGCCGCGTACTCGCCGGGATCGAGCGGGAAGCTCAGCTTGTGGAGCGTGAAGCCGTAGATATACGCGTCGAGGGCGTTCCAGGCGTGGTCCGCCATCGGGTACGAGAAGCCACCCGCGACGAGGCAGCCGATCGTCGCGTCCACGTAGCGCAGCATGTTCGGGCCGATGTTGAGCCGGGAGACAAACAGCATCGTCGCCCACCGATGGCGCATCAGGACCGCGTGCGCAGACTGCGCGCGCCGCCGCATCGCCGCGCGCCAGTCGCCGCCCGGCTGGGGCAGCTCAAGCTCGCTCACCACGAGCTCCACGAGGCCGTCGAGGATCTGCTCCTTGCCCGGCACATGGTTGTAGAGCGACATCGCCTCGACCTTCAGGGCGTGGGCGAGGTTGCGCATCGAGAGCGATTCGAGGCCGTCCTCGTCTGCCATCCGCAGCGCGACGCGCAGCACCTTCTCCGGGGTGAGCGGCGCGCGGCGCGCGGCCTTCGATCGTGCGGCGGTCTTCCTGGGCATCCGGGCGTCCATCCCTGCGTGGCGTTGGCTTACGGCGTAAGTATACCTTGACTCGGCCGGCGGGCGAGCTAACTTACGGCGTAAGTATCGCGGCGAGTCCGCACATCCCCGCCCCCCGCGCACCGCGCACCACGAAAGAGCAAGGCCATGCACGCACCCCAGACGCCCCCCGCCGCCCCCGCCCCCGCCGCCGTCCCGGCTCCCCCCTCGCCCGCCGCTGCCGCGGGCGCGCGCCGCACGATGCGCGCGATCGTCGGGCGCCGGTACGGGACGCCCGACGTCCTCACGCTCGAGGAGATCGAGCGTCCGGCCCCCGGAGCCGAGGACGTCCTCGTGCGCGTGCACGCGGCCGGCGCGAGCATCGGCGATCACCACGTGATCACCGGCAAGCCGTACCTGATCCGCCTGAGCCCTTACGGCGGCATTCCCAGGCCCAGGAACCTGGTGCCCGGCACCGCGCTGGCCGGCCGGGTGGAGGCCGTCGGGGCGAAGGTCACGGCCTTTGCGCCCGGCGACGAGGTCTTCGGCGAGGCCACCGCCGGCGCGTTCGCCGAGTACGCCGCCGTGCCCGCCGCCCGGCTCGCGAAGACGCCGCGCAACCTGCCGCTCGAGGACGCCGCGGCCGTGCCGTGGGGCGTCACGGCGCTGCAGGGGCTCCGCGACGCCGGCCGGCTCGCCCCGGGCCAGCGGGTCCTCGTCAATGGCGCCTCCGGCGGCGTCGGCACGTGGGCGATCCAGATCGCGAAGGCGCTCGGCGCCGAGGTGACGGCCGTCTGCAGCACGCGCAACGTCGACCTGGTGCGCGCGCTCGGCGCGGACGCGGTGATCGACTACACGAGCGAAGACTTCGTCGCGGGCGGGCCCCGCTTCGACCTGATGCTGGACAACATTGGCAATCGCCCGCTGTCCGACTGCGCCGCCGTGCTCAAGCCTCGCGGCACCTACGTCTCGTGCTCCGGCGGCGGCGGCGACTGGGTCGGCCCCCTGCTTCGGCTCGCGGCGGTGCACGTTCGCTCGCTCTTCACGCGCAAGAGGCTCACGACGTTCCTCACGTCTTCCAACCAGCGAGATCTCGAATTCCTCAGGGACCTCGTCGAGGCCGGCAAAGCAAAGCCCGTCATCGAGCGCCGCCTCCCCCTGAGCGAGGTCGGAGCCGCGCTGCGGCACATCGGCGAGGGCCACGCGCGCGGGCAGACCATCATCCAGATCGCCTGACCTCCGCCTGAAAAAAACTTCAGGCGCGTGTCGATCTGGCCGGTACGCGTTCGTCGTCCGGGGGAAGACAGCACGAAAAGCTGCCCCAACCACTCGAAATTAGGAGAGATGACGATGCCTGCCCGCACCCCCCACGAGACCTACCCCCGCAAGACCCGCGCGCTGCTCTGGACGATCCAGGCCGTCTTGGCCCTGCTGTTCCTCTTCGCCGGCGTGGTGAAGCTGGCGACCCCCGCGGCGGAGCTCGCGCAGCAGTCGCCGCTGCCCCCGCTGCTTCTCAAGTTCATCGGCCTGGCCGAGGCCGCCGGGGCGCTGGGGCTCGTCCTGCCCGGGCTCCTCCGCATCGGCCGCAGCCTCACGTCGCTCGCGGCCGCGGGCCTGGTCCTCATCATGGCGGGCGCCACCGTGATCACCGTGGCGGCGGGGCAGATCGGTCCGGCGGTCTTTCCCGCCGTGATCGGCCTCCTCGCGGCGTTCGTCGCCTATAAGCGGTGGGAGCCCGCGCGCGATCGCGGCGACCTCCTCGCCCCCTCCCGTCCTGCGGCCTGAACCGACGAGCCAACGAGCCAAGGAGATCTGCAATGCGATTCATGGTCATGCACAAGATGACGGACGCGATGGAGCAGAACGTCCCGCCGGATCCGGCGATCATCGAGGGCGTCGGCAAGCTCATCGAGGAGGCCCTGCAGCAGAAGATCTTCATCTCGGGCGAAGGGCTCAAGCCCTCGTCGCAGCGGGTGCACATCGCCTACAAGGGCGGCAAGCGCACGATCACCGACGGCCCCTTCACCGAGGCCAAGGAGCTCGTCGGCGGCTTCGCGCTCATGACTGTGCGCTCGAAGGAAGAGGCGATCTCGTGGTGCGACCGGTACGCCGCCCTGGCCGGCGACGTGGAGCTCTTCATGGGCCCGGTCGTCGAGGAGTGGGACCTCGGCGTGGTGCCGCGTCCGGAGAACCCGCCGCTCCGCTTCCTGTCGCTGCCCCAGCTGGACGAGCGCGCGGGGAGCCAGGCGGCGCCGGATCCCGAGCTCGCGGCGAAGATGGGTGCGCTCATCGACGAGATGACGCGGGCGGGCGTGCTCCAGGCGACCGGCGGCCTGACGAGCACGCAGCAGGGCGCGCGGATCCGCTTCGAGCGCGGCAAGCACACCGTGCTCGACGGCCCGTTCGCGGAGTCCAAGGAGCTCATCGCCGGCTTCGCGATCCTCGAGCTGCCGTCGAAGGCCGCGGCGATCGAGTGGGGCGTGCGCTTCGGCGAGATCGTGCAGGTGAACGAGGTCGAGGTCCGGCAGATGGCGGAGTAGCGGCGAGCGCCGGCCAAACCGGCTAAGCCGCGCGCGGCGCTGGGCCGCGCACCGCGTACGCCCACGCGATGAGCACGAGCTGCAGCGGCAGCCGCGCCCACAGCGCCCACGCCGGCACCGGCGTCGTGCCGAGCGGCAGCTCGTTCACCGCCATGTTGACGTTGGCCGGGAACACGGCGATCAGGAGCGCGATCAGGCCCCACGCCGCGGCGCGGCGCGTGCGCGGCACGAGGAGGCCGAGCCCGCCCGCGATCTCGGCGACGCCCGACACGTAGACGAGGGCGAGGTGCCAGGGCAGCGCGGCCGGCATCATCGCCACGTACGGGGCCGGCGAGAGGAAGTGGTTCGCGCCCGCCGCGACCATGACGATCGCGAGGAGCCAGCGCAGCGCGGCTCTCACGGGCGCGTCACCCGCCAGCGGCCGCGCGCTCGAGGCGCGCGAGCGGGACCGCGCCGTCGCGCACGACCTTCCAGCTCGTCTCGGTGAGCTCGACGATCGTCGACGCCGCGGCGGGGGTGATGTCGCCCGCGTCGACCCAGACATCGACGGCGCCGACGAAGCGCTGGCGGACCGCCGCCGCCGAGCTCGCGCCCGGCTTGCGCTCGAGGTTCGCGCTCGACAGGAGGAGCGGCCGGCCGAACGCGCGCAGGACCTGCGCGGCGAGCGGATCATCGGGGACGCGCACGCCGATCGTCCCGGTCGCGCGGGCGAGCAGCTTGCGGAGCTTCTGGGGGAGCTTGCTGCTCGGCGGCAGCGCGAGCGTGAGCGGGCCCGGCCACAGCTGGCCGGTGAGCCGCTGCGTGATCGGCCACGACGCGCCGTCGACGATGCTGCGGCTGGCGTCGAGGTCCGTGACCAGCACGAGCGCCGGGTGGTTGCGCGCGCGGCGCTTGCTCTGCGCGAGCCGCGTGATCGCCGCGTCCGAGGTCGCGTCGGCGGCGAGCCGGTACGTGCCGTTGACGGGGAAGCAGGCGAGGCCTCCATCCGTCAGGACCTGCGTGATCTCGGAGACGCGGGCGGGCGCGTCGGCGACGGGGATGATCTTCATCGAGCACGGCTCGTGAGAAGCACGATCACCACGCTATCACGTAACGCTGTACCGTCTCGCTGCAATGACCCTCGTGCGCGGCCAGGCGCCGGCCCCGGCGTGGGCGTTCGACCGCGCGGCGCTGGTGGCGCTCGGCCGAGCGCACCGCGCCGCCTACGCCGGCGCCCGGCCGTACCCGCACGTCGTCGTCGACGGGCTCCTCGGCGACGCCTGGTCGGCGGCGATCGCGCGCGCGGTGCCGGCGCCGTCGCACCCGGCGTGGAGGCGCCGCGACTACGCCGAGCAGGCCGGCCGCCTCGGCCAGCTGCAGCGCACCGGCTTCGCGGACACAGAGCCGGAGCTGCGGTGGCTGCTCGCCGAGCTGAACGGCATGGCGTTCCTCGACTTCCTCGGCGCGCTCACCGGCCGGCGCGACCTGATCGGCGATCCGCACTACACCGGTGCGGGGCCGCTCGTGACCCTGCCCGGCGGCCACCTCGCCGTGCACACAGACTTCAACCGCGACAGCGCGCGCCACCTCGATCGCGCCGTCACCGTCCTCTACTACGCGCCGATCACCTGGGACGCGGCGTGGGGCGGCGAGCTCGAGCTGTGGGATCGCGACCGGACCCGGTGCGAGGTGCGGATCCCGCCGCTGCGCGATCGGCTCGTCGTCATGGCGTACGGCGAGGACCACTGGCACGGCCACCCCGAGCCCGTCCGGTGCCCGGACGGCCACGCGCGCGTCGCGATCGCGGCGTACTACTACGCGGCGCGCGCGGCCGCCGGCGACGACGACGGCGCCCACGGCGCGCGGTGGGCCTGACGTCGCAGGCTAGCCCGCCGCCGCCAGCGCGCCGCGGATCGCTTCGAGATCGCGGGGGCGCACCACCCGCGCGACCTCGCGCCCGTCGCGCAGCACCACCAGCGTCGGCCACAGCGTGATGCCAAAGGATCGGCCCAGCCGCTTGCCGGGGCCGTCCTCGATCCAGATCCGGCGGAGCGCCGGCCGCTCGCCGAGCGCGCGATCGATGATCGGCCGCGTGCCCAGGCAGATGCCGCACCAGCTGGCGCCGAACTCCAGCACGACCGCGCCAGGCATCCGATCGACTTCGTCACGGGTGAGATCGCTAGACATGATCGGCTTCAGCGAGCATAGCGCCGATCGCGCGCGTCCCCAGCAGCTCGATGAGGTCCGCCAGCATCCCGTACGCGGTGGTCGTGGGGTCGGGGTCGCGCGAGCTGACCGTGAGGCCGCCCGGGAAGACGTCCGCCTCGTAGTGCATGACGAGCGTCGTGCCGCGGACGACGCCGAGCGGGCCCTCCGGCGCGCAGCGCACCGGCGCGACGCGCGCGCGGACGGCGCCCGACGCGTCGCGCGCGACCTCGCCCACCAGGCGGATCGGCCGCCCCTCCGCCGCCGCGCGCCGGACCTCGTCGCCCGCGAGCGCGCCGAGCCCCGCGCGCGCGACGTCCGGCGGCCGCAGGTCGGCGCCGAGCAGCACGTTGCCGACCGCGCAGAGCTTCACCGCCGTGTCCCAGCCGTCCACGTCGTAGCTCGGGTCCGCCTCGGCGATGCCGAGCCGCTGCGCCTCCGCGACGCCGTCGGCGATCGAGAGCCCTCGCTCCACCGCCTCGAGCACGATCGTGGCGGTGGACGTGAAGACGCCGCGCACGGCCGTGAGGCCGGCCAGCGGGAGGCACGCACGCGCGAGCGAGAACACCGGCGCGCCGTCCATGACCGCAGACTCGAAGCGATACCCCACGCCCCGCGCGGCGGCGAGCGCCGACAGCTCCCGGTAGCCGTGCACCACCGGCCCCTTGTTCGCGGACACCGCGTGCGCGCCGTGCTCGAGGGCGGCGCGGAGGTAGTCGAGCGCCGGCTGGCCCGCGTGCGGATCCAGCGGGACCGCCTCGAAGACCACGTCCGGCGCGCTCGCGGCGAGCCACTCGCGCACGCCCGCGCACGCGGCGCCGGCTGGCGCGCGCGGATCGAGGCCCGCGCTCCTGCCGTGCCAGCCCAGCCGGCGCGACGCGACCCCCGTGACGATGCACGCGACGCCGTGCTCCTGCGCCAGCGCCTCGCGCCGACGCGCGAGGAGCGCGTGCAGCGCCCGGTTGACGGCGCCGAAGCCGAGGAAGGCGATGCGGACGACGCGAGCGGACATGAAGCAGATACCTCGGAGCGGTGACTAGTCCTGGTTCGGCGCGCCGATCGACGCCTCGAGCCCGCGCGCGAGGTCCGCCCGCTCCTCCGGCGTGAGCACCGCCTCGGGGTGGGCCGCCAGGTACTTGACCGGCGGCATCATGCCGTTGCTCGTCCGCCGGCCCGCGTAGACGCTGAGCGCGTAGCGGCGATTCCACTCCGAGAAGTTGAGGACGGTGCGCGCCGTCTCGACGTCGAACTGGACGACCCATGAGAACGGCGCGAGGTCCGCGTACCACGGCCACCGCGTCTGGTTGCTGTGGCAGTCGAAGCAGGCGCGCACCGCCAGCGCGCGCGTGCGCGGCGAGTCCCACGCCGGCTCCACGATCGTCGGCGGATTCGAATGCGTCCGACCGTACGGCACGACCTGCATGAGCAAGAACAGCCCGACGATCACAGTCAGCCCCACGGCGAGATACTTCAACGCGCGCCGCATCCGGACGCTCATGCTACCTGGGGATGCGCGCGGGGACGACGTCCGCGCGTGGTGCCAAGTTGACGCAGGCACGGCAGGAACGCCCCGCGCGGCGCGCGATCAGCGGACCAGACAGCGCATGTGGTGGCGATTGCCACGTGCCCGATGTGCGCGCCGTGATGAGCGGCACGGGCAGCGAACCAGACGGGCGCATGCGGTGGCGATTGCCACGGCGGCGACGCCCGGGCCCCGCGTTCCCCGAAAAGGGCCCACTTCGATCGTGTACGTTCGCGCCGTGGCTCGCTCCCCGCTCTTCCGCATGGTCCGTCGTATCGCGCGACGCGCCTACGCCGCCAACCACGCAGCGCCCGACGCATCGTCCGCGCCGCCGCGCCGCGAGGGCCCCTCTCGCCGCGATGTGCTGCTCGGCTCGCTGGGCGCCGCGGCGCTGCTCCCGCTCGCCTCCGCGTGCGCGGACGACGCCGGTACACCCACGATCGCGATCGTCGGCGCCGGGATCGCCGGCCTGACCGCCGCGCACTTCCTCGAGCAGGCCGGCGTGCGCGCCGAGGTCTACGAGGCCTCGATGCGCGCCGGCGGGCGGATGTACACCCAGCGCGGCGCGCTCGTGGGCGGCCAGCTCGTCGAGCTCGGCGGCGAGCTCGTGGACAGCGATCACGTCGTGATCCCGCTCCTGCTCGAGAACTATGGCCTGTCGCTCGACGATCTGCCGGCCGTCACCGCCGGGCTCACGCAGGACATCTTCCACTTCGACGGCGCGGCGCAGAGCGAGGCCACGCTCGTCGCGCAGTTCAGGCCGGTCGCCGCCAAGATGGGCATGGCGGTCGCGGCCGGCGACGCGAGCGAGGACGAGTTCGCGCGGATCGATGCGATGTCGATCCCCGAGTGGCTGCAGCAGGAGGCCGGCCTGCCGCCGACCTCGCTGATCCGCCGCGTGCTCGAGGTGGCGTACCTCGAGGAGTTCGGCCTCGAGGTCGCGGAGCAGTCCGCGTGGAACCTGATCACGCTGATCGACTACACCACGCCCGATCCATTCCACGTCTTCGGCGACTCCGACGAGCGCTATCACATCCACGAGGGCAGCGAGGCGCTGCCGGCGGCGATGGCGACGCGCCTCGCCGATCGCATCCACTACGATCACACGTTGACCCGGGTCGCGCAGTCCGGCGACAGGTTCGAGCTGACGTTCGCGCGCTCCGGCGACTCCGACCTCGTCGTGGAGGTCGATCACGTCGTGTACGCGCTGCCGTTCACGAAGCTGCGCGAGGTGAGCCTCGACGGCGCGGGCCTGTCCGACGAGAAGCGGCAGATCATCGCGGAGCTCGGCTACGGCACGAACGCCAAGCTCATGCTGCAGTTCGGCTCGCGCCCCTGGGAGACCGCGCACCAGTCGGCCGGCAGCTGCATCACCGATGTCGGCCAGCTCCAGAACATCTGGGCCACCTCGCGCGGCCAGGACGGCCCGCAGGGCATCCTGACGAACTTCGTCGGGGGCGCGCGCGGGCTCGCGATGGGCGACGGGACCCCGGAGGCGCAAGCGCAGCTGGTGCTGCCGTGGATCGACACGGTGTTCCCCGGCACCGCCGCCACGTACCGCGCCGGCTCGGCGATCCGCCAGCACTGGCCCACCGTGCCGTTCGCCAAGGGCAGCTACGCCGCGTACAAGAAGGGCCAGTGGGCGTTCTTCGGCCTGGAGGGCGCGCGCGAGGGCAACCAGCACTTCTGCGGCGAGCACTGCTCCGAGAACTTCCAGGGCTACATGGAGGGCGGCGCCGAGACCGGCGCCCTCGTCGCGGCCGAGCTCCTCGACGACCTCGAGGTGGAATACCCGGAGGTGCTCGCCACCATCGTCGAGATGACTACGGAGGCGCCGCGCGCGAGCTACCACGCAGGCTTCGGCCAGCGGATGAAGCTCTCGCAGGTGCGGCGCGCCTGAAGAATGAACGGCGGCTGGAGCCCGCCGGAGCGAGCTCCATACACGCGTACATCACGTTCGTCGTGGGGAGGCTGATCGATCACCGGTAATCGCCGCTGTCCGACTGTGCCTATGGTTGTCGTCAAGGATTCTAGTACTTCGCCTCAGCCGGCCGCGTCTGCAGCGATGCATGCCGCGATCCGGGTGCGCCTGTCGTCGGCCACTGGGGTGGCAGCCAAGCGTGCTCGCAGCGTCTCGACATCGACGAGCCCGTATCGAAGCGCAGCGCGCGTGTAGTTTCGGTCCTTCTCGCGGTTTGCCACATACTTGCTGATCAGTAGATCGTGGACCTCCAGGGCCCAGCCCGTGTTCCCGGCGGTTCCCGGCCCGCGGATCGGCACGAGGCGATCTTCCCACCCGGCAGGCAGCGTCGCAGTGTGGACGTCGACACCGTCGGCGTAGTAGCCGAACGTCCTGTGGAACATCGACAGCTCGCCGATCGAGCCCTCGATCAACTC
The DNA here is from genome assembly GCA_035558535.1 of Kofleriaceae bacterium. Classification (GTDB taxonomy): domain Bacteria; phylum Myxococcota_A; class Polyangia; order Haliangiales; family Haliangiaceae; genus JABFXX01. The sequence goes on from DATMCI010000250.1 coordinate 69,230, forward strand.
GGCGCGTTCCGGATGATGCCGGGGATAGACGTCCGCCTCGAGCGACACCACGAGCTCCTCGGGAGCATCCGGAAATTGGGCGAGGATCGACTGGCTGCCGATGATCACCAGCTCGTCGTCGTCCGCGATCGTGCAGGCAGCGCGGATGATGTGCTCGAGCTGGGCGCGCTTCATCTGCCCCCGGCGTATCGCTGCCGCACCTGCCGCAGGATCGCAAGTCGCGTGTGTGGATCGAGGACACCAGCAAACGGCGACGCCGACCGTAGCCAGGCCGCGTCCTCGGAACGATCGGTCAGGACGGCCGCAACATCGGCAACGGAACCGGAGAGCACGTTACGCCAGCGCAGCAGGAGCGGCGTGCTCCGGCCACCACGGACGATCCACTCCTCGAGACACGCGCGCGCGCGCTCGAGGATCGCCGGCTCGGAGCGCAGCCGCGCGGCGACCGCCTCATGCAGCGCCAGGCTTCGCTCGTAGTCGAGGCGCGATGGATCCACGGCGAGAAGCTATCACGGTGCTGCGCGGGTGGCTCCTGGTCGCGCTCTGCGGCTCAGTACCATCACGGTGCTGGCAGGATCCGGACCGGAGTTGCCTTCGGCGGATCCGGACCGGGGCCAGGGTTGTCTCCGAGAACTTCCAGGGCTACATGGAGGGCGGCGCCGAGACCGGCGCCCTGGTCGCGGCCGAGCTCCTCGACGACCTCGCGGTGGCCTACCCGGAGGAGCTCGCCGCCCTCGTCGAGACCGTCACGGAGGCGCCGCGCGCGAGCTACCACGCAGGCTTCGGCCAGCGGATGAAACGCCCCGCTGGTCGTCCTCCTGCCGCGGACCCGAGCACTGTCCTGACCGGTGTCGCCGAGCGCGACATCGACGGCGACAGGCGGAGCGCTCCGGCCACCATCGGGGCGGACGAGCTTCCTTGAAGAGAGGTTACGGCCACGGCGCGCCTGGCCGGCGAGCGCACGCCGGGCGCCGCCCACAGCGTCAGCTCTGGGCGAGCTTCCGGATCGTGGCAGCGGCGTGTCGCAGCTGCGCGTATCCGTACGAACACTGCCGTGCGCGCTCTCGTGCCGGTGCGCCTTGGCCTCCTTCGAGGCGGCCGCAACCGGGCGCGCGCGCAGAATTCCGGACCGTACGCAATCCCTCCATCCCTGCGCGCGCGGCTCCGCTGACGCGCCCTCGCGCCAGCGCCGCCTCATGTAACGCCGCGCGCGCGCGCGGACTCCAATGAGCATGTCGAGCCAAGTGCTCCCCGCGGGCAAGTCTGTCGAGGTGTTCTACGACGGTGACTGCCCGCTGTGCATGCGCGAGATTCGCATGCTGATGCGCAAAGATCGCGAGGCGCGGATCCAGTTCACGAACATCGCGGCGCCCGGGTTCGACGCCGCCGCGTACGGCACCTCGTATCCAGCGCTGATGGAGCGGATCCGCGCCCGGCTCCCCGACGGGACGTGGATCGAGGGCGTCGAGGTGTTCCGCCGGCTCTACGCCGCGATCGGGTTCCGCCGGCTGGCCGCGCTCACGCGGCTCCCCGGGCTCTCGCACCTGCTCGCGCTCGGCTACCGCATCTTCGCGAAGAATCGGCTGCGCTGGACCGGCCGCTGCACGCCCGACGCCTGCGCGACGTAACGGACGGCGCGCCCGGGCGTGCGGGGAGCCCGCGCGATGCCGTCTCCCCCCGGGGCCGCAAACCTGCGGAGCGCGTAGTGCACGCGGCCGTCGGTCTTGCAGTGCCAGAGCTGCTTGCCGCTCGACTTCTTGCGCCACTGCGACTCGTCCTCGTGGTCGAACACGGCGATGTTGCCGGCCTCGTCGGAGACGCCGAGCACGCCGCTCTTGATGTCGACGAGAACGGGAGCGACGTCCGTCATCGCCATGCCCCGTTGCGGAGATCACCATGGGCGAAACCGCACTACGTAGTGAACGCGAGTGCGATCACGAGTCATGCGCTCGAGGGGCACGTGCGCCACCGACTCGAGGTCAGCCTTCGCGAAGATATTGGCCAGCGGTTGCTTGGAGGCCGCTCGGAGCACCCAAGGGCATGAACATTGCATGAACGGCCCGCGAGAGACCGTTCGCTGAAGAACGTCGAGGACAGCTGCCAGGAGATCCTGCGCGCCATTCGCGATGGGCGTGCCCTTCACCCTTCACGCGAAGAAAGAGACCTGGACCATGCCGCGGAAAGACCTCGACTCTCAAGAACCGGTCGAGCTCGCCGCGCGCGTCGCGGTAGATGGCCGTCGTGGCGCGGGCGCCAGACGGCGCCGCCTCATCGCGATGGCGAGCCGGGGGCACCATGTCTTCTGCATGACCGGCGAGCACGGTCTGCTCAACCCCGACCCGCTCTCGCATGCCGACTCGGTCGAGCTGCAGAAGGCGCACATCGCGGCCAATGCGGGATGTGCCGACTCCACCGAGATTGTACAAGGCGAGATTATTGTACAAGGCGAGATTGTAGAGGCATGAGAGACGTTGTCGCGCTCGCGCTCGCGCTCGCCGTCACGCTGGTCGCGCTGCGACGGCTGGCCAGCGCGGATTCGCCCGTCGTCGTTCCCGCCGACGACACGCGAACGCACGCGATCGTATCGCGGCGCTCCGTGGCCCTGTCGGCGTGGTACGCCCGCCTGGACGATTCGAACGCCGCGTGGTTCCAGGTCGGCGCGGGGCCCTCGCACTGGAAGTTGCCGTTCCGCGGGGCCTCGATGGGCGAGCTCGAGCGATGGACGCTGCGCGGTCGGTTCGGATTCCTGGCGTCTGACGACGCCGACGTGACGTGGGCGCCGCTCACGCTCGCCGCCCAGCGGATCACGGTCTACGACACGCTGAGCGTGCTGCCGCTGATCCACTTCCAGTCGGGAGTGGAGCTCGCGGTCTCGACGCCATGGCTCTCCGATCGCGAGCTCGATCCTGGCCCGCTCGGCGCCCGCGTCTACACCGCGGACACCGAGCTCGTCCGCAACGGCTGGAGCGTGCGTCCGGCCTCGTGGCACGCGCGCATCGATCTCCTGCTATGCCGCTCGATGCACCTCGAGGGTGGCGCCGGTCCCGAGGTGTTCCGCTCGACGCGCGCCATGGACCGCGCTCGCGGCGTCGACATCGGGTTGCGCTGGCGGTTCAGCGTCGGATTCTCGTTCGCCTGTCCTGCTCGATCGACACCGTTCGCCGACGTCACCGCCTCGATGCAGTACAGCGCGCGCGCACTCCTCTACAACCGCGAGGTCGCTCCCTCGTACGACGACCGCATGCAATTCGCGCTGCAGTATCAGCCCAATCGCTTCGCCCTCGCCGTGTTCACCACCCCGGACGCTCGCATGCTCGGCGTCCGGATCCAGGTCGAGGCAGGAGGTCCAGACCGATGACCCGCGTACCGTACGTCGCGTCTGTCCTCGTCGCCGTCGCCATCACGAGCTGCTGCCAGACGCTGTGGCTGAAGGTGACCCGCCGCGAGGGCCCGCCGCCCTATCCGATCACACTCCCCAGGGCGCTACCTGGAGCCATCCCGATACCGCGTCTCGAGAACCGGTTTCTGCCGAGCCTCGAGAAGCGGCTCCTGCCGGCTGGTAGCGCCCTCGCCGAGGCGCAGGGATATACCGACCAGCTCGATCCTCGAAACGATCCGTCCGACGAGATCACCGCTGCGCTCGCCGGGCTCGACGCGATCTGGACCGCAGGCGGTGACCCCGGGCCCAAGCTCGACGTCCTCCGCGCGGCCGCCTCCAGCGGTGCCCCCCGGTCGGTTCCGGCCATCGTGAGGTGTGAAAAGAAGGGGAAGGCCGTCATCTGCAAGGCGCTCGAGATCAGTAATCTCACCAGCGCGCTCCCTGCTGCCCCCCAGGCCGTCCGAATCGACTACAAGGAGAACGGAACGGCGCATGTGCTGTGGGCCGGCGTGGCATCGTGCGAAGGAATCCAAGGGAAACCTGCCGGAGGTTCGGCGGCGGCGGTACCCGGCACCGGCTCCGATCAAGAGCCTCAGGGCCCCTGCGGATCTACCGCCTCGGGCACGCGCGTCGTGCTGACGCGATCGATCCCGGTGAACGAGGGCGACACCGTCGAGGTCTCGCTCGAATCAGCGTTCGAGCTGTCTCGTCCCGTGCTCACGTTCGTGCACATGAGCGACACACAGCTGCGCGACCCGAATGTCAAGCTGACCAGTCCGGTGCTCAGCGCCCGACTCGATCACCTGGTCGAATCGTTCGAGCACGATGAGGATCAGGAGCTCTATGGCCCCGAGCTCGCCGAAGCCCTGGTCGCGACGATCAACGAGGAGGTCAAGGCGCACGCGAGCTCGCCCGCGGAGGCGCCGAGCTTCGTCATCCACACCGGTGACTCCGTGGACTCGGGCACCAAGCGCGAGCTCGTGCTGTTCCACGAGATCATGGATCGCCTCACGATTCCCTGGTTCAACATGATCGGCAATCACGACGTGCTCGTGTTTGGCAACTTCCTGCCCGCCGCCAATACCCAAGATCGGCGCTGCGTGAGCCAGGAGTCGATCGTGGCTCCCTACTTCAAGGCGCCGCGCTGGTTGCTCCCCGGGCGCCTGTGTGTCCCTCTCGCGATCGAGGGCCACCACGTGGGCGCCCTCGATGCGTTCATCGCCGGCCAGAGCCACGCGGAGGCGCTCGCGACGTTCACCGCGGAGCACGCGCGTCACACGCGAGCAAAGGTCGTGCGGAACAAGGTCATGGAACCGTGTGACGGAGTGCTGATGCCCGGCCCTCACGATCGACAGCACGGCTTCGATCTCTATCCGCGCAGGTCCCTGAACGCCCCCCTGCCTGGCTACTATGCGTTCGCGGTCCATCTCGACCTCGGCGTCGACGCCGGCACGCCCGATAAGCGCCGCGCGATCTTCATCGCGCTCAACAGCGAGGACCTCGAGCCCAACGAAGGCGGCAACGCGGGCCGGGTCGGCGAACCTCAGCTGAAGTGGCTGGACAAGGCGTTGAAGTGCGCCCAGCCGCGCGATCTCGTGTTCCTGTTCGCGCACCACCAGCTCGGCGCAGTGAAGCTGCACGACGGCAGTCGCCTGCGCGACAACAAGCTCATGAAGAGTCCGAACATCGTCGGTTACTTCTACGGCCACAATCATCAGCACGGTTTGTGTCGTGAGCCCAAGGCGTGCCAGCAGTTCTGGGAGCTCGAGTCGGGTAGCCTGATCGAGCATCCGCAGGAGGCGCGCCTCGTCCGGATCAAGACCATCGGCGCGGGTCTCGCGTTCATCGAGACGGTGGTGTTCACCGATCGCCTCGAGGATCCCACGGGTCCCTTCGCGCAACGCGTGATGCTCGCGCGCCGCGGCGCGGACCACGATCGCTGCCTGAGCTTCCGATGTAGTGGCGACAACCACGTCCGCCGCGAGGACGGCCGCTTCACGAGCGCGCGCCTGTTCTTCAAGCTCCCCTAGCTCGCGGAGGCGCTCGGCGCTGACGACGATCGGACGGTGGTAGTGGGCGGCGCGGTCGAGGCAGCGCAGCCGCCGGGGCGCGGTCGATTTCATGTTAGGCCGCATCGCCGAGCGTCGCCCAAAGGGCATAGGCGCCACGTCGCGGGGCGATTCCCACGCCGTGGCGACCTCACGCTGACCCTACGGAGGGGAGGGACGGGATCGATGCTCATCGTGCTGCTGGACTGCTCGAGCTCGATGAACGAGCCGCCTCAAGGCGATGGTCCCCCGGCCGAGGCGGACGTTCGGAAGATCGACCGCGCGTGCCAGGTGCTGAACGAGCACCTCGCGCGCGCGCACCCCCAAGAGCGCGTGATCGTGCTTGGCTTCGCCGGCAGAGCGGTGGAGCTCGCGCGCGGGCATTCGATTCATGATCTCGATCTCCAATCGCGAATCGGCGCCGCGCAGCTGGGGAGTGGGACCGATATCCCTGCCGCGCTGGCCGCGGCCGCGGCCGCGATCCGTTCCGAGCCGGCAGATGGCCCTTGCACGGTCATCGTGATCACGGATGGACTTCTGGACGGCCGGCCCGACGAAGATCTGGACTCTGCGGTAGCGGAGCTGAGCCCTCTCGTAGCCTACCTGAAGGTCAGCCTGATCGGTGCCTCGGAGCGAGGGCTCAAGATTGCGATACGCATTTCACCCAATGCTCCGATTGCCTTGCACCCGGCAATGAAGTCCCCCGCACACGATGGCTGGCCAGCGCAGCAGGGAGGTCCCCCCGCATTCTCGGGTTCTCCTCATTTGCGCAGCGCGCCGGTCCTGGGCATGCCGACGGTGGTGGCGGACATGGCCCCCCCGGTTTCGGAGGAACCCGAGGGCATAGCAGCGCTGGCGGCGGCGGCGGTGGATCTGTGTTCGGAGGAACCCGAGGGCATGGCAGCGCTGGCGGCGGACGTTTTCTCCGACGAAGACGTGATGAGTGCCGGGGATGAGATCATGGCAGGGATGGCGGAGGTCGTTGTCTCCGCGCGAGCTTGCGCGCCGGAACGACTCTCGCATCCCGAGGGCATGGCAGGGATGGCGGCGGGCGTTGTCCCCCCGGTTCCGAAGAAACGCGATGGCGGAACACCTCAGAGCGTGGTCATCGCGCAGCGCCTCGAGACGCTCGAGACGATGGTGTACTGCCGCGGACCATCGCTCGGTCATGCGCGCGATGTCGAGGACGTGGCCGTGACGGTCGCCCACGCGCCGGGCGTCGCCCGCGGCGTCTGGCACCCGCTCGACGTGTTCGTGCACCTGGCCTCCCTCGAAGACGAGGTGGCCCGGATCGTGCGCGCGGAGCGCGGCCACGGCGCCGCCCGGGCGAGCCGGAGCGCGAGGCTCCGCCGTGGGGCCACCGTCCGGATCGAGCCGCGGATCGAGGGCGCCGAGCTCGACGTCGAGGCGCTCGAGATGCGGTGGCGGGACGACGTCCAGCGCGCGGTGTTCCGGATCCGCCCCGCCGCAGGTGCGACCGCGCTGCGCGGCTCGGTCGACGTCTACGTCAAGCACGCGATCCTTTGCACGGTCCCGATCGCGATCGCCGTCGTCGACGCGCCGCGGCCCGCGGAGCCCGCCGTGACCACGACCGGGCGGATGATGGATGTGGTGTTCGTGTCGTACGCGACCGAGGAGCGGCGGATCGTCGAGCGCGTGACCCGCACGTACCGCGAGCTCGGCATCGCCGTGCTCATCGACCATGCCTTCCTGCACGCCGGCGACATGACCGGCGAGGTGCTCCGCCGCCAGATCGAGCGCGCGGACGTGTTCCAGCTATTCTGGTCGACGAGATCGAGCCAGAAGCCGTGGGTCGAGCGCGAGTGGCGCCACGCCCTGACGCTGACCGGGCCGGCCGGCCGCAAGGGCGCCCGGTTCATCCGGCCGCTGGTCTGGGAGCGGCGGCCGCCGGCGTGGCCGCCCGAGCTGGCGGCGCTCCAGTTCTCGCGCCTCGAGCTCGCCTGGCTCGCGCGGGCCAGCGCGCACCCGGGGATCTTCGCGGCGATGTGCCTCGCCGCGGCGACGGGATTCGCGGCCGTGGTCGCGATCGTGTTCGCGCTGGCAGCCGTTCGCTGAGCGCGGGAGCGCACGCGGAGCCCACCGGTCGGAGCCCGCCCTGAAGAGTTGTCACGCGCACGCGCGACGTGCTGCAGTGACCCCGGAGCATGAGTGACCACGTCATGGCATCGCGCACGAGCGTAGGACTCGTCGAGTCAGATCACGACCTCGAGGGCATCCTCGCGCTGCAGCGCGCGAGCCGCGCGCCCACGCGGGACGGCTTTGTCACCGTCGAGCACACGCTCGAGGTGCTGCGCGCGATGCACGCGCTCGCGCCCAGCGTCGTCGCCCGCGACGAACGGGGCGACGTCGTCGGCTACGCCCTCTCCATGCCACAGCAGGCACGGCTCTGGTTGCCGATCCTCGAGCCGATGTTCGCGATGATCGAGCAGCTGCCGTCCACGGCGCTGAGCGCGACCCCCGGCGTACGCTGGTACGTGATGGGACAGGTCGCCGTCGCGGCGTCGCACCGCGGCACCGGCGTGTTCGACGCGCTCTACACCGAGCACCGCGCGCGCTATCGGGCGCGCTTCGACGTGCTCGTCACCGAGGTCGCGACGCGCAACACGCGATCCATGCGTGCGCACGAGCGCGTCGGGTTTCGCACGGTCGTGACCTACCGCGACGCGACGGACGAGTGGGCGCTGGTCGCGTGGGACTGGACATCGTGATGTCCCGCTATCGGATCGAGAAGAACCTGGCGGTGCTGGTGCGAAGGGCACGACGTCTCGCGCACCTGCGGGTTCATCTCGATCTCGTAGTGCTGGCGCAGGATCGGTAGCACGTCACGCAGGCGATCTGCGTACATTTCGCGTCGCGGTGATCGATGCGTTCAGAAGCTCGCGCTCGGTGAAGATGCCGACCAGCGCGCCGTCCTCCTCGACCAGCACCGCGCCGCGGTCCTTCGCCTTCATCTCCGCGACAACCTTCGCCTTCGTCGCGTCGCCCCCGACCCAGGCGTGGGGCGCACTCGTCCTAACTGACAAGGTCGTGCGCGCTTCAACTTGAATTCGCCGAGAGTCGCGCTCAGCGCGCCGAGCGTACGGGTAGGTCTGCTCGCATGCGCTGATTCGGGTCTAGCTGGCTCGCGCTCTCGACAACCATTGCTGTTGTGGCACTACGAGCTTCCCTGCCCGCAGCATCGCGACGTGGTCCACGACACCGATAGCGGCCGTGGCTACGCTTCTTACGTACAGGTGGCTGTCACCAGGCGGAGACGATCGACGTATCGCCGCCTCGGTCGCTGCATCGGTCATCAACCTTGGTCCGGAGCCCTAACTAACTAACCCACTAACCGAGCCACCGAGTGTACGCCGCGCCCCATCAGCGGACCTCGGCATCGGGATCAGCACCTCGTGCGAGGATGCATGCACCCAAAGCATTGCACACAGGGCGTGAAGCCGACCTGCCTTCTGATCTCTTGATGACGAGTGCGATCGCCATCGCAGCTCGATTGCATGCTCCAACCGAGCGCACCGAGATCGGCACTCCTCGCACCGGCGATCCGCGCGGTGTCATGGGCACCAAGCGCCGCCGTTGCTCTGGACGGCGGTGCCCCTCGCGTGGCACTACAGCTATAAATTGAATGAATAGGTGTCGCTACTGCAATCGGCCGTTCGTGCCAGATCCACGGATGACCGACCGGCAAGTGACTTGCGGAGACACGAAATGCAGGCAGCAGCAGCATGCCGAATCGTGTCGTGAATGGCGCAAGCAACACCGCGAGATCGCTTCGCGTCACTACGAAGACACGGTAAAGCCTTTCCGTGAGCTTCGCCCCACCTACCAACGAGAATGGCGCTTGGGGCGCGCTCTGCGAAAGATACGAGATACGTTCACACCCGAGCTGCTAGGCCTTGCCAGACCCCTCGACAACCTGCTCGCACGAGGGGAGGCCATCCTGGCTGCCCGCACAAAAACACGCCTCCAACTGCCCTTAGGAGAAAGAGATTGGCTCACGGATTCACTGCGCATCGCAGGTCGAATCTCTGCCCTGATGAAGGAGCTCGCATCGCTCGTGCAACAGCTCGAAGACCTAGACAAGCGCTGATCCGAGATACGAGAACCGATTGCCAGCGGCAACGGCTCTCAGTTACTTAATGTGCCGTTAGCACGAAAATTCATCAAGGCGGTGAGATCCCAGACCAGGTTCAACCCATATCAGCGGTGAAGTATCCGTATCTGGAGTGCTTCCGAGTGTGGATGACATTCTGGTGAGAACTGGTGCTGCTCCTCGGTCACCCTCCTCCACAAATGTCCGTGGCGGTCCAGCGAGCAGGACGGCGCCTTCAGCGTGGCCAACACAAGTAAGTTGTACAGAGGGCAAGACATGTCTACTTTCGATTTCAAGGGTAAGATCTTTCATATTCCAGGGCCTTGGGGACTCAAGATCCCAGCGACTGGCACCGCGGTTACCATCACCGACGTCGATGCTCCGGGCAGGGGCGACGACACCCTCTGGAATGGCACAACCAATCACGATGGTGAATACAAGGGTACCGCCAGTGAATGGCAAGATAAGATCAAGCTCTGGGTCCCTCCTCATCCAGTAGGCGGATTTCCGCCTCGCTGGGAGCCGGGCTACTGGAAAGAAGTTCCGGATCCTCTGGATGTTTTGGTGCTCAAAGCGCGAGTCAAGCAAGGGACCAACGACGCGACCTTGCCGCTAATTATCAACAATGGTGCTTGTTCGGACCTCATCGTCCCATGGGCTCCACCACCGAGGCTGCTAGGAAAGGTCAACGGGAAGGAGATCACGGCACCCGACGAGCTAACTCGAGAGATCAAGGCGGCAGTCAACACCGGAGCTGGCCAGATCAGGATCGAAGTATACGGGCCGGAGACCGCTCTGCTAATGCCCCTGACGGGCTCGCGAGCCCAGCGCGAGGGCTGGCTCAAGCAGCGATTGCAGATGCAGGGTGCAGGGCTATCCTATGTCTGGGGAGGAGACGACGTTTTCTGGGTCCTGGTAGGCGTTGCGATCATCGCCATTGCCGTGGGAGTCAGCGTCGCAATAGTGGGGGCCGTCGTCGGAATGATCTATGCTATCAAGCAGGGCTATGTGAACATAAATTTCAAGCAGAACACGACCCTCCCTGGTGGTGTCACGGTCGGCTTCGAGATCCAGCTCCAGAGATGAGCGCGAGATCCGCCGGACATGTCGCCTTGAATTGTTCGTTCACCAGCCAATATTGATCCGGAGTTTGCTAGCTCGGGTCGTTCGCAACATCAGTGCCGGCGGAGTTACTCGCCGAGCGTCTCGCGCACCTGTGGGTTCATCGCGATCTCGTGGTGCTGGCGCAAATCGGCAACACGTCCGCGTTGTCCATGTGCGAGAGCGCCTCGTACGCCGCCTGGCGCAGCGCCCCCCGTCTCCTGCCGCAGCACCATCACGAGGAACTCGCCCGCCTCCACCGTCTGGATCTAACCGATCGACACCAGCGCCGTGCCACGCACGCGTGGATCGTTGCTCTCGCGGTAGGTTCGCGGCCGCGGGTTGAGCGCGTGCGGAAAGTGCAGGTGAGCGCGCTCTTGTGCTGGCAGGGGCGGTCGGACGATGGGCCCCGCGCGCGCCGCGAACACCGCCGCCTCCTGGTACAGCGTGGCCGCGGCGTGCAGTTCGCCGCGCTCGAGCGCGAGCCTGATGAAGTCCTCGTAGTACGTCAGGCACCGGGCTGGTCGCGCGGCGAGTCGCGGCGCGACGGCGGCGTCACGCGGCCTCGGGCCCGAGCCACGCGAGCGCGAGCGCGAGCGTCCGCCGGTTCTCGGGGACGTCCTCGAGGAAGCTCCGCCGGTAGCCGGGATCGGCGATCCGGCCGGCGATCGCTTCGAGCCGCGCGCGCGCATCGGCGATCGCCCGCCGCGCGGCGTCGTGCGCCCCGGTGGCATGCAGCGCCTCCGCGTGGGCGAGCCGGACGAACGCGCCGCGGAACAGGCTGCAGCCGCCCATCGCGGCGATGCGGCCGAGGGCGTCCTCCGCGGCCGCGAGCGCCTCCGCGGCGCGCCCCTGAGCGAGCCGGAGCGCGGCGAGCGTCCCGAGGACACCGGGCTGATCGAGCGGCACCGCCAGCTCGCGCGCCGCGGCGACCTCGCGCTCGGCGCCGTCGAGCTCGCCCACGCGGCGGAGCACCTCGGCGAGCGCCCAGCGGCCGCGCGACTCCTCCAGCGGGTTTCTCGACGCGCGCCCGGCCTCGCGCAGCTCGGTCGCCACGGCGCGCGCCCGGTCGAGCTCGCCCTGATCGGCGTACAGCCACGCCAGCGAGAGGCGCCGCAGCGAGGCCACCATCCCGAACACCGCGTCCGCCGCGCGGATCTCCTCGAGCATCTGTGCCGAGGGCGCGAGCGCGCCGAGGAACAGGCCGTTCATGCCCCGCTGCATCTGCGCGTTCAGGAACGGCACCTCGCCGCCGATGTCGTCGCGGATCGCCTGGATCGCCACGCCGTGCTGGAAGCCGGCCCACGGATCGTCGTGCGCGTGGGCCGACCGAATGCCGCCGACGATGTGCCACCACATACGCACGCGCGGCTCCCGATCGCCCCACGCGCGGACGAGCGCGTGGAGCGACGCCTCGAGCGCGGTGCCCTGCGCGATCTTCCCGAAGGTATCGGAGACGCTGATCCCGATGAGGAGGACGAGCGAGAACGGACTGCGGGCATCCGGGGCCGGGGTGATGTCACGGAGTCCTTCGAGCGAGGCCATGAGCTCGCCGATCCTGCCGGTCATCAGCGTGTTGAGGATGTAGCTGATCATCCCCTGCGACCAGGGGATTCCGCCCGGCGGCCCCGCGCGCAGGAGCTCCTCGGCGTCGTCGCTCGAGATCTGCTGCAGGGCCTGCGATGCCTCGCAGCGGATGCCCAGGAGCGCGAGCCGGAGCTCGGGCGGAGGCTCGCAGGCGAGGCCGAGGGTGGCGCGGGTCAGCGTGGCCTGCATGTCCGGGATCCAGAGGGACTGTTGCGCCGCGCGCAGGTACAGGCCGGCGGCGCGCGTGCGCTCGCCGCCGCGCTCGAAGTGTCCGGCGAGCACCATGGGATCCCGCTCGCCGTGCTGCTCGAGCCACTCGCCCGCGAGCTGGTGCCAGCGGCGACGGTCTTCGTCGGTCACGGTCGCGTGCGCGCCCTCGCGCAGCAGCGCGTGCCGGAACGCCAGCTCGCGCGCGCCGGGGAACCGGCCGGCCGGCCGCTCCGTCAAAAGTTCCTGCTCGACGAGCCGCGCGAGCCACACCCGGGCCGCCGCGGCGTCCAGGTCGCGCTCCAAGAGCCGCGCCACGCCCTCGTCCCAGCACACCTCGCCGAACACGCTCGCGGCCCGCAGCACCCGCCGCGCTTCGAGCGGCAGCCGATCGAGCCGCGTCTCTACCATCGCGAGCACAGTTTCGGGCAGCGCGCGCCCCTTGCCCTCCGCCGTGGCGCGGATCAGCTCCTCGAGATAGAACGCGTTGCCGTCGGCCTGGCGGACCAGCTGCTCCACGATGGCCGGCCGGACGCTGCCGCCGAGCACCTGGCGGACCAGCCGCTCGCCGGCCTTGCGCCCCAGCTCCTTGAGGCGAATCTCCTGTACGTGCTGGCGCTCGGCCCACAGCCCCGGGAACGCCTCGAACACCTCGGGCCGCGCGAGCGCGAGCACCATCCAGGGGCGATCGCTCCGCTCGCGGAGCGCCGCGTCGATGAAGCGCACGGTGCCGAAGTCGCCCCAGTGCAGGTCCTCGAGCACGAGCAGGACCGGGTGCGCGGAGGTCTCGGCCGCGAGGAAGTCCAACCACGCCCGGCGCATCTGCTCGCTCATGAGCTGCGCGTCGTGGCGCGCCGCCCGCAGCCCGCCCCCCTCCTCGCCGTCGTCGGGGAACGGCGTCCCGATGAGCTCGCCCAGGAACGCGGTCACTCGCTGCTGCTCGGCGGCCGGCACGCGCTGGGCGACCCGGGCGCGGATCAGCTCCCGGCGCGCGTCGAGCGGCTCGGCGCCGCGGATCCCGAGCGCGCCGCGGAGCGCCTGGGCGAGCAGATCGAGCGTCGCGCCGGCGCGCAGCGAGTCGCCGCGGCCGATCCAGATCGCCACCTCGGCATCATGTGCGGAGTCGCGCTCCCGGATGCGGCTCACGAGCTCGGCGGCGAGGCGCGACTTGCCGATGCCGGCGGCGGCGGTCACGATCGCGCCGCGCGCCGCGCGCTCGTCGATGCACTCGTCGAGCAGGCCGGTGAGCATGCCGATCTCCCAGTCGCGGCCGACGCACGAGGTCGGCCGCCCGAGCAGCGTCCGCGCCCCCTCCGCCAGCGGGCGCTCGCCGCGCAGCCAGTGCCCGCGCTCGGTCTCGGCCACGTCGAAGCGCGCGTCGAGCAGGCCGGCGGTCACCTCGTCGAGCGCGATCGAGGCCGCGTCTGCCGGCGCCGGCACCGGCACCGGCGCAATCTCCTCGAGCAGCCGCCCGGCGCGCTCGAGCAGGTCGCCCCCGGGCAGCACCTGCGCCGACTCGGACCGGCCCATCGCGATCGCCATGGATCGGCCGCGAGCGGCCGCGAGCGGCAGGAGCGCCAGCGCGCAGCGCGCCGCCTGGGCCGCCTGATCGGTCGCCACCTGGCGCTCCGGCGCGAGGACGATGATGGCCGATCCGTCGGCGAGCAGCTCGAGGCGGCCGCCGTACGGCTGGATCACGCGCTCGAGCGCGGCCGCGAACGCCGCCCGGGCCGGCGCGGACGCGGCGCCCTCGGCGGCGGCGCCCTCGGCGGCGGCGCCCAGTACGGCGGCGGCGCCCGGCTCGGCGGCAGCGCCCAGTACAATGACGGACAGGAGCCGCCGCTCACTGCCATCGGTGCTCGGCGCGAGGCCCGCCGCGTGCCGGACCGGCACCGCGGCCGCGGCGTGCGTCAGCGGGCCGAGCGAAGCCAGCGCCGCCGCCAGGTTCGCGCCATCGCTCGGGCGCTGCGCGGGCTCCTTCGCCAGCATCTGCGCGACCAGCGCGTCCAGGTCCTCGGGCGCCTCGGGCCACAGCTCGCGGAGCCGCGGCGCCTTGTCGAACAGGATCCGGACGAGCACGGCGACGGCCGTATCACCGCTGTACGGCGGCACCCCGGTGAGGCACTGAAACAGCACACAGCCGAGCGCGAACACGTCCGCTCGCGCATCGATCGCGTCGCCGGTGCGCGCCTGCTCGGGCGCCATGTACATCGGCGTCCCGGTCGTCACACCGGTCCGCGTCAGCGGCGTCTGCCCCTCGCGCAGCGCGATCCCGAAGTCGAGGATCTTGACCTGATCGACCTGCCCGCCGACGAGGAAGAGGTTACTGGGCTTCAAGTCCCGGTGGACGATCCCGCGCGCGTGGGCCGCGCCGAGCGCCTCGGCCACCCGCGTCACGAGCGCGATGGACTCGCCGACCGTGAGCGGCTCGCGATCCAGGCGGGTCCCAAGATCCTCGCCCTCGAGCCACTCCATGACGAGGAACAGCTCGCCCGACGCCGTGACGCCGTGGGAGACGTAGCGGACGATCCCGGGGTGTTCCAGCGTCGCGAGCGTCTCCGCCTCTCGCGCGAAGCGCGCGGCGCGCTGCGATCCTGCGTCGGAGATGACCTTGACGGCCATCGCCTCGCCCGACACGGGATCGCGGGCGCGAAAGACCTCGCCCATGCCGCCCGCGCCGAGCCGCTGCTCGATCGCGAACCGATCGCTGATCAGCTCCCCTGACTTCATGGAAGATCAGTAGATCTACCCCACCGGCCGCGGCTCCGGACCGTAAGTTCACGTATGCACACCGCTCCCGCCACCGACCGCCGAGCCGAGCCGAGCTCCGCGAAGCGCCCGGTCCGCCGGGTCGGCTGCGCGTGGCTCCCCTTGTAGGCCGGGGTGGCGTTGCGATAGGCATCAAGCGAGGTGGCAAGTGAAAGTCTCTCGCCGCGGATTCCTCCAGGGCACCGCCGCCACGGCGGCCGGCCTCGTCATCGGGTTCCACATCCCGCCTCCGGCGCGCGCGCAGCCGAAGCCGCCCGGGCCGCCGCAGCCGAACGCGTTCCTGCGCATCGGTACCGACGACTCGGTCACGGTCATCCTCGCCCACTCCGAGATGGGGCAGGGCAACTGGACCGGCCTCGCGATGCTGATCGCCGAGGAGCTCGAGTGCGACTGGTCGAAGGTCCGGTCCGAGCACGCACCGGCCGCGCCGGTCTACGCGCACGTCATGTTCGGACGGCAGGCGACCGGCGGCTCGACCGGCATGTACAGCGAGTTCGATCGCTACCGCACCGTGGGCGCGCAGGCCAAGGACATGCTGATCCGCGCCGCCGCCGCGCGGTGGAAGGTCGCGCCAGCGACGTGCCGCGCCGCGAACGGCGTCGTCACGAGCGGCAAGAGCTCGGCGTGGTTCGGTGAGCTCGCCGCCGACGCGATGAAGCTCGCGCCGCCGGCGAAGGTGAAGCTGAAGAGCCCCAAGGAGTGGAAGCTGATCGGCACCAAGGTGCGCCGGCTCGACTCCCCCGAGAAGGTCACGGGCAAAGCGCAGTTCGGGATCGACGTGTCGTTCCCCGGCCTGCGCACGGCCGTGGTCGCGCGGCCGCCGGCGTTCGGCGCCAAGCTCGTCAAGTTCGATCCCGCGGCCGCGCTGAGGGTGCCGGGTGTCGAACAGGTCGTCCCCGCCGGCAACGGCGTCGCGGTCGTGGCGAAGCACTTCTGGGCCGCCAAGCTCGGGCGCGACGCGCTCCTCGTCGAGTGGAGCAAGCCGGACGGCGGCGGCCTCGACAGCGCGCGGCAGCTCGCCGAGGCTCGTGAGCTGGCGCAGCGGCCGGGCGCGATCGCCCTCGACCAGGGCGAGGTCGACGCGGCGGTCGCCAGGGCCAAGCGACGCGTCACCGCGGAGTACGAGTTTCCCTACCTCGCACACGCCCCGATGGAGCCGCTGGGCGCGACCGTGAAGATCGACGGCGATCGCGTCGAGGTCTGGACTGGCACACAGGGCCAGACTGTGGATCAGATGGCCGCCGCGACGATCGCTGGCACAACCCCCGACAAGGTCACGCTCCACACGCCGTTCCTCGGCGGCGGCTTCGGGCGCCGCGCGTCGATGGCCGCCGACTTCGTGGCGGAGGCGACGCTGATCGCCAAGGCCGCGAAGGTCCCGATCAAGACGGTGTGGACGCGCGAGGACGACATCCGCGGCGGCTACTACCGTCCGTCGTATTTCCACCGGGTCCGGGTCGGCGTCGACGGTACCGGCTTCCCGATCGCGTGGGACCACGTCGTCGTCGGGCAGTCGATCGCCACGGGCACGCGGGCCGAGCAGCGCTTCGTCCACAACGGCGTCGATCACACGTCGATCGAGGGCCTCGTCGAGTCGCCGTACCTCCAGAAGACGACGAACCGCCGGGTGACCTTGCACACGACGAAGACGCCGGTCCCCGTCCTGTGGTGGCGCTCGGTCGGCAACACGCACACCGCGTTCGCGCTCGAGTGCATGGTCGACGAGCTCGCCCACGCGGCGGGCAAGGATCCGCTCGAGTACCGGCTGGCGTTGCTCAAGGGCGCCCCGCGCCACGCGGCCGCGCTCACGCTCGCCGCGGAGAAGGCGGGCTGGGGCAAGCCGCCGCCGGCCGGCCGCGCGCGGGGCCTCGCGGTGCACGAGTCGTTCGGCTCGATCGTCGCGGAGGTGGCCGAGGTCTCGGTCGATGCGGGCCGGATCCGCGTCCACGAGGTGACGTGCGTCCTGGACTGCGGGACCGCGGTCAACCCGCTCGCCGTCGAGGCGCAGATGCAGGGCGGCATCGTGTACGGCCTGTCCGCGGCGCTCCACGGCAGGCTCACGCTCAAGGGCGGAGCGGTCCAGGAGGGCAACTTCCACGACTACCCGGTCCTGCGCATGTTCGAGATGCCCAAGGTCTCCGTCCACATCATCCCGAGCGGCGCGAAGATGGGCGGCGTCGGCGAGCCGGCGACCCCCGTGATCGCGCCCGCCGTCGCGAACGCGGTCTACGCCCTCACCAAGCAGCGCCTCCGCTCGCTGCCGCTCCGGCTCCCCTGAGGTCCACGATGCGGCTGAGGGCCACCCAACGCCAAATCGTAACGACCAATCGCCGCGCGAGCCCACTCGATACCAGCCTTCGAGCTCGGCGAGCAGACGAAGCAGACCGCGACATAGCCGGTGGCCGTCGCGGCCCGAAAGCCAGGCCGCGCGCGCCCGGTCGAGCGCCTCGGAGATGGAATCCTCGTGCTCAGTGTCGGCGCAAGAGCTCGCCGAGCGTCTCGCGCACCTGCGGGTTCATCTCGATCTCGTGGTGCTGCCGCAGGATCGGCAGCACGTCGGCGTTGTCCATGTGCGAGAGCGCCTCGTACGCGGCCTGGCGCAGCGCGCCCGTCTCCTGCCGCAGCACCATCACGAGGAACTCGCCCGCCTCGACCGTCTGGATCTTGCCGATCGACACCAGCGCCGTGCCGCGCACGCGCGGATCGTTGTTCTCCCGGTAGATCCGCGCCAGCGGGTTGAACGCGTGCGGGAAGTGCAGGCCCTCGATCGCGGTGAGCGCCGCTTCGCGCACCTGCGCGTCCGCGTCCGCGAGCGCCTTGCGCACGATCACGAACGAGCGCTTGAAGTACAGGTAGCGGAGCGCGCGCGTCGCCGCGCGCCGGATCAGCGGATCGCTCGACGAGAACAGCTTCTCGAGCGGCGAGAGCGCCGCGTAGGACTGCAGCTCGCCGAGCAGCTCGGCCACGTGGACGAGCGTCTCGGTCTCGCCCTCGGCGCGCCGCGACTGCGCCGCGGCGAGCGTGAGCAGGACGACCAGCGCGCGGCGGCGGATGCCGTTCGGGTAGCGCAGATCGCCGACGATCGACGCCGCCACCGCGAACGGATCGCCGTCCATCTCCCACTCGAGCAGATCGACGAACCAGATGTCGGCGTACGCGTGCTGCTGCTTGAGGTAATCCGGCAGGCCCGGCAGCTCGACGGGCGGCGCGGCCAGCCCCTTGTAGCGCTGCGCGATCGTCGAGAACCGCTTGCGCGCGCGATCGGGCAGCTCGAGGCCGGCGAGCTTCTCGAAGCACTCGCGCACCGCCGGGTAGTCGCCGACGGCGGAGTGCTGCGAGGCGGCGGCGAGCAGCGCGTTCTCCGTCATCTGCACCGGCACGCCGGTCTCGACGAACTTGTCGGCGCACCGCATCCAGGTGAGCGCGCTCTTGTGCTGGTAGTGGCGGTCGTACGGCAGGCCCGCGCGCGCCGCGAACGCCGCCGCCTCCTGGTACAAGGTCGCCGCCGCGTGCAGCTCGCCGCGCTCGAGCGCGAGCTTGATGAAGTCCTCGTAGTACTGCAGCACGTAGAACTTGAGGTTGTCCTCGCGCAGCACGCGAATGCAGTTGACGTAGCCCTCGGCGAGGTTCTCGAACTGCGCGCTCTCCTTGCCGAGCTTGAGCAGGATCTGGAAGCAGTCGAACGCGCGCTCGAGCTCGCCCGTCTGCTCGAAGTCGTCGGCGACCTGCTCGAGCTTGCGCTGGCTCTCGATCAGCGCGCGGCGCGCCTCGGCCGAGGCCGACTCGAGCCGCACCGCGGCGAGGCCGTAGTTGAAGTGCACGAGCGCCGCCTCGTACGGCCGCTGCGCGAGCCCAGGCGCGTGGACCAGGCTCTTCCACGCCGCGACCGCCTCGGTGTACTGCTTCGCGCGCTCGAACGCGACGGCCGCGTGCACGGGCAGCCGCGCCTTCTGGTAGAGCGTGGCGGCCTCCGGCCACTTCTTCTCGATCTCGGCGAGCCGCGCGCGCAATGCCACGTGCTCGTCGCCGACGAGCTGGCCGCGCGCCATGTCGAAGTAGTGCAGATAGAGGTAGACGAACGACGCCTCGCGGCCGCGCCCGAGGTGGCGGTAGATCTCGCCGAGCCGGCGCAGCCAGTCGTCGTACTCGTAGTTGATGACGTGCGTCTGGCCGATCAGCTCGCGGTAGTGGCGCTCGGCGTCGACCCACCTGCCCTGCTGGACCAGCGCCTCGGCCTGATCGGCCGTCGACTCGATCGAGTTGAACGTGCGGCGCGCCATCAGCGCTGGACCTTCATCTTGCGGCTCGTGGCGGGATCGGTGGGCGGCGGCGACGCGGGCGGCTGCACCTTCTTCTGGGTGCGCGTCGCGTCGCCCACGATGTCGAGCGCGCGGCGCTGCCGCTCGGCGCGCGACGTGAGGACGTCGCCGGAGACGATCTGCGAGCGATCGAGGAGCTGCACGAACTCGGGCAGCATCTCGCTCGACGGCAGGACGACGACGCCGTAGAGGAACGCCTGCTGCTTGAGCGCCGTGGCGAGCTCGGGCTCGATGTGGCACTGGCCGTGCGTGATGACGTAGAGCACGACGCGCCGCTTCTGCTCGCGCCGCAGCCGCGTCACCTCGACGAGGAGCTGGCGGAACACCTTGCCATAGTTGCGGCCGCGCTCGCTGCGGAACGAGAGGAGGTACGGCACCGGCACCTGGCCCGAGCGCCCGATCTTGATCGTCTCGTGCATGCGCGAGTCGAAGAACCGCACCCAGATCTCGTCGCCCTCGAGCGTCAGCTTCTTGATGAGCGCGAGCGCGAGGCCGCGCGCGAACACCTGGCGCTGGCCGCGCATCGAGGCCGAGCAGTCGATCATGAGGTACTGCAGGCGCCGCTCGTCCTCGCGCTGCTTCTCGCGCCCGTAGTAGAGGAGCTCGGAGTCGACGACCTTCTGCTCGAAGATCTCGCGGTCGTACGCGAGCTCGGACAGGACGAGCGAGTCGATGTTGCCCTTGCGCTCGATCGACGCGTACCCGTCGACGGCGAACGTCTGCGCGCCGGTGGAGCGGCGGGTCTCGAGCACGCTCGGCAGGAGATCGAGCGAGAAGTTCGCGACGTCGTTGGCCTCCGGCGAGCCCAGCGCCGCGAACAGATCGACCAGATCGATCGCGCCGCCGAGCGCCTCGCTGCCCGACGCGCTGTCCTCCTTGAAGAGGCCGAGGAGCCGCACGGTGTCGAGATCGATCAGCTCGACCTGCGTGTAGACGTGCATCGACTGCGCGACTGCGTGCTCGACGAAGCCCCACAGCCCGCGCGGATCGAAGTCGCGGAAGTGATCGGCGTAGTCGATCTCGCCGAGGATGCCGAGATCGAGCGGCAGCGGCTCGGCGCCGGCGCTCTTGCTGCGGTCGCGCCAGCGGTTGTACGTGTCGCCGAGGATGCGCGACAGGAGCACCGCGACCATCTCGTCGCGCAGCCGCAGCCCGGCGAGCCGCTCGGTGACCTCGGAGGCGCCGATGTTCTCGAGCAGCCGGCGGTACTGATCGAGCTGGGGCTTGATCCCCGGCGTGAGCTGGACCCGGGCGAGCTGGGCCTCGCGCGCGCGCAGCGTGTAGCCGCCCGGCCCGCGCGTCATCGACAGCATCACGCCGATGTCGTGGATCACGAACAGCGGCAG
>DATMCI010000251.1:0-44922 GCA_035558535.1 Kofleriaceae bacterium
CCTGTGACCGGATCAACCGCCGGGAGCTGCGCCGCGATGGCCGACAGCTCCGGTTCGTCGTCGAGCCGCCGCCGCCGAGGCACGGCCGGTCCGAGTGATCTGATCCTCTACCACTGGATGGGCCGAAGTCCCTGTCAGACGACGGCAGCTTCCGCTCCTACGGCTCGATGACCGCCGACGGGCTGCGCGCGCTGCTCCGCCTCGGCCGGCCGCTCGACGATCCGCGCGTCGCCGCCGCCGCGGGTTGGATCGATCGCCGCTTCGATCCCACGCAGAACCCCGGCGACTTCCCGCCCATCGCCGAGGTCCGCCGCGAATCGGCGTACTACTACTGGGCGTGGTCCGCGGCGCACGCGACGCGCCACCTCGCCCGCGCGCGCTGGGCCGAGGCCCTCGCCGCCGAGCTGCTCCGCCGGCAGCGCCCCGACGGGAGCTGGCGCAACCCCGCCTCGGAGATGCGCGAGGACGATCCGATCATCGCCACGTCCTTCGCGATCGCCGCGCTCGCGCTGTCCCGCTCCGTCATCGCCGCCGAGCCGCGCAGCCACGCCTACTGAGCCCCGAGCGCGAGCGAGGAGCGAAGCTCGGGGCCTCCGACGCCCGGTTCAGATCAGATCACCGGACAGACCCCGGGCCCCTCGACGCCCCCTCGGCGAGCTCGGATCTCCGAGCCGCTCGGAGATCGGGATTTGCCAGACTCTGCAGGTCCTGGGCACATTCGTGTGTCGCCGACGACACGACGCCAGGATTGTCGATCCTCCCGTGACACCCGCGTCGCGGATCTCCGCGCCGCGCGCGCCACGCTCGGCGCGGTTCGGCGCAGTTGCGCGGTGGTCTCGTTGTTGCTCGACGAGCCGTCATGCAGAGACTCCCCTTCTTCTCCTACGTCCTCATTACTCTCACCGCCGCCGCGTGCACCGACGACTCGGCGTCGATCACGATCTCGACGGCCCGCGAGCCCGCGGCGATCGCGTTCCGTGACGGGCCCGATGGCGCGTGGCAAGTCCCGACCGCGAAGGCGGCCGGCTCGTACGAGATCGCCGTGCACGGCCCCTACATCGTGTCGGTCGTCTGCGAAACCGGCGACGGCGCGACCGTCGCCACGCGGCAGATCGCGCGCACGCCCGACGACAGCCGCGAGCTCGACCTCGCGTGCGAGGAGCTCCCGCAGGTGAGCGCTCAGGTCAAGGGTGAGGTCGTGCAGCCCGGCGCGATCAGCGTCGGCGGCCTCTTCGCCTCCTCGGACACGCCCGACTGGGAGCTCGACATGGGCCTCCCCGCCGGGACGTTCGACCTGATCGGCGTGTCTGACAGCCGGATCATGCTCCGCCGCGACCTCGCCGTCTCCGGCACCGTGGATCTCCAGACGATCGACATCGACGCGCAGGGCGCCGAGCTGGTGCCCACCGCGCTCACCGCCGCGAACGCGGCCACCGGCGAGACGATCCGGGCCCTGGTCATGGTCACGACGCCGAAGAACGAGCTCGGCCTGGTGCACCTCGGCGCGCCGGCCAGCGCCAAGGTGGCGCCCGCTGCATTCGTGACCGGCGACGTCCGGCAGACCGTCACGATGATGGGCCAGAAGGACAACGAGAGCCGCGTCGTGCGCCGCGACTTCCGCGCCGGCGACGCGACGTCGTTCACGCTCCCCGAGCCCATCGGGCCAGTGGAGTTTGCGGCCCAGGAGGGCCAGCTCGTCGCCACCTGGAGCACGCTCCCCGAGCATGACAAGCTCGTCGTGGCTGTGACCGGCGAGCTCGCCGATGGCAAGGCTCGCTCCCACGAGCTCGCGCTCAGCCAGCGCTACCTGGCCGAGACCGGCGCGACCCGCGCGACGCTCGCCACCGATCTGCCCGGCTATGAGGCCGCGTGGAAGCTCGATCTCACCCGCGAGCACCTGCGCGAGGCGCAGGCCGTGCGCGAGCGCGACGGTGAGCAGGCCACGTCGGGCACATCCAAGCTGGTGAGCGCGCAGCCGCTGCAGGCGCAGCGCGCGCGGCCCCCCGCGCTCGATCGGCTCCGCCTCGCCCGTTGATCCGCCGGGAGCGATACAGTCCCGGCCATGAAGGCTGTTGGGCTCACCCGCTATCTCCCCATCGATGATCCCGAGTCCCTGCTCGACGTCGAGCTCCCCGCGCCGGTGGCGACCGGGCGCGACCTCCTCGTCGAGGTCCGCGCCATCGCCGTGAACCCCGTCGATTACAAGGTGCGCTCGCCGAAGAGCCAGGTCGAATCAGCGCCGCGCGTGCTCGGCTGGGACGCCGCCGGTATCGTCAAAGCCGTCGGCGATCGGGTCACGCTGTTTGCGCCCGGCGACGAGGTCTACTACGCCGGCAGCATCGCGCGGCCCGGCTGCAACAGCGAGCTGCACCTCGTCGACGAGCGCATCGTCGGCAAGAAGCCGAAGACCGCCGGCTTCGCGCAGGCCGCCGCGCTGCCGCTCACCACGCTGACCGCGTGGGAGGGCCTGTTCGCCCGGCTCGGCATCTCGCGCACCGGCGGCGACGCGGGCGCCTCGCTCCTGCTGATCAATGGCGCTGGCGGCGTCGGCTCGATCGCGATCCAGCTCGCCAAGCAGCTCGCGCAGCTGCGCGTGATCGCCACCGCCTCGCGCCCCGAGTCGACGCGCTGGGTGCGTGAGCTCGGCGCCGACGACGTCATCGATCACACGCGCCCGCTCCCCGACCAGCTGCGCGAGCTCGGCTGCCCCGAGGTCGACTACGTCATGTGCATGACCGCGCCCGAGCCGTACTTCGGCGCGTTCGCCCAGCTGATCAAGCCCCAGGGCAAGATCTGCCTGGTCGTGGAGGCGGCGGGGCCGCTGCCGCTCGGCAGCCTCATGCGCAAGAGCGTGACGGTCGCCTGGGAGCTCATGTTCACGCGCGCCGTGTTCGAGACGCCCGACATGATCGAGCAGCACAACATCCTCGACGCGGCCGCCGACCTCGTCGATCGCGGCGTCCTGCGCACCACGCTCGCCGACCAGCTCGGCCCGATCAACGCCGCCAACCTGCGCCGCGCCCACCAGACGCTCGAGCAGGGCCACGTCACCGGCAAGCTCGTGCTCGAAGGCTTCTGACCGGCCAGCGGGCAGCGCCCGACCACGCTGCGTTCTTGACCATGCCGTCCTTGTCCGGTGCGCGTCGTTGAGAGAAGGTAATCTCACTTGACGAGCAAGACGTTCGATGCGGTGTGTCAGGCCATCGCCCATGGAAGGATCCATGTGTCCGAGCACGCCTATGATCTGCCCGGGCTATACTCGTCACGATGTACCGACCTGATCCCAGCCGCTGGTCAGATGACTTCAGACAGCGGAGGCTCAAGCCGTGAAGGCCAGCCTCTCCAAGTGCGTGCGGTGCAGCTCGACCGACCTGGAGGACAAGCAAGCCGAGAAGCTTGTCCGCGTGGGTGACGACGTCGCTGCGCTACGCGTGCGGGCCACGGTCTGTCGTCATTGCGGAGAGCGATACTTCTCCAGCGAAGCGATCCGGGAGCTAGAAACGGCTCGCCGGGAGCTAGAGGAAGGGAGAGAGACTCGCTTCCGGACGCTCGGGCGTCTGCTCACTCTGCAGCCAGACAGCGCCGGCTGAAGGTCGCGCGAGCTTCCTGAGCCCGCCCGCGCCGCGGCTTCGCTGGCTCAGGACAGCTTCAGGTACTTGAACGCGTGCGTCCAGTCCTGGCGGAGGAAGCCGGGGGCGCACCAGAGCTGGCACAGCGCCTCGATCGGGCGCGCGGCCTCGACGCCGCCGACGTCGACGGACTCCCAGCCGAAGGCCGTGAGGATCGCGGTCGCCTGGTGCTTGGCCTCCCCGTCGTTGCCGCAGATGAACATCGTCGGCTTGGGGTCGAACGGCGGGTTGACCATGAACGCGTTGCCGACGCTGTTGAACGCCTTGACGAACTTGGCGTCGGGCGCCTTCTTCTGCAGCCGCTCCATCAGCGACTCGTTCGCGTTCGTGAAGTAGCGGAGCACGCCGTTGTCGGGCGGCGCGTCGGCGATCGGGTTCGTCGCGTCGAGGATCAGCTTGCCGGCGAGGTTCGCCGCGCCGAGCAGATCGATCGTCTCCTCGGCGGCCGTGCCCTTGACGGCGAGCACGATGACCTCGCCCCAGGCCGCCGCCTCGGCGAGCGTGCCGATCGAGGCCTCGCCCTGCGCCTCGTCCTTCCACTTCTGGAGCTTCGCGGGCTCACGCGAGCCGCGCATGACGGCATGGCCGAACGAGAGGAAGCCCTTGGCGAGCGCGTCGCCGACCTGACCGGAACCGATGATCGCGATCTTCTGCATGGCCGCGACATTCACATAGAACGAGCCGCGCCGGCACGCGTCGGCACGCGCCAGCACACCCGCCCTGGTCCGGATTGGTTAGCGGTGGCTCACATCCGAGAGCGGCTCGCGTCCGGGAGTAGGATGCCAGCCGCTCGCGCGCCGCCGGCCCCGTCGAGCGTGGTCCCCGCGCGGCCGCTGTCGCTCAGCGCGGCTCGATCGGCGGGTAGTTGCCGCCGCCGAGCGCCGGCAGGCCCGCGCCGGCGGCCGGGGCGGCCGGCGGCTGCGGCTGCGGCGGCTGCCGTGGCGTCACCGTCTCGTCGGGGATGCGCCCCGCGCCGCCGCTCCAGTCGCCGAACACCGTCTGGCTGAAGCGCCAGCCGAGCAGCCCCCACGCGGTGCAGTAGACGAGCACGAGCGAGCCGGCGAGGTGCCCCGCGCCATGGGTGCTGCCCTTCACGAACAGCATCTGGAACCCGAACAGCAGGGAGAAGAAGCCCATGCTGCCGATGACGATCAGGTTGTAGCCGAGGAACAGGCGCCGCACGCCGGGCACCTCGAAGTCGTTCGTGCGCCGGATCATCCCGAGGTGGACGCCGAGGATGATGCCGGCCGGCACGAGGAGCGCGAACGCGATCCGGTACCAGTCGCCCTTTGCCGACGACGAGCCCGGGCTGATGAGCGTGTAGATGAGGAACGCGGTGCCGAACAGGACGATGTTGAGCGCGGTGGTCGCGAACATGTGCATCGCGAACTTGAGGCCGAGCTGCGGATCGGCGACCGGCGCGCGGTGATCCCGCCACCGCGCGATGATGTAGAGCACCATCGGCCCGAACATCACGATCGGGATGAGGACGAGGGCCGCCGCGGCGGCGGCGCCCGGCAGGAAGCGGAGCAGCATCATCGATCTCTCGAGGTCGGAGTCCATCCGGCCACGGTACACAATTTCGCGCGGCGATCGGGGAACTCGCGGCGCCGCGCCGGCCGCGGCCTTCAGGTGTTGCGCAGGCTGCGCCAGGTCGCGAGCGCCCACTCCTCGTCGGCGCGCGCGCCCTTGCAGGTGAGGATCGCGACGTGCGGCGCGCGCGCCATGAGGCCGTGGACGATGTGGATGTCGCCGTCGTCGGTGACCTCGGCGCGGCCGCGGTGGTCTCGGCTCGCGAGCCGCTCGAGCACCGGGTGCGCCTCGGGCGCGACCGCGAGCAGCCGGTCCGAGTCGGTCTCCGCCTCGGCCGTGAGGCTCGTGAACTCGACGACGCGCGCGCCGTCGGTGGCCCACCAGCGGTCGCCCTCCTGCTCCCAGCGCCCGACGAACGCGCCCGACAGCTCGAGCGACCAGCCGCCGGATAGCTCGATCTCCATCGGGTGGCGGCGGTACCCGATCCGCGGCGCCTCGGCGGCGGCATCGGCGCCGGCTGCGGCATCGGCCGCCGCCTCCGCCGCGCGCGCCCGGGCAGCGACCTCCGCGGCGTGCTCCCCGCCCTCGCCGAGGTGTCCGAGGACCTCGTCCCACTCGCGCCACGGCAGCGCGAGCTCCGGATCGGCGCGGTGCGCCGCCTGGAGATCGGCGTCGACGCGCTCGAGGACGCGGCGCTCGTCGTCGTCGAGCGGCTCGCGCCACGCCACCTCGTGCCACATCGCGAGCAGCGCCCGCGAGCGCTCGCGGTGGCCCGGCGCGCGGTCCCACCACGCGAACGCGTCCGCGCCGCGCGCCGGATCGGCGATCACCGCGGCGCGCCACGCCGCGTCGCGCGGGCCCATCGCCGTCTGCACCGCGCAGTCGATGAGGAAGCTGCGCGCGGCGGGCATCCCGACGCGCGTCGCGCCCGCCGCCAGCTCGCCGGCCAGCCACGCGAGCATGCGCGGGCCCGGATCGGCGTCATCGCCGCCATCGCCGCCGCCGCCGCTGCCATCGCCGCCGCCGTCGCCGCCGCCGCCGTCGCCGCCGTCCCAGACGTACTCGAGCTCCTCGAGGATCGGCGCGACCCGCTCGAGCACGTCGGCGTGGTAGGCCGGGCCGACCGCCGCCGTCTCGGCGCGCAGCTCGAGGTCGCCGTCGGGGAGCACCAGCAGCCGCACCGGCGACGCCGTCGGGTGCAGCGCGAGCGTGATCCGCTTCGGCGACGCATCGACGACGGCGTCCTTGAACATCCGGCGCGCCAGCCGGACCAGCCGATCGCCGACCTCGCGGGCGTCCGGGGGCTTGCCGCCGAAGAGCGCCCGCAGGCCCGTCTTGGCCTTCCGGGACCGCGCGCGGCGTTCGATGCCGAACTTCACGGCCCAAGCATACGCAACTGCTTGCGTTTCCGGCGTCAGATCGGGCCCGAAGATCGAGGAAGGTCGGCCCGGACTGCTCGTATGATGAGGGCCATGGCAGACCGCGAGCTGGAAACCGAGAAGATCGCACCCGAAGCCGCCCCGGAGCCGGTCGCCCCGGCGCCCGCGGAGGCGGAGGTCGAGCAGCAGTTCACGACCGAAGGTGACCTGCCGGCGGTCGCCGAGGGCAGCGGCGCGGTCGCGGCCGCGGCCACGGCCTCCGAGCTCGCGTTCCAGGAGCCCGCGAAGGACAGCTCGCACCTCGATCGCGGCGTCCACACCTGGGAGCACTACCGCGCCGAGTGCGAGGCCGCGGGCAAGCCCGACAAGTGGCAGGACTACTATCGCAACGGGCACACCGAGGCGCAGGGCTGGGAGCAGCCGTACGAGCACAAGGCCGTGAACGACTTCATGCTCAAGCCGGGCTACAGCGCGTCGGAGGCGCTGCAGGCGTTCCTCGCCGGCCCGACGATCACCGACTACCGCGCCGCGCTGCTCGCCGAGGAGATCGACGAGGTCCGCGACGAGATGGGCGACCACAAGTTCGACCTCCTGTTCGGCTCGAAGAACGGCACCCAGGACGCCGCGATCCCGGTCGGCCAGCGGCTGCGGATCTCGTCGTCCCTGTACACGACGCCGCTCGGCGATCAGATGAAGGCGATCGCGGCCGAGCACGACGCGGCCGAGAACAAGCCCGAGGAGCCGCCGCCGGTCGCGGAGCTCGAGGCCCGCACCGAGGAGAAGCCGGAGTCGATGGAGGCCGTGGAGGAGGAGGAGCCCGAGCTCGTGCGCGAGGAGCTCGGCCTCGAGCAGGCCGACCGCGAGCTGGCCTGAGCGAAGGCGGGCCTCCCCGCCCCCCGGCGCCCCCGGCGCCCCCTGGCGCCCCTGGCGCCCGGCAGAGCCGACCGGCCGTGCGATAGTCGATCGCCCCGATGACCGAGCCGTACACCGACGTCGCCACGCACCTGCGCGACGAGCTCCGCCGCGCCTGGCTGCGCGTCGAGTACCAGGTGCGCCTCGCCTGGACGAAGGGGCGCGCCGCGGCCGTCACCGACGACGTCATCGGCCCGACCGAGATCGGGCGCCTGTTCGCCGCCGCGCGCGGCGAGACGCCCACCGGCGATGACGCGGGCGCCGCGACGCTGCTCGAGCAGTGGCTCGCCGCGCACAAGACGTGCGAGGCGCGGATCCGCGCGACGGTGGACGCGAACCTGCGCTCGCCGCTCGTCGATCTGATCCGCATCTTCAGCCTGACGCCGCGGCAGTGGTCGACGCTCATGTTCGCGCTCCTGCCCGAGACCGATCCGACGCTGGTCCAGGCGTACCGCTACCTCGCGCGCGACGACTCCTGCCGCGGCCTCGACGGGCGCCTCCTCGCGCAGCTCGTGTACGACACGCCCACGAGCCGCTCGCTGATGGCGCGCGACCTCTCGAGCGGCTCGCCGCTCGTCCGCTACCGGCTCGTCGATCTGATCGCCGGCACCGCGCCCGGCGACTCGACGATGTTCCGCCGGATCCGCGCGGCGACGCGGCTCGTCCACGTCCTCGACGGCACCGCCGTCGATCTGGATCCCGAGCTGGCCGATCTGGCCGAGGTGCGCGGCGGGCCCGCGCGCGGCGCGTTCCCGGCGGCCGCGCTCACGCACGCGACCGCCGCGCTCCACTCCAATGAGGTGATCCTCGCGGTGCAGGGCCAGCGCGGGCTCGGCAAGAAGCTCCTGCTCCAGATCGCGGCGGAGCACTGGAGCCGCCGCATCCTCCTGATCGACGGTCGCCGCCTCGCCCAGCTCACGCCGGCGAGCCAGGCGCCCGCGCTCCGCTCGCTCGTCCGCGAGCTCCGGCTCCTCGACGCGATCCCGGTGTTCCCCGATCTGGACGACGTCACCGTGCAGTACGCCGACCGCGACGAGCTGCCCGGCTTCTTCACCGGCCTGCTCGACGAGTGGGACGGCCCCGTCGCGATCACGATCAACCGCGAGCGCATGCCGCGCGTCCACCAGCGGCCGCTCGTGCACCTGACGCTCGAGGTGCCGACGCTCGGGCAGCGCACCGAGATGTGGCGCGAGGTCGTGTCGTCGCTCGACGCGCCCGCGGCCGAGAGCCTGTCGGGCCGGTTCGCGATCCCCGGCGGCATCATCGTCGCCGCGGCACAGGCCGCGACGGCCGGCCGGATGCCGGACGCCGGCCCGCCCGACACCGAGGACCTCGCGCGCGCCGTGGCGGCGCAGCTCCACCAGCGGATCTCGCGGCTCGGCAAGAAGCTGCCCACGCCGTTCGACCTCGACGACCTGATCGTCGACGACGACACGCGCGCCGCGCTGCTCGAGATCACGGCCGCCGCGCGCGAGCGGCGCAAGATCCGCGACGCGTTCAAGCTGCGCGGCGCGCAGGGCATCTCCGTCCTGTTCTCCGGCCACCCCGGCGTCGGCAAGACGATGTCCGGCACCGTGCTCGCGCGGCGCCTCGGCCTCGACATCTACGAGGTGGATCTGTCGCAGGTCGTCTCGAAGTGGCTCGGCGAGACGGAGAAGAACCTGTCGGACGTGTTCGACGCCGCCGAGCCCGGCCACGTCGTCCTCTTGTTCAACGAGGCCGACTCGCTGTTCGGCAAGCGGACGAGCGACGTGAAGAGCAGCAACGATCGCTACGCGAACCTCGAGACGAACTACCTCCTGCAGCGCCTCGAGCGCTTCGGGGGCCTGGCGATCCTGACGACGAACCTGACCTCGGCGATCGACGCCGCGTTCAAGCGCCGCTTCACCTACGACGTCTTCTTCAGCTTCCCGAGCCCCGAGATGCGCGCCGAGCTATGGCGCCGCACGCTGCCGCGCCGCTCGGGGGCCGCGCCCGATCTCGACTTCGACGCGCTCGCCGAGCAGTACGAGCTCTCCGGCGGCTTCATCAAGGTCGCCTGCGAGCGCGCCGCCTACGTCGCCGGTGCCGACGGCACCGAGATCGACGACCCGCTGCTGCGCCAGACGATCGAGCGCATGTACCGCGAGCGCGGCAAGGTCAGCGCCACCGGCCGCCTCGAGTAGCTCGCGTCAGTCCGTGGGCCGGCAGGCGCTCGGCTCGGCATCGTCGCGATAGGGCGGCGTCAGGCGTCCGTCTTCTGTAAGGATGCCGGCGCGCATGGCGAGCTGAACGAGCTCGTCCCCGGACATCTGCTCCATCTCGGCGAGCACGCGGCGGCGACGCCGCGTGTCCTCGTCGAGTCCCGGCGCCTCGGGGTCGAGGGTCGGTGGTTTTCCGTAGGCGCTCATGACGTCGCTCATGACGTCATTGTGGGCCGGAAGACTCCGACCACGCAAGCTGGGTTTCTGACGGCGATCTGTACATGGCTTTGATGTCGGATCCCGCTGCCCTCGAAAGCTGGCGGTCCCTCGACGAACCCGCAGCGAACCGTATCGAAGAAAACCTGCTTCTGCTCGAGCCGGCTCAGGTAATAGTTGAGGACAACGCAGTCGCGCCGACGGAGACGCTGGTCAGGTGTATTGCCAGCATTCGTCGGGAGGGGCTGCCCTGCTCGCTCGAGCGCGCTCTTGCACATCTCGAACGCGACGGGCAGCTCTTCCGTGAAGTGGGTGTCCATGAGGTCGAAGCAGCGGCCGAGCTGGACCAGCGCACCCACGACGGCCGGCGTCGCGACCTTGGCTCTGCGCTTCTGATCGTTGGCGAACTGGAACGCACGATCGGCGCCGAACTCCCAGAAGTAGATGCCCTCACCGAGCCAGTCGTAATCGTTCTGGCTCTTCCTGAAGGGCTCGCCACGCAGCAGGCGCTCCGCCGTCTCGGCGTCACATCCGTGATACGCGATCACTGTGCGATCGTACTTCATCTTGGAGCACGATTACGTACTCCGTGACTCTGACAGTCCTGCAGGAGATAGCTCGGATTCAGGAGCGTCGCAGAGATTGGCGTTGACAGGAGCGGCCGGATCGCAGGGGGATCGCGCAAGACGTGCGCCCCGCCTCGGATGCGCGTCGGCCTGCGTCCAATACCTTGACAGCCAGGGGCCATCCGGGGCGACATGACGGTATGGCGACCGGCGACCCGCCGCTCACCGTGCTTCTGCAGGCGTGGGCGGAGGGCGATCAGTCCGCGTTCGACCGCCTCACACCCCTGGTCTACGACGAGCTACGCCGCCTCGCCGGCGCGCACCTCCGCCGTGAGCGGCCGGATCACACGCTGAGCCCAACCGAGCTGGTCTCGGAAGCGTTCCTGCGCCTCATCGGCCGAGCGCACCCCGCGTACGAGCACCGCGTGCAGTTCTTCGCCGTGGCCGCACGCCACATGCGCCGCATCCTCGTCGATCACGCTCGCCGCCGTACCGCTGACAAGCGCGGTGGGCGCGACCGGCCAGTGACGTTTGACGAAGGGCTCATCGCCATCAACCGTCCCCAGGAGCTGATCGCGCTCGACGATGCGCTCGCCGCACTCGCCGCCATGGATGAGCGCATGGCGCGAGCGGTGGAGCTCCATTACTTCGGTGGCATGAGCCAGAAAGAGGTAGCCGCCACGCTCGCCGTTCACGAGAACACGGTCGCCCGCGACCTCCGTTTGGCGCAGGCCTGGCTACACCGCCATATGATAGGTGCGGGCGGCGGGGGCACTGACATTCCATGACACCCGACCGGCTGACGACGAGCGTGTCCTCCCCGCTGACGGCCTCATCGTCCGATGTCGAATCGAGTCGTTGTGGTTCTCGGCCCCGGACTGCGCTTTCTTGAAGGGGACCACGAGCGCCCCTCCCCCTTTCATGACCCCCGAGCGCTTCCGGCAGATCAAAGCGGTGTTCCATGCAGCAGCGGACGTCGCCGATGACGAACGCGGCGGCATGCTCAATCGACTCTGCGGAGATGATCCTGGGCTCCGCGCTGAGGTAGAGGCGCTGCTCGCTGCCTCAATGCAAGCCACGCAGCGAATCCAGGCGGCAATCGACGGCGTCACCAGAGAGCTAGAGCCGCCCGCGCCGCGCCGGATCGGGCCGTACCGGATCGGGCGCGAGCTCGGTCACGGCGGCATGGGCACCGTGTACCTCGCCGTGCGTGACGACGACGAGTACCGGACCGAAGTCGCGATCAAGCTACTCCACCATGGCCTCGCGCCAGCCGTGGCCCGGTTCCGTGATGAGCGCCAGATCCTCGCGACGCTGGAACATCCAGGCATCGTGCGCCTGCTCGACGGCGGCAGCACCAAGGAGCGGCTGCCCTACCTGGTGATGGAGCACATCGTAGGAGCGCCGATCACTACGTGGGTCGACGCGCGCAACCTCGGCGTACGCGCGCGTGTGGAGCTGTTTTGCAAGGTGTGCGTGGCCGTTGCGTACGCGCACGGAAAGCTGGTCATCCACCGCGACATCAAGCCGAGCAACATCCTCGTCACCGAGGACGGCACGCCCAAGCTGCTCGACTTCGGCATCGCCAAGCTGC
This sequence comes from Kofleriaceae bacterium, assembly GCA_035558535.1. GTDB lineage: Bacteria > Myxococcota_A > Polyangia > Haliangiales > Haliangiaceae > JABFXX01. The sequence continues at coordinate 12,013 of DATMCI010000251.1, forward strand.
TCGATCCCGAGGCTGGTCGCGAGGCTGCGACCAGCACAGGCTTCCTCCTATGCACGCCCGCCTACGCGGCCCCCGAGCAAGTGCTCGGCCAGCCGGTATCGACCGCCACCGATGTCTACGCGCTCGGCGCCGTGCTCTACGAGCTGCTCGCCGGTGTGCCGGCGCAGCGTTTGAAGGGCGACGGGCTCGACGCACTGCAGGCGATGATCAAGGTCGATCCGGTGCGACCGAGCTCGGTGGCGCCGCCGGAGCGGCGACGCGCGATCGCGGGCGATCTCGACAACATCGTCCTCAAGGCGCTGCACAAAGAGCCCGGCCGACGCTATGCCTCGGTGGAGCAACTCGCCAGCGATCTTCAGCGGCACCTCGATGGATTGCCGGTATTAGCGCGCACGGGAACGTGGCTGTACCGGGCTGGCAAGCTGGTCCGCCGCCATCGCAGGGTCATCGCGGTGACCGCTGTGGTGCTCGCCTCGCTGACCGCGGCGACGGTGATTTCAGCGGGGCAGGCGCGCCGAGCCGACCTCGAGCGGGCGCGCGCAGAAGAGTCGCGAGCGCAGACCGAGCAGCGGCTGCGTGAGCTGGTGCTGCTCCAGGCCGAGACGTCGCTCCGCAAGGATCCCACGGCGACGCTCGCGTGGCTCAAGGACTACCCGATCGGCGACGGCGATCGCGCGAAGGTGCTCGCGCTGGTCGACGAGGCGGCCGCGCTCGGCGTCGCGCGCCACGTGTTCCGACCCGGCGACTGGGCGCACGACGCGATGTTCACGCCCGACGGGAGCACGGTCGTGGCGTCCGTCCGCGACGGGACGCTCCGCGTCTACGACGTGCGCACCGGCGCCGGGCGCACGCTCGGCCCCCCCGGGTCGACCGCCGACATGATGGTAATGGCGCCGGACGGCCGGTTCGTGGTGACCGCGGGCCGGCTCGGCGACATCACGGTGTGGCCGCTCGATGGCGCGCGGCCCCGGGCGCTGGTGGACGGCCGCCAGGTCGCCGACGGCAAGCTGGCGAGCAAGCTCAAGCTGTCGCCCAATGGGCAGCGCGTGCTCGTGCTGCGCGAGGGCACGGCGCCGACGGTGTACCCGGTCGACGGCGGCGCGCCGGAGCCGATCGGCCCGGAGCTGCCCCGGTGGATGGTCGTCGCCGACGGCGACTGGTCGCGCCAGGTCGCGATGGTGTCGCCGAACGAGGTGGCGGTGGCGTCGCCGGACGGTACGCTGCGCCCGCTCGGCAAGACCGCCAAGGCGCTCAAGTGGGTCAGCCTGTCGCCGCGCGGCGACGCGGCGGTGCTCTACGACGGCGAGGCGATCTGGCTCGTGCCGTTCGCTGGCGGGCCGATGCGCAGGCTCGCGGCCTACAGCGGCGATATCAGGCAGACGATCTGGTCGCCCGACGAGCAAACGATCGCGATCGGCGGCGAGCTTCACGACATCAAGCTGATCGACGTGGCGACCGGCGCCGTACGCGAGCTGCGCGGCCACACCGACACGAACTACACGCTCCAGTGGAGCCACGACGGGCGCCGGCTGCTCTCAGCGAGCGACGACTCCACGGCGCGGATGTGGACCGTCACGGATGGCAGCTCGATGGTGCTGCGCGGCCATGACGATGATGTCAACCACGCGCGGTTCTCGCTCGACGAGAGCTCGGTGGTGACGTCCAGCTGGGACGGTTCGATCCGCGTCTGGCGCGTCGATCAGCCCGGCTCGCGCACGCTCGTCGAGGTCGATCGGATCCTGGACCTCAGGCTCGAGGGCGATCGCGCGCTCGTCAAGACGCCGCGCGAGGCGGCGTGGTGGAACATCGCCTCTGGCCACCGCGTGCCGATCTTCTCGTGGGCGGCGCGCGGCCTGGGCTCCGCGACGGTGTCGCCCGACGGCGAGCACCTGCTCGTGCCGGCCGCCGATGGCTCCGCCGAGCTGCGGCACCGCACAGGCGCACCGATCCAGCTCCGCGGCCACACCGCCGCACTCCTCCAGACCCGGTTCAGCCGCGAGGGCCGGCGCCTGTACACGTCATCGCGCGATGGCACGCTGCGGCGGTGGGACGTGGCGACCGGCGCGGGCGCCGTCGTGGTGGAGGGTGCGGCGCTGCAGCGCGGGTTCGCCGTCGCCGCGGACGGGCGGATCGCGTTCGTGCAGGGCGACGAGGTTCGGATCCTCGCGCCAGATGGCGCCGTGCGTGCGTACAAGGTCGAGCCGGACTGGGGGATCTGGGAGTTCGAGCCGGTCCGCGATCGGCTGCTGCTCCGCAGCGGCCAGCGCATCGTGATGATCGACGGCGGGCGCATGATCGAGCTGCCGACCGATCTCTATGCGTCGGTGCGCTACGCGGTGTCGCCCGATGGCTCGCGGATCGCCGGCGCGCTCGGCGATCGCACGGTCCGCGTCTGGGACGCGGCGACCGGCCGCGTGCTGGACGTCCTGCGCGGCCACACGGACCTCGTGCGCGGCGTGGCGTTCTCGCCCGACGGCACGCGGCTCGCGTCATCGAGCTACGACCGGACGGTGCGGATCTGGCAGCTGGGCACGGATCGGTTCCGCGTGCTGCGTGGCCACGCCGCTTCGGTCGATCACGTCGAGTGGAAGCGCGCGGAGCAGATCGTCACCGGGTCGCCCGACGGCACGCTGCGTATCTGGGACGTCCCGTCGCTCGAGCTGCCGACGACCGCCGAGTTCACGGAGCGCCTGCGGCACGCGACGACGGCCGTCATCCACGACGACCGACCGACGACCAGCGCGCCGCACCCGCGCCGGAACTAGCCAGGTCGCATTTCCAGCATCAGCTCGTTGTGGTTTTCGCCGGAGACTTGCGCTTACCGGAATGACGACCTGATGGCACACGAGCTCACGCACGATCAGCATCGAGCTGGCCTCGGCACTCGACGCATGCACGGAGTGGTGATCCGGTGCCGCTGCTGATGACCATTACTAAGGAGGAGCCGTGGGACCAGAGCCCATCTACAGCGAGCACGCGTTCTGGATGTGGGCGAGCGATACGCCCGACGCCGTCGCCATCGCCGACCGTGGCCCGCACCTCACGTACCAGGAGCTCGGCGCCGTCCTCCCGTCCAGCACCATCTTTCACTGCCCCACGGTCCGCGCACTCGCCGCGGAGGTAGAGCTCGAGCGTGCAGAACGCCAAAATCCCCCGCGCAAGAGGCGGAGCGCAGAGCTGTGGCACCCGCTCTCGCTCGCCCAGGAGCAAATGGCGTTCGTCCAGACGCTCGCCCCCGAGGGCGCGACATTTCACCGCCCGCTGGTATTTCGCCTGAAAGGCAACCTCGACGTCGAACGACTCTCGTGGGCACTCGACACCCTCTCGCTGCGGCACCCGATCCTGCGCACGGTATTTGGGAACGTGAACGGCCGCTTCGAACAACGGGTGCTGGCCGCGCCCGCGTTTCGGATGGAGCAGCGGGAGATGCGCGCCGATGAGGACGACGCACCTGCAGAGCACCCACTCTTCCGTGAAGCGCTGGCTGCGCCGTTCGCGCTCGACCGCAGCGCAGGTCGCGCGCTGCTGCTCCGCACGGGCCCCGACGAGCACCTCCTCGTCCTCGTCCTGTATCACCTGATCACCGACGGGTGGTCCTCGATGCGGCTGCTTGCCGAGCTCGGTGCGCTGTACGCGGAGCAATCGCTGCCGCCGCTCCGGCGCACCTTCCTCGCCAGCGCGCGCACGCAGCGTTTGCGGTTCGAGGGCGGTGAGACGGCCAACGCAGAGCGAGCCTGGCTCGCCGAGCTGGCGGGCGCCCCCGTGACCACCGAGCTCCCGCCGGAACACGCGCGCCCCCTACGCGCTTCGTTCCGTGGCGCGCTCCTGCCGTGCCGCCTGGACGGTACGCGAACAACACGCCTCTCCGGGCTCGCGCGGGAGATGAGTGCGACCGAGAACATAGCCCTGCTCGCAGGGCTATTCGCACTCGTCTCGCAGCTCTCGGGGAAACATGATCTGGTGATCGGCGTGCCGCATGCTGGTCGCGAGGTCCCGGGCACCGAAGACGTGCAGGGGCCCTATCTGAGCCTTTGGCCGCTGCGCGTCGGCGTCGCGCCCGGAATCACGTTCCGCAAACTGATCGCCGCCGTGCGCGACCGGCTGGCCGCCGCGCACGCCCGCGGCGACGTTCCCTTCTCCCGGATCGTGCAGGGGCTCGGCATCCCGCGCGACGCCAGCCGACACCCGCTGATCCAGATCGCGTTCGCACCGCAGCCGGGTCCGCGCGCCGCGCTATCCCTCGAGGGACTCGAGGTCGAGCCGATGCTCGCAGACCCCGGCACGGCCGCTTGCGATGTCACGGTGTACACATGGCCCGCGGTGAACGGGCTCGACGCGTGCTTCGAGTACGCAACCGATCTGTACTCCGAAGCCGGCGCCGCACGAATGCGAGATGCGTGGCTGGCGCTCCTTGAGCAAGGCATGGCTCACCCCGACGCACCGATCGAGGATGCGAGCCTCGTGTCGTGCTGAAGGTCGTCTACGTCCCCGGTGGCCGCGCGCGCGGGCGCCAGGCTCGATCCGCCGGTCGTGCGCCTGGCTGCGCGACCTGGGAGCGCCAGACGCGCGCTCAGCGGGGCGGCGCCGGCGGCGGCGCGTCGTCGCGCGTGAAGACGACGATCCGCTGATCGGGCAGAAACTCGAGCGACTGGGCGAAGGCAAAGCCCAGGGGCGGGAGCTCGGCGCGGAGCTGGGCGAGCGTCATCTTGTGCTCCGGCTTGATCGCAAGCTCGGCGTCCTCGCCGCGGTACTCGACGAGGGCGAGGCGCCCGGTCTCCTTGAGCGCGCGGCGGATGCCGGCCATCACCGCCGGTGGGTCCGACAGCTCGTGGTAGACGTCGACGAGCAGCACGAGGTCGCAGCAGCGCGCGGGCAGCTTCGCGTCGGTGGCGGTGGCGAGCTTCAGCTGGACGTTGGGCAGACGCTCGCGGCTGACGCGCGCGTCCACGATCCGGAGCATCTCCGGCGAGATCTCGGTGGCGTAGACGTGCCCGGTCGGGCCGACCCGCCGCGCGAGCCGGACCGTGAAGTAGCCGGTGCCCGCGCCGACGTCGGCGACGGTCATGCCGGGCGCCAGCTGGAGCGCGTCGAGCACGCGCTCCGGCTGCTCGCGCTCGTCCCGGTCGGGCCGATCGAGCCACGCGGCGCCGGTGCAGATGTCGGCGATCACCCGGCCCTCATAGCGGCCGCGGCCGTCGGGCGCGCCGTCCCCCGAGCCGGGCGCTGGCGACGGGGCAGGCGCAGGCGCGGGGCTCGATCGGCCGCACGCGGCCGCGGCCACCAGGGCAGCAGTGGCGGCGACGGCGAGCGCGGACGCGGCGAGGCGATGCGAGGGCACGCGCGACGAGCCTAGCGCATCCGGTGTGGGCGCGAGCCACCGCGGCTGCGGGCTCGGCGTCCGGGAATGCCGGGGCCGCCGCGCGTGGCGCCGAACGGCGTTCGTCCGGTATTCGGACAAGGCTCGTCCGATGGGCGGACACTCCCGGAACGGAGACCAGTAATTACAGATGGTTAATACTGGCGTGGTACTTGCCTCTTCCTCCGCGCGCCATGTCCGCTCACCCGCACAATGCCCTGTTCAAGTGGGCCTTCGAAGCCCCGCCGGATGCCGCAGAGCTCTTGCGCGGCCTCTTGCCGCCGGCCGTCCGCGACGCCATCGCGTGGGACACCCTCGGCGGCGCGAGCGGCGCGTTCGTCGACCTCGCCCATGGCGACCGCTGCAACGACCTCCTGTTCGCGGCCCAGCTCCGCGCGGGGGAGCCCGCGCCTGCCTTCCTGCTGCTCGAGCACCAGAGCACCGTCGATCCCGCCATGCCCCTGCGCGTGCTCGCCTACCAGACCCGGATCTGGACCCGCTTCCGCAAGGAGCAGCCGGGGACGCACCTGCCGCCCATCATCAGCGTCCTGGTCAGTCACGCCCCCGGCGGCTGGACGGCTGCCTGCTCGTTCGAGCAGCTGCTCGCTCCAGCGGTGCTGGCGATCCCGGGTCTGGCCGCGCTGGTCCCGCGCTGCGCGATGATCGTCGATGATCTCGCCGGTCAGTCCGATGACGAGCTCCGGGCGCGCGCGCTGGCGCCGTCCCAGAAGCTCGCGCTGTGGCTCTTGCGGGACGCCCGGGCCCCGGAGCGCCTCCTGGCCCGCTTTGACGCCTGGATCCCTACGATCTTGGAGGCCGGACAGACCCCGTCCGGCCGCGAAGCGCTCACCGTACTGGTCCAGTACCTGTTCGAGGTGCTAGAACCAAGGTACTTCAAGGCCGTTCGTGCCAAGCTGCAGCAGCTTGGCACTCGCTCCAAGGAGATCGCCATGACCATTGCCGAGTACCTCAAAGCGCAAGGCCGCAAGGAAGGGCGCAAGCAGGGGCGCCAGCAAGGAACCCGGGAGGGACGCAAGCAGGGGAACCGGGAGGGGCGCGTGGCCATGCTGCGAAGCTTGCTCGTCTACAAGTTCCACGCCCTGGACGCGGCCGCCGAGGCGCGCCTGCAGGCGGCCACGCCCGCAGCGCTCGAGCGCTACCTCCGGCGCGCGCTCTCCGCCGATTCGCTCGCCGCCGTGCTCGAAGACTGAGAACGAGCCCCGCAAACCGGGTACGCTCTGCCCGCGTGCGCTATCACCTCGAGTGGTCGACCCCGGCCGGCGCGCTGGTCGCGATGGAGCCGAGCCTCGCTGAGGTCGAGGCGACCGCGGCGCGCCTCGCCGCTGCCTACAACGATCCGCACAACGCGCCGCTCCTCGGCCACACGGCCGAGCTGTCGCCGGCCGACGTGCTCGATCACTACCGCGCCCTCGGCGAGGACGGCGGGCGATCGTTCCTCCTGTACCGCAACAGCGTGCTCATCGGCGACGGCGACCTGCGCGGCATCACAAACGAAGCCGCGGAGTTCGCGTTCCTGATCGCAGATCCGGACACGCAGGGCCGCGGGCTCGGCACCCGGTTCGCGATCATGATCCACGCGCTCGCGTTCGGCCCGCTCGCGCTCCAGCGGATCTACGCGTCGGTGATCCCCACGAACACCGCATCGTGCCGCGTGTTCGAGAAGCTCGGCTACACCGCCGATAGCTCCGAAGAGGCGCGCTCCTACGCCGACGACGAGAGCGACATCATCCTGTCGATCGATCGCGCCGAGTTCACGCGCGCCCACGGCGCCGCCGCGGCCGACGTACGCATCCGGCCGCGCACCTGAGCTACACATACAATCGCAATCAAGACCCGGGCGAGCTCGCGCGGCGCACGCGAGCGGCGATCTTGGGCGGCAGGTTCGCTAACGTGTCCCGCGCGAGCATGGCGATCCGCGGCTACTACCTCGGGTGCCCCGGCTGGGGCCTCCCCAGCTGGGTCGGGCGGCTGTTCCCGCCGAAGACCCGGCCCACCGACTTCCTCGCGCGCTACGCCGAGGTGTTCAACACCGTCGAGGGCAACACCACGTTCTACGCGCTCCCCACCGCCGATCAGGTCGCGCGCTGGCGCGATCAGGTCGGGCGCGACTTCCGCTTCTGCTTCAAGTTCCCGCGCACGATCTCGCACGACCGGCTGCTGCAAGGCTGCGCCGCCGACGTCGCGACGTTCCTCGATCGGATCTCGCCGCTCGGCGATCAGCTGGGCACGCTGTTCCTCCAGCTGCCGCCGCGGTTCGGGCCGGCCCAGCTCCCGCTCCTGCGCGCGTTCCTGGACGCGCTGCCGGCCGGGTTCCAGTACGCCGTCGAGCTGCGCGACGAGGCGTTCTTCCGCGCTGGCCCCGCCGAGGACGAGATCGCCCTGCTCCTCCGCGAGCGCGGCGTCGATCTCGTGCTGATGGACACCCGCGGCATCCACGCGAGCAAGAGCCTCGTGTTCGCCGAGATCCGCGGCAAGAAGCCGAGCCTGCCGGTCGTCATGCGCGCCACCGCGAACCGGCCGCTGGTCCGCTTCGTGCCGCACGAGACGTTCGCCGAGAACCACCGCTTCCTCGAGCCGTGGAGCCGCCAGATCGCGGCGTGGATCGCCGAGAGCAAGCGCCCCTACTTCTTCATGCACGCGCCCGACGACACGTTCGCGCCCGAGAACGCGTACGCGTTCCACGCGATGCTGCGCGCGCACGCCGACGTCGGCGAGCTGCCGCCGTGGCCGGGCACGCCGCGCCAGCTGGGGCTGCTCTGACGCGCGCCGACGGCGCCGGAACGAAGCGGCGGAGGCCCCGCGCTTCGCCCTTCGAAGACTCGGGGCTCAGGCGAGCAGGTGCGCGCCGCCCAGGCCGGCGGCCAGCTCGGCGGGCGAGACCCGGCCGTCGCCGTCGGCGTCGAGCGCCGCGAAGACGGCGGCCGCGCCGGCCCACTCCTCGCGCGTGATGTAGCCGTCGCCGTCGAGGTCGTAGAGCTCGAAGAACCGGCGCGTCGCGCTCGTGGTCGCCGCGGCGCTCTGGAGCGCGGCGTAGCGCGCCGCGAGCAGCTTCTCGAGCGCCAGGATCGCCTTCGAGAAGCCGGCGATGCCCTCGTCGAGCTTCTCCGTCGCCATGCGATCCGCCGCGTGCGCCGCGCGGAACGCGGCCTCGTCCATCGGCTGCTTCGGCAGATCCATCGCCGCGGCCGCCGCCGGGTCGAGCCGCCTCGGCAGCTCGCCGGTCTGCGCCGTCAGGTCGGCGAGGAAGTTCGGCGCGATCGTGAGCAGATCGCAGCCGGCGAGCTCGACGATCTCGCCGAGGTTGCGGAAGCTCGCGCCCATGACCTCGGTCCGGTAGCCGTGCTTCTTGTAGTAGTTGTAGATCCGCGTCACTGAAAGGACGCCGGGATCCTCGGCGGGCGGGTAGCCATCGCGGCCTTCCGCTTTCTTGTACCAGTCGAGGATGCGGCCGACGAACGGGCTGATCAGCCGGACGTTCGCCTCGGCGCACGCGATCGCCTGGTGCATCCCGAAGAGGAGCGTCAGGTTGCAGCGGATGCCCTCCGCCTCGAGGATCTCGGCGGCGCGGATGCCCTCCCACGTCGAGGCGATCTTGATGAGCACGCGCTCGCGCGACGCGCCCGCGGCCTCGTACTGCGCGATCAGCTCGCGGCCCTTCTCGACGGTCGCGCGCGTGTCGTACGACAGCCGCGCGTCGACCTCCGTCGAGACGCGGCCGGGCACGATCTGGAGGATCCGCAGCCCGAACTCGACGGCGAGCCGATCGAGCGCGAGCCCGATCACCCGGGCTTGGTCGCCGCCGGCCCGGCTCTCCGCCCAGCGCAGCGCGCCGTCGACGACGTCGGCGTACTCCGGCATCTGCGCCGCGGCGGTGATGAGCGACGGGTTGGTCGTCGCGTCCCGCGGCTTGAACTTCTGGATCGAGTTGAGATCGCCAGTGTCGCAGACGACTACGGTGATCTCGTTCAGTTGATCTAGCAGCGATCGAGCCATCACGTCCCTCCCTCGGGACGACGGTAGCACGGCCGGCGCCGCCCCCACGCACGTGCACGTCGCTTGCAATCCCATCGGTCCAGGAGGTTCACCATGTCGAATGAAAGCTTTCGGCCGGACAAGTCCGAGAGTCCGGCCGCTCCCAAGAAGGGCGCAGATCAGCAAGGCCAGGAAGCGTGCTGCGAAGACCAGGAGCAGTGCGGCCGCGAGCAGATGGCCGGCCGCCAGCAGATGTGCTGCGAGCCCGACGGCACCGAGCGCGCGCGCGACGAGGCGCGCCAGGGCGGCGGGCCGCGCTACGGCGGCGGGGCCTGGAGCGTGGCGGACGAGCGCGGCGACCGGCGCTACGGCCATGCGAGGAACGATGACGCGGATCCTTCGGAGCTGGCGAAGGGGGCGGCCAACAACGACGACGACGAGTCGCCGAGCGCGGCCGATCCCGAGCTCGCGGCGGCCGAGCAGAACGCCGAGATCGAGAGCGGCGGCCAGCGCGCCGGCTTCGGCCGCGGCGAGGCGCCGCGCAAGCCGAAGAGCCGCGAGAAGCCGAGCTGCTGCTGACGCTCACGCCGCCGGGCGCGGCGTATCGCGGAGGTGACAGACCACGGGGGCGTGGTCGCTCGTGCCCACGTCGCGGTAGGCGGCGCAGTGCGCCGTCTCGTCGACGAGGGCGCGGTGCGCGGCGATGTAATCGAGCCGCCACCCGATGTTGCGCTGGCGCATGTTCCGCCACGGCGCCCACCACGTGAACAGCCGATCGTTGGCCGGATCGCAGTGCCGGCCGACGTCGACGAGATCGTGCGAGAGCAGCCGCTCGATCAGCTCGCGCTCGGGCGCGGACTGGCCGATCATGTCCTTGCGCAGGGAGGGGTGCACGTCCACGGGCTGGCGCGCGACGTTGAAGTCGCCGCACAGGACGAGGTGGCGCCCGGCCGCAGCGAGCGCGGCGGCCCACGCGTCGAGCTCCCGGAGGAACAGCATCTTGGCGGCGAAGTCCTTGCCGCCGTTGGGCACGTACATCGAGCCGAGCACGATCGAGCCGACCTCCGCGACGACGATCCGCGACTCGAGGTCGAACGGCGGGTGCACGAACCGCGGCGCGTCGGCGAACCGGCGCTCGTGCAGGAGCAGCGCGACCCCGGAGTAGCCGCCCTTCTCGCCGTGCCAGTGGCCGTGATAGCCGGCGATCCGGGCGAGCGGCTCGGGGACCTGATCCGCGGCGGCCTTCGTCTCCTGCAGGCAGACCACGTCGGGCTCCTCACGATCGATCCAGGAAATCACCTCCGAGGACCGCTTGCGAATCCCGTTGACGTTCCACGTCGCGATCTTCACGGCGCACTTAGGTAGCATGGATGCCGCGGGGCGCCCCGCGAGGAGTCAGCGCGATGGCGGACGAGCTCAAGGAGATCGAGGTGGACAGCGCGGTCGAGGTGTCGCTCTCGCTGCATGTCGGAGGGAGCCTGCCGTACAAGTCACGGCTGTTCGAGTACCCGAGCGGCGGCGGCGAGCCGAAGCCGCTCGAGGGCGAGCTGACGGGCGCGGTCTCGGTCACGATCGGCAAGGTGGACAAGGGGGTGGTCCGGCGCTTCGCGTGGAGCGTGGTCGTCATCAGCAACGACGACGCCGAGCAGACGGTCGACATCACCGGACATGTCCACGTCGAGTCGAAGACGATCGGGGCCGTCAAGGGCGCGCTGCCGGTCAAGAAGCCGCTCCAGAAGTGCTTCGTCAACGTGCTCGTGAAGGGCAAAGGCGCGTGAGCGGGGGGCCAAGGCGCGTGAGCAGGGGGCATTTGCGCGGGCATTTGCATGGGCGCCCGGCGGCGCGCTGGCTCCGGCGGCTCGCCCTCAGCGCCGCGGCGCTCCTGCCGCTCGCGTGGGCCCGCCCGGCGCGCGCCCAGCCGGTGGACCCGACGGAGCTGGCGGACCCGCCGCCGGCCGATCCGGCGGAGCCGGTGCCCACGCCGCCGCCGATCGAGCCGGCGGTGCCGGCCGCGGCGCCCGCGGCCGAGCCGCCGCGGTCGGTCGCCGATCTGGTCGATGTCTTCGACGACGAGAACCGGGTCCCGGCGAACCCGGCGCTCGACATCCTCGACGCCAACGGCCTCACCGCGGTCAAGCCGGGCTCGCTGAAGGACCTCTCCACCGATCTGCGCGCGCTGTACAAGGGCGGCAAGGTGGTCCCGCAGCTCGCGATCGAGCTCTCCCCGTACGCCGTCGCGTACGGCCAGCGGACGTCGTACGACGACTACCGCCGCCACGCGTACGTCCCGATCCTGCACCGCCTCAGCATCTCGCTGGCGACCACGAGCATCGACGATGCCGGCGGCACGGCAACGGTGGGCGCGCTCGGCGTCCGCGTCCGGCTGCTCGATCGCTCCGACTGGCGCCTCGATCGAGCGGCGGTGACCTGCGCGCTCGACGCGGTCTCGACCGCGAAGCCGCCGGCCAAGCCCAGCGACGCGGTGGTCGTGCCCGTCGAAGACGAGGCGGCGAAGCAGGAGGCCAAGAAGGTCCAGGCGTGCTTCGACCGGGCGAAGCGGCGCACCGGCACCTGGAACGCCGAGCAGGTCGCGCTGGGCACGGCGGTGAGCTCCGCGTTCCCGGGCGGCAAGCTCGAGGCGGACATCCGTGACCTCACGGCGTGGGCGGCGTGGGGCCACCACTTGACCCGGAGATCGCTGCTCGTCGTCGCCGGCAAGTACCTGTTCAGCGACACGCGCAAGGACGGTGACGCGCGGGTCCCGGCGCGGCACTCGGCGTCGCTCGCGGGCGAGCTCGAGCGCCGGAGCGATCGGTTCGGGCTCATCGGCTCGCTCGGCCTCGGCCGGCGCTGGTCCAAGGACTCGGCCGCGATGGCGTGGGAGGGCGAGTGGGTCGCCCAGCTGGGCGCCGGGCTCCAGGTCCGGGTCTCGAGCGGCACGTGGGTGGAGCTCCGGGCGGCCGCGCAGCTCGTCGAGGGCGAAGACGACGCGCTGATCTCGCTCGCGAACTTCAAGTGGGGCTTCGACGTGAAGGCGACCAAGACCAAGTAACCAAGGAGTAGAGTGGGCCATGCAACGCTTCGCGCCCCGCCTCGCGCGGTCCTGGCCCGCCGCGCGCCTCGGCCCCGCCGCGCTCCTCGCCGTGCTGGGCGGCGCTTGCTCGGGAGACGACGGCGTCACGATCCGCATGCAGGCTTCGGCCGGCGCGCCGGCCTACGGCGAGGCGCCGTTCCCGACCGACGCGGTCCGTGACGGCGACCGCCTCGGCGTGATCGCAGGGCTCGAGTCGCTCGTCGCCCGGCACGCCGACCTGATCGTCGCGCACACGGCCGCGCTCGACGGCTTCGGCGTGCGGCCGCTCGTCGAGCTCTTCGTCGACGGCGCGCTCGATCCGGCGTCGATCCCGGCGCGCACGGCCGACCTCGCCGACGCCGCGGGGCTGGTCGACGTCGATCCGCAGTCGCCCGAGCGCGGCCGCGTCATCGCGATGGACTGGCGCTACGCCCCGGAGCGCGGCGTGCTCGCGGGCGCGCCCGCGAGCGGCGAGGTGCTGCGCGACGGCACGCGCTACGCGGCGTTCGCGACCACGGCGCTGCGCGGCGAAGACGGGAGCGCGGTGCGGCGCGCTGGCGCGCTCTCGGGCGATCTGGCCCGCTTCGAGCGCTGGCGCACCACGGCCGAGGCGCTCGCGGAGCTCGACGCGGGCGGCCGGATCGCCGGGCTGGCGGTGTTCACGACGCAGCGCGCGACGGCGGCGCTCGTGGCCGCGCGCGACGCGTTCGCGGGCGCCCCGGCGCCCACGCTCGCGTTCGATCCAGCCCTCGTGTTCCAGACCCGGCCGATGCTCGACGCGGTGTTCGGCACGGCCGCGCGCGCGACGGACGGGCCGCGCGCGGGCCTCGAGCGCTGGGGCAACGACAACCCGACGGGCGTGGCGCACGACCACGTCGGCGTGCTCGCGACGGGCACGACGACGAGCCTCCGCTTCCGCCGGCCGGACACGGGGACGGACGACCCCGATGACGAGACGTTCGACCTGGCGGCGGGCGCGCCGCGCGTCGTCGCGGTCGAGCCGATCCCGGTGACGTTCATCCTGCCGGCCGCGCCCGCGCCGCCGGACGGCTACCCGGTCGTCATTTACGGCCACGGCCTCGGTGCGAGCCGCGATCAGCTGCTGGCGTTCGCCGAGCCGCTGACGGCGCAGGGCTACGCGCTCGTCGGCATCGACATGGCGGGGCACGGCTCGCGCTACCAGGACGTGGACGCGGGGGCAAACCTCGCGGCGGGGCGGCCGGCGTTCACCGGCGATCCGGCGCTCCGCGACGGCTTCGGCGACGCGACGGGGCTCCCCTCGACGTTCGACTTCTTCGAGGGGTTCCTGAACGTCGGCGCGGTGCGCGACTCGATCCGCCAGTCGGCGCTCGATCTGTCGCGCCTCGTGGCGCTCGTGCGGCAGCCGGGCCTCGATCTATCGGCGCTCGGCGCGGGCGCCAAGCTCGACGCGCGCCGCGTCGCGTACCTCGGCGAGTCGTTCGGGACGGTGGTCGGCACGCTGTTCGCGGCGATCGAGCCGGACGTCGACCTCTACGTCCTCAACGTGCCGGGCGGCGGCATCCTGGATCTGATCTTGCCGACGAGCGCCGAGATCGGCGCGCTCGCGCTGCCACTCATCTCGACGATCTATGGCCCGACGGCGCCGCCCGATCGCTTCAGCCCGCTGATCGGCCTCATGCAGGCCGTGATCGACGGCGCCGATCCGCTGACGTACGCGCCGCACGTGCTCCGCGATCGGTTCGCGATCGGCGGCCGCGCGCTCGGGCCGCGCCACGTCGTGGCGCTCGAGGTCGTGGGCGATCAGGTGCTGTCGAACCGCGGCACCGACGCGCTCGCGCAGGCGCTCGGGCTCGACGTGCTCGCGCCACACCTCGAGCCGCCGGCGGGCCTGCGCGCGATCCCGTCGCCGGCCGCCGGCAACCGGGACGGCCAGACGGCCGTCCTCGTGCAGTACGCGCCCGCGACGCACGGCGCGAACTGGTCCGCGGAGCGCGGCTCGCTGCGCTACCTGCCGGGCTCCCCGCGCGACGGCGACGCGCCGTTCGAGCTCCTGCCGGCGCCGATCACGATCCCGAACCCGATCTACGAGACGCACGCGCAGGTGGCCGAGATCCTCGCCGCGCACCGCGCGGGCGAGGCGCCGCGCGTCCGCTCGACGAAGCCGCCGGTCGCCGACTTCGACGCCGACGGCACGCTCGACGCGGCCGATCCGGCGCCATACGACCCGGCGATCCCCGCGCGCCCGGCCCGGTGAGCGCGCGCCAGCACCGCGCGGGGCCGAGCACAAGCACAAACCGTGGCGAGCCAGCTGTGCGGCATACGCGCACGTCGCGCCGCGATCGCGCCTGGCCTACGCTCCGGCGCCAAGGAGACGATTATGCAGAGGCACCTCTCGCTCGTGATGATCCTCGGACTCTCGCTGTCGGCCTGCTTCGTCAAGTCGAAGGGCGCAGGCGGCTCGAGCGCGCCGCCCCCGGCGACCGCGGAGCCGGCCCCGCCGCCCCCACCGCCAGGCGATCCGGCGATGTCGCCGCCGCCGCCGCCGCCGGGCGAGATGGAGCACAAGAACCACGGCCAAGCGCGCAAGGAAGAAGTGCACGAGCGCAACGAGGCGCGCAAGGAAGCGCACGACGCAGCCAAGGACGCGGCCAAGGCCGAGAAGGCGGCTGACAAGGCGGAGAAGAAGGCGGACAAGGCCGAGGCCAAGGCGGACAAGGCCGAGGCCAAGGCGGACAAGGCGGCAGCCAAAGCAGACAAGGCCGAGATGAAGGCGGACAAGGCCGAAGCCAAGGCGGACAAGGCCGAGGTCAAGGCGGACAAGGCCGAGACCAAGGCGGACAAGGCGGCCGAGAAGGCAGACGCCAAGAAGGGCAAGAAGTAGCCGGCGGGGGGCACGCTCGGCCATGCAAGCGTTTGCTGAACCGACCACGGGCGGAAGTGGCGCGCCCCGCGCGCCGCGCGTGCCGGGCGTGCGCGACGTCCTGGTCTCGACGTTCCGCCGGCTGATGCGCCTCTACTTCCGGCAGGTCGAGCGCGTCGGCGAGCCGCCGGGCCCCGGGACGCGCGGGCGCGTGATCGTGTCGAATCACACGAACGCGCTGATCGATCCGATCCTCGTCTTGACGGACGCGGCGTGCGAGATCTCGCCGGTCGCCAAGTCGACGCTGTGGTCGATCCCGGGGCTGCGCTGGCTGCTCGATCGCGCCGGCGCAGTGCCGATCGTGCGCCGCCAGGACACACCGGACAAGGACGGCACGGCGAACACCGACGTGTTCGAGAAGGTGGCCGAGCACCTCGCGCGCGGCGGCAACATCCTGATCTTCCCCGAGGGGACCAGCCACTCCGAGCCGCGCCTCGCGCCGTTCCGCACGGGCGCGGCGCGCATGCTGCTCGCGGCCGAGGCCCGCGGCGGCGTGTCGCCGACGTTCCAGGCCGCCGCGCTCGAGTTCGACGCGCGCACCGACTTCCGCTCGCGCACGCTCGTCCTGTGGGGCCCGGTGCGGCGACTCGCCGACGTGCCGGGCACGGGCGAGGAGCGGATCCGCGCCGCGACGGCGCAGATGGCGGCGGATCTGGGCGAGCTGCTCGTCGAGGGCGACTCGCACGAGGAGCGGCTGCGCGTCGCGCGCGTCGCCGAGCTGCTCGCCAACGAGGAGCCGGATCGCACGCTCGAGCGCTGGAACGGCATCGGCCGCCAGGTCGAGCTGGCGAGCCGCACGCTGCGCGACACGGCGCCCGAGCTGATCGCGCAGGTCGCCGCGCGCGTCGACGCCTACTACGCCGAGCTCGATCGGCTCGGGCTCACCGACGAGCAGGTCGCCCCCGGCGGCCTCCGAGTCGAGGCGCCGGGCGCGGCACCGGTACCGGAGGCGCCGCTGTCTCCGCTGTGGAGGCGCGCCGCGCTCGCCCCGCTCGCCGCGTCGGGGTTCGTGCTGTACGCGCTGCCGTACTTCCTGCCGCGCTGGCTCGCGCGCAAGGCGGATCCGGACGCGGTGTCGACGTTCAAGCTCGGCGCGGCGCTGATCGTCTATCCGCTGTGGATGGGCGGGCTCGTCGCGGGCGCGCTCGTGCTCCTGCCGCCGCCTGTGTCCTGGGCAGCCGCGGCCGTCGCGATCACCTCGCCGTTCGCGGCGCTGCGCTGGCTCGACGCCTGGTACCAGCGCCCCGGCCGCGCGACGGCCCAGGAGCTGGCGCAGCTCGCGCGGCTGCGGCTCGCCGCGCGCTCGGCGATCGACGCGGCGCGCACCCGCCTGCCGAGCTGAGCGCCCGGACCGGCATCCGGTGCCCCGGCGTGTCACCACCAGGCATGCGCGCGCGCCTGGCCCCTGCCCTCGCTTGCCTCGCTTGCCTCGTCGGCGTGGCCACCCCGGCGGCCCCGGCAGCAGCGGTGCCATCGGCCGAGGAGCAGTGGCTCGACGGGCTCGTGGCGCGCGTCACCGCCGATCTGGCCGCCGGGCGGCCGCTCGTCGCCGAGGTCCACGTCCCGCTGTGCGACAGCTCGCTCATCGACTGCGGTAACGCAAAGCTCGGCGATGGCGAGCGCCTCGAGACGAACCTGTACTGGGCCACGGGCCCGGGGTTCGGCGTGTGGTTCTCACGCGGCGGCAGCGGCTGGAAGCGCGTGCTCCGGCAGCAGGTCACCGGCGACGCCGACGTGCTCCAGGTCGACGTCTACCGCCGCACCGTGGCAGCGCCGGCGAGCTGGCGGAGGCGCGGCGCGCCGGCCACGTTCGAGCTCGACGTCGTGATCCGCGCGTGGCGGGGCAAGGCGATCGATCGGGCGCTCGCCGCGTACGCAGCGGACATGTCCGGCGGCCCGGCGCGGGCGCTCACGCTCGCCGACGGCACGCAGCTCCAGGCGGGCGGCGCCGCGCAGCTCGTGGCGTGGGTGGGCCACAACCGGCTGATGGACTCGGCGGAGGACTATCCATGGCCCGCGGACGGCACGGGCAAGAGCGTCCAGGGCACGCTGTTCATCGCGTGCCACACGGCGCGATACATCGAGGACACCGTCGTCGGGCCGGCGCGCGTCCCGCTGCTCGCCACGCGCGACTTTCTGTTCTCGAACGCGGCCCC
Source organism: Kofleriaceae bacterium (assembly GCA_035558535.1). GTDB lineage: Bacteria > Myxococcota_A > Polyangia > Haliangiales > Haliangiaceae > JABFXX01. The sequence goes on from DATMCI010000251.1 coordinate 29,493, forward strand.
GCTCGAGGCCGCCCTGCTCGCGTTCGCCTCGGGCGCGGGCTACGCGCGCATGCGCGAGGTCGCCGTGACCTCGTATGCGGCCGTCCAGCAGCAGCCGGCGACGCGGCTCGGCGGTGTGTTCTCGAACCCCGCCGACCGGCGCTGGAAGAAGCGCTGACGGGTGGCGCGGCGGCTCACCGCCACGCGGCGCGCTGGAGCACGACGCGGTAGCCGTCGAGATCTTCGAAGGTCCGGCCCTGCCGGTCCCAGTACGGGTTGTACGACGGGACCTCGGCGAAGCCGGCGCGGAGCATCTGCTCGCAGCGCGCGGCGTGCTCGGTGGCGTCGGGGACGTAGAGCACGAGCAGGTGATCCTGCGTCGGCGCCCGCCCGACGGGGTGCCCGCGGTGGTGCGTGAACTCGAGGTGGTAGCTGCCGCCGGGCAGGCCGAGCATCACGCCGTCGAAGCCGTCGTGATCGGCGAACGAGGCCAGGGTCGCGAAGCCGAGGCCGTCGCGGTACATCGCCGCGATGGCCTCGAGGTGATCCGTCGGACGCGCCACGCGCAGCACGAGCTCCATCGGCGCATCATCACGTCCCGCGCCTGGCCGCAGAAGCGCCAGCCGACCGATATCGGCACGCGGTACGATCGCCGCGGGCGCGCCTCGCGCCGGGGAGCCTGCATGACGTTCCAGGAGACGAAGCTGGTGCTGCTCGCCGCCGATCTGGCGGGCTTCACTCGCGCTGCCGAGCAGCTGGCGCCGCTCGAGGTCGCCGCGCTCCTCGATGGCTGGTACCGCGCGATCGAGGCGATCCTCGGCCGGCACGGCGGCCGCGTCGTCAAGTACATGGGCGATGGCTGCTTCGCGACGTTCCCGGCCGGCGCATGCGCCGCGGCGACCGACGCCGCGGCCGAGCTGTGGGCGCTGGATCGCGGCGCGACCTCTGGCCTCGCGGTCGGCGTGAACGTCCACCTCGGGACGGTCGCCGAGGGCGAGGTCGCGGTCGGCGCCGACCGGCGCTACGACGTCTTCGGCGGCGCGGTGAACCACCTGTTCCGCATGGGCGGCGCCGGCCGCCTGCAGATCAGCGAGGCGGTTTACCGCGAGCTGCCCGAGGAGCGCCGCGGGCAGTGGCAGGCGCAGCCGGGGTCGGCGACCTACGCGCCGGCCCGCTGACCGGCCGCGCCGCCGGGCTCATGCGTAGATCATCTTGCGCGTCATGCCGCCGTCGATGACCAGGTTCTGGCCGGTCACGAACGCGGCCTCCTCGGAGAGCAGCCACGCGCACATGCCGGCGACGTCCTCGGGCCGCCCGACGCGGCCGACGGGGTGCTGCTCGTGATCGGAGGGCTTGAGCCGCGGCTTCTTGCGCTGGCCGCGCGGCGCGAAGTCGTCAGTGGCGATCCAGCCGGGGCTGATGCAGTTGACGCGCACGTCGGGGCCGAGGCTGAGGGCGAGCGCGTGGGTCAAGGCGACGACCGCGCCCTTGGTCGCCGCGTAGGCCTCGGTGTGCGGCTCCGACTGCAGCGCGCGCGTCGAGCCGAGGTTCACGATCGCGCCGCGCGCCCGCCGCAGGTGGCCGGCCGCGTGCTTCGCGAACAGGAACGTCCCGGTCAGGTTCACGTCGAGCATCCGGCGCCAGCGCGCGAGCGACAGCGCCTCGATCGGGCCGGTCTCCGAGTCGGCGATCGCCGCGTCGTTGACGAGGCCGTCGAGGCGGTGGCCCCACCGCGCGCACGCGGCCACGGCGCGCCGGACGTCGCGCTCGCTCGAGACGTCCGCGCGCACGAACGTGACGCGCTCGCCGTACTCGCGCGCGGCGTCGAGGCCGGCGGTCCGATCCGAGTCGACGATGCACACCCGCGCCCCGTCGTCGGCGAGCCGCTTCACGATCGCCCGACCAATGCCCCGCGCGCCGCCCGTCACCAGGAAGACTTTGCCCGCATGCATTCGGGCCGAGCCTGCCCGAACCGCGGCTGCGCTGCCAAGACGCCGGGCCGCGCGTCGGCGCGCGCAGCAATTGAATGCGTCACGTTTCGTGACGAAAACGCAGTCGCCCTCGCAGAAATTTCAACCGGCGGACTGGATGCGGCGCGCGAGCTCGACGTCTTGCTGGTCGTGCGGCAAGAGGCAGACCTGCACGAGCCAGTCGGTCGCGCACACGGGCCGCATCGGTCCGGCCTGCTCCTCGCGCCAGCGCACGAGCACCGCGGGCGACGCGCGCTCGACGACGCGGATCAGGTTGTTCACGTAGCCCTCGCTGCGGTGCAGGTAGCGCGCGATCCGCGGTCCGGTCCAGCCCTTGTCACGCAAGAGCTTGCACCACATCGCCAGATCGCACGTCCCCGTGAACTCGATCCCAAGGGTCTCGGTCTCGGCCATCATCTCCATGGTCTTGGCTCCCAGCTCCCCGGAGAGACGCCCGTGGTGGCACCCTTCATTCCCATGTCCGGCTACTCGGGGACGCCGCTTTTGCAGAAGCTCGGAATCAAAGAGGGACATCGCGTCGCGCTGGTGGGCGCTCCCGCGGGCTTCGACCTGGGGCCCCTGCCGGCCGGGGTCCTCCTTGCGCGCGGCACGGCGGCGCGCGGCAAGGCGCCACCGCCGCTCGACGTCATCGTCGTGTTCGTCAAGCGGCGCGCCGAGCTGGTGGCCCAGCTGGACGCGTGCCGGCCGCGCCTGGCGCAGAGCGGCGGGCTGTGGATCGCGTGGCCGAAGAAGGCGTCCGGCGTGGCCACCGACATCGTCGAGGACACGATCCGTGAGGTCGCCCTACCGACTGGGCTCGTCGACAACAAGGTGTGCGCGGTCGACGAGACGTGGTCGGGGCTGCGGCTCGTGATCCGCAAGGAGCTGCGGGTGCCGGAGACGAAGCCGGAGACGAAGCCGGAGACGAAGCCGGCCAAGGCGGCCAAGCCGGCCAAGCAGCGGCCCTGAACCGGAAGGCTTGGGAGGCCCGCGCTTCGCCCCGCGCTCGCGCGAGCGGCTCAGGCAGCGCGCGCCCGCGCGAACACGCGATCGAGCATGGGCTCGGTGAGCCGGCCGGTGAACGTGTTCTGCTGGCTCACGTGGTACGAGCCGACGAGCAACCACGGCCCGATGCGCGCCGTGGCCTCGTGCCCGAACCGCGGCCGCGGCCGGGGCAGCGCGTGCCCGAGCAGGCCGGCGGCGCGCAGCACGCCGTCCCACGCGAACGCGCCGAGCGCGATCACCGCGCGCACCTGCCCGAGGAGCGCAAGCTCGCGCGCCAGGTAGCCGATGCAGCGATCGCGCTCGGCCGGCGATGGCTTGTTGCCGGGCGGCGCGCAGCGCACCACGACCGATACGTACGCGCCGCGCAGGACGAGGCCGTCATCCACGGCGGTCGACGTCGGCTGGTTCGCGAAGCCGGCCCGGTGGAGCGCCGCGTACAGCCAGTCGCCGGAGCGATCGCCGGTGAACACGCGGCCGGTGCGGTTGCCGCCGTGCGCGGCCGGCGCGAGACCGACGACGAGCAGCGTGGCGGCCGGATCGCCGAACCCGGTGACCGGGCGGGCCCAGTACGGCTGCCCGCGGAACCGCCGCGGCGGCGTGGCGGCGGCGGCCTCGCGGCAGCGCACCAGGCGCGGGCACCGGCGGCAGGCCGTGATCTCGCCGGCCAGCGCGGCCAGCAGATCGTGCGGACCGGGCGGCGCGCCAGCGGCCTGCCGCTCGTGCGGACCGGGCGGCGCGCCAGCGGCCTGCCGCGCCGCGGCACCGCGCCCGTCGCGCCCGCGCCTACCGCGCGCGCCGCGAGCATCGGCGCTGCCATCGGCGCTGGCGCTGCGAGCCTTCACGCCGCCAGGGATAGCGCGGTCTCACGTACCCGTGCCACGTCTCGCGGCAGCTCGAGCGCCCGCGGCCGCACGCGCCGGCCGACGGCTCCCGGTTCCTCGCAGTCGCACCTGCCGCAGGCGGCCGCAGGCTCGCGAGCGCCGGCCCGGGTCGGTAGCATCGGGCATGGTGTGGTCTCCGGAACGGCGAATCGCGTTTCGCTTCGGTTTCCTGGTGGCGGTCTTGTTCGTCTTCCCGTTCCCGCTCGGCGCGCTCCCCTGGACAGAGCGGCTGTACGGGCTCCTGACGACGCCGCTCGAGTGGCTGACCTGCTGGACCGCGACCCACGTGCTCGGCCTGGGCGAGATCTCGACCCAGCCCACCGGGAGCGGCGACACCACGGCCACCTACGTCCAGAACCTCGTGATCGCGGCCCTCGCGGCGATCGGCACGATCGTCTGGTCGGTGCTCGATCGCAAACGCACCGCGTACCCGCAGCTCGCCGCCAGCGCGGTCGTCGTCCTGCGCTACTACCTGGCGTTCACGCTCCTCGGCTACGCCGTCGCGAAGCTGTCGCAGTTCCCGCCGCCGAGCCCGACTCGCCTCGATCAGCGCGTCGGCGATATGTCGCCGATGGGCATGCTGTGGACGTTCATGGGCACATCGCAGCCATACACGCTGTTCGCCGGCATCGTCGAGGGCGTGCCTGGCATCTTGCTCTTGTGGCGCCGCACGTACGTCGCCGGCGCGCTCCTCGCGGCGATGGCGATGGGCAACGTCGTCGCGCTCAACTTCAGCTACGACGTGCCGGTCAAGCTGTTCTCGACGCAGCTGTTCCTGATCGCCGTCGTGCTCCTCACGCCCCACGCGCGCCAGCTGATCAGCGCGCTGCTCGGCAGCGCCACCCCCGAGATCCCGCCGCGGCCGCGCCGCGCGCCGTCCATCGAGCGCGCGCGGCTGGCGGCCAAGGCGATGCTCCTCTCGGCGGCCGCGCTGAGCCTCTACCAGCAGGTCGATCAGGCGCACGCGTGGCGGCGGCCGCCGCGGCACGCGCTCCACGGTATCTGGGTCGTCGACAAGTACGTCACGGATGGCGTCGAGCGGCCGCCGCTCCTCACCGACGCCGAGCGCTGGCACAAGCTCCACCTCTGGGGGCGCGGCGCCGCCGTGCGGCCGATGCAAGGCCCGGTCGTGCGCTTCGAGGCGCTCCTGGATCCCGCGCGGCGCACGATCGCCGCGAAGCCCGCCGGCCACCTGGAGCCGTGGACGTACACGCCGGGCGCCGCGGACGCCGAGCGCGGCGCGCCCACGACGCTCGTCATCGACGGGACGTTCCACGGCAGGCCGTTTCACGCCGAGCTCCACCGCGAGCCCGAGCCGCTGCTCGTCACGCGCGGCTTCCACTGGATCAGCGAGGTCCCGTACAATCGCTAGTGCGCCGCGCGCGGCCGTGCGCTACCCACGAGCATGAGCTCCGACGAGCTGCGGCGCTTCCGCGCGAACCGGCAGGACGAGATCGACAGCGCGGCCCAGTACCGCGCGATGGCGGACGCGGAGCCCGACGCGGGCGTGGCGCGCGTCTACCGCGAGCTCGCCGGCGTCGAGGACAAGCACGCCGCGTTCTGGGAGGCCCAGCTCCGCGCGCACGGCGTCGAGCCGGGCCCCGCGCGCCCGAGCTGGCGCGCCCGCGCGCTCGGCTGGATCGCCCGCCGCTTCGGCGCGCGCCTGATCCTGCCGACGGTGACGTCGCGCGAGGTCGCCGGCCGCAACGACTACGCCGCGCAGCCCGAGACCGCGCACACGCGCATGCCGGCCGAGGAGCGCTCGCACGCCCGCGTCTTGCATGCGATGCGGCAGCGCCACGAGGGCGTCGCCGGCGCCGAGCTCGCCCGCCTCGAGGGCCGCCACCGGAGCGCCTCCGGCAACGCGCTGCGCGCCGCCGTCCTGGGCGCGAACGACGGCCTGTGCTCGAACCTCGCGCTCGTGATGGGCGTCGCCGGCGCGCAGGCGAGCGAGTCGGCGATCCTCCTCACGGGCGCGGCCGGCCTCATCGCCGGCGCGTGCTCGATGGCGCTCGGCGAGTGGATCTCGGTCACGAGCTCGCGCGAGCTCGCCGAGCGGGAGCTGCGCGTCGAGCGCGACGAGCTCGCGGCCGCGCCCGAGCAGGAGCGCGAGGAGCTGCAGCTCATCTACGAGGCCAAGGGCGTGCCGCCCGAGGAGGCCAAGCAGCTCTCGCGCCACCTGCTCCGCGATCAGGGCACGGCGCTCGACGTGCTCGCGCGCGAGGAGCTCGGGATCGATCCGGCCGAGCTGGGCGGCTCGGCACGCACCGCGGCGCTGACGTCGTTCCTCCTGTTCGCGCTCGGCGCGTTCGTCCCGGTGCTGCCGTACCTCGTCGCCTCCGGCACCGCGGCGTTCGCCCTGAGCATCGCGCTCTCCGGGCTCGTGCTGTTCGGGATCGGCGCGGCGATCACGCTGTTCACGGGCCGCTCGGTCTGGCGCTCCGGCGGCCGCCAGCTCGCGCTGGGCCTGGCCGCCGCGACCCTGACGTACGGCGTCGGGCGGGCGCTCGGGGTCGCGCTCACGTGACGCGGTGACGAGCGCGCGATCACGCTCACTGTGCGATCGCGCGCGCTTGGGGCCAGGGCATGTCGTTTGCTCTCAGCCGTCGCATGGAGCGCACGCAGTTTCATTCGCCGAGCCCGCTACCGTCGATCTTTGGTCGGCTCCCGCCCGTCACCACGCCAGGTCAGCCGATTACCGGCCAGCACAGGGAGAGCCTGCGCGCCGGCCTCCTGACGATTCCGCTCGCTGGCGTGGTCGGCTGGGCGCTCGGATCTCGCCGCACGGGCCTCGCCGCGGGCGGGCTCGCGGCGCTCGCGCTCGGTGCGCTCCGGTGGCAGATGTCCCGCTGGTTCTGCGAATCGCCCGCGTACACGGTCGATGGTCGGATCGGTGACATCGAGCTGCGGACCTACCCGAGCATCGTGGAGGCGCGGGCCGAGCTCGAGTCGCACAGCCTCGAGGAGGCGCTCAATCTCGGCTTCTCCCGGCTCGCCTGCTACGTGTTCGGCGCGAACACGACCGACGAGGACATCACCATGACCACGCCGGTCCTGACGTCGCTCCAGGACGGGATGTACATGATGTCGATCGCGATGCCGCCGGGGCGGACCTTGCCCTCGCTGCCCGAGCCGGACGACCCGCGCGTCGTCCTGCGCGAGGTGCCGGTGCGCCGGTTCGCGGTGCTGCGCTTCGCCGGCCGGTTCTCGCACGAGAACGTGAGCCAGCACGAGCGGCGGCTCCTGCGCGAGGTCGTCGATCTGGGCCTCGTGACGCGGGGGAGCGCCCGGTTCGCGATGTACGACTCGCCCGCGACGCTGCCGGTCCTGCGCCGCAACGAGGTCTGGCTCGAGATCGTGTGAAACCCGGTCGCGGCGCGTGGTGTCCCTGATCGGGGACCGGGGCGCGCGCCGCGACCACTTTTTACAGAACACGGCGCGCGCTGCTGCGTTCCTGACGGTTTCGACCTGGAGGGAACATGAAGGCAGCGATCACGGCCGCGATCCCAGCGCTCCTTGGCCTCGGCGCCCTCGGCGGCCTCGGCGGGTGCGGGAGCTCCACCGAGCGCGGGCCCAGCACGCCCGCCGGCCCCGGTGCGCCGGGCGCGCCCGCTGCGGCAGCCGCGCCCGGCAGCGGCGCGGCCGCGATGGCCGGCAGCGGCGCGGCCGCGGCAACCGGCAGCGGCGCGGCCGCGGCGGCGCCCGGCGGCCCCGGCAGCCCGGGCGAGCCCTCCGGCGAGAACGTGACGGCGCGCGTCCAGGCGATGAACGCGGCCACGTACGGCCGGCCGACGACGCAGTTCCGCGCCGGCCACGTGAGCCCGCGCGCCGCGCCCGCGGCCCAGCGGACGGCGACGGGGTTCACCGTCTCGTTCGGCAGCAGCGCCGCCGTCACGACGCCGACGGTGTACGAGCGTGCCGTGATCGTTTCGGGCGGCTTCTCCTCGAAGGAGCTGTACGCGTTCGAGGCGACGACCGGCAAGTCGCTCTGGGCGCTCGATCTGGACGATGACGGCCCGTCGAGCGCGGCGTGCGAGCGCGGCGTGTGCGTCGTCAGCACGGAGTCGTGCACGCTGTTCGCGATCGCGGCCGAGACCGGCAAGCACCTGTGGTCGTACTGGCTGGGCGATCCGCTGACCAGCGCGCCGACGATCGCGAACGGCCGCGTGTTCGCCTCGTACCCGGCGGCCGGCACCGCCGATGGCAAGGCCCCGCCGCCCGGCGCCACGCACGTGCTCGCCGCGTTCGAGCTCGCCACTGGCAAGATCCTGTGGCAGCTCTGGCTCGAGAGCGACGTCATGTCGGCGCCGGTCGCCGTCGGTGAATTCGTCTACGCCACGACGTTCACGGGGACGGTGATCAAGCTCGAGCAGGCCACCGGCGTGGTGCGCTACGCGATGCAGGCGCGGGCCACCTCGGCGCCCGTGGTGCAGTTCGAGGGCGGCGTCGAGCAGATCTATTACACGCGGCGCGGCGCCGACGAGGAGGAGCGCGCGGGCGGCGCGGCGGAGATGGTGATCCGCGCCGACCACAACCACCCGAAGACGAAGTACCAGGCCGCCAAGAAGGAGGCCAAGTACATCGACAAGGACGTCCAGCGGAGGTCGGCGCACGCGGCCAAGGCGGCGGCCGAGGACTCGTCGAACGGCTTCTCCGGCGGCGCGCCCGCGGCGGCGGCGGCCGGCTACGCGTTCGACAACGTCGGCCTCGCGAGCGTGTCGTCGATGCAGAGCTTCCAGGGCTCGCGCATCGTGAAGCTCAAGGACCGCAACGTGAACACGATGGGCGACGAGGTGATCGCGACGGACAGCGAGACCGGCAAGACGCTGTGGACGTACAAGCTCACCGGCAACCTGCAGCAGCAGGGCGGCGCGCTGGGCACCGCGCCGCTCGCCGCTGGCGGCAGCATCCTGCTCGGCACGCTGGGCGGCGAGGTGGTCCGCCTCGATCAGAAGACGGGCAAGCGCCTCGCGACGTACGCCGTCGGCGCGCCGGTGCGCTCCCAGCCGGTCGTCGCGAACGGCTGGATCTACGTCGGGACCGACACGGGCCAGCTCGTGGCGATCGACACGAAGGATCCGACGGTGACCGGCTGGTCGACGTGGGGCGGCAACGCGCAGCGCACCGGCCTCGCGCGCTGATCGCGGCGCCGCGCGCCAGCCTCGCGCGCTGCCCGCTAGCGCTTCCCGCGCCGTGCGGGCTTCGCCGGCTTCTTTGCCGCCGGCTTCTTCGCACCAGCCGGCTTCTTCGCCGCGGCTGCCGGCTTCTTCGCACCAGCCGGCTTCTTCGCACCAGCCACCGGCTTCTTTTTCGCCGCAGCCGTCGGCTTCTTCGCCGCGGCCGGCTTCTTCGCACCAGCCGCCGGCTGCTTCGCTGCGGCCGGCTTCTTCGCCGCTGCGACCGGCTTCTTCGCCGCCGCCTTCTTCGCGCCCTTCGTGCCGGCGCGCACCTCCTCGTACCGCGCCAGGAACGCGTCGAGCGGGACGCGCCGGATGGTCTCGCCGATGACATCGAGCGGCAGCGCGTCGAGCGTCTTGAACCGCACGCACGACTTGCCCATGTCGAGCTTCTTGCCGGCCTTCGCGAACGCGTCGCGGAACCACGCTGCCAGCGCCTCGTCGCCGTAGACGCCCATCAGGTACAGCGCCATGTAGCCCTTCTGCGACGCGAGCGCGGCGATCCCGAGCGGCTGGCCGTTGTACGTGTCCGGGTAGCGCGACAGCGGGACGTGCCAGCTGATCATCCCGAACTGGACGCCCTCCTCGAAGCCGTCCGGCAGGTTCTCGCTCACGACCTCGCGCACCTTCGCGATCGCCTCCCGGCGATCCGCAGGCAGCTTCGCGAGGTACCCATCCACGGTGGTAGCGCCGCGTGCGTCCATGACGCCGCTACAATACCGCCCTGCATGATCGAGTACGACGGACGCGCGTGGCTTCCCATCCTGATCCGCATGCGGGGCTCGGTGATCCCCCGCCTCATACCCCGGGTCCTCATGACCGCCGCCCTCGGCGTGGTGGCCGTGCTGGTGCTCCGGCGCAGCGACTTCAAGCTCCCCGGCAACGCCCACACGCTGGTCGGCGTGGCGCTCGGCCTCCTGCTCGTGTTCCGGACCAACGCCTCTTACGACCGCTACTGGGAGGGCCGCCGGCTGCTCGGCGCGATCACCAACCGCGCGCGCGACCTCGCCCGTCAGATCGGCGCGTACATCGAGGACGCCGAGGCGCGCGCGGCGCTGTGCCGGCTGATCCCGGCCTTCTACTGGGTCGCCGCCCAGACGCTGCGCAAAGAGGCCTCGCTCGGCAACGCCGAGCGCCTGCTCACCCCCGACGAGCAGGCCGCGATGAGCGGCGTGACGTTCCGCGCGCCGCTCGTCACGCAGTGGATCTCCACGCGGCTGCGCGCCGAGGCCGCCGCCGGCCGTCTCTCCGAAGCGCGCCTCCAGGTCTTCGACGGCAACCTGACCGCGCTGAACGACGCCCTGGGCGGCGCCGAGCGCATCCTGCGCACGCCGATCCCGTTCGCGTACGCGCAGCACATCAAGATCTTCGTCGTCCTCTTCTGCTTCAGCGCGCCGTTCGTCCTGGCCGAGGTCATGGGCTGGGCCACGCCCGCCGCCTGCGGCCTGCTCGCGCTCGCCCTGTTCGGCATCGACGAGATCGGCGTCGAGATCGAGGACCCGTTCGGCGACGATCCCAACGATCTCCCGCTCGACGCGATCGGTAACGGCATCGAGAAGGCCGTCACCGAGATCGCCACCCGCTGACCCGCCCCGCCTCGCGCTCGCTCTTACAGCGGCATCTCAGTCTGCCTGCTCAAGAATGACGCCGGCGTGCGGATCTCGATCGGCAGGCCCTTGAGCCCGAGCAGGAACGTGTCGAGCGTGACCAGCGTGGCCTCGCGGTGGATGGCGATCGCCGCGATCATCGCGTCGTACTTGACGTAGTGCTCTCGATGGCCGTCCTTCTTGGCTGCGTCGATAAAGCTGTGCGGAAACGTTCGCGCTAGGATGCGCGCGCTCCTCGCCGTGAACGGGGCGATCTCGATCCCGCGAACCATCGGAGGCTCCGTGACCTGATCTCCGCGGATGACCTCCGCGAGCACAGGAGCCGGGATGAGCACCTTCGCGCTTCGATTCACGCGCTCGCGGGTGAGCAACGCCCTCCAGAGCGCCATCGCTACCGGGGCGTCTGGGCGATGCGACCGCTGACGCAACGCGAGCAGCAGCACGCCTGCGTCGAGCGCACAGACCTCCGGGAGGCTCGCCTCGTCAATGGTCGCGACGGTCAAGGAACACCTCCACGCTCTCGTCGTCCCAGCCCTTGCCGTTGATCTTGAACCAGCGCTCCCACGCCCCGGCTGGGTCCTCGTCGCTGTCGACCACGACGAATCCGAGCAGCTCGCCGCTCTCGATGTGCCCGTCCGCGCCGCGGAGGATCGACGCCTCGATCTCGACCTCGCGATAGAGCTGGGCGCCGAGCTCACGGGACAGGTCCGCGGAGCACGGGAGCGTGAAGTCGGCCGGCTCGCCATCCGCGCTGAAGCGGACCGCGGGCGACACACCGCCAGCACGGATCGGACGCGCGCGGATCGTCGCAAGCTCGCCCACCGGCGCGGCGCGCGCCGTCGCGCCGTCGGGCTCGAGCTTGCGCTGCCAGCGCTTCCCGACCTTCACGGTCGCCGAGACCTCCGGCGGCAGGGACTGCAACGCGGCGCGGATGCGGTCGACGACGCTCGACGTCACCTGGGCGGTTGCCCTGGACACGAGGGCCGCGCTCAGCTCCTTGGCGGCATCGACCGCCGCGCTCACGCGATCGACGCCGATGCCGATCGCGACGCACTCGTCCCGGATCTCGATGCCCTTCATCGTGAACTGCAACTCGCTCGCCTTCGCGACGGCGCGCAGACCTTCGACGTACGCCGCAGCGAGCGTCAGGATCGTCGCGGGATCGGCGGTGGACGGATGCCAGCCGCCGCCGTCGACACGAAGGACGATCTCCTTCGCGCTCGACTCCTGCGTCCTTTTCCGCTGTCCGCCACGCTTCGGCACGAGCGGGATCGTAGCGCGCCTGATCTCGGATTTGGAGAAACAGATCCAGAGCTTCGAGTCGTGCCACGCGCTACCGTCTCGGGCTACATGCTCGTCGTCGAGCTGCCGCTGGCCTTCAGGCCGCTGTCGCGCCAAGGGCGCAGGAGTTAGTGAGCTAGTGAGGATGCCGAGAGACACAACCCCACCCGCCCGTTCACACTCGCGGGGTTCGCACACGAATCTCGCGGGGTTAGCCGTGCTGGCACAGGCGATGCTCTAGAGCTTGGACCGGAGGCAATCAATGCGTCGAATCATCCTTGGCGTCCTCGTCATGTCCGCCGCCCTCGCCGGCGGCTGCGCAGGATCGGGGACGGTCTATTACGGCGGCGGCGGCACGCTCACGGCGACCACGGTCGCGCCGGATCTCGTCTACGTGAGCCCGGGCGTCCAGGTCGTCGCCGACTACGAGTATCCCGTCTTCTACGCGGACAACTTCTACTGGCGCTTCGACAACGGCCGCTGGTACCGCTCGAGCTGGTACACGGGCGGCTGGGCCTACGCGTCGCCGCCGTACGCGGTGACCCGCATCGAGCAGCCGTACGCGTACCGCCACTACCGGCCGACAGGCTACGTCTCGCGCCGCGAGTACCGCGACTACCGCCGCCCGGTGTACCGCGACACCCGGCCGGTCTACCGCGACAGCGGCCCGGCGGTGCGCGATCACCGCGACAACCGCGCGCCGGTGTACCGCGACACCCGGCCGGTCTACCGCGACAGCGGCCCGGCGGTGCGCGATCACCGCGAGTACCGCGCGCCCGCGGCGGCCCCCGCGCCGGCCGTGCGGGATCACCGCACGGAGCGCGCCGCGCCCGTGCCGAGCGCCCGCGATCACCGCACAGAGCGCGGCAGCGTCAACGTCCGCGACCACCGGCGCTAAGCCGCCGCAGCCGCTGCAGCCGCTGCAGCCGTGACCGGCGGTGGCGGCTCGACCCCGACCCAGACGAGCGCGACCGCCTGGAGCTTGGACCGGCGGATGGCGGCTCGACCCCGACGAGCGCGACGACTGGAGCCGTGATCGCCGCCGTGTTGGCGGCAGAGGGTCACGGCGAACGGCAGCCGCGCTCGATCTGGCGGCGCGACGTTCGCCGCCGCAGCCGCGGCGCGACGTTCGCGGCCGCAGCCCGCGGCCCGCGGCGCGCCGGCCATGGTAACGAAGGCCCATGCGCCCTGCGCTCGTGGGCCTCGCTTTGATCGCGTGCTCGGATCCGCCGCAGTCGTCACAGCCCCCGCCACAGCCGGGATCGCTCGTCACGACTGGCGAGCGCTCGCAATATGTCCGCACCGGCCGCTACGACGAGACGGTCCGGCTGTGCGGTGACTTCGCGCGGGCCTACCGCGACGTCCGCTGCGAGGAGATCGGCCGCTCCGTCGAAGATCGGCCGATCGTCTCGCTCCGCGTCGAGCGCCGGCCGGGCCTGCCGGTGATCTACATCGAGGCCGGGATCCACCCGGGCGAGATCGAGGGCAAGGACGCGGGGTTCGCGTTCCTCCGCGATCTGCTCGACGGCAAGGTCGCCGCCGGCGCGCTCGATCACGTCGCGATCGTCTTCGTGCCGGTCATCAACCCCGACGGGCACGAGCGCTTCGGCCCGAACCACCGCGTCAACCAGCGCGGCCCCGAGGAGATGGGCTTCCGCACGAACGCGGCGCGCCTCAACCTGAACCGCGACTGGGTCAAGGCCGACACGCCGGAGATCCAGGCGGCGCTCGGCGTGATCCGCAGCCGCGATCCGGTGCTGCTCGTCGACCTGCACGCGACCGACGGCGCGAAGTTCCAGCACGACATCAGCATCACGACGGCCCCGGTGGCGCCGCGCCCCGACGGGCAAGAGGAGGCGGCGGCCGCGCTGCGGGCGTTCATGATGCAGCGACTCACCGAGCTGAAGCACCTGCCGGTGCCGTTCTACCCGTCGTTCCGCGAGGACGACGATCCGGCCTCGGGCTTCGCGACCGGCGAGGGGCCGCCCCGGTTCTCGACGTTCTACATGGCGGCGCGCGGCCGGCTCGGGATGCTCGTCGAGACGCACAGCTGGCGCACGTACCGCGAGCGCGCCGAGAGCACCTACCACGCGCTGCAGGCGGCGCTCGAGTACGCCGCGCGCAGCGCGGGCGACTGGCGCCGCGCCGCCGATCTGGCGTCGCGCGGCGACGCGGCGCTCGGCGGCACCGAGCCGGTGATGCTGTGGCGAAACGGCCCCAAGAGCCGCGAGATCGAGTTCCGCGGCTACGCGTACGAGAAGCGGGCGAGCGACGTCTCGATGGGCACGTGGATCGTCTACGACGAGGCGACGCCGCAGATCTGGCGCGTGCCGCTGTTCGAGGAGGTGGTGCCCGCGGGCACCGTCACGGCGCCGCGCGCGGGCTACATCGTCGACGGCGGGTTCGCGCCGCTCGTCGGCCGGGTGCTCGCGCACCACGGCATCGCGTTCTACGAGGTGCCGGGCGAGCCGCGGCTCGCGGTGGAGGCGTACCGCGCGAAGAAGGTGACGCACCAGCCGCCGTTCGAGGGCCGCACGCGGGTGGCGATCGACGGCGCGTGGGTGTCCGAGACGCGGACGCTCGATCGCGGCGCGATCTTCGTGCCGATGGCGCAGCCGCTCGGCCGCCTCGTGCTCCACCTGCTCGATCCGGCGCTCCCCGACTCGCTCGCGCAGTGGGGCCACTTCAACGCGGCGTTCGAGCGCAAGGAGTACATGGAGGCGTACGTGGCCGAGGCGGCCGCGCGCGAGATGCTGGCGAAGGATCCATCGCTCCGCACAAAATTCGAGGCGGACCTGGCCGCCGATCCGGAGCTCGCGCGGTCCCCGGCGCGCCGGCTCGACTGGTTCTACCGCCGCCACCCGGCGTGGGACGAGCGAGTGGACCTGCTCCCGGTGTACCGGGCGGCGGTGGATCCGCGGGGCGCCATGGCACCCGCGGCCGCGGACGCGCCGCGAAAAAGCGCGCGCTGACCGGCGCGGCGCGGCAGAATCAGCCGCGTGCGGCAACGCTGGGAATGGCTGGTCGCCTGCTCGGTGGTCTCGCTCGTCGGGATCGGCTGGCTGCTCGCGCGCATCGGCGCGCCCGCGGATGCGTGGCCGGCGATCGAGATCGCCGGCATGGTCCTGTGCGCGGTCGTCGCGATCGCGGCGCATCTCCGGGGCGCCGCGAAGAAGTGGCCCGCCGCCGTCGCGCTCGCCTGCGCGCTCCCGATGGCGCAGAACCTCGTGCTGAGCTTCCCGCTGACGATGGAGCTCATGCTGAGGAGCGGCGTGCCGTACCTCCTGTTCCTGGTCGGCGCGGTCGGCGCCGTGGCGGCTGCGATCGCGATCCTCGTCGCGCGCCCGCCACTCGAGGCCAGCGATCAGATCGTCGCGAAGGCGCCAGCGCGCCGCTAGCCCGGATTATTCATGCGTAGGCGCGCCGGCTACCGGAAGCGGGCTGGAGCAGGTCGATGGGCACCAACGACAGCTCCGAGGAGCCGCTGAAGCTGGATCATGTTCGTCGATCGAGCATGAAGTCTCGTCACC
>DATMCI010000252.1:0-80518 GCA_035558535.1 Kofleriaceae bacterium
TGGGCGCGCCTGGGTACCGGAAACGGGCTGGAGCAGGGCCATGGGCACCAACGACAGCTCCGAGGAGCCGCAGACGGCGCCGACACCCTGTCGGCCAGCTCTCGACGAGGAAGTGCCACCCGTGAATAATCCGGGCTAGGCGCGCGCCGGGGCGCGGCTCCCGCGCAGGGAGAACGCGAGCAGCGCGGGCACGAGCACGAGCGCGGCGAAGACGCACGTGATCTCGCCGATGAGCGACGCGGTGCCGAAGCCGCGGATCGCGAGGTTGTCGCTGACGAGCAGCGAGCCGTAACCGATGATCGTCGTCAGCGAGCACACGAACACGGCGCTGCCGCTCGTCCGCAGCGCCGCCAGCGGATCCGGGAGCTCTGCGTGGTCGTGGCGGTACGCCATGTTGATCGCGTAGTCGATGCCGAGGCCGAGCGTGATCGGCAGCGCCACGAAGTCGAGGAAGTTCACCTTGATCCCGGCGACGGCGCACACCGCGACCATGAGCACCGAGCCCCCCGCCGTCGAGAGCAGCACGGCGGCCGCGCGCCGGTTCACGCCGACCAGGAGGAGCACCATCACGATGAGGCCCACCGTCGCCACCAGGGTCACGATCGGGCCGTCGTGCTCGATCGAGTCGATGATGTCGGCGAAGATCACGCTCGAGCCGGAGGTGGTGATCGTCTCCGTCGGGCCGGGCGCCAGCGTGCCGTCGGGCTGGCGCACCGGATCGCCCCGGAGCTCGATCCGGCGCACCGTGCGGCCGAACCGGATCAGGTCGCGCCCGTTCCACTCGTCGAGCTGCGGCGCCGGGCGGATCGAGATCAGGCGGCCGAGCTTCTGCTCGCGATCGATGAGGCGCTCCTGCAGCGCGGGCGGCAGGTCATCGATCGTGTACGGCCGGAGGTCGTCGGGCGGGCGCAGCTCGCGCAGCTCGGCGCGCTCCTTGTCGCCGAGCGCCTCGAGCGCCGGATCGTCGAGGAGGGCGCGCAGGTCGGCCAGGACGGCGAGCTTCTCCTCCTGCCGCTCGGGGACCAGATCGAGGTACGAGCTGATCGCGCCGATCGTCTGCTTCTCGGGCGGGACGCCGGCGTCGATCGCGCGCAGCGCGGCCACGATCCGCGGCACCTGCGCGCGGTCGTCGGCCGCGATGTACGTGCGCGCGGTGATCCCGCGGCCGAAGTTTTGGTCCGAGATGCTCATCCAGTACCGCGCCATCACCGCCGGCTCGCCCTCGGAGCGGAGCTGCTTGATGTCGTACTCGAACGGATCGGCGGCGATGTAGCGCGTGACGATCACGCCTGCCGCGATGCCGAGCCCGATCGCGAGCCCGACCACGAGGCGCGCGCGCCGAAAGCCGATCAACCGGACGAGCGTGCGCCCGATGATCGGCTCGCCCTGGCGGATCCGCGTGGCGCGGCCCCACCAGAGCACGAGCGCTGGCAGGAGCACGTACGTCGTGACCCAGCACAGGAGCATGCCGAGCGCGCCGATGATCGCGAAGTCGGCGAAGCCCCGGAAGCTCGTCGCCGCGAGCGCGCCGTAGGCGATCGCCGCGCCGAGCGACGCGATCGCCGTCGGCCGCAGCGTGCCGACGATCCCGCGCGCCAGCGCCTCCTCGGCGTCGTGGGCGCGCCGCTCCTCGAGGTAGCGCGCGATCAGGAGGATCCCGTAGTTGACGCCGTTGCCGGCGATGATCGCGCCGAGGAACGCGGTCGCGGCGTTGAGGTGGCCGACGGTGAGCGCGGCGAGCCCGAACGACATCGTGGTCGCGACCGCGAGCGTGCCGATGAGGAGCCCGAGCAAGGTCGCGCTGCGGAAGTAGAGCGCGAGCACGAGCGAGACGAGCAGCCCCGTGAGCACGCTCGACGCGATCATCCCGTCGAAGATCGCCTTGTGCTCGGCGACCGCCGTGATCACGCCGCCCGTGAAGCCGATCTCCACGCCCGGGTGCGCGGCGATCACCTCGGCGCGCACCGCGCCCATCGCGGCGATCAGCTGCTTGCCGCGGCCCGCGTCGGTCGAGCGGAACGGCGTGCGGACCTGGATCGACGTGATGCGCCCGTCCGGCGTGATGTTGCCCGGCCGATCGAGCCGCGCCTCCGCGGCGCGCCGCTTCTCGCGCAGCTCCTCGAGCTGCCGCTGCTCCTCGGCCGTGGCCTTGGGCGCCTCGTCGTCGAGCTGGATGAACAGCGGGTTCTTCTCGAGCTTGCCCTGCTCGATCCGCCGCTTGAGCGCGTCGCGCGCGCGCACGAGGTCCTCGTACGGCACGAACAGGTGGCGCCGCGGCCGGACGAACTCGCGTAGCTCGGTGTCGTCGGCAAGGACCAGCTCGATCAGGTGCTTCGGCACGCGGCGGAGCCCGGTGACCAGCTGCGCGGCCGCCGCGGCGCGCGTCGGGGCGTCGGGCGCCCGCATCACGACGAGCACCGAGTCGCCCGCCTTGACCCGCTGCTCGAGCTTGCGGAGATCCCGCACCGAGATGGCGTCCTCGGGCAGGAGGTACGAGAAGTCCGCGCGGAGCGGCAGGTGGAACGCGATCAGGTAGATCGCGCCCGCCGTGAAGAGGAGGTGCAGGAGCAGGAGCAGGCGCGCGTGATCCCGCACCCACGCCACGTAGCGACGCGAGCGTTGCTCGTGGCTGCGAGGCACCGACACCGCGGCGTACTATGACGCGAAATCCGCGCGCGGGAGCCGCTACGAGACCGGCTTCACGATCTTCACGCGGCCCGGCCGATCCGGACGCCCGCCGCGCTTGCCTGGGGCCGCCTTCGGCGCCGCCTGCTTCGGCGCGGCCTGCCGCGGCGGATCATGCGACGACGTCCGCTCCGCCTGCAATTCGGGCGACAGCGCGTGCGACGCGAGCGCGCCGGCGAACGGCGACCGCTGGCGCAGCCGCGCGACCGTCATCGCCATGACCGGATCGACGGGGCGGCCGTCGAGCCGCACCTCGAAGTGGAGGTGCGAGCCCGTGGTGCGGCCCGTCGCGCCCATCTGGCCGATCACCTGGCCGGCGACGACGACGTCACCCGGCTTGGCCAGGAAGCGCTGGAGGTGCGCGTACGCGGTGACGACGCCGCCGCCGTGATCGACCTGGAGATAGT
Organism: Kofleriaceae bacterium; assembly: GCA_035558535.1. Taxonomy (GTDB): domain Bacteria; phylum Myxococcota_A; class Polyangia; order Haliangiales; family Haliangiaceae; genus JABFXX01. The sequence goes on from DATMCI010000252.1 coordinate 3,093, forward strand.
TGCCGTAGCCGCCGTACCAGCGCGCGAGCGTGACGACGCCGTCGCCCGCCGCCGCGATCGGGGTGCCGCGCTTGCCGCGGATGTCCGTCCCGGCGTGGAACTTCGCGCGGTGGCGGAACGGATCGTCGCGCCAGCCAAAGCCCGAGGACTGGCTGCTTCCGACCGGATCGGTCGTCAGCACCGAGACGTCCGGGATCCGGACCTGCGCGTTCGCCGCGAGCGCGGTGAGCCGGGTCCCGAGCCCGTGGGCGAGATCGCGGAGCCCGCACTGCCAGCGCACGACCTCATCGATCACACCGCGCGGCACGCCGCGCGACAGCACCACCAGATCGAGGCGAACCTGCGCCGCCTGCAGCGCGAGCCGCTGCGGCACCTGCGCGCCGAGCAGCGGGAGCGGCGCCGCCGCGGCAGCCCGGGGCGCTGCGAGCGGCACCGCGGCCACAGCCGCGAAGAGGAAAGGCAGGAGTCGCTTCATTGTATACACCTCCTCGCCGAGGCGGGCTCCGCCCTCCTGGACTCGCTCGTCGGTCATGGCCTCGGAGGAGACAACCGTGCGCTGGTCAGGTTTCGCCGACGCGGTTGCGTCCGGTCAATGTAGGCCGGCCCGTTTTCCGCCTGTGCGCGACTGACTGACAGAAACGCGCTTGTGATCTCGCCGCCGACTTCGCAGAATGCGCGGCGCTGTGAGAGGTCGTTGGCTCATCGTCGGGATCGCCGTCGTCGCGGCGGCCGTATTCGCGCTGTCGGTGCAGGCCGGTCACTGGTGGACCGTGCCCAGCGTCGAGGGAGTCGAGATCGGGCCGCTCGGCTCGCATCGCTGCTTCGGCGGCGAGTGCAAGGCCACCGGCCTTGGCTGGAGCGGCGGGTCCGAGCGCTGGATGCGCACCGGCACCGGCGCGTGGGCCGCGGGCATGCTCTCGATGCTCGTGTTGCTCGGCGTCGCTGCTGCGGTCGCCGCGCGGCGCGTGCCGCGGCTCGCGGCGAAGATGGCGCTCGTCTCCGTCGGTACGGCGGCCGTCACCGGCGCCCTGTTCGTGCTCCAGTTCCCCGGCGTGCAGGGCGCCGAGCTGGGCCGCGGGATCCCGCTGTTCGGCGTCGGGATCGCGCTCGGGGCGGCGGTGGGCATCGCGGTGCTGCGCGCGCCTGTTTTAGAAATAACGAAGAAATAACTAATAGAGCCGCGGCGGCTCCTGCAGCTGCGCCCGCGCTGCCTCGGCGCTCCGCAGCGCCGCCTCGGCCGCCGCCCGCGCGGCGTCCGCGTCGTCGAGGTGCAGCGCGTTGCGCGCCATCGCCCGCACCGTGAAGAACGCCAGCACCGTGAGCACCACCGGCGCCGCGAGGAGCAGCTTCGCCATGTCGCCATGGCCCTCGAGGCGCAGCGGCTGCTGCACGAACAGCGAGAGATCGTAGAGGCCGTGGAACGAGACCGCGAGCAGGTAGCCGCCGACGAGCCCCAGGCCCATGCGATCGAAGCGGCGGCGCGCCGCGCAGTACCCGATCATGCCCGTCCACAGCGCGTGGCCCGGCACCGCGAGCAGCGCGCGCAGGACCCACACCGTGATCTGCCCGCTCACCGAGTCCTCGGACAGGAGGTACATGATGTTCTCGACGAGCGCGAAGCCCAGGCCCGCGCGGCACGCGTAGACGATGCCGTCCATCCGCTCGTCGAACTCCGGCCGGCGCCAGACCACCCAGTAGACCACGCCGATCTTGCAGGCCTCCTCGACGCCGGCCGCGACCGCGAACGAGTTGAAGCTCGCGCCCTCGTACGTGAGCCCCGAGCCGATCGACGACGACGTGTACGCCTGCAGCACCAGCTCGAGGATGATCGCTGGGATCACCGACGCCATGCCGACGCCAGTGACCAGCCGGCGCAGGCGCGGCGGCTCGGGGCGCTTCGCGTCGAGCCGATCCACGAACCACATCGCCAAAAGTGCCGGGAGGGCGCCCGACAGGGCGATCTGGATCTGTGCGGACTCCACGCACGCGCCAGTATGCATCGTCACGGTGCCCGCGGGAGGTGCTACGTCGTCGGGCCTGGCTCGGAGCTTGGCTTGACAGGCAACGGCCGGCATCCGACCATCCACGGTCGTGCCGCCGGAGCCCGCCACGAGTGCCCCTCCCCTGCGAGTGGGCCGATACGAGGTGATAAGTCACCTCGCTACCGGCGGCATGGCCCAGATCTACCTCGCGAAGCAGACCGGCCTGGGCTCGTTCGAGCGCCACGTGGTGCTGAAGACGATCGTGCGCGAGCGCGCGAGCGATCAGCGCTTCGTCACGATGTTCCTCGACGAGGCGAAGCTCGCCGCGACGCTCAACCACCAGAACGTCGCGCAGGTGTACGAGGTCGACCAGGCCGACGGCGCGTACTTCATGGCCATGGAGTACGTCCACGGCGAGAACACGCGGGCGATCCTCGAGACCACGATCCGCCGCGGCTGGACGATCCCGCTCGAGCTGGCGCTCATGATCATCAGCGGCGCGGCCGCCGGGCTGCACCACGCGCACGAGCGGCGCGGCAAGAACGGGCAGCCGCTCAACATCGTCCACCGCGATGTGTCGCCGGCCAACATCATGGTCGGCTACGACGGCAGCGTGAAGGTGCTTGACTTCGGCATCGCGAAGGCCGAGGAGCGCGCCACCAAGACCGTCGGTGGCACGATCAAGGGCAAGTACGGCTACATGTCGCCCGAGCAGTGCAAGGGCAAGCCGATCGATCGCCGCAGCGACATCTTCGCGCTCGGCATCGTGCTCTACGAGCTGACGACGCTGCGCCGCGCGTTCAAGGGCAACGACGACTTCGAGACCATGAAGCGGATCGTCGAAGGCGACCTGATGCTGCCGTCGGCCGCCGTCCCCGGCTACCCGCGCGAGCTCGAGTCGATCGTCTTGACCGCGATGGCGAACGACGTGGGGGCGCGGTTCCAGAGCGCGCATGAGCTGATCGAGGCGCTCGACGCGTTCGCGGTGCGCGAGAAGCTCATCGGCTCGAACACCGCGATGGGCCGCTACATGACCCAGCTGTTCGGCTCCAAGAAGGAGCCGTGGGTGGCCGGCGGCGGCGACAGCACCGACGTGATCGATCCGAACGTCCCGATCGGCCTGCCGAGCGAGGAGCACGAGCCGGATCTCGAGGACGCGCAGACGATCGTCGCCGGGCCGCGCTCCGCCGCGATGCGGGTCGCGACCGCGCTCGGAGGCGCCGACGCCCGCCCGCCGACGCCCGCCGCCGTGGCCACCGCTGACCCTGAGGGGTGGGGGGGCGACGCGACATATATCCCGCCGGGGCGGCGGAGCGCGCAGCGGTTGGCCGCGAGCGCGCCCGAGGCTCCGGCCGGCCCCCTGTCCGGTTCGACGCCCGTCCCGCTGCGCCGGATGACGCCGCCCGCCTCGCGCTCGGCGGTCATGCCCGTCGCCGGCCCTGGATCGGGGCCGCGGTCAGCGGTCCTGGCGGCCGCCATGCCCGAGCCCGTCCTCCGGCCGATGCCCGAGCTCCATGCCCCCGACGAGGCCAGCGAGGCCAGCGAGCTCGGCGCGCGGCCGCTCGTCGACGATCCGAAGCTCGGCTGGGAGACGTCGCTGGCCGACCGCGCGAAGCAGCCGGAGCAGCCGCCGCCAGCCGGCACGCGGCTGCCGAGCGAGAACGATGGGCTCCGGGGCGGCGCGAGCTCGTGGTGGCTCGTGCTCGCGCTCGTGCTCGTGCTCGGTGTCGCGGCCGCGGTCGTCGTCATCACGGCGTGGACGTGACATGGTCCCACCATGGCGACCGCGACCAGCCCCAGCCCCAGCCCCGAGCGTCTGACCAGCTATAGCCCCGCCACCGGCGAGATCCTCGGCACGGTGCCGATCCACACGCAGGCCGAGGTGGACGCCGCCGTCGCGCGCGCGCGCGTCGCGGCCGAGAGCTGGTCCCAGCGCTCGTTCTCCGCGCGCGGCGAGGAGCTCGCCGCGTTTCGCAAGGCGATCGCGGCGCACGCCGACGAGCTCGCCGAGCTGCTCCGCCGCGAGAACGGCAAGCCCGAGCTCGAGGCGCTCGTCGAGGTGATGATGGCGCTCGGCCACATCCAGCACGCCGCCGCGTGCGCCGAGGCCGCCATGGCGCCGCGCCGCGTGTCGGCCGGCCTGCTCGCGAACTTCCGCGCGACGATCAGCTACCACCCGCTCGGCGTGGTCGGCGTGATCGGGCCGTGGAACTACCCCGTGTTCACGCCCATGGGCTCGATCGCGTACGCGCTCGCCGCCGGCAACGCCGTCGTGTGGAAGCCCAGCGAGCTGACGCCGCTCATCGCCGTGAAGGTCGCCGAGATCGCCGCGAAGACGTTCGCGCTGCCCGATCTCTTGCAGGTCGTCACCGGCGCGGGCGCCACCGGCGCGGCGCTCGCGCGCGCGGCCGTCGACAAGATCGCGTTCACCGGCTCCGCCGCCACCGGCAAGCGCGTGATGATGGCCGCCGCCGAGCGGCTCACGCCCGTGCTCCTCGAGCTCGGCGGCAAGGATCCGATGATCGTCGCCGAGGACGCCGACGTCGAGAAGGCCGCCGAGGCGTGCGTCTACGGCGCGCTCACGAACGCCGGCCAGGCGTGCATCTCCGTCGAGCGCGTCTACGTCGCCGACGCGCTCCACGATCAGTTCGTCGACGAGGTGGTGAAGCAGGTCCGCGCGCTCAAGATCGGCGGCGACGACGGCCACCTCGGGGCCATGACCAGCCCCGCGCAGGTCGCGATCGTCCGTGACCACCTCGAGGACGCGATCGCCAAGGGCGCCAAGGTCTTGACCGGCGGCCCCGACGCGATCAGCGGCAGCTACATCCAGCCCACCGTGCTCACCGGCGTCGATCACCAGATGAAGGTGATGCGCGACGAGACGTTCGGGCCTGTCATCCCGATCCAGCGCGTCGCCTCCGTCGACGAGGCCGTCCGGCTCGCGAACGACACGTCCTACGGCCTCGGCTCGTCGGTGTTCGCCGGCAAGGCCGCGCGCCGGATCGCGGGCCTCCTGCGCGCCGGCATGACGTCGATCAACTCGGTGATGAGCTTCGCCGGCATCCCGTCGCTGCCGTTCGGCGGCATCGGCGACAGCGGCTTCGGCCGCATCCACGGCGACGAGGGCATCCGCGAGTTCACGCGGATCAAGTCCACCGCCGAGCAGGTCATGTCGATCCCGCTCAACATGATGTCGTTCCGCCAGCCCGCGGACGCCCCCCGGCGCCTCCGCGGCATGATCAAGCAGATCTACGGCGACGGCGTCGTCGCGAAGGCCGCCGATCTGTGGCGGAGGCTCAAGGCCTAGAACGGCCTAGAACGAGCGGTCGGCTAGTAGCAGGCCGCGTCCGCCTTCGCGCAGCGGTAGCGGACGTGGAAGTGGTCGGCGTGGTTCGGTGCGTGGCGGACGATGCCGTCCGAGCCGGCTCCGTTCGGGTACTGGAAGATCTGGCCCAGGAGCTTCTGCTTGACGCCGGCTGCCAGCGCCCACTTGTAGAGCAGGCCCTGGACGCCGTAATCGAGGAAGATCATCTGGACGCCGCCGTCCTTGCCGTAGCTGCCCAGCAGGTTGACGAGCAGGTTCCACGTGGCGGCGTGATCGAGGGTCTCGTCCGTGGCCCGGACGAAGCTCTCCGGGTAGCCGGCCGGCCGGCGCTTGAAGAAGAAGCCGAGATCGATGTCGCGCCCCGAGCGGTGCGAGCTGTGCTCGCTGATCCAGCCGCCGTGCTGGGCGGACAGGTCGCCGATCGCCAGGGCGTGCACCTTCGGGAACGAGGCGCGCGTGGCGCGGACGGCGCTGCGGATGTGCTCGACGGTCGTCTTCGTGCCGAACGTGCGCTGCGGGCGGCGGATGAACGCGCCCTCGCCGAGCGCGAGCCGGGTCGCGTCCTGGAGGCGGCCCGCCCACGGCGTGCCGACCGACTGGCCGGCGGCTCGTCCGCGCCCCCGGGGCGTGGCGCGGGCCGGGACGGCAGGTGGCGTTCCGGCCGGGACGGCGGCCGGTGCCGGAGCCGGAGCCGGCGCTGGCGCTGGCGACGAGGTTGGCGCCGTGGCCGGGGCTGCGCCCTCGGTGTCATCATCGTCGCCGTGGCCGGCGTACGGGTCGTCGCCGTGGCCGGCGTACGGATCGATCGGCTGCGGCGCTGGCCGCGGCTCGGCGACCGCCGCGCGGCGCTCTGCGGTGACACGCTTGCCCTTCTGCTGCCGGAGCTGCTTGGTCACCCGAGGCTGTGGCCGGGCGTCGGCGACCCCGGTCGCGAACCACAGGCAAGACAGCACGACAGCCAGCACGCGCATCAAAAGAGGACCCCCTGCGAGAGATCCCGATGGTGAGCGGCCGATGGACACCGCGCCAGATTTTTTACGGGCCTTTGCCCCCCGGGGCGCCTGCCGCCGAGGCTGCGCCTGCCGTCGAGGCTGTGCCCGCCGCCGAGGCTGCGCCTTCCGCCGAGGCTGTGCCCGCCGCCGAGGCTGCGCCCGCCGGCTGATCGGTCGCCCGCCCGGTCGCTGGCCCCCGTCAGCGCGCGGCCTTGCACCGCTCCGCGAGCACCCGGCCGATCGGGACCAGATCCTCCTGCAGCTTCTTCTCGAAGTCGCTCCGCCCGAGCGTCCGGCCCGCGAGGACGAGCTTCCGCAGGTCCCCGCACGCCCGGTGCGCGTCGATCAGCGGCGCCAGGCCGCCGTTGTACACGCGCGTCTCGGTCAGCGAGGCGTTGTTGGGCCGGCGCCGCAGCCGAAGATCTTCGACCAGCTCGTCGATGATCTTCGTCTTCTGCGCGAGCTTGGCCTCGCGCGGCAGCGGGCCGTCGTAGAGCGCCTTGAGCTGCTGATAGGCGTGGAGCTGCCGCGACACGCGCGACAGGTGGAGGGCCTGGCCGAGCGTCCACGCCAGCTCCTCGGGCGAGCCCGGGCCGAAGCGCTCGTCGATCCAGCGATTCGTGAGCACGTCGGCCACGTACGTGGCGAAGCTCTCGTTGAAGAACGGCTGATCCGGCACCAGCACCGTCGCGTGGACCGACTCGTGGAGGATCACGTTGGCCAGCTCCGGGAACGCGTCGTTGCCGCCGCCGAGCATCGTCGACAGGACCGGATCCGGGAACCAGCCGCCCGTCGAGTAGGCCGCAGCCGGCCGCACGATCGTGTCGTAGCCGCGCCGATCGAGCTCCAGCTTGTGCTTGATCGCCTCGTCCTCGTCGAACCAGCCCAGGCCCGCGAAGCAGCCCGCGATCGGGAAGCACCAGCGCAGCGGCTTGAACTTCAGCGGATCCGCCGCGCCGACGAACCACACCACGCCCGGCCGCGGGATCGTGACGTACTGCGTGTAATTGCGGCGGACCGAGAGGCCGTAGGACCGGCCGTACTCCTTGATCGCCGGGATCTCGGCGAGCAGCATCGCCGTGCGCGTCGGCGTGTTCGGATCCGCGACCACCTCCTCGAGCGGGCGCGCGCGGCCGAGCAGATCGAGCTGTCCGTAGCCCGCCTGCGCCAGGTAGCGCGGCAGGATGCACCCGCTTCCGGACAGCGCGCAGGCGACACAGACCGCGAAGGCGAGCCCGATCCGTCCACTCATAGCTTCGCGGCGATCTGCTGCGCGAGCGCCGCGCCGTCGTCCTTGTCCAGCGTGGACGCGTTCCAGACGATGCCGAGCCCCGTGTCGTCGTCGTGCTTGGGGATCACGTGGAAGTGGACGTGCATCACCGCCTGGTGGGCAGGCCTGCCGTTGTTCTGCAGGATGTTGAAGTGCTTCGCGCCCGTCGCCGCGAGGACCGCGCGCGCGATCCGCGGCAGCACGCGGCCGATCGCCGCCGCCGCCTCGTCGGAGAGCTGATCGAGCGTCTCGGCGGGCTCCTTCGGGATCACCAGCGTGTGGCCGCGCGAGAGCGGGTTCACGTCGAGGAACGCGAGGACGTGCGCGTCCTCGTATACGCGGTGGCTCGGGATCTCGCCGCGCAGGATCTTGCTGAACACGGTCTCGGCCATGGCCGCCAGCCTAGCGCGCCCGCTTCGCGGCAGGCTACGGATCGAAGCGGTATCCGGAGCCGCGCACCGTGATGAAGTGCCGCGGCTGCTCGGGGTTCCCCTCGAAGCGCTTGCGGAGCTGGCCGACGAAGTTGTCGACGGTGCGCACCGAGCCGGCCGACTGCCCCCACACCAGGCCAAACAGCTGCGCGCGAGAGAACACCTGGCTCGGGTGGCGCACGAAGAACACGAGCAGCTCGAACTCGAGGTGCGTCAGCTTGATCTCGTCGCCGCGGCACGTCACCACCCGCTGCGCGAGATCGATCGAGATGTCGTCGAACCCGAGCGCGCCGCCGGGCGGGGGCGGGGGCGGGGGCGGGGCCGCGGCCGCGCTCGGCGCCTGCGCCACCTGGCCCGCGCGGCGCAGCACCGCGTCGATCCGCGCGAGCAGCTCGGCGAGCGCGAAGGGCTTGGTGACGTAGTCGTCCGCGCCGAGCCGCAGCGCCGCGACCTTGTCGAACTCGCCGTGGCGCGCCGATAGCACGATGACCGGCACCAGGTTGTCCGCGGCGCGCATGGCCGACAGCACCTCGAGGCCGTTCCGCTTCGGCAGGTTGATGTCGAGCAGGACCAGCGCGAAGTCCTCGTCGCCCGCGAGCGCGATCGCCTCGTCGCCGTCGCGCGCGATCACCGTGGCCCGCCCGGCGAGCTTCAGGTTGAGCGCGAGGCCCGTCGCGATCGCCTCGTCGTCCTCGACGATCAGGATGCGCCCGCCGCCGTGGCTCGCGTCGCTCACCGCGCCGCCGCCTCCTGTCGCGTGAGCTCCTCGCCCGCGGCCGCCACCGGGATCTCCGTGTCCTCCGGCCGCGGCCGGCGCACCCGGAGCCGGATCCACAGCTCGGTGCGCCCCGGCTCCGATGCCACCTCGATCTTGCCGCGGTGGCCGCGCACGATCTCGCGCACGAACGACAGGCCCAGGCCGATGCCCACCGCGCCGCCCTCGTGCGCCGCGCGGCCGCGCTGGAACTGCTCGAAGATCGCCCGCTGCTCGGCGCGATCGATCCCGACGCCGTTGTCGCGCACGATCAGATCGATCCAGCGGCCCGCGCTCCGCGCCTCGATCTCGATCCGCTTGTCTTCGCCCGTGTACTTCCACGCGTTCGTCAGGAGGTTGACGAGCGCGCGCACGAGCGTCGGCCGGTCGCCGGTGACGGTCAGCCCCGGCTCGAGCTTGCGCGCGATCTGGGTCGGCCGCGCCAGGGTCAGCGCGTCGAACGCCGCGATCGCCTCGTCGACGAGCGACGCGACGTCGAGCGCCTCGCGCCGGTAGACGTGGCTCGACTGCAGCCGCGACAGCTCGAGCACGCGCGCGACCAGCGCGTCGAGCCGATCCGTCTCGCGCGCGAGCAGGGACAGGACCTGCGCGCGCTCCGCGGTCTCGAGCCGGCCGTCGCGGAGCGACTCGATGAGGAGCCGGATCGACGTGAGCGGCGTGCGCAGCTCGTGCGACACGCTCGACACGAAGTCGTTCTGGACGCGCACCAGCGAGGCGCCCTTGCCGACGAAGATCGAGCCGAGGGTGTAGCCCGTGATCGCGCTCGTGCACAGGGTCAGGACGAGCACGCCGGCGATCAGCGTCGTCACCGAGCCGCCGCGGACGAGCAGCATGAGCCCGACGACCGTCAAGGCGATCGTCGGCAGCAGCGTCGCGAGCATCAGCACGAGCTGGGCGCGCCGCAGCTGCAGGTTCGCCTGGGGAAATCGCACGAGCGGAGACTATGCCACGGTCGCGGGACGCTCGATCGATGGCTCCGCGGCCGCCGCGGGCGCGCCGGCGTCGCCCTCGGCCGTGTCGCGCACGTGCTCCGGCACGCCGTGGAGATCCCAGACGAGGCCCACCGCCGCCAGCGCGCGCAGCACGTAGTACGTACAATCGATCTCCCACCAGAAGAATCCCTGCCGCGCCGAGACCTGGTAGTGATGGTGGTTGTTGTGCCAGCCCTCGCCCATCGTGATCAGGGCGAGCACCGGGTTATTGCGCGAGTCGTCCTCGGTCGCGTAGCGGCGGCTGCCCCACAGGTGCGAGAGCGAGTTGATCGTGAACGTGCCGTGCCACGTGAAGACCTGGCAGACCCCGAAGCCCCAGACCAGCGCGAAGAAGCCGCCCGCCGCGAACGTCGCCGCGCCCACCGCGATCACCGGCAGCACCCAGTAGCGGTTCAGCCAGCGCAGCTCCGGGTACTTCGCGAAGTCCTTGATGCGGGACAGGTCGGTGCCCTCGAGCTCGCGCGAGAGGATCCAGCCGTGGTGCGCCCACCAGAAGCCCGACTGCACGACCGAGTGCAGATCGCCCGGCTGATCCGATCGCTTGTGGTGGAGCCGGTGGTGCGCCGCCCACCACAGCGGGCCCTTCTGCGCGGTGCACGTGGCACCGAGCGCGAGCAGAAACTGGAACCAGCGCGATGTCTTGTAGCTCCGGTGCGAGAAGTAGCGGTGGTACGCGCCCGTGACGAAGAACATCCGCGGCACGTAGAGCGCGAGCGCGAGCAGGAGCCCCCACCCCGAGAGCCCCGTGATCGCGATGCCGACGATCGCGAAGCCGTGGACGCCCCAGTACGGGATCGACAGCGTATTGAAGTAGGTCCGGCGCCAGCCGAGCTGCTGGGCCGCCTCGATCGCCGTGACTGCCATCCCCCGGAGCGTAGCGGCGTGCCGCGCGCGGCAGTGCGACCGCTCCGTCATGCTTTGGTCATCCCGGCGCCAGGCGTGGCCGCGTGCGTCACGGCGCGCGGGAGGTCTGCGCCGAGCGCGCGCTCGCCGGCAGCTCCGTGCTCGGCACCTCCGTCGCGCGGGCCGCGATCGCGGTGAGGAGCCCCGCGAACACGAACGCTACCGCCGCCGTGACGAGGACCGTGCGCGCGCGCCGGCGCCGGCCCGCGGGCGGGAGCATCAGCGCCGGATTACGCCGCGGCGGCGCCGCCGGCCCCGCCGGGACGAGGATCTCGGCGTCGGTCGTCACGAACGCGCGCGGTCCGCTGCCGTACGCCGCGATCGGCTGCGCGGACGCGGGCGCCGGGTACCCGGACGCGGGCGCCGCCGACGCCGGGTACCCGGGCGCGAGCGCGAGCAGCTGCGCCGGCATCGGGAGCAGCGTCTCGGCGACGCCGCTGGGGATCGCGCCGAGCGCCTGCAGCGCGCGCTGCAGCGCGGCCATCGTCTGCGGGCGCGCCGCCGGATCCTTGGCGAGCATGCTGTCGATCAGGTCGTCGAGGCCCTGCGAGATCTCCGGCGCGAAGCTCTTCGCCCGCGGCGGCATCGTGCGCTGGTGGCGCTCGATCAGCTGGCGTAGATCGCCATCGAACGGCGTCCGCCCGGTGAGCAGCTCGAACAGGATGCAGCCCAGCGAGTAGATGTCGCTGCGCTGATCGATCTCTCCCGACGAGCGGCACTGCTCCGGCGACATGTAGCGCGGCGTGCCGAAGATCGTGTTCGCCATCGTGTGGCCGCTCGTGCCGAGCTTGGCGAGCCCGAAGTCGAGCACCTTCGCGCGCTCGCCCGACGGCACCGCCGGATCCGGAACCAGGTAGATGTTCTCCGGCTTGAGATCGCGGTGGAGCACGTCGGCGCGGTGCGCCGCGTCGAGCGCGGACGCGAGCTGGCGCGCGAGCTCGCACGCCACCTCGGGTGCCAGCCGGCCGCAGCGGTTCAGCCGGTGCATCAGGCTCTCGCCCTGGAGCAGCTCCATCGTGATGTACGCCGTTTCACCGATGCTCGACGGCAGCCGTCCGAAATCGAACACCGTGACGATGCCCGGGTGCTGGATCCGGGCGCTCGCCCGGGCCTCCTGGAGGAAGCGCTGCACCACGTCGCGGTTCGTCACGTGCGTCGGGTTCAGGACCTTGAACGCGACGTCGCGGTCCAGATCGAGATCGCGCGCGAGGAAGACCAGGCCGAACGTGCCCGTCCCGAGCCGCTGGCGCAGCTCGTACTTGCCGATCCGGCTGCCCGGGGCCAGCGCGACCGGCACCGGCTCGGTCGGCGCCACCATGTCCGGGCGCGAGGTGCGCGGCCGAGGACTCCGCCCCCGGGCCTTCGCGTCGCGCGCGCCCGCCTCCTGCTCGAATTCCTGAGGCGCCCGCCCCGGCAGGTCTCCGGAGAAGTGACGGATCGACGTCGGCTCCTGGTCCGCGAGGCTCACGCCGGCATCCGAATCGACGAGCGTCGGCTCGTTACCATCGTGGACCTGGGGGGCCGCCGGGATGGCGCGGTGGGCGGCGGCCTTGTCCGAGACGCGACGGGCTTGCTCGTTCAGCACGGACCGTTTCGCGTGCAGGGCGCGTGCCTCGATGCACCGTCGACGCCATGGGTGTTTGACCCCATCGGAGTGAGGACGCGGACCCCAGGGCGCCGAGCAAGGTCCCTCACAGTGATAGGTTCCACGCGGGGGGTAACACCGGTGAAATACAAGAATCTCGGCGCGGCGGGCGTAAGAGTGTCGACGCTCTGCCTCGGCGCCATGACGTTCGGCGAGGCCGACGAGAAGTCGTTCATGCACAAGGTCGGCTCCGACGAGGAGACGGCGCACGCCGTCCTCGATCGCGCGCTCGCGGCCGGCGTCAACTTCATCGACACCGCGGACGTCTACGGCCAGGACGGCCTCTCCGAGCGCGTGCTCGGCAACTGGCTGGCGGCGCGCGGCACGCGCGACCAGATCGTCCTCGCGACCAAGTTCCGCTTCACGATGGGCGAGGGCCCGAACCGGAGCGGCGCCTCCCGCTACCGGATCGTGAAGTGCTGCGAGGACTCGCTCCGCCGCCTGCGCACCGATCGGATCGACCTCTACCAGATCCACATGCAGGACATCACCGTGCCCGAGGAGGAGACGCTGCGCGCGCTCGACGATCTGGTCTCTGCCGGCAAGGTGCTCTACATCGGCTGCTCGAACTACGCGGCTTACCGGCTGATGAACAGCCTCTGGCTCGCGCGCAACAATCACTACGCCTCGTACGTCACCTTGCAGGCGCAGTACAGCCTGCTCGTGCGCGACCTCGAGCGCGAGCACGTGCCGCTCTGCCGCGCGGAGGGCCTCGGCATCCTGCCGTGGTCGCCGCTCGCCGGGGGCTTTTTGACCGGCAAGTTCGAGCGCGACAAGCCGCCGGCCGCCGGCACGCGCCTCGGCGAGAAGGCCGATCGCTTCGCGCGCTACGATCTCGAGCGCAACTGGCGCATCCTCGACGCCGTCCGCGCCGTCGCCGCCGAGGTCGGCGCGACGCCGTCGGCCGTGAGCCTCGCGTGGCTGCTCGCCAAGCCGCAGGTCACGTCGGTCATCTTCGGCGCGCGCACCATCGAGCAGCTCGACGCGAACCTGGCCGCGGCGGACCTCGTGCTGGATGCCAAGCACGTCGAGGCGCTCGACAAGGCGTCGGCGTTCGACCTCGGCTATCCGTACGGCTTCATCGGGATGACGCAGTCGAGCTGGTAGGGCCGGGGCGCGCGAGGCGTGGCGGGGAGGGCGCGGGCAGGCCTGCGCTCAGATCAGAAGCCGCCAAGCATGTCTTCGGTGATGCCATTGCGCACGCAGATCATGAGCGCGCGCCGCTTCATCGGCGCCGTCATCCGCTTCCAGTTCTGTTTCGCCTTCGCCTGATTGGGCAGGTTGCACGCCATGATGAACGCCTTCTCGGCGTATCCAGGATCTTGCTTGCAAGCCCACGCCTTCTCGAACGTCTCCAGCGCCGCGGCCGACTGACCGCTGGAGGCAAACTCCTTGCCCTTCTCGGCGAGCTCCTCGTGGTTGCAGGCGTTGGACGGCGGCGGCGCTGCCGGCGCTTTCGGCGCAGCCTGCACCGTGCACTTGACCTGACGCGCGGCCTCGGCCGCCACGCTCGCCGGCTTCGCCGCCTTCTCCTGCGCGAGGAGCTGGTTGTACTCCTTGCAATCGGCATCCTTCGCGGCCTGGAGCTTCGCGATCAGCTCACGGACCGCCTCGCCCTCGACCTGCTCGTACCGCTGCTTGAGCGTCGCGTAATTCGTGACGTTCGCGAGCCCATCGAGCTCTTGCTTGGCCTTCTTGAGGTTCTTGTCCCTGAGCGCGGTCTCGAACGCGGCGATCTTCGGCACCGCCTTGGTCTCGAGGATGGCGCGCTCCTTCAGCTTCTTCGCGGTCGCCGGGTTCATCGCCTTCAGCCGGTCCGCGCAGGCGTCGAGGTCGCTCCACTTCTGCTCGGCCTGGTAGCGGAGGCACTCGATCTCGAGCTCGTTCTTGAGCTCGTTCGGCCCGCCCTGGGGCGCCGTGGCCGATGTGTCCGGCGCAGCTGGCGGCGCTGGCGTCGGCGTCGGCTCGGCCGCGTCGGGCGTGCGCTCCGGGGCGCTCGCGACCTGCGCCGCGTCCGGCGTGTCGCTCGCCACGGCCGCGTCCTTCCCCGCCGGCGGGGTCGTCCCCTCGGTGACTTTCTGCTCATCGGGGCCCGAGCTGATCACACTGGCCACGATCGCGATGACGACCACGGCGAGGACGACGCCGCCCAGCACGAGCTGCGTCCGGCGCGTGCCGGCGCGCGTGGCTCCGCTGTGGCTCCGCTCGCTCGCTCGGCGCACCTGCAGCGTGGGCGGCGCGCTCTGCAAGGACGCGCTCTGCGGAGGCTCGTCGTGCAGCGATGCGGCTCGCCGCGGCGCCATCTGCGGTGCAGGGTGCGCTGTGGGCGCGCGCCGCGGCGCGCCTTCCAGCACGCGCAGCATCTCCTCGAGGGCCTGGCCCACCGCCGCCATCGTCTGCGGCCGGCCGCCCGGGTGCTTCGCGAGCATCTGCAGGATCAGCTGCGCGAGCTCTGTCGGGATGTCGCCCGCGAAGCTCCGCGGCTGGGGCGGCTCCAGGTACTGGTGGGCGCCCAGGATCTCGCCTGGGCCCTCGCCGACGAACGGCGGGCGGCCGCACGTCATCTCGAACAGGATGCAGCCGAGCGAGTAGATGTCCGCTCTCGTATCGACCGCGCCGGCCCCCCGGCACTGCTCGGGAGACATGTACACCGGCGTGCCCAGCATCAGGCCCGTGCGAGTCCGCACGTCCGTCGAGTGATCCTCGCTGCCGAGCTCGGTGATGCCGAAGTCGAGCACCTTGGCGATGCCGAAATCGAGCACCTTGACGCGCTCGCCGCCCGCCACCTCGCTATCCGGGATCAGGAACAGGTTGTCGGGCTTGAGGTCTCTGTGCGTGATGCCCGCCGCGTGCGCCGCCTGCAGCACGTTGGCCGCCTGACGCCCGACGCGGCAGCACTCCACGTACGAGAGCCGGCGCTGCTTGAGCCGCGCGGCCAGGCTGTCGCCCTCGAGCATCTCCATGACGAAGTACGCGCGCCCGTCCGGCGTCGTGCCGAAGTCGAAGACCTGGACGATGCCCAGGTTGCGGATCGCCGCCGCGGCCTGCGCCTCCTTGAAGAACCGCCGGACCATGTCGGCGTCGCGCGACAGCTCGGGCTTCAGCACCTTGACGGCGACCTTGTGTCCCAGCGCCTCGTGGCGTCCGACGTAGACCTCGCCCATGCCCCCCTGGCCCAGCTTGCCCAGGACGCGGTAGCTGCCGAGCAGCGCGCCGATCAGCTCTGCGGGTCGCGGCGCGCCGCTCGTCATGGGCCGGCCAGCGTCGTGCGCCATCTTCAGCGAGAGTCCAACGCCGCGCTGCGGGCGTCAAGCATCCCCCCTCGGGCCGAGGGCCAGCCCGGGGCCGTCGCGCGTGTCCTCCGGTGAAGCCGACGAGTGTGACCCAGAGTGCCAATGCCAATGATCGATCAGCGCGAGACCGCGGGCGTGTCTCCCACGAGCGCGTGCGCGTCGAGCCGCGTCGCGCCGCGCGCTGGCGCGCTCACGGCGCGTTCAGCTGCTGCTCGGAGATGCCGTCGCGGATGCACTCCACCTTCGCCTCGTTTCGCGACACCGCCGGCAGGAGCTTCCAGAACACCTTCGCCTTCGCGACCGCGTGCGCCTCGCACGCGAGGCCGAATGCCTTCCGGGCGAGGGTGGCGTTCGGCTGGCACTTGAGCGCGGCGTCGTACGACTCGAGGGACGCGGCGTAGCGGCGCTTGGTCCACTCGTCCTTGGCTTTCTGGGCCAGCGCGTCGGCGTCGCACTTCTGCACTGGCGTGCACGTGCTGCGGCGGGTGGCCTCCGTGAGGACGCGCGACGGCTGCGAGGCGCGCTCCTTCGTGAGCAGCGCCTCGTACTCCGCGCAGGTGGCCGTCTTCGCCTGCTCGAGGCTCGCCACGAGCTCGGTGATCACCTGCGCCTCCATCACGGCGTACTTGCCCCGGAGCCTCGGTAGCTCGACGGACTCCGACCAGACCAGCTCGATCTCGTCCCGGGCTCGCCGCAGGAGCTTGTCGCGGAGCGCCGCGTCGGCGGCCGCCACGTGCGGCGCCGTCTTCGTCTCCTCCTCGGCGCGGCGCCTGAGCTCCGCGGCGACCTTCGGCGCGAGCGGCATCAGCTCGTCGGCGCAGTTCCGGAGCTCCTTCCACTTCTTGTCCACCTGGTAGCCGCGGCACTCCGACTCGAGATCGTCCCCCGCCGGCGCGCCGCCCGTCTGAGCCGCGCCGGTGGGCGCTGTCGTGGCGGCGCTGCCGGGCATCGTGGTGCCCTCGGCCGTCGTGGTCGGACCCGACCCGGCGGCCGTGCCCGGTGCTGGACCCGCCGGGGTGCCCTCGGTGCCCGGGGTGGTGGCCTTGGCCGCTGGCGGCGGGACCTCGATCTCCTTGCTGGCGCTCTGCGGCGCCGGCGGATCCGGATTCTTCATCAGGAGCGCGACGATCACCGCCGTCACCGCGCCGACGACGACGACAAAGCCGCCGAGGAGCAAGGGCGAGCGGCGCTCGGGGGGGCTCGGGGGCAGCTTGGCGCTCGACACGCCCGCCGAGCCGCTGAGCGTCGTCGTGCCCGTCGTGCTCGGCACGCCCGGCGCGCCCGGCGCGCCCGGCATCGGGCTCCCGCCCCATCCAACCACGGAGGGCGCGTCATTCCACACCGGAGTCCCCGGCTCGCGCCAGGCCGGCATCCCGATCGCCGCGCTGGCCGATGGTAGGGATGCCCCGGGGAGCGTCGTCGCCGCGGAAGGCACACCCGGCATCGTCGTGGGCACGGCGTCCATCGGCGGCACGGTCGGCGGCGGCACGGTCGGCGGCGCCGTCGCGTGGCTGAACGTCGGCGGGGCGAGCGGCGGCGGAGCGAGCGGCGGAGCGAGCGGCGGGACCAGCGCCGGCATGTGCATCATCGAGGGCCGCGCGGGCGGCCCCACGAGGTCGTGCAGGATCTCCTCGAGCGCCTGGCTCACCGCGGCCATCGTCTGTGGCCGCGCGTCCCGCTTCTTCTCGAGCATCTTGCCGACGAGCGCTGCGAGGGCCGGCGGCACGTCCGGGGCGAACTCGCGCAGGTCCGGTGCTGGCCGGTGCATGTGCGACGCGAGGATGTCCCCCGGGCCCTGGCCGACGAACGGCGGGCGGCCGCACACCATCTTGTAGAGGACGCAGCCGAGCGAGTAGATGTCCGACCGGGTGTCGACCGAGCCCGCGCCGCGGCACTGCTCCGGCGACATGTAGCTCGGCGTGCCCATCACCACGTCCGCGCGCGTCATGACGCCGCTCATGTGGATCTCGCCCGTCAGCTTGGCGATGCCGAAGTCGAGCACCTTGATGCGCTCGCCGCCGATCACCTCGCTGTCGGGGACCAGGAACAGGTTGTCGGGCTTGAGGTCGCGGTGGGTGATGCCCACGTCGTGCGCCGCCTGCAGCACGTTGGCGATCTGGCGCGTGAGCCGGCAGCTCTCCACTGGATCGAGCAGCCGCTCCTTGAGCCGATCGGTGAGGCTCACGCCGTCGAGCAGCTCCATCACGAAGTACGCGCTGCCGTCGGGGGTCGTCCCGAAATCGAAGATCTGGACGATGCCCGGGTTGCGGATCGCCGTGGCCGCCTGGGCCTCGTTGAAGAACCGCTTCACCATCTCGGTGTTGCGCGTCATCTCGGACCGCAGCACCTTGATGGCGACCTTGTGGCCGAGCGCCTCGTGGCGCCCGATGTAGACCTCGCCCATGCCACCCGCGCCCAGCTTGGAGAGGACGCGGTAGTTACCGAGCAACACCCCCAGCAGCTCGGCGGAAGGTGCGCCGCTGTCCGTCTGCGGGCGAGCCTCCTTCGCCATTGTTCGGGAGAGTCCACCGGCGTGCTGGCGGACGTCAAGCGCGATCTAGCGTGCAACTGGCCGATTTTCTTACCCGGTCCAGCCGCCGGCCAGATCCGGCTACTGCTGTTCAGCCTGTCTCGGACGGGGTTCGGTGGGGGAGGGCGGCAGGTCTCGTCGAGCAGCCTGCGGTCGCGCGCCATGGCCGCGTCCTGGCCGGGCGGAGCTCGCCCACGAAGGCTCGGAGGAGCAAGCAAGACGTGCCGATAGATCGAGCCGTCTTGTCGGGGCGGATCGCTCCTCGAAGCCTCGGCTCAGGGATCGTTGAGCATGCTCTCGGTGATGTTGTTACGCACGCAGATCATGACCGCGCGTTGCTTCATCAAGGGGGACAGCTGTTTCCAGAACAGCTTCGCCTTCGAGAGGCTGGAAACATTACACGCGACGATAAAGGCTTTTTCGGCGTGCTGCGGGTCCTGACCGCAGGTCCACGCCGCCTCGTAACTCGCGAGTGCGGCCGCTAGTCGGCCATGCGCGTAGTGCTCTTTACCCTGCTCGGCGAAGATCGCGGTGATGCATTGGGAAGGCTGAGGCGGGGCGCTGGGTGTGCACTGAACCTGCTTGATGGCATCGGCCACGACCCGCGGCGGCTGCACCGCCTTCTCTTGCTGGGCAATTTTGTCGTACTCCTTGCAATCGCCGCCCTTCACGCGCTCGAGCAGAGCGGCCACCTCGCCGATCGCGGCGGTTTCAGCCTGCTCGTAGCTCTGCTTGAGCTTCGCGTAGCCGATGACCCGCATCGAGATCGCGTCGAGCTCGGACCTGGCCTTCTTGAGGTCCTTGGCCTTCAGCGCGGCCTCGAACGCCGCGACCCGCGGCGCGGCCTTCACCTCGAGGGCCGCGCGCTCCTTCAAGCTCTTCGCGATTGCCGGCGTTTCCGCTTTGAGCCGCTCGGCGCAACCGTCGAGATCGAGCCATTTTCGATTCGACAGGTAGCGACGACACTCGAGCTCGAGCGCGCTGCGTTCGGCGTGGTTGCTGCCGCTCGCCCCGTTGGAACCGGGCGGGGCCGCTGGATCCATCTCGATCAGCTCGGGTTCGGGGGCGGTCGGGGGCGTCGCCTCCGGCGTCCCGGCGTCGGTCATGGGTGGTGAAGCGTCGACCTGGGCGTCCGGCGGCGGCCCCGCCGCAACATTGCTTCCCGCGAGGTTCGCGCCGTCGGAGCCGTTTGTGGTCCCGATGGCCGTCGCCGCGTCTGTGGTGGCCGTCGCGGCGTCTGCGGTCAAAGGCGTGACCAGCGCGGCGGCCACAGCCGGCTCGTCCGGATCGGGCGAACCCGCGCCTCGCACTCCCACAGCGATCCCGACGACCGCCCCGACGACGATCACGCCGGCGAGCGCGAACGGGTGCCATCGCCCGCGCGCGCGCGCGACGGTGAGCGTTGCCCCCGCCGAGCCACGGAGCGTCGTGGGCGTGTCTGCGCTCGCCGCCGCGCTCGCCGCCGCGCTCGTCACCGCGCTCGCCACCGTGCTCGCCGCCGCGCGTGTCGCTGGAGGCAACGACGTCGACGCGCGCTTCGACGGTCCCTTCAGCGTGGACAGGATCTCCTCGAGCGCCTGGCTCACCGCCGCCATCGTCTGCGGCCGCGCGTCTGGCGACTTCGCGAGCATCTGCGAGATCAGCTTCGCGAGCTTGCCCGGGAGGTCGGACGCGATGCTCCGCGGCTGGGGCGGATCGACGTACTGGTGCGCGCCGAGGATCCCGCCGATGCCTTCTGCCTGGAACGGCGGGCGTCCACAAGCCACCTCGAACAGGATGCAGCCGAGCGAGTAGATGTCGGAGCGCGCGTCGACCGCGTTGGCGCCGCGGCACTGCTCGGGAGACATGTAATGTGGAGTCCCCATCACGAGGCCCGTCCGGGTCGCCACTCCCGACGAGTGGAGGTTGCCAGTCAGCTTGGCGATGCCGAAGTCGAGCACCTTGACGCGCTCGCCGCCGACCACCTCGGAGTCCGGGACCAGGAACAGGTTATCTGGCTTGAGATCGCGGTGTGTGATGCCGGCGTCGTGCGCCGCCTGCAGCACGCCCGCGGCCTGGCGACCGAGCCGGCAGCACTCTGCGTGCTCGAGGCGGCGCTCCTTGAGCCGCGCGCCCAGGCTCTGGCCCTCGAGCAGCTCCATCACGAAGTACGCGCGCCCGTCGGCCGTCTCTCCGAAATCGAAGATCTGGACGATGCCCGGGTGGCGGACCGCCGTCGCGGCCTGGGCCTCATTGTAGAACCGCCGCACCATGTCGGCGTCGCGCGTCATCTCGGGCCGCAGCACCTTCACGGCGACGCGATGACCGATCGCCTCGTGGCGGCCCACGTAGACCTCGCCCATGCCGCCATCGCCGATCTTGGCGAGGATGCGATAGTTGCCGAGCAGCGTGCCCAGCACCGCCACTCGCTGTGCCTGGCTGCTCGTCATGCGCCGACTGCCCTTGTCGTGCTCACGGCGCGTCCAGCTTTGCTCGCGGGATGCCGTTGTTCTCGCAGCGCGAGACGACGCTCGGCATCGTCGCCACGGGCAGGCGCTTCCAGAACGCCTTCGCCTTCGGCAGGCTCGGGATGTTGCACGCGATCATGAAGCCTCGCGTCGCGATCTGATCGTCCTTCTTGCAGATCCACGACGCCTCGTAGCTCGCGAGGGCCCGGAGGAGCTTGCCCGCCGCGTAGCGCTGCCGGCCCTCTTCGGCGAGCGCCTTGGCATCGCACCGGGTCGGCGAGACCGGCGTGCACGGGACCTGGCGCGCGGCATCGGTGGCGACGCGCGGCGGCTGCGCGTCGCGCTGCTTCGCGAGGAACGCGTTGTACTCCGCGCAACTCGGCGACAGCGTGTACTCGAGCTTCGCGGCGAGCTCGTAGATCGCCCGGTTCTCCGCCTCTACGTACTTGCGCTTGATCCTCGCGAGGTCCTGGGACTCGGCCCAGACTTGGTCCAGCTCGGCCTGCGCTCGCCTCAGGTCCTTGGCGCGGATCGCCTCCTCGACCGCGGCGATCCGGGGCGCGGTCTTCATTTCTTCGGCGGCGCGGTGCCCGAGCTCCTCGGCGAGCTTCGGATCCGTCGCCTTCAGCTGATCGGCGCACTTCTCGAGCTCGGCCCACTTTCTGTCCACCTGGAAGCCCCGGCACTCCGACGCATCGACCGCGGCCGGCGCTTGCGGCGCTGGCTCCGGCGCTTGCGGCGCTGGCTCCGGCGCTTGCGGCGTCGGCGGACCTCCGGCATTGGCGACGTTCGGCGTCGTGGTGATCGCGGCCTCCGGGGCGCCCTCGTTCGTCGGGGGCGATGGCGGAAGGGGGCTGCTCGCGCTCGGCTGCGCCGCCGAGGGCGAGCCTCCGGTCCAGGCTGCGAGCGCGATCCCTACTGCGATGCCAGTGAGCACCAGGCCGCCGAACACCAGCGTGAGCTGCTTTGCGCGCCCCCGCTGGCGGATATTGGACATGCCCACCGAGCTGCTGAGCGTCGTCGAGGTCGTCGCGAGCGGCGCGTTCGGCGACGGTGGCGTCGCCTGGCGCCAACCCATCGGCTGTGGCATCGGCTGCGGCGATGGCGAGGTCATGGCCCGAGGCATCGGCTGTGGCATCGGCTGCGGCGGTGACGCGGGCATCAGCTGCGGCGGTGGCGAGGTCATGGCCCGAGGCAGCGGCGAGGGGATCGGCATCGGCAGCGTCTCCGCCGACGGGGCGGACTGCAGGCTCACCAGCATTGGCACTGGCATCTGCATCTGCACTGGCGCTGGCATCGGCGCCTGCACCGGTGCTGGCATTGGCATCGGCACCTGCACGGTCGCCGCCGACGGAGACGCCGCCCGAGGCGGCATCATCGCCGGCATCGGCTCCCGCTCTGCGGGCATTGGCTCCGTCGAGCTCGACGTCATCGGGTGCGTTGGCCCGGGCACCGGCTCTGTCGTGTCTGGCGCCATCGGATCCATCACTGCGCCCGCCATCGGATCCGTCACTGCCATCGGAACCACGGCGATCGTCGCCGCGCCGCTGTCGCCCGACAGTGCCGAGCGGGGCACCGGCATCGTCTCCACGAGTGAGGACGCCGGTGACTGCGGCACTGTCGATGCCAGCGCCGTGGCGATCGGTCCCATGGGCGGCGGCGTCGTCCCGCGCGAGGCGGACACCGGGGGCAGCCCCGGCAGCGGCGTCGCGGTGCGCCTGCGCGCTGGCATCGGCAGCGGCGTCGAGGGACGCGCGGGCCGTACGCCGAGCTCCTGCAGGATCTCGTCGAGTGCCTGGCTCACCGCGGCCATCGACGCCGGCCGGGCGGCCGGCTTCTTCTCGAGCATCTTGGCGATCAGCGCTGCGAGCGACGGTGGCGCGTCCGGGGCGAAGGTCCGCAGGTCTGGCGCCGGGACGTGCAACTGCGCGCCGATGATGTCGCCGGCGCCGTGGCCGATGAACGGCGCGCGGCCGCACACCATCTTGAAGAGGACGCAGCCGAGCGAGTAGACGTCCGATCGGGCGTCGACCCCGCTGGCGCCGCGGCACTGCTCGGGAGACATGTAGCTCGGCGTGCCCATCACGAGATCCGCGCGGGTCTGCACGCCGATGGCCTGGAGCTCGCCGGTGAGCTTGGCGATGCCGAAGTCGAGCACCTTGACGCGCTCGCCGCCGACCACCTCCGGGTCCGGGACCAGGAACAGGTTATCTGGCTTGAGGTCGCGGTGGGTGATGCCGGCGTCGTGCGCCGCCTGCAGCACGTTCGCCATCTGGCGCGCGAGCCGGCAGCACTCCACTGCATCGAGCTGCCGGTCCTTGAGCCGCGTGGAGAGGCTCACTCCCTCGAGGAGCTCCATCACGATGAACGCGCGGCCGTCGGCGGTCGCGCCGAAGTCGAACACCTGCGCGATGCCCGGGTTGCGGATCGACGTGGCTGCCTGTGCCTCGTTGAAGAACCGCTTCACCATCTCGCGGTGTCGCGACATCTCCGGTCGCAGCACCTTCACGACGACGCGGTGGCCGAGCTTCTCGTGGCGGCCGATCCATACCTCGCCCATGCCGCCCACTCCGAGCTGCTCAACGACACGATAGTTGCCGAGCAACGCTCCTAGCACCGCCCTGACATTCGCCCTTCGGACAATCTGGTGTCAAGCACACTTATTATTCATTTGACGCTAAGGACTTCTCGTGGAGCCTGGAGCCCTCGGTGTGTGTTGTTCAGTGCCTACTCTGCGCCTACTCTGCGCCTGCTCTGCGGTCACCGAGGAGATCGTCGCAGTCCGCGGCTCATCGATCTGTTGCAGAATAGCGCATTCGTCATAGGCTCGGATGAATTCGATCGTGCTCGTTCGCCACAGTTCATCGTCGAGGCGGAGCGCCAGCGCACGGTTAACCCCGAAGCGCCAACCGGTGCAGCAAGAGTCGCACCTACGCAGTGCCGCAAATCGCTGCACTTACGATCGCGCAGATACTGCGCACACTCAGCGTGATGGTGCACTGACGCAGCCAAATGCTGCACTGATGACGCGCTCTGCGGCGCCCGGGCCTTGGTGATTTGCGTCGCTCGAGTGCCGCATTCTGCTGCGCCCCTGCATCCGTGCGAGTGCAGCATTCTGCTGCATCCGTGCGAGTGCCGCATTCTGCTGCACGAGCCTTTCTGAGCTGGCGCCAGACCGAAGGGCCGCGCTGTCCAGATCTGCTGATGCAGCGAAATGCGGCGCTCCTTTCGATCCATCATGTATTTCTTGATCGTGAGTGGAATGATCTGCATGAGATTCCTCCCTGCATTGGAGGGCGCGTGCGCCCGCTCGATAATAATGCGTGTGGATCTCAAATAGCCCTGGCGAGACATCGACTGCGAATGATAGATCCCGTTCGGAGTCCACTCATGGGCTTCAAGGAAGGGGGAGGCCATGAGCAGGCAGCGAGCTCTTCCCACCGAAGGGCACGATGCGAAGGGGCGAGTCGGGATTCCCATCGGGGCGACGTTCCTCGATTCCCCCGAGCCATCCGTGTCGCCGGAGGTGCTCCCCGACGAGCGTTCATCCAGATCTCTGCTACCGGCGCCCGGTGCGCGGATCGGCCAGTACGAGATCATCCGCGAGCTCGGCCGGGGCGGCATGGGTGCCGTCTATGCCGCGCGCGACACCAAGCTCGGCCGCAAGGTCGCGATCAAGTTCCTCTCCGGCAGTAACCATCCGGACGTCACGGCTCGCTTCATCCTCGAGGCCCGGGCGACCGCGCAGTGCAGCCACGAGAACATCGTTGTCATCCATGATGTGGGCGAGCACGGCGGCCAGCCGTTCATGGTGCTCGAGCACCTGCAGGGCGTGCCGCTCAGCCAGCTGCTCCAGGACGGCCGGAAGCTCCCTCCCGCGCAGGCCGTCGAGCTCATGGTGCCCGTCGTGCGCGCGCTCACCGTCGCGCACTCCCACGACATCGTCCACCGCGACCTGAAGCCCGACAACATTTTCGTGACCGACTCCGGCACGATCAAGGTGCTGGACTTCGGGATCGCGAAGCTCGTCCACGGCGGAGCCGACGAGGTCCCCGCACGGCCGAGCGGCGCATCGGCGCGGGACTTCGAGCCCGCCCCTGGCGCTCGTCGCGAGCTGACCCGCCGCGGCGCGATGATCGGGACGCTGCCGTACATGTCGCCAGAGCAATGGGGTGCTGGCGGCGGCCTCGTCGATCACCAGACAGATCTATGGGCTGTCGGGATCATCCTGTTCGAGATGGTCACCGGGCACCACCCGCTCGCGCCGCGCCGGGGACAGGATCTGATGATCACCGGCGTCCTCCAGGAGCCGATGCCCAGCGTGCGCGGCGCCAGTCCCGGCCTGCCCGACGAGCTCGCCGCCGTCATCGATCGCTGTCTGCAGAAGCCCAAGGATCAGCGATTCGCCTCGGCGCGCGAGCTACTCGACGCGCTCGAGCCGCTGCTCCCCGGCCGCTACGTGCGTCGGCTGCGCTCCGACGAGAGCCCCTACACCGGGCTCCGGCCGTTTCAAGAGGCCGACGCGCACCGGTTCTTCGGCCGCTCGCGCGACGTCGCCGCCGCGGTCGCCCGCCTGCGCGACGTGCCGCTGCTCGGCATCGTCGGCCCCTCCGGCGTCGGCAAGTCCTCGTTCGTGCGCGCCGGCCTCGTCCCTGCGCTGAAAGCCTCCGGCGAGCAGTGGTCCCGGATCTCCCTGCGCCCCGGCCGCAGCCCCATGGCCGCGCTCGCCAACGCGCTCACGCCGATGGTGACCAGCTCCTCGGGTACAACCTCGCCGTTCACCGCGGTCTCCGGCCCGATCACCGGCGCGTTCCCTTCCGCCGAGGGCGTGTCACCGCAGCAGCAGCTCCTCGAGCGTCTCTACGCCGAGCCCGGCTACTTCGGCACTGTCCTGCGCGACCGGGCGCGCAACCGGAACCAGCACATCCTCGTGTTCGTCGATCAGTTCGAGGAGCTGTACACGCAGGTCGCCGACGCGCGCGAGCGGCTCGCGTTCACTGCGTGCCTCGCCAGCGTGTGCGACGACGTGACGACGCCGCTCCGCCTCGTGCTCTCCCTGCGCTCGGACTTCCTCGATTACGTGGCCGAGGCTCCGGCGCTGATGGCCGAGCTGACGCACGGCCTGTTCTTCCTGACGCCGCCGAACCGCGACGGTCTGCGTGACGCGCTGATCCAGCCCGCGGAGATGGCCGGCTACCAGTTCGAGGCGTCGTCGATGGTGGAGTCGATGCTCGATCACCTCGAGCACACGCCCGGCGCGCTGCCGCTCCTGCAATTCGCCGCCTCCCAGCTCTGGGAGATGCGCGACCAGGATCGCCGGCTGCTCACGCTCGCGAGCTACGACCGTATCGGCGGGATCGCCGGCGCGCTCGCGAGCCACGCCGACGCCGTCCTGGCCGAATGCACCGCCCGCGAGCAGGCGCTCGTTCGCTCACTCTTCCTCCGCCTGATCACGCCCGAGCGCACGCGCGCCATCGTGCCCGTCGCGGAGCTGTACGAGCTGTCGCCCGATCACGCCGAGCTACACCGCGTGGTCGACCGCCTCGTGCGCTCGCGCCTCCTGGTCGGCCAGATCGCCGCGAGCGAGAGCGGCGGCACCACTGCGGGCGGCTCCGTCGAGATCGTCCACGAGTCGCTGATCACCAGCTGGCCCTTGCTGCGCCGTTGGCTCGACGAAACCCAAGAAGACGCCGCGTTCCTCGAGCAGCTGCGCAACGCCGCCAAGCAGTGGCAGGCCCGCGGCCATGCGCAGGGCCTGCTCTGGCGCGGCGAGGCCATGCAGGAGGCCAAGCTCTGGCACAGCCGCTACCGCGGCGAGCTCCCCGAGCTACAGCGCGCGTACCTCCGCGCCGTGTTCGCGCTGGAGGCCCGTGCGGGGCGCCGCAAGCGCCTCGCCGTCGTCGGCGCGATCAGCTTCCTCTCCCTCCTCGTCATCGCCGCTGGTGTCGCGCTCGTCATGATCCGCGACGCCCAGCAGCAGGCCACCGCCCAGGCACGCCGTGTCGAGGACCAACTCGTGCTGACCCAGGAGGCCGAGGTCAGCGCCAGGACCGAGCGCTCGAAGACCGCCGCCGCCAACCAGAAGCTCGAGAGCCAGAACTCCTCGCTCCTCGCGGCGATCGCGGCTGCCAACCAGGCGCGTGATGAGGCAGAGCGTGCCCGCCGCGACGCCGAGGAGGCCCGGCTCCGCGCCGAGGAGGCCAAGCGCCGAGAAGGACTCAGCCGACGTCGCGCGACCGCCGAGGCTAAGCGAGCCAACGATGCCGCAGCGCTCGCCAGGTTCGCCAACGCGAAGTTGGCAGCCCTCCTCGAAGAACAGCGGAAGCGCCTCGAGGAGCTCGAGGCGCTGACACGAGGAGTCAAGATCGTTCCGGACGTCACGCTCGAATGAGTCGACTCCAACGCCGAACCACATCGGAGGAGAACGTGAAGACTTCAACCCAATGGCTGAGCTTCGGAGTAATCGTCGCAAGCCTGCTCCTCGGTCCCGAAGCGCTTCGGGCCCAACCAGCGAGCGAGCCAGCAGCGACCGATAGCAAGCAGATGCCGTCCGGTGACGAGCCAGCAGCGACCGATAGTAAGCCGGTGCCGCCTGAACCCGTCCCGGTCGGTAACAAACCTACCCCGATCGAGGAAGGGCCCCTTACCGCCGATTCAGATAAGCCCTGGAGTCGGGGCGTTCCTGTCGAAAATCGCACGGCTGCGAGGGAGCTGTTCCGGGAGGGCAACCGGCTGTTCAGGATCCCGCTGTTCAGCCGGGCGGCCGAGAAGTACAGCGCTGCGCTGCGTGTTTGGAAGCATCCCGCGTTCTATTTCAACCTAGCGCTCGCCCAGATCAATACTGGCCAGGAGGTAGAAGCGAAGGAAAGCCTGGAGCGTGCGATCCTGTACGGCGCGCAGCCGCTTGGTGAGGACCGGTTCCAGGAAGCCCAGAGACAGCTCAAGGTGGTGATGCGCCAACTCGGCCAGATCCGCCTCGTCTGTCGGACCCCTGGAGCCGAGGTCACTCTAGACGGTGTCGTGGTGCTCATCGGTCCCGGCAGCTACGGTGGATGGATCAAGGCAAAGTCCCACGAGCTTACGGCGAAGAAGGCAGGGTACCAGGCCGAGGCCCGCCGGGTGACGATTTCGTCTGGGGAGATCCTGGCCGTCGATTTGAGCCTCGCTACCCTCAGCCAGGCTGCCGATGCCAGCAGGCGCTGGGCAGCATGGAAACCGTGGGCGATCGTTGCTGCAGGCAGTGCTATCATGGCTGCTGGTGGCGCGATTCACGTGTTCTCGTCCAGAAATTTCGATGCTTACGACGAAGGATTTGTACGACTGACATGCGCGAACCCTACAGACGATAGACCGATTCCTGGATGTCAGGGAGGCGAGATTCCTGCGGTGCTAAGAGGCGAGTTGACCCTCGCCAGACAACAACAAACGATCGCTGTAACGTCGTATGTTATTGGCGGCTCACTGATAAGCGTTGGTATTGTGCTCCTGTATTTGAACCGGCCACGATTAACTGAACGGCGAGCCCCTAGATCTGCTGTCGAGAGGATGGCATTTACGCCCATCATATCCGGCGACACAGTTCAAATCTCGATCAGTGTAATTTATTGAGCTGGAGGAATTATGCGTCGAGTTCGAAACAAACAGCCCCTTCCAGTATGTGTTCTTGGCGTCGTCGTGGCCGCACTAGCCACGGCAGCCATGTTGAGTGGCTCCTGCTTCCTCGATACCAAAACTACCTTTTGCGGGCAAGTTCTACACTGTCCGCCTGGGTGGGTGTGTTCGGCTGATCAAGAGACGTGTGTCAAGGCCGGTAATTGTGGTGACGGCCGTATCAACGACCTCGAAGTTTGCGACGATAGCAATAACAGCAGCGGGGACGGATGCAGCTCTGATTGTACATCAAACGAAACATGTGGAAATGACATCCTAGATGTAGCAATAGGAGAACAGTGCGATGACGGCAACACAACGCCCGGAGATGGCTGCAGTGCCGAATGCACTTCAGAAGGTTGTGGCAATCTGATCGTTGACGTTGAGTTCGGAGAGCAATGTGATACTGGGCCAGGGGATTCGCTGGGTTGTAACTTTGACTGTACATTTCGCAGATGTGGGGACGGCTATGTAAACAGCGAGGCTGCAGAGGACTGTGATAGGGTTGGGGATGTAAGTGACAGGCAAGATTGCGATCGTGATTGTACAACTCCGCTGTGTGGTGATATGCATACAAATCCAAAATTCAAGCCACCCGGCGATCAGTCTCAATTCGAAGAATGCGACGATGGAGCCAATACCTCATTTTGCAATGGCAACGACAATGGCGACAATAGCAATCCAGCACAAGGTAAGGGTAACTGTCAGAGGCCTGAGTGCGGCGATCGTTACATCAATCCCAGCTTCAAAAACAAGGCTGATCAGGCGGAGCAGTGTGATGCGGGTATGGACACATCGTCTTGTAATGGCAATAATAATATGCATGGAATCGGAAGCTGCCAGATGGCCAAGTGCGGTGATCGATACATTAATGCGGTACTTAGGAATAGATCTGGTCAGGCGGAGCAGTGTGATGCGGGTATGGACACATCATCTTGTAATGGTAATAATAATATGCATGGCCCTGGCAGCTGCCAAAATTCCCAGTGCGGCGACGGTTATAGGAATGCGGCAGATGGAGAACAATGCGACTGGGGTGATTTCGCCAAGCCCAATGGTGATGTCATTCCCGATGGTAAGGAGGATGTGCCCTGTAGTGGCGATAAGTTCTGCGATCATGTCACGTGTAAATGCTCGTAATTTTAGGCGTTTGGTGTAGGTTTAAAGCGCTTGTGTGGCTGAGGAGTGTGTGTTACCGTTGCACTGCGCCAAACCTATTATTATCTATAGATGTGTGAACCTATGTGTTTGAGAAGGGCTATATGAAAAGATCGCTGACATTGTTGATAGTGATCATGCTTGGGCAGATTCCCTTCACTGTTCACGCACAGCCTGAGCCAGGTATTGCTGTCAAAGGCGGCCTCAATGCGGCATCGCACGATGAGGATACTCGTTTTAACAGATATGGCTTTGCTGGAGGAATTGCGGGATATCTGCACTGGATCTTCGGTGCTCGATTCGCGCTGGCGAGTCAGATTGATCTGTATTATACTCCTAGAGGTGCCAAGGTGATCTCTGGAGGCGAGTACTTGGGGCAGGTCCGGCAGCACTATTTCGACATCATGGTTACGGCTCGCCCGGAAGTGAGGCTTGGTCCAGCAAGCATTTACCTCTTGCTGGGCGGAGGGGTGAACTTCCTCATGAGTGCAAATAGGGAGGTGGAAGCCTCCGGTACGAAAGAGGACATCACCGACGCTCTACATCGGATCGACGTGGCATTGCTGGCCGGCGTCGGATTTGCCTTGCACACCCCTCGCCAAAAGATGGGGCCGTTCCGACTAAGCACGGTGTTCCTTGAGGCTCGCTACGACCGTGGCCTTATCGACACGTCTATCGATGGGGGCCTTCAGAACCGCACAGCCTCTCTCATGATTGGGTTATCTTTCGCGTTGGGGGACGGGGCGGAGGACGTCACTTCGGCATCTCCGTCAGCGCAACGCGATCCACAGTCGCCGACGGCGGCCGCCGGCCCTTCTCGATAAGGTTGCCACTCAGGGGCCGTTCAGCATCTTCTCAGAGATTCGGTTGCGTAGGCAGATGTCGAGGGTTCGTGATTTCATAGACGATGGCAGTCGTTTCCAGTGGAGCTTTGCCTTGGCGAGGTTGGTCAGGTTGCAGGAGATGATGAGCGCCTTCTCGGCCCATTGTGGTACCGCTCGGCAAGCGTACGCGGCTTCGTAGGAAGCAAGTGCAGCGGGGAACTGGCCCGCAGCGTAGTGCTCTTGTCCCTTCTCGGCGTATGCATCGCCGATGCATGTTGGCGGTGAGCATGGGATCCGTCGGGTGGCCTCGGCGGTAACGTGCGCTGGCTTCAGGGAGCGCTCCTTCGCGAGGAGTGCGTTGTAGGCCACACAGTCGGAAGACTTCACGCGTTCGAGTTCCGCGGCGAGATCAGGGATCGCCTGCGCCTCTGCGTCATCGTATTTGCGCTTGATGCTCGCGTAGCCGGCAGATCGGGGCCAGACTTGGTCCAGTGCGGCCTTCGCTTGTTTCAGAGCCTTGTCGCGCAGGGCCGCCTCGACTGCTGCGATCCGAGATGCTGCCTTTGCTTCCTCTAACGCGACGATCTTGATCTCCGCGGCGCGCTTGGGATCGAGCGGCTGTAGCTTTTCGGCGCACTGCTCGAACTCGTTCCACTTCTGCGCCGCCTGGTACCCTCGGCACTCGGTCTCGATATCGTCCGTTTTGATTGCAGGTGTCGTCTTCTCTGCGGCATCAACTGCGATCTCTGTGGGGGGCAGAGCGGGTACTTGGGCCGTCGCAGCATCTACGGTGGCGGTGTTGGTCGCGATGACGGCTGCATCTGTGCCCATGGCGGCGTCCTCATGACGGGACGCCATCGCGACTTCGTTAGAAGTGCTCGGTTGCTTCAGGCCGGTTGCGTCTTTGGTCGCGAGCGCGGTCACGATCACTGTAGCTACACTCGTGACGATTACGACGCCTCCGAGCACCAGCGGTCGCGGGCGGTTGCCGTTGCGAGGCGAGATGCTGGTCTTCTCGGTCGGGCCGATTCTCGGAGCGACCTGCGGCCTCGGAGATGGCACCTGAGGGCGCGCGGAATGTGGAAGCGCCGAGGGCGCGGGTACTGGCGTTGTCGGGCGCTCATGCGGAGGGAGCGCGGAGGGCGTTGGTGCGCGCGCCGGTGCGTGCACGGTTGGCGGAATCGGTGAAGCGATGCGCACCGGCGTCGTGGCCCGCATCGATAAAGACGTCTCATTGGGCAGCAGTGTCCCGTCAGTCGGCAGTACCTGGCCGAGAGGCTGCGTCTCGCCGGACGGCAGCGTGTGAGCGGGCGCCAACTCGGGGGCGAACGGCAGCTCCGGATCCGGCAGCGTCGGGTCGAGCATGGGCTGGGGCGTGGGCGCTCGAGGCGGTGGCTCGCCGAGCGCGCGCAGGATCTCGTCGAGCCGCTGGCTGACGGCGGCCATCGTCTGCGGCCGCGCCTCCGGCTTCTTCGCGAGCAGGTGCAGGATCAGCTCTGCGAGCGCGGGCGGGACATCGGGTGCGAGGATCCGCGGATCCAGCGGCGGAGAATGCAAGTGCGCGCCGATGATGTCGCCCAGCCCACCGCCCACGAATGGCGGGCGGCCGCACACCATTTCGAACATAATGCAGCCAAGCGAATAGACGTCCGACCTTGGCTCGGCCGTGACCGCGCTGCGGCACTGCTCGGGTGACATGTAACTCGGAGTGCCCATCACCACGCCGGTGCGAGTCTTCACGCCGACGGCGTGGAGCTCGCCGGCGAGCTTGGCGATCCCGAAGTCGAGCACCTTGACGCGCTCGCCGCCGGCCACCTCGGTGTCGGGGACCAGGAACAGGTTGTCGGGCTTGAGGTCGCGGTGCGTGATGCTGGCGGCGTGCGCGGCCTGCAGCACGTTCGCGATCTGGCGCCCGATCCGGCAGCACTCCACAACATCGAGCGGGCGCTGCTTGAGCCGCGCGGTGAGCGTCTCGCCCTGGAGCAGCTCCATCACGATGAACGCGCTGCCTTCGGGGGCGATGCCGTAGTCGAAGATCTGCACGATACCCGGGTTGTGGATCGCAGTCGCCGCCTGGGCCTCATTGAAGAAGCGCTGCACCATGTCGGCGTAGCGCGACATCTCCGGCCGCAACACCTTCAGAACAACGCGTCGGCTGAGCGTCTCGTGGCGTCCGATGTAGACGACGCCCATGCCGCCCTCGCCAAGCTGTTCTACCACGCGGTAATTACCGAGCGACGCCCCCAGCACCGAGATGACAGTCCTCCGGCGGCTGTCCGACTGTCAAGGACCACGCCAGGATCTGCGGCAGTTGTTCGAGCCCTGATTCGGCGGGTCCGGCGCAGCACGATTGCGTGGCCGGGAGCTGCGCTCGCGCACACGGCGGCATGTGCGTGCAGCAGATCGGGCAAGCGTCGCGCCGCTACAGCGATGCAGCAAAATGCTGCACACTACCTGCTTGCACATCCTCCCGATTGCTGATGCACGCACTCAGGAGAGCTCTCAGGCGATGTTACCGGAAAGAATTGCTAGCCACCAATCCGCCAGGAGTGCTACAGAACAATCGAATCCGCTGGTTGGATTCGGGGAATGTGAGGGCCATGGATCGGCGCGGAGCGCTCCCGGCGGCGACGGGGGGATACGACAGTGGGACGCGTGGGCGGGCGCCGCATCCGGCGACGCCGCTCGAGACGCTCCAGCCCGCGGAGGAGCCCGCCGCGCCGGACGTGCTCGAGATCCAGACGGAGCCCGAGCCCGCGTCGACGCTGCCCGCGCCCGGCGCGCGGATCGGCCAGTACGAGATCATCCGCGAGCTCGGCCGAGGCGGCATGGGCGCCGTCTACGCCGCGCGCGACACCAAGCTCGGCCGCAAGGTCGCGATCAAGTTCCTCTCCAGCAACAACCCGGACCTCACCGCCCGCTTCATCGTCGAGGCCCGGGCGACGGCGCAGTGCAGCCACGAGAACATCATCGTCATCTACGAGGTCGGCGAGCAGGGCGGTAATCCGTTCATGGTGCTCGAGTACCTGCAGGGCGTGCCGCTCACGCAACTCGTGCAGGACGGCCGGAAGCTGCCGCCCGCACAGGCCGTCGAGCTCATCGTGCCCGTCGTGCGCGCGCTCACCGTCGCGCACGCGCACGACATCGTCCACCGCGACCTCAAGCCCGACAACATCTTCGTGACCGACTCCGGCACGATCAAGGTGCTGGATTTCGGGATCGCGAAGCTCCTCCACGGCGGGAACGACGAGGGTGTCGTGCCTGCCCCGAACGCGGCGGCGCTCGCATCCGAGCCGCGCTCCGGCGCCAAGCGCGAGCTGACCCGCCGCGGCACCATGGTCGGGACGCTGCCGTATATGTCCCCGGAGCAGTGGGGCGCCGCCGGTGGCGTCGTCGATCACCAGACGGACATCTGGGCCGTCGGGATCATCCTGTTCGAGATGATCGCCGGGCATCACCCGCTCGCGCCGCGCGTGGGCTGGGACCTGATGCTCACGGGCGTCCTCCAGGAGCCGATGCCCAGCGTGCGCGGCGCCTGCCAGAACCTGCCCGACGAGCTCGCGGACGTCATCGATCGCTGCCTGCAGAAGCCCAAGGCGCAGCGCATCGGCTCCGCGCGCGAGCTGCTCGACGCGCTCGAGCCGCTGCTGCCCGGCCGCTACGTGCGGCGGCTGCGCTCCGACGAGAGCCCGTACACCGGCCTCCGCGCGTTCCAGGAGGCCGACGCGCACCGGTTCTTCGGCCGCTCGCGCGACGTCGCCGCCGCGGCGGCCCGCCTGCGCGACGTGCCGCTGCTCGGCATCGTCGGGCCCTCCGGCGTCGGCAAGTCGTCGTTCGTGCGCGCCGGCATCGTGCCCGCGCTCAAGGCCTCCGGCGAGCAGTGGTCGCGCGTCTCGCTGCGCCCCGGCCGCAGCCCGATGGTCGCGCTCGCCAACGCGCTCGCGCCGATGGTGACCAGCATCTCGGGCACGACCTCGACGATGTCCGCGGTCACCGGCCCCGCCACCGGCGCGTTCCCCACTGGCGAGGGGGTATCGCCACAGCAGCAGCTCCTCGAGCGCCTCTACGCCGAGCCTGGCTACTTCGGCACCATCCTGCGCGAGCGTGCGCGCAACCGCAACCAGCACATCCTCGTGTTCGTCGACCAGTTCGAGGAGCTGTACACGCAGGTGCCCGATGCGCGCGAGCGGCTCGCGTTCACGGCGTGCCTGGCCGGCGTGTGCGACGACGTCACGACGCCGCTGCGGCTCGTGCTGTCCTTGCGCTCGGACTTCCTCGACTACGTCGCCGAGGCACCCGCGCTGATGGCCGAGCTGACGCACGGCCTGTTCTTCCTGACGCCACCGAACCGCGACGGCCTGCGCGACGCGCTGATCCAGCCCGCGGAGATGGCCGGCTACCAGTTCGAGGCGCCGTCGATGGTGGAGTCGATGCTCGATCATCTCGAGCACACGCCCGGCGCGCTGCCACTGCTGCAATTCGCGGCCAGCCAGCTGTGGGAGATGCGCGATCAGGAGCGCCGGCTGCTCACGCTCGCGAGCTACGACCGGATCGGCGGGATCGCCGGCGCGCTCGCGAGCCACGCCGACGCGGTGTTGGCCGAATGCACGGCGCGCGAGCAGACGCTCGTACGCTCACTCTTCCTCCGCCTGATCACACCGGAGCGCACGCGTGCGATCGTGCCCGTCGCGGAGCTGTACGAGCTCTCGCCCGACCATGCCGAGCTGCACCGCGTGGTGGACCGTCTCGTGCGATCGCGCCTGCTCGTCGGCCAGACGACAGCCAGCGAGAGCGGTGGCACCACTGCCGGCGGCTCCGTCGAGATCGTCCACGAGTCGCTGATCTCCAGCTGGCCGTTGCTGCGGCGCTGGCTCGACGAGACGCAGGAGGACGCCGCGTTCCTCGAGCAGCTGCGCAACGCGGCCAAGCAGTGGCAGGCCCGCGGCTATGCGCAGGGCCTGCTCTGGCGTGGCGAGGCCATGCAGGAGGCCAAGCACTGGCACAGCCGCTACCGCGGCGAGCTTCCCGATCTGCAGCGCAAGTACCTGGACGCCGTCTTCTCGCTCTCCGCCCGGGCCGGTCGCCGCAAGCGCCTCGCCATCGTCGGCGCATTCGGCTTCCTCTTCGCGCTTGTCGTCGCAGCCGCCGTCGCCCTCGTCATGATCCGCGACGCCCAGAAGGAAGCGACCGCCCAGGCCCGCCGCGTCGCGGACCAGCTCGAGCGGACCAAGGTCGCCGAGTCCACCGCCCAGACCGAGCGCGCAAAGGCCGTTGCAGCCAGTCAGAAGCTCGAGAGCCAGAACGCCTCCCTCGTCGCTGCGATCGACGCTGCCAACAAGGCCCGAGACGCGGCCAAGCAAGCGCAAGCCGAGTCCGAGCGCGCACGGCTCGAGGCCGAGGACGCCCGCCTACGTGCCGAACAGTCCAAGCGCCAGGAGCGGCAAAGCCGTCAGCGCGCGACCGAGGAAGCCAAGCGCGCCAACGAAGCCGCCCTCCAAGCCAAACGCGCCAGGAAGAAGCTCGAGCAGCTTCTTGATGAAGAACGAAGGCGGGTCCATGAGCTGGAGGCGCTAACGCGAGGCGCCAAGATTATCCCGGACGTGAAGCTCTAGCAATCGCGACCTACAAAGACGACACTTATTGGATTGAGCGGGTCCCACGTTGGAAAGACCTGCTCGCTGCCTAGCAATCGCGACCTACAAGACGACACTTATTGGGGGACGGAACGTGAAGCCTGTCCGAATCTGGATATATTTTGGGGGGCTGGTCATCGGCCTGTTTTGCGGACTCTCGCCACTCGCGGCGCAACCTGCGAGCAAGCCTGTCCCCACCGACGTCGACCCCGATCCAACCAAGGACGATCTCGATCTCGACGACGAAGATGCCGCGTCGGCCAACGACAAGACGATCGTGACCGATGACGATAACAAGCCCTGGAGTCAGGGCGTCTCGGCCGAAGAGCGCAAGGTCGCACGAAAGCTATTCCTAGAAGGCAATCGTCTCTTCCGGATTCCCCTGTTCGCGAAGGCAGCCGAGCAATACATGGCCGCCTTGAGCAAGTGGAAACACCCCGCGTTCTACTTCAACCTTGCACTTGCACAGCTCAACCTCAGCAAGGAGATCGATGCTCGCGAGAACCTGGAACGCGCGCTTCAGCATGGTGAGGAGCCGCTCGGAGTGGAGCAGTACCAAGAAGCTCAAAAACAACTTAAAGAGGTTAGGCGCCAGCTTGGCCAGCTCCGCGTAATCTGCCGAACCCCGGGAGCCGAGGTCACCCTAGATGGCGTGACACTGTTCATCGGTCCCGGCAGCTATCAAGGATGGACCAAGGCCAAAACTCACGAGATCACGGCAAAGAAGGCAGGTTATCTATCCGAAGCCCGGAGTGTGACGGTCCGTTCCGAAGGTATTCAGGACGTCGATTTGAAGCTTGTTACGCTAAGCGAGGCAACCGATGCCAGTCGCCGCTGGGCAACATGGAAACCATGGGCGGTTGTTGCCGCTGGAGGCTCTATCACGGCTATCGGTGGAGGGCTACACGTACTCGCATCTCGGAATTTCAATGACTTTGATAAGGAATTTCTGGCCCTGCCTTGCGTGACTACTAATAAGGATCTTGCGGTGCCCGGATGCCCAAAGGACGATATCCCATCGACCTTGAATGATCGGTTGAGTCTTGCAAAGACGCAACAGACAATTGCGGTGGGGGCCTATGTCGTGGGGGGCTCATTGATGGTCGTGGGTGCTGTGCTCCTGTACTTGAATAGGCCGCAGCTCATCGAGCAGAGGGCTACGCGTCTGTCTGCTGGGAGTGTGTCAGCTATCCCTGTCGTATCTGCTGACTTGCTCGGCGTTCTGGTGAAGGTAGGTTATTGAATCGGAGGGATTGGCCATGCATAGAGTCATGAGACTACGTCGTATCCATATACGCGGGCTTTGCATGTTAGTGATCGGAGTAATGGCTGCTGCGGCAGCCTTGAGCGGTTCCTGTTTTCTCGACACCGAAACTAACCTATGCGAAGCATCTGGAAGGCGCTGCGAGCCGGGACAGGTATGTGCCGCTGACCAAGATGCATGCATTCCCATAGGCGGTTGTGGCGACGGTATCGTCAACCCAGACAAGGATGAAGTATGTGATGATGGCAATATCCGCAATGGAGACGGCTGTAGCTCCGACTGCTCGACCAATAAGCTCTGTGGAAATGGAGTCGTAGACCCGGGCGAGCAATGTGATGCTGCCGCTGATTCTCGTGCCTGCGATGGTGATTGTACGTTTATTGAGTGTGGTGACGAGCACGTAAATGTCGCAGCGGGCGAGGAGTGTGATACTGGCAAAGATAATCTGAATACAGACAAGTGCAACGGCCTTCTGTGTACCATGTCGGCTTGCGGCGACAGCTATTTCAATCCGGCGGCTAGAGAAGCGTGTGATACCGGTGGTGACACACCAGCGTGCAATGGCAATGGTAATGGTGTTGGCTCTAATAGCGTTGATGGTAAATGTCAGATACCGAGATGCGAAGACAGTTATGTGAATACCAGGTTTATACCGCCTGGTTCGACTCTGCCTGAAACATGTGATACTGGTGGTGACTCGCAAACGTGCAATGGCAATGGCAATGGTCTCAGTGCTAATAATCCAGCAAGAAAATGCCAGATGCCACAATGCGGCGATGGGTACACGAACACCCAGTTTAAGCCGCCTGGGTCAAATTTGACTGAAGCATGTGACACGGCGGGGGACTCACAAGCATGTAATGGTGATGGCAATGGCGATGCTGCGAATAATGCTTCGAGTAAATGCCGGGTAGCTAGATGCGGCGATGGTTATAAAAACACGAACTTCAGACCAGATGGATCAAATCTCGTAGAGGTGTGTGACACGGGAGGGGATTCGCCGACATGTAACGGCGATGGCAATGGTGATGATACTAATAGAGCTTCGAGTAAGTGCCAGGCGGCCCAATGTGGCGATGGTTATCGCAATGCGATGTTCAAGAATCAGGCTGATCAGGCTGAGCAGTGTGACGAGGTTGTGGATACAGCAAATTGTAATGGAAATAACAATAATAGTGGCCGAGGAAGTTGTCGGACTCCATCTTGCGGCGATGGCTATAAAAATGCTGCATTTGGGGAGGAATGCGATAAGCGCGATCCCGATGGGGATGGTACCCCGGATGTGCCATGTCCGCAGGGTCAGTCTTGTAATTCTAAGTGTGAGTGTATATAGGACATGTGGTTGCGGCTCCGAAGCTTGATGAAAATGGACATTGAGTGACTTTGATGCTTGTTTTGATTTCCGAAATAGTATGTGCTGTGTTTGTTGCTGTTCGAAGAGATTTCCTCATTGTGAGGGCTGGAATGAAAAGATCACTGATTGTGATGATTTTGTGTCTGTTTTCCTTGACTGCTCGCGCACGGCCGGGATTAGGTGTTTCGTTCAAGGGTGGGGCCAATGCTGCAAGGCACGCCGAGGAGTCTCGCTTTAACAGATACGGCATCTCGGGGGGGATCGCTGGCCAACTCCAGTGGGGCTTGAGCGAGCGATTTGCTCTAGGGGGTCAACTCGATCTGCTTTATAGCCCGCGAGGGGCCAAGATAATATCGCTCGATGAGTATTTAGGGCAGATTCGGGAGCATTATTTGGACCTTGCGGTTGCGGCTCGGCCGGAGGCGAAGCTCGATCCAGTGAGTGTTTATCTTCTATTGGGCGGAGAATTGAATGTTTTGATGAGTGCAAATCAGGAAAACGCCGTAGGTGCGAAGCAAGATATCACAGA
Source organism: Kofleriaceae bacterium (assembly GCA_035558535.1). Taxonomy (GTDB): domain Bacteria; phylum Myxococcota_A; class Polyangia; order Haliangiales; family Haliangiaceae; genus JABFXX01. The sequence goes on from DATMCI010000252.1 coordinate 42,090, forward strand.
TGCTCTTCGCCGGATCGATGTGACACTACTGATCGGCGCTGGGGCCGCCTTGCACCTTTCCGGCCCAACGCTGGGGCCGTTTCGCTTGAACACGATTTTTCTTGAGGCACGCTACGAGCGCGGTCTCATTGATACAATCGTTGGCAGTGATGGTTTTCAGAACCGCACTGCCTCTCTTATGCTCGGGCTATCTTTCGCATTAGGAAATGGAGCATCGAACACGAAGTCGGCCTTTCCGCCTGTGCGCAGCGATCCACAGTAAACGGCGGCAGCCCTCCTGCTTGTTCCTTACGCATTCCGATGATGATCGGCTCGCGGCGGTCTGCTGCTTGTGCTAGGTCGAGTTGCAGGTTCCGAGCACGATCGCGAGCACAACCACTATGCCAATGACGATAAGGACGCCACGCACGAAGGCACGCTGAAGCGCGGCGATGTTTGGTTGGGAGGCAGGGCTGTTCGGTTGGGCGCCGAACTGCGCCAAAGGCGAGTTCTGCGATGAGGACGACGGCGTCGCAGAATACGCAAGCTGTGGCGGAGGTACGGGGAGCGAAAAGGATGGAGGGGTTACAGCTGGCGACGGTGTCGCGCCGGGTGCATGCCAGGGCGGCTGGGCGACTGCCGGCGGCGGCGCAGAGCCGGAGATTGGCCACCCCGCCTGGCCGGGGGGCTGCGGTGATGATGGACTGGGGGCAGACCAGGGTGCTTGGGTGACGGGCAGCGGCGGTGTTGAGTTTGGTGTCGGCCAGGGCGCCTGAGGAGCGGGCGGCGATGCCGAGCTAGGGACCGGCACCGGCGCAGGGGCGCGCGGGGGCGGCGGCGAGAGCGGGTCGTCGTCGGACAGGGGCATCATCGTCGGGTCCGACATCGTCGGCTCGGACAGGGGCATCATCGTTGGTTCCGACAGGACCATCGTCGACGCCGGTTCGGTGGACGCCGTCGCGTCGTGCATCGTCGGTTCGAATAGTGTCGGCTCGTTCAGCGTGGGCTCGGGAAGCATCGGCTCGGGCGGCGGCATCGACGCGCGTCCGGGCGGCGTCGAAGCACGCCCGGGTGGCGTCGACGCGCGCCTCGGCGGTGGCACTTGCGGGCGCCCCGATGGTGGCGCTTGCGGGCGCCCCGATGGTGGCGCTTGCGGGCGCCCTGGTGATGATGCTGGCGAGGGCGCCGAGGGCGCGGGGTGCGGTAGCGTCGAGGCGCCGGTCGTCGCGTCCGGCGGCACCGTCACGGCGGGCGAGAAACCGGCAACGAAGCCGGCGGGGCCAACGGGACCGGCGGCGAGCGGAGTTTGCGCCGTCGCGGCGTGCGCGGCCTGCGACGCTGCGGCGGGGGCGAGGCCAGGGAGCGGCGCGGGCTGCGCCGTCGCGGGGCGGCCGAGCGGGGGCGGCGTCGAGGGCCGCGGGGGCGGGCCGGCGCCGAGCGCGTGCAGGACCTCGTCGAGCGACTGGCTGACGGCGGCCATCGTCTGCGGGCGCGCGTCGGGCTCCTTCGCGAGCATCGTCGAGATCAGCTCCGCGAGCGAGGGCGGGATGTTCGTCGCGAAGGTCTGCGGGTTGGGTGCGGGCTTGTACAGGTGGGCGCCGACGATGTCGCCCATGCCGTGGCCGATGAATGGCGGCCGGCCGCACACCATCTCGAAGAGGATGCAGCCGAGCGCGTAGACGTCGGAGCGCGCGTCGGCGGTGCGGAGGCTGCGGCACTGCTCGGGCGACATGTACATCGGCGAGCCCATCATCAGGCCGGTGCGCGTCTTGACGCCGGAGGCTTGCGCCTCGCTGGCGAGCTTGGCGAGGCCGAAGTCGAGCACCTTGACGCGCTCGCCGCCGACGACCTCGGGGTCGCGGACCAGGAACAGGTTGCCGGGCTTGAGGTTTCGGTGCGTGATGCCGGCGGCGTGCGCGGCCTGCACCACGTTGGCGACCTGGCGGCCGATCCGGCAGCACTCGATGTAATCGAGCCGCCGCTGCTTGAGCCGCGCGACGAGGCTCTCGCCGTCGAGCTGCTCCATCACGATGTACGCGCGACCCTCGGGCGTCGTGCCGAAATCGAAGATGTGCACGATGCCGGGGTTGCGGATCGCCGTCGCGGCCTGCGCCTCGTTGAAGAAGCGCTGCACCATGTCGCCGTTGCGCGAGAGCTCGGGCGGCAGCACCTTCACGACGACAGGGCGGTTGAGCGTGTCGTGCCGCCCGACGTAGACGATGCCCATGGCACCCTCGCTGAGCTGCTCCGTGACGCGGTAGTTGCCGAGCAGCGCTCCCAGCACCTAGCCCGCCCGTCGCTCGTGGTCCGTCACCAGCCGCCCGACCTCATGCACCATCTCCCCTCCAGAGTCGACCGCCGCGGAGCGGCGGTCAAGCGATCGGCGAGCGGGTCCTATCCGGTGAAGCCGGGGCGAGGCGCGTGGAGCATGGTGGGCGTGCGCGATCGATGCTGAGGATGAGAGCCGGACGGCACGGACGTGAACGGCCGACAGCCCTTCGGGGAGGGCCGAGCGTGGTGCTAGCGTGGAGCTGAGCCGCCATGGGGATTCCCGTCGATGACATGTCCACGAACCAGATCAGCAGCGACGGGATCCCGCCGGAGGATCTCGCACGCGAGCTGGACGCGCTCGGGCCGCGGTGGTCGACGGCCGACGGTGGGCTGCACCTCACGGTGCCGGGCCCGATGAGCCTCACGGGCGTGGCGGTCGCGTTCATCGGCACGCTGGCCGATGAGCTCGAGCACTACCCGCGCATCGTGCTCGAGCGCGACGCGATGACGCTCTCGATTCGCTCCGATGGTGCGGAGTCGGTCACCATCATCGATCTGGTGTTCGCCGCGCGCGTGGAGCAGTGGCTGCGCGGCAACGGCTGGCCTACGTAGCGTAGGCGGCCAGCGCGCGGCGCGCGATCGCGAGGTCGCCACCGACGAAGACGGTGAGCTCGTCGAGCTGGCGACCGTCGCGCAGACCGGCCGCGAGCGCAGGGAGACCGGCGGGCTCGTCGACGATCATGGCGAGCGCCTGAAGCTCGGCGTCGAGCGAGACGGTGGCGAGCGCGTTTACGTGCGTGCCGCGGCGCAGCTGCGCCGCTTCGAGCGAGAGCGGCGCGTGGATGCAGACGATGTCGGCGGCGAGCGCCTCGCCCTGCGAGACGGCGCGGCCACCGAGCGAGACGGCGTGGTCGGTGTCGCCGGCCCACCGAATGTCCGCGGGCTGGAACCACACGCGGTGCGCGGCGAGCGAGAGCGCGCACGCGGCCGGATCGCCGACGAGGCCGATGCTGCGCGGAGTCCCGACGGCGAGGAATCGCGACGCGACAGCCCCGGCGGCGGCCGCGGCGACCGCCGCGAGCTCCGCGGCGGCGCCCCCAGCAGCGCCGGCAGCCGCGGCGGGGCCGAACGCTGCGGCCACGTACGCGCGCTCGACGGCATGCACCCAGTCCCGCGCCGTTTCCAGCCAGCGCTCCTGATCAGCCATCAGAAGTCGGCTTGCTTCGGCGCGCGCGGGAACGGGATCACGTCGCGGATGTTCTCGATGCCGGTCGCGTACTGGATCGCGCGCTCGAAGCCGAGGCCGAAGCCGGCGTGCGGGACCGTGCCGTAGCGGCGCAGGTCGCGGTACCACCAGTAGTCTTTCGGCTCGAGGCCCATCTCGGTGATGCGCGCGTCGAGGCGGTCGAGGCGCTCCTCGCGCTGGCTGCCGCCGATGATCTCGCCGATGCCGGGCGCGAGCACGTCCATCGCGGCGACGGTCTTGCCGTCGTCGTTCATGCGCATGTAGAACGCCTTGATGTCCTTGGGGTAGTTCACGACCGCGACGGGCCCCTTGACCACCTTCTCGGTCAGGAAGCGCTCGTGCTCGGTCTGGAGATCGATCCCCCACGAGACCGGGAACTCGAACTTCTCGCCGCTCTTGGTGAGCTCGGTGATCGCGTCCGTGTACTCCATCCGCGTGAACTTCGACTCGACGAGCGCCGAGAGGCGCGCCACGCAGTCCTTGTCGACGAACTTCTCGAAGAACGCCATGTCGTCCTTCCGCTCGTCGAGCAGCGCGCGGAAGATCGACTTCAAGAAGTCTTCGGCGAGCTGCGCGTCGGCGGCGAGATCGGCGAACGCGATCTCGGGCTCGATCATCCAGAACTCGGCGAGGTGGCGGCGCGTGTTCGAGTTCTCGGCGCGGAACGTGGGCCCGAACGTGTAGACCTTCGACAGCGCGAGGCAGTAGGTCTCGACGTTGAGCTGCCCGGAGACGGTCAGGCGCGTCTCGCGGCCGAAGAAGTCCTGCGCGAAGTCGACCTTGCCGTCGGGCGTGCGCGGCAGGTTCGCGAGATCGAGCGTCGAGACCCGGAACATCTGGCCGGCGCCCTCGGCGTCCGACGCCGTGATGATCGGCGTGTGGATCCAGAAGAAGCCCTGCTCGTGGAAGAACCGGTGCACGGCCTGCGCGAGCGTGTGCCGGACGCGCGTCGTCGCGCCGACGATGTTCGTGCGCGGGCGCAGGTGCGCCACCTCGCGCAGGTACTCCATCGTGTGGCGCTTCGGCTGCATCGGGTAATGGTCCGGATCGTCGACCCAGCCCACGACCTCGACGAGGTCGGCGCGTATCTCGACGGCCTGGCCCTTGCCCTGAGAGGCCACGAGCTCGCCGGTGACGCGCACGGCGCACCCGGACGTGATCTTGGCGACCTCGGCCTGGTAGTTCGGCAACTCGGCGGGCGCGACGACCTGCAGGGGATCGAAGCAGCTACCGTCGTGGACCGCGAGGAACGACAGGCCGGCCTTGGAGTCGCGGCGCGTCCGGACCCAGCCCTCGATCGTGACGCGGCTGCCGACCGGCACCGCGCCAGACAGCACGTGAGCGATGCGCGTGCCCATCTGTCGCGACTAGCGCTCGGCGTCCTTGCTGCCGACGACTGCCATGTTCATGCCGATCTGCACCTGTACTGGCTTGCCGTCGATCTGGACGGTCAGCTTCTGGTTCATGTACCAGCCGAAACTTCCGGTCGAGAATTGCTTCACCTCGGCGTGCATCTCCTGGCCGTTGATCACGACCTTCAGAGCCTCGGCCTTCTCCAGGAATTGCGTCAGGGAAACGGGACAGGAAGTCTTGGGCGGCATGGGCCCGCATCTCACCAGAAATAGGGGGGCCGCGCTACTGTGAGGCTTCCGAATGGGCAGATCACGCCCGCGGCAGCCGCGGCCGCTCGCGCCGCAACGCGACGAGGTCATCGGCGACCCCGGCCTGCTTGCGCCACTGGCCGTAGGCGGCACCGCGCGACTCGGGGCGGCCCCGGCGAGCGGCGTGCCGGGCAGCGGCATGAACGCGTGCGAGTGGACGCGCGCGCCCGCGGCGGGGAGCCGGACTGGCCGCCGATCACGAGGCTGCGGTTGTCGGACGGCGTTCGCGATGACGGTGGTGGCCATTACTGCCGGAGCTCGGGCAGCTCGAACGCGAGGTGCGCGAACGCGGCGATCACGAGCGCGTGATCGATGCGGCCGTCGCGCAGCATCGCGTGCACGTCGGGCAGCGGCCGCACCTCGACCGAGACGACCTCGCCGCCGTCGAGTCGCTGCGCGACGGTGGGCTCGGCGTCCTCGGCCAGGAAGCTGTGCAGCGTGTTGTTCTGGATGGCGGGGTTCGGCGCGGCCACGCCGAGCCGGCGCCAGCGCTTGGCCGTGTAGCCGGTCTCCTCGGCGAGCTCGCGCGCGGCGGCCTCTTCGGCGGTCTCGCCGGGGTCGACCATACCGCCGGGGATCTCGACGCAGATCCGATCGACGCCGGGCCGGTACTGCCGGATCAGCACGACGCGTTGATCGGGCGTCATCGCGATCACGTTGACCCAGTCGACGCACTCGAGCAGCGAGAACCGCTTCGGCACGCCGGTGCGCGGGTGGTACGCCTCGAGGAACGAGGTGTTGAAGATCTTGTACTCGTGGCCGGGGGTGCGCGCGCCGAGCTTCCAGCGGAGGTCGTCGCTCACGGGGTCCTCGTCGAGGGGCTCGGTTCGCTCATGCGCCGAGCGTAGCAATACTTTCTGCCACACTCACGATCGCGCTGGCGCGGCCTGGGTGATCCAGAGAGATTGCGGGCATGTCGCTCCGTGCGCTGGCGCTCGCCACCGGGATCGCTGCCGCCGCCGCCGCGGGGGCTGCGAGCGCGCCGCGGCCGGCGCACGCGGGCGGCTTCGGCATTCCGGAGATCGGCGTCCGCCGCACGGCGATGGCGACGGTGATCGGCCGCCCCGACGACGCGTCGGCGATCTATCACAACCCGGCGGGCCTCGTGCTGCAGCACGGGCTGTCGCTCTATGTCTCGGTGGGGCTGTCGCTGCTCGATACGGAGTTTCGATTGCAGCCGTGGCCCGAGAGCGATCGCCTGCTGGGTGTCACCCCCGAGGCCGACGGCTACTACGCGCCGGTGCAGCCGAGCCGCGCGATGGGCGTCATCCCGATGCTGGCCGCGACCTACGAGATCTTGCCGGACCGGCTCGTCGCGGGCGCGGCGCTCTACGTCGGCAACGCGACGGGCGCGGCGTTCGACGGGGACGGCGTCACGCGCTACCACCTGATCGACGGCTACGTCGTCGCGCCGCAGGCGGTCCTCAGCGCGGCGTACCGGCTGCGCGAGACGCTGAGCGTCGGCGCCAGCGCGGGCGTCATCCACCTGCGCGTGCACGGCGAGCGCGAGGTGTACCCGATCATCGACGGCATGGACCTGGGCTCCGTCATCGGCACGCACCCCACGCTCAAGCTCGACGGCAGCGGCTGGGCGCCGACGTGGACGGTCGCCGCGTTCGGGCAGCCGCACCCGCGGATCTCGTGGGGCGCGACGATCACGGGCCGCGTCGACGCCGAGCTGACGGGCCCGGTCACGGTCACCTACAGCGACGACGCGCCGATCCCCAATGACGTGCTGTCGGGCCGGCAGAAGACGGAGCAGCTCCTGCCGTGGGCGTTCATGGCGGGCGCCAGCTTCGATCTGACGCCTACCGTCGAGGTCAGCACCGAGCTGCGCTACTGGCTGTATCGCCAGTACGAGCGCCAGCGCACCGAGGTGGTCGGCATCTTCCTCGTGCGCGAGCTCGAGACGCGCAAGAGCTACCACGACTCGTGGGCGGCCTCGGCGGGCGTCCGCGTGCACTCGCTCGGCGCAGCGCCGCGGCTCGAGCTGATGGCGGGCGCGCAGTACGATCGATCGCCGGCGCCGCCGGAGACGGTGACGCTCGAGCAGCCGAGCTTCTCGCACCCGGCGGCGCACGCGGGCGCGCGCTGGCGAGTGGGGCGCTTCCGGTTCGGCGCGAGCTACATCCACTACTGGTACCAGGTGCCGACGATCACCGACTCGATCACGAGCCCGCCCTCGAACATCCGCGGCCGCGGCACGAACAACATCTTCACGCTCTCGCTCGAGGCCCAGCTCCGATGACGGCGACCTCCGCTCCTGGCCCAGGCTCCGATCCGGACGTCGCCCCGGGGCCCGCGCGGCTCCCGGCGCGCGGCCGCGCGGCCGACGAGATCCTCGCCGAGCTGACCGCGCGCTCGCGCCGCGACGTCGACTGGCGCGGCGGCCGCGTGTTCTCGCTCGTCTACCACGCGGGCGAGGCGCACGAGCAGCTCCTCCAGCGCGCGCACGCGCTGTTCGCGAGCGCGAACCTCCTGAACCCGCTCGCGTTCCGCGGCCTCAAGCAGCTCGAGGCCGAGCTCGTCGAGATGGCGGGCCGGCTGTTTCATTGCTCCGGCGCGGTGGGCACGGCGACCTCCGGCGGCACCGAGTCGATCCTGTGCGCGGTGGCGGCGTACCGCGATCGCGCGCGGCGCGAGCGGCCGTGGATCCGGCGGCCGGAGCTGGTCGTGCCGTCGACGATCCACGCCGCGTTCGACAAGGCGGCGCACTACTTCGGCGTCCGCCTCGTCAAGGTGCGGGTCGGGCCGGACCTCCGCGCCGACGTGCGCGCGACGGCGCGCGCGATCGGTCGCCGCACGATCGGCCTCGTCGCGTCGGCGCCGCAGTACCCGCACGGCGTGATCGATCCGATCGGCGAACTCGGCATGCTCGCGCAGGACCGCGGGCTGCCGCTGCACGTCGACGCGTGCGTCGGCGGCTTCCTCTTGCCGTGGCTCGAGCGGCTCGGGCGGCCGGTCCCGCGCTGGGACTTCCGCGTCCCGGGCGTCGCGTCGATCAGCGCCGACCTGCACAAGTTCGGCTACGCGGGCAAGGGCGCGTCGCTGCTCCTCTGGCGATCGATCGATGCGATGCGGCACCAGTTCTTCGTCGCGACGGACTTCCCGGGCGGGATCTACGCGTCGCCGACGCTGCTCGGGACCCGGCCGGGCGGCCCGATCGCGGCGGCGTGGGCCGCCCTGCACGCGCTCGGCGAGGACGGCTACCTGGCGCTCGCCGCCCGCGCGGCCGAGGCCGCGGATCGGCTGCGCGCGGGGATCGCGGCGATCCCGGGGCTCTCCGTGCTGGGCGCGCCGGACACGACCATCGTCGCCTACGCGACCACGGCGTCAGAGTCTCGCGCCTTCGGCGCTCGGGGGGCAGCCGCCCGCGGGCTCGACGTCTACGCGATCGCCGATCGGCTCGAGGCGCGCGGCTGGAGCGTCGACCGGCAGCACCGGCCGGCCTCGATCCACCTGACGGTCACCGCGAACCACGCGCCGATCGTCGACGATTACCTGGCGGATCTGGCCGCCGCCGTCGCCGACGTGCGGCGCGATCCGGGGCTCTCGCGCGCGGGCACCGCACCGATGTACGGCATGGCGGGCCGGCTGCCGCTGCGCTCGCTCGTCGCCTCGCGCGTGCGCAAGGTGTTCGCCGACCTCTACACGCGGCGCGGGGGCGCGCCGTGAAGCGGATCGCGTTCGCGCGGATCGCGCAGGAGACGAACGCGCTGTCGCCGGTCTCGACGACGCTCCACGACTTCGAGGGCAGCCACTACCTCGAGGGCCAAGCCCTGCTCGCGGCGGCCTCGGACGGGCCGGAGGTGCCGGGCTTCTTCCGGCGGGCCGAGCTGGCGGGCTTCGTGCGCGCCGCGCGCGATCGCCGCGCCGAGATCGAGCCGGTGCCGATCCTGTCGGCGTGGGCGTCGTCGGGCGGCCCGCTCGCGAAGGACTGCTTCGAGACGCTCGAGGCGCGGCTCGTCGAGGGGCTGCGCCGCGCGGGCCGGCTCGACGGGCTCTACCTGTGCCTGCACGGCGCGATGGGCGCGCACGGCATCGCGGATCCGGAGAGCCGCCTTCAGCGCAGCGCGCGCGCCGTGCTCGGCGGCGCGCCGCTCGTCGTGTCGCACGACCTGCACGGCAACGTGACGCGGGCTCGCGTGGCCGCCGCCGACGCGCTCGTCGCGTACCAGACGAACCCGCACCGCGATCACGCGCGGGTCGGCCGCAAGGCGGGGCGCATCGCGATCGGCGCGGTGCTCGGCGAGCTCCGGCCGGTGATGGCGTGGCGCACGCTGCCGATCCTCCTCGGCGGCGGCAGCACGCTCGACTTCCTCGCGCCGATGCGCGCGGTGTTCCGCCGGATGCATCGCGCCGAGCAGCGCGGCGAGGTGCTCGCCGCCTCGACGCTGATGTGCCACCCGTGGAACGACGATCCGGCGCTCGGCTGGTCGACGGTCGCGGTCGCCGACGGGGACGCGGCCGCCGCCGACCGGCTCGCCGACGAGCTCGCGGAGCTGTGCTGGGAGCGCCGCCACGCGCAGCCGCCCGCGTTCCCGACGGCGGCGGAGGCGATCGCGCAGGCGCGCGCGGCGCGCTGGCGGCGCAAGCTCGGCTGCGTCACGATGGCCGACGCCTCCGACGTCGTCACGGCGGGCGCGCCGGGCGACTCCACGCACCTCCTGCGCGCGCTGCTCGAGCAGGCGGGCGGCCTGCTCACGTACTGCGCGGTGCGCGATCCGGGCGCGGCCGCGGCGCTGTGGGAGCGCGCGCCCGGCGATCGCGTCGAGCTGGCGATCGGCGGAACGCTCGATCCGGCCCGCTCATCGCCGCTGCCGGTCGCGGGCACGCTGATCAGCAAGCACGCGCGGCACGGCTTCGGCAAGACGGCCGTGCTCGCCGCCCTGCACCTGCGCATCGTGATCACCGAGGGGCCGTCGATGGTGATGCGGCCGTCGTTCTACCAGGACGTCGGGCTGCCGATGTGGAAGGCCGACATCGCGGTGGTGAAGAACTTCTTTCCGTTCCTGATGTTCTTCCTGCCGTACAACCGCAAGACGATCTTCGTGCGCACGCGCGGCGCCACCGACTTCGACGCGGCGTTCCAGCTCCGGTTCGACGGTCCGATGCACCCGCGCGACGTGGTCGACGACTGGCGCGCGCGCGACCGCCAGCGCCGCGGCCTCGCGCCGGAGGCCAGCCTGGGCGCGCTGGCCTGACGGCGCGCTTGTCTCGGGCGACTCCATGGCGCAATCTCCGAGGGATTGTCTGCAAGGAGAGAGCTTATGACGCCTGTGACGATGAGGATTGCACTCGAGACCATGCTCCTGGCGGGCGCGCTCGCGCTCGCCGGCTGCGGTGACAACGAGGACATCGCGCCCCCCGACGAGCCGGACGAGCCGGACGTGCCCGACACGTGCCAGCCGGCAGCGATGCGGGCCGACCTGCCGTGGCATGGGACCAACCGCGAGACGTTGACGACCTGGCTCGACTCGCGCGGCTGCAAGAGCCAGGGCTTCGAGCCTGCCCGCCGGCCGATCGCGCTGTTTGACTGGGACAACACGATCCTGAAGAACGACATCGGCGACGCGATCACGTTCCACTTCATCTCCCACGATCTGATCCTCCAGCCGCCGGGCCAGGACTGGAAGCGGACGAGCGCGTACATGACCGACGCGGCCGCGGCGGCGCTGACCGCGGCGTGCGGCACGGACGTCCCCGCCGGCCAGCCGCTGCCGACGAGCACGAACACGGCCTGCGCCGACGCGATCCTCAGCATGTACATCGACAACAAGACCGGCGCGGGCGCGACGGCGTTCACGGGCCACGACTACCGCCGCATGGAGCCGACGTACGCGTGGACGGCTCAGCTCCTGGCCGGCTACACGCACGCCGAGGTCCAGCAGTACGCGCTCGCCGCGGCCCAGCCGAAGCTCGAGGCGCCGATCGGCACCACGCAGGTCGTGGGCACGCGCACGCTCAACGGCTGGCTGCGCATCTACGATCAGATCGCCGACCTCATCAAGGCGCTCAAGTCGCGCGGCTACGACGTCTGGGTGATCACCGCGTCACCGGAGGACGTGGTCCGCGCGGTGGCGCCGCTCGCGGGCGTCGCGTCGGATCACGTGGTCGGGATCCGCTCGCTCACCGACGGCGGGGGCAAGCTGACGTACACCTTCGAGGGCTGCGGCCCGGTGCCCGACGGCGAGCAGTCGATGATCACGTACATCGAGGGCAAGCGCTGCTGGGTCAACAAGGTGGTCTTCGGCGACAAGACGGCGGCGGCGATCCAGCGCCGCATGGATCCGCGGCAGGTGCTGGGCGCGGGCGACGCCGATACGGACATCGAGTTCCTCCGGGACTCGACCTACAAGCTCGCGATCAACCGCCAGAAGCGGGAGCTCATGTGCTTCGCGTACCACAACGAGGGGGACAGCTGGCGCGTGAACCCGATGTTCATCGAGCCGCGCGCGATGCAGACCGCGCTCTACCCGTGCTCGACGACCGCCTGCCGGCGGGCCGACGGCACCCCGGGCCCGTGCCTCGACGAGCGCGGCATGGTGATCCCGGATCAGTCCGACCGGGTGTACTGAGCTCGCGCGCGGGCCGGGCGTCGCCGCGCCGGCCCCTCGGCGCGCCGCTAGCGGGCGCGGACCGCCTCCGCGCGGACCTGGTGGATCAGCGGCTCGCCGCGCTCGAACGCGGCCACGCTGGCGAGCGTGGTGGTCGCGATCGCCGTGATCGCCTCGCGCGTGAAGAAGCCCTGGTGCGCGGTCACGATCACATTCGGGAACGTGAGCAGCCGCGCGAGCACGTCGTCCTGGAGCACGCGATCGGACAGGTCCTCGAAGAACACGCCCTCTTCCTCCTCGTAGACGTCGAGGCCGGCGGCGCCGACGTGGCCGGTCTTGAGCGCCTGGATGAGCGCGCGGCTGTCGATCAGCGCGCCGCGGCCGGTGTTGATCAGCACGACCCCGCGCTTCATCCGCAGGAGCGCCGCGGCGTCGATCATGTGGTGGGTCGCCGGTGTCAGCGGCACGTGCAGCGAGACGATGTCGGCGCGCGCGTAGAGCTCGTCGAGCGGGACGTACTCGGTGCCCAGGTCGCGGAGCTCCTGCGCCGGCTCGCGATCGTGCGCGACGACGCGGCACCCGAAGCCGTGGAAGATCCGCGCCGCGGCGCGACCGATCCGGCCGGTCCCGACGAGGCCGGCGGTCTTGCCGTGCAGATCGAACCCGAGCAGGCCGTCGAGCGCGAAGTTGCCCTCGCGGACGCGCGCGTGCGCGCGGTGGATCTTGCGGTTCAGCGCGAGCACCAGCGCGACGGCGTGCTCGGCCACGGCGAACGGCGAGTACTCGGGCACGCGCACCACCGCGATCCCGAGCGCTGCCGCCGCCTCCAGATCGACGTGGTTGAAGCCGGCGGAGCGGAGCGCGATCAGCCGCACGCCGCCGCCGCGCAGCTGCTCGAGCGCCGCGCGATCGATCCGGTCATTGACGAACGAGCAGACCGCGGGGAACCCCGCGCCGAGCGACGCCGTCTGCGCGTTCAGCCGGGGCTCGAGGAACACGAGCTCGTGCCCGAACGCGGCGTTCGCCTCCTCGAGCGACGCGCGATCGTGGCGGTGGGTATCGAACACGGCGATGCGCATGGGCCGACCTTGCCACCGCGCCCGGCGCGCCGCACGTCCGCGCGCCGCGCCACGAGCCCATGCCGCAACCGACCTAGAGAGCGTATCGCAACCGGCGGTGCGGCGATAGCTTGTTCGTTTCGCGCGGCTCGGCAGACTGCGCGCATGCGATTCGACGAGATCGAGCGCGCGATGGCGGCGGCGCCGGCGGCGGCAGGCTACCTGGCGGTGGACACCGAGCGCGGCCGCCGCGAGCTCCTGCTGGGACCGCGCACGCAGCTCGAGGGCGCGGTGCCGATGCTCGACTGGCGGACGGCGCCGCTCGCCGAGCCGTTCTTCCGCCACGGCCCGGGCGAGGCGTACGAGCTGCCGACGGGCGCCGAGGGGCACGTGCGCGAGCGCTGGCTCCTGGTCGGCCGGGGCGGGCTGGAGGCGCTGGTCGGCGATGACCGCGTCGTCACGCGCGCGGGCGAGGCGCCCGCGGTGCGCCCGGCCCCGGCGCCCGCGGCGGAGGTGGACCGGAGCGGGCTCGTGGTGCTCGATCCGGAGCAGCAGGCGGCCGTGGATCTGCCGGCCGACACGTCGCTCGTGCTCGACGGTGAGGCGGGCGTCGGCAAGACGCTGGTCGCGCTGTACCGCGTCGCCTCGCTCGAGCAGCGCGCCCGCGCCAAGGGCCGGCGGTTCCGCGCGCTCGTGCTGGTGCCGACGGAGGGGCTGCGGCGCCTGGTGCGCGTGCTGGCCGACCGGCTCGGGATCGACAAGCTCGAGCTCGCGCTCGTCGATGACTGGCTGATCGAGCGCGCGCAGCGCGCGTTCCAGGGGCTGCCGAAGCGGCGCAGCGAGGGCGCGACGGCGCAGGTGATCGCGCTCAAGCGCCACCCGGCGGTGCGCGCCGTGCTGGACGACTTCATCGACTGGCACCCGCCGCGCGGCGTCGAGCGCGACGACAAGCTGCCGCGCTCGCGGATGCGGCTCTACCACCTGTTCGGTGACCAGGGGCGGCTCGAGCGCGTCGTCGAGGCCGCGCGCGGCGAGCTGCCGGCGCGCGCGATCGCGGCGGTCATGCAGCACACGCGCAAGCAGTTCGAGACGACGACCGAGCGCGCGCACCGCCACGTCGACGCGGAGCGGCTGGTCGCGCTCGACGGCCGCGCGCTCGACGCGGGCACGCCGACGCAGGACGCGGGCACGTTCGACGCCGAGGACGTGCCGGTCCTGTTCGAGCTCTTGCGCCGCGGGGCGCTGCCGCGCGCCGAGCTCGAGCACTACGACCACATCGTCGTCGACGAGGCGCAGCTCCGATCGCCGCTCGAGCTGGCGGCGATCGGCGACGCGCTCGCGCCGCACGGCACGATCACGCTCGCCGGGGATCACCGCCAGGCGACGGACGAGAGCGCGTGGTTCACGGGCTGGGACGCCGCGCGCGCCGAGCTTGGCCGGCCGCGCTGGTTGCAGACCACGCTCGCGGTCACGTACCGCTCGGTGCCGGCGATCGGCGCGTTCGCGCGCGCGATCGTGGGCGGCGCGGCGCGGGTGCCGCCGGAGCCGCCGCCGGAGCCCGCGGTGTGGGCGACGGCGTGCCCGGGCCCGCTCGCGCAGGCGGCGCTCCTGTGCTGGCACCTCGACGCGCTGCTCGCGCGCGAGCCGTGGCGCCAGATCTGCGTCGTCGCGCGCACGCCCGAGCACGCGCGCCGGCTGCACGCCGAGCTCACCCGCGGCCTCGATCCGGTGCTGGTGCTCGATGGCGACTTCCGGTTCGAGCCGGGCATCGTCGTGACCACGGGCGCGGCGGTCTCGGGGCTCGAGTTCGACTGTGTCGTGATCCCGGACCTCTTGCCGGCGTTCTACCCGGCGGCGCCCGAGCTTTCGCGCGCGCTCTACGTCGCCGCCACGCGCGCGCGCGACTGGCTGTGGGTGCTGACGCCGGAGGCCTGGTCGCCGCTGGTGGCCACGGCGGCGGCGGCGGCCACGGCGGCGGCGGCGGCCACGGCGGCGACACCGGAGCCGCCGTGATCGATTGATGGGTCGACGCCCGCGCCGAGATCGAGTAGGAACGGTGTCATGACCGAGGCCGCCCGGCTCGAGCGCCGGCTGTATCGCGACGTGAAGGGCACTTGCGAGCGCTACGCGCTGCTCGCGCCGGGCGATCGCGTCCTCGTCGCGATGTCGGGCGGCAAGGACAGCTACACGCTGTTCCACCTCTTGACGCGGCTCGTGCCGCGCCTGCCGTTCGCGGTCGAGCTCGTCGCCGTCCACCTCGATCAGGTGCAGCCGGGCTACGACGGCGCGGGCCTGCGCGCGTACCTCGAGGCGTCGGGCCAGCGCTTCGAGATCCTGCGCGAGGACACGTACTCGGTGGTGACGAGCCACCTGCCGGACTCGGCGACGTACTGCTCGCTGTGCTCGCGCCTGCGCCGCGGCATCCTCTACACCGCCGCCGAGCGGCTCGGCTGCAACAAGCTGGCGCTCGGGCACCACCGGGACGACTCGCTCGAGACGTTCCTCCTGAACCTGTTCTACAGCGGCAAGCTGCAGGCGATGCCGGCGAGCTACCGCACCGACGACGGCCGGTTCGAGGTGATCCGCCCGCTGATCGAGTGCGCCGAGGCGGACATCGCCGCGTTCGCGGCCGAGCAGCGGTTCTCGATCATCCCGTGCAACCTGTGCGGCTCGCAGGAGGGGCTCAAGCGCGACGCGATGTCGGAGCTCCTCGCGCAGCTCGAGCGCGACAACCCGCACGTTCGCTCGATCATGCTGAACGCGCTCCGCAACGTGCGGCCGACGCACCTGCTCGATCGCGACGTCGCGCGCGCGTGGGCCGAGCGCGCCCCGGACGTGCGCCCGGCCGCGCCGCGCGAGCCGGCGGCGCAGCATGCCCCGGCGTTGCCGATCGTCGCGGGCGGCCGCCTGCGCGTGCTCGACTAAACCGGCGCGCCGCTACCGGCAGAACGCGGCGTCGAACGCGGCGACCTCGTCCTGCGAGGTGACGCCGGCGCAGCGCTGCGTCGCGTTCGGATCGCGCGCGATCATCGGCGACAGCTTGCACGGCCCGGTCTGGTCCTGGGTGCAGCCGTTCGACCAGCCGCACATGCAATCGAGCGGATCGGTCGTCGCGGAGAGCCCGATCCCGAACCCGATCGCGCCGACGGCGTAGTTCACGACGCGCTGCGTGGGCGTGACGCCGTCGGAGATCCACGCGAGGTCGCTCTTCTGCGCGTCGGTGCAGTCGAGCTCGTTCACGGCGCCGCCGTAGTTCGAGCCGACCTGGCTCGCGGTCCCGCCGAACACGATCATCACGTACGGTCCGGCGGCCGGACGCTGCGTCACCACCGAGATCGGGAAGCTCTGCAGCTGGCTGCGCACGCCGGTGACGATCGCCTGGATCTGCTGATCGCGGTCCGCCGCGCCGGACTTGTAGCGCGGCGCCGTCCCGGACGCGATCGTCATCATCCAGCTCGCGCGGTTCTGCGTCGCGTCGCTCTGCGCGGCGTCGGTCAGCGTCTGGCCCTCGAAGTTCAGGTAGACGACCCGGCCGTTCGAGCATGCGGACGGCGTGTCGATCGGCGGCCCGATCGGTCCGTCGGTCGTCGGCTGCGGCCGCCCGTCGGAGGGCGTGCCCGCGTCCTCGATCCGCACGCCGCAGGCGGCGGCCATGACCGCGAGGTACGACAGGGCGAGGCGCTGCATCACGTCGGGGCTATTCTGACCCCGGTCACCCACCTGTCACAACTGGGGAAATCGGCACCTGGCTGGGGTTCGGAGCCCCTGGCACGGCGGGGGCGCCCCGGGGGGAGCGTCACTCTCCTAGCTGGATCTGAAGCACCGCCTGGACGTCCTTCGGGTCGGCGCCGGGCGCCGCCTTGAGCAGCTGGCCGACGAAGAAGCCGCGGAGCCCGGTCTTGCCGGCCTTGTACTGCGCCAGCTTGTCGGCGTGCGCGGCGAACAGCTCCTGGACCTTGGCGGTCAGGTCGTCGCGCGAGACCCCCGTGCCGCCCCGCGTCACGGCCTCGAGCTCGCCGAGCGGCTTGCCAGTCGCGACCATCTCGGCGAGCGCAGCCTTGGCGACGGGCGTGGGGAGCGCCCCGCCGCCGACCGCCTTGATCAGCTCGGCGAGGCGCGCGGCGGGGAGGGCGGCGTCGGCCAGCTCCTTGCCTGCGAGCGCGCGCGGCAGCTCGTTGATGATCCACTTGGCCGCGAGGTCGGCGTGCCCGGCCTGGGCGGCCGTGTCGAGGAACAGCTCCGCCGTGACCCGGTCGGCCGTGAGCAGATCGGCGGGCTCGGGGCCGACCAGCGTGCTGATCTGCTCGTACGCGGTGGCGAGCTCGGGATCGCGCGCGCGCGTCTCCGCGCGGTACTCCTGTGGCGACTTGCTCCTGGGGCGCGTCTGCGCCTTCTTGTTCTTCTCGCGCTCGGCCGGCGCGGCCTCCGCCGACGCCGCGGCCTCGGTCTTGTCGGCCTTCTCGGCCTTCTCGGCGTAGGTGTCGCGCAGCGTCACGATCCGGTTCAGCACCGGCGCGCCGGGCCGCGCGTCGGGGTCGACGACGAAGTAGCCGACGCGCTCGAGCTGCCAGCGCGAGCCGGGCTCCGCGCTCGCGAGGCTCGCCTCGAGCCGCGCGCCGCGCACGACCTCGAGCGACGCCGGGTTGAGCGCGGCCAGGAAGTCCGCGCCGCCCTCCTCGGGCTTGGGCACCCGGCACAGCCGATCGTAGAGCCGCACCTCCGCCGGGATGCTCGTCGCCGCGTCGACCCAGTGGATCACGCCCGACACCTTGCGCCCGTCGGCCGGGTTCTTGCCGCCGCGCGTCTCGGGGTGGACGACCGCGCGGATCGCCTCCACGGCGCCGTCTGCGCCGCGCCGCGTGACCTCGCTCGCCGTGATGCAGTAGCCGTAGCGGAGGCGCACCGTGCGCCCCGGCGCGAGCCGCTGGTAGCCGGGCGGGGGCTCGTCGCGCCAGTCGTCGCGCTCGATGTAGATCCGGCCGCTGATCGGCAGCGGGCGCGAGCCGGGCTTGCCGACGTCGCTCGGGAAGTACGGCGCGTCGATCGGCTCGCGCTCGCCGGCCTCGGGCAGGCCCAGGAGCTCGACCTCGATCGGGCGCACGACGCCCATCACGCGCGGCGCGTTGCGGTTGAGCTCGTCGCGCACGCAGTACTCGAGCTTGCCGATGTCGACCGTCGAGTTCGCCTTCGACACGCCGACCATGTCGATGAACGCGCGGATCGCCTCCGGCGCGTAGCCGCGGCGCCGCAGCCCGGCGAGCGTCGGCATGCGCGGATCGTCCCAGCCACCAACGTGCCCGCCCTCGACGAGCTGGAGCAGCTTGCGCTTGCTCATGATCGTGTAGTCGATGTTGAGCCGTGCCATCTCGTACTGGCGCGGGCGCGGATCCCACGGCCCGGTGTTGTCGATCACCCAGTCGTACAGCTCGCGGTTGTTCTCGAACTCGAGCGTGCAGATCGAATACGTGATGCCCTCGATCGCGTCCTCGAGCGGATGCGCGTAGTCGTACATCGGGTAGATGCACCACGCGTCGCCGGTGCGGTGGTGGCGCTCGTGGCGGATCCGGTAGAGCAGGGGATCGCGCATCTTCATGTTCGGCGACGCCATGTCGATCTTCGCGCGCAGCGTGCACGCGCCGTCGGGGAAGTCACCGGCCTTCATCTTGCGCAGGAGCGCGAGGTTCTCCTCGGGGCTGCGGCCGCGGAACGGGCTCTCGCGCCCCGGCTCGCTCAGCGTGCCGCGGTACTCGCGCACCGCCTCCTCGGAGAGATCGCAGACGTACGCCTTGCCCTCGGCCACGAGCCGCTCGGCCAGCTCGTACATCTTCGGGAAGTAGTCGGCCGAGAACAGCACCGCGGCGGGCGAGAAGCCGAGCCAGCGCACGTCGCGCTCGATCGCCTCGACGTACTCGACGTCCTCCTTCTCGGGGTTCGTGTCGTCGTACCGCAGGTTGCACGTGCCGCCGTAGTCGCGGGCGACCCCGAAATCGACGCAGATCGCCTTGGCGTGCCCGATGTGGAGGTAGCCGTTGGGCTCCGGTGGGAACCGCGTCGCGACGCGCGTCGCGCGCCCGGTGCGGAGATCGTCGTCGATGATGTCGCGGATAAAGTCGTTGCGCTCGACCGTCACGCCGGCAATCTACCGCGAAGATCGCGCGCCCAGAACCCTTGTCCCGGATGGCCGCCGGTGAGAGCGTCTTTCGTGTTGGAGGGGGCAGCATGGCCAGGCAGATGAAGCAGATCTCGTATCTCGCAGCCTTCGCTTCGCTCGTGGGGCTCGGCTCGCAGGACGCAGCCGGCGACGGGCGGGTACCCAAGAGCCTTCGCATCCGCGACGGCCACGTCACGCTCTCGCAGGCCCGCAAGGTGCAGCAGCGGCGCCCGCTGCGCACGGCGCAGCCGGAGCCGGCGCCGCCGGAGCCGTCCGCGCCGAAGCCAGAGCCGCCGCCAGAGCCGCCACCGCCGGATCCGTCCACGCCGCCGCCCCAGCCGGAGCCGGCGCCGCCGGATCCGCCGCCGCCGCCGCCGCCGCAGCAGCAGCAGCCTCCGTCGCCGCCGCCGAGCGTCGAGACGACGCCCGACCTCTCCGACGAGGAGCTCCGGAAGCTCGCCGAGCAGCAGGAGGGGGCCGAGGTCATCGAGGTCACCGGCTCGATGATCGAGCGCCGCGAGCTGACGACGACCGCGCCGGTCTCGGTGCTCGACAAGGCCGACCTCGAAGGCGCCGGCCTCGCGACGATCGGTGACATCCTCCAGAACCTGCCGGCGCAGTCGAACGCGGTCAACGCGCAGGTCAACGACGGCGGCGACGGCTCGACGCGCGTCGACCTCCGCGGCCTCGGCACGAACCGCACGCTCGTGCTGCTCAACGGCCGCCGCGTCGTCCCCGGCGGCACCGGCGCCAACGCGTCCGTCGATCTGAACGCGATCCCGCTCGCGGTGATCGAGCGCGTCGAGGTGCTCAAGGACGGCGCCTCGGCGCTCTACGGCTCCGATGCCATCGGCGGCGTGGTCAACCTCATCACGCGCCAGGACTTCAGTGGCACCGAGGCGAGCCTCTACACCGGCGGCTCGTCGCGCGGCGACGGCTTCACGTACGACGCCAGCTTCGTCACCGGGCACTCGTCGAAGCAGGGCAACATCATCTTCTCCGCCGGCTACCAGAACCAGCGCCCGGTGTTCTGCGGAGATCGGGACTTCGCCGCGTACGACCGCGAGTACGACTTCGAGGCCAAGGAGGAGTACATCAGCGGCTCGACGTCGACGCCGGGCGGCCGCATCAACCCCTCGTCGATCGATCTCGACGGCGACGGCGTGACAGACGACGTCGCGCTGTGCGGGCGGGATCCGGACGGGGCGCCGCTCCCCTGCAAGCCCGACGGCAGCGGCGGCTGGGAGGAGTTCCGCTCGCCGGAAGACCTCTACAACTACCAGCCCTCGAATTACCTCTATACGCCATCGGCCCGCTACAACGTGTACAGCGCGGGTCATTACAACCTGACCAAGGACGTCAAGGTGTTCTTCGAGGGCCTGTACCTGAACCGGCAGTCCAGGCAGAAGCTCGCGCCGCAGCCGTATTTCGGGGACGCACCGATCTCGGCCGGGAGCGTCTACAACACCACCGGCGGCGATATCTTCGACTACCGCCGCAGGCTCGAGGAGTTCGGGACGCGCGATCAGATCCAGAACGTCGACACGTTCCGGATCGTGGCCGGTGCCAGCGGCAAGATCGACGCGGAGGCGCGCGCCTTGCCGAACTGGAAGTGGGAGCTCTCGTACAACTACGGCCACACCGTCGGCCTGCAGCGCCTCGAGGGCAGCCTGAGCGTGAGCCGGCTCGCGAACGCGCTCGGCCCGAGCTTCTTCGATGGCGAGGGCGTTCCGCGGTGTGGCACGCCGGGCGACGAGATCCCGAACTGCGTGCCGATCAACATCATGGGCCCGTCGGGCTCGATCGATCGTTCGCAGGCCGCGTACGTGACGTTCACCGGCGTGAGCACCGGCTTCAACGACCAGAAGACGGCGCTCGCGCAGGCGAGCGGCCGGATCGCGACGCTGCCGAACAACGGCGACATCTCCATGGCGATCGGCGCCGACTACCGCAGGGAGGCGGGCGGCTTCACGCCGGACCCGGTGACCGCGGCGGGCGACTCCACCGACAGCGTGCAGAAGCCGACCAGCGGCTCGTACGACGTGCGCGAGGCGTTCGTCGAGCTGTCGATCGTGCCAGTGTCGGGCTTCAAAGGCGCGCAGTGGGCTGAGATCAACCTCGCGGCGCGCGCGTTCAACTACGACACGTTCGGCAGCGGCGTGACCGGGAAGGCCGGCGCGCTGTTCAAGACGTTCGGCGGCGTCGCGGTGCGCGGCACGTACTCGACGGCGTTCCGCGCGCCGTCGGTCAGCGAGCTGTACCAGGGCAACACCGACGACTTCCCCGCCGCGATCGATCCGTGCGACAAGGCCCAGAATCCGGAGCCGGACGAGGTCACGATCCGGCGGTGCGCCGAGCAGGGCGTCCCCAATAACGTGATCTTCGATACCACGCAGCAGCGGGCGGTCCAGCGCGGCAATACGACGCTCGACGCGGAGACCGCGAAGGTCATCACCGCGGGCGTCGTGTACGAGCCGCCGCAGGTGAAGGGCCTGTCGTTCACGGCCGATTACTTCAACATCAAGATCAGGAATGCGATCCAGGCGCTCGGCGGACAGGTCATCCTTGCGAACTGCTACACGCGCGATCAAGACGAGGATTGCGCCAAGATCCACCGCAATTCGCGGCGCGGCTACGCGATCGACTTCATCGATGATCAGATCCTCAATGTCGGCGGCACCGAGACCTCCGGTTTCGACTTCGCGGTCGCGTACCGGCATCGAAACCCCCGGGCGGGCGACTTCCACCACCAGCTCGAGGGCCAGTACCTGAGCCGCTTCGTACTCGACAACTCGAGCAATCAGCTGCAGGGCGTCGGGGTCTACGACCTGGGCGCGTACCCGAGGTTCAAGGCGAACCTGACGACGGTGTGGGAGCGCTACCGGGGCGGGCGCGGGCCGACCGCGGGCCTCAACGCGCGGTACGTCCACGGCTACAAGGAGTGCGCGGACAACGACTGCAACACGCCGGAGAACCTCGAGCTGTTCTCGCGCGACGTCGACGCGAACGTCAACGTGGATCTGTTCGGCGGCTACATGCTGAAGAGCAAGGTCGGCACCACGCGGCTCACCGTGGGCGTGAATAACGTCCTGGATGCGAAGCCGGCGCTGATCTACGTCGGCTTCTGGGCCGACTCTGATGCGACGGCCTATGACTTCATGGGGCGCTACTTCTACGCGCGCCTGGCGCAGTCCTTCTAGACCTGGCTAGCACTGGCGCATGAGCACTGGCCTCCTCACGCTCGTGCACCGGGCCGGCGCCGCGGCGCTCGTGCTCGGGGTCGCGTGCAGCGGCGCGTCCCCGGTCGCCCCCCGGCCCGCGCCGACGACGGGGCTCGCGGAGGGCGGCGATCTCCTGCGCGGCCTCCGCGCCGAGCCGTGGCTCGACTCGTCGGGCACGTCGGAGCAGTACTTCCCGATCTTCATCGGGGCGAGCGTGCGCGATCTCGTCCTGGGGCGGCCGCCCGCGGCCCGGCCGCGGCTCCCCGTGGCGCTGCGCGAGCGCGGCGCCGCCCAGGCCCGGCAGATCGCCGAGACCCTGCCCGAGCGCCGCGTCGAGCTCGAGCTCTGGCCGACCCAAGACTGGGACGGTCAGCCCAACTGGGTGTTTGCGCGCTGGCGCCGGAGCGGCGGCGGGGCGTGGACGTGGCTGTCGCAGGCTGGCAACTGGCGGCCGGCATGGAGCCAGAAGGTGGGCGAGAAGCCGCTCTTGCCGGAGCCGGTCGATCCGTCGCAGAGCCCCGGCCGAGAGAGCCTGTTCGGCGACTTCCTCGCGTCGAGCGATCTCTATCATCAGCCACGGTTCGGCAACTGCGTCTTCTTCCGGCGCCCGGGCGGCGCGCTCGCCCTCGCCTGGCCCGATCCGCGCGAGCGCGAGGCCCGGACCGCCGAGCTCACGGCGCCCGGGGCGTTCGATGCCTATTGCCTGAACCAGCCGCCGCGGTTCAACGCGCGGCCAGTCACCTTCGTCGCGGCCGTCGACGGCGGTGCGATCGCGTGGCCGTCCGAGATCGCGTGGGAGCCGGCGCCGAGCGCGCAGCCGCTCGCCGTGCGGGTCGCGCTCCAGGTGCCCGCGTGGCCCGCAGAGTGGGCGGCCCGCTACCGCGAAGATCTGCAGATCGCCGATGGCGAGGCGGAGGCCCGCTATCCGCTGTCGGGGCGCACCGCCCAGTTCCGCAAGAAGGGCGCGTTCCAGCCCGATCACGATCTCGAGCGCATGGTCGATTACCTCGAGGAGCGCTACCGGGTCCTCGCGATCCAGACGATCCGCCAGCGCTTCACGTGGCGCGGCATCCCGCAGTCCAATTTGATCGCCGTCATCGAGGGCACCGAGGACGGGCCGCCGGTCGTGATGGCCGATCACATCGACGCCGCGGTCGCGGAGGACACGTTCAAGGCGACCGGCCAGCGGGTGACGAGCCACGGCGCCGACGACAATGCGACGGCGACCGCCGCGCTGCTCGGCGCCGCCGCGGTGCTGCGCGACGCGCGTCCCAAGCGCGACATCTGGCTGGTCCACTTCACCGGGGAGGAGTTCCCGGCCGATTGCCTGGGCGTGCGGCACTTCCTGACCGAGCTGATGCGCACCCGCCGGGACGTCCACGCCGTCGTGATCACCGACTTCATTGGCTGGCACCACCCGGGCCGGCTCGCGTTCCAGATCAGCCCGACCCAGGTGCCCGGCTCGGAGCGGATGGCCGCGCTCGCGGTCGACGCGGCCCGGCAGCTCACGCCCGAGCTTGTGCCGCTCTACGCGCCGCGCGATCGGCTGCGCAATGCCGTGTTCAACACCGATCTATCGGAGTTCGAATTCTTCGGCATCCCCGGGGTCCTGTTCAACGAAGACATGGACTACTCCAATCGCGTGACCCGCAGCCCTCACAACCACCGCTCCACCGACGTGCTCGCGAACCTCGATGTGCCGTTCGCGGCCGCGGTCGCGAAGGTGGCGATCGAGACGACGCTGCGGCTCGCCAACGATTAGTGCTGTTCGTGCTCGTGCTCGTGCTGTGGCCGGCGCCGCGTGAACCACACGTACGCCGGCACGCCCGCGGCCACGATGCCCAAACCCGCGAGCGACGCCAGCGGCTTCTCGATGCAGGCGTTGAGCACGAACGCGGCGCAGAACAGCGCGTAGGCGATCGGCACCCACGGGTAGAGCGGCACCGAGAACGCCCGCTGGGCCTCCGGCGCGCGCCGGCGCAGCACGATGACCCCGATCGCGCACAGGCCGTAGAAGACGAACGAGGCGGCGATGGCGTAGGTGAACAGCTGCTCGTACGTCCCGGACGCCGCGAGCACGAGCGACCACGCCATCTGCAGGAGCAGCGCGGCCGAGGGAGCGCGGGTGCGGGGCGAGAGCCGCACCAGCACCGCGGGGACGACGCCGTCTTTGGCCATCGCGTACGGGACGCGCGCGCCGGCCATCACGAGGCTGTGGACGCAGCCGAGCGTGGACAGGAGGATCGCGAGCAGGATCGCGGTCGCGGCGCCGGAGCCGACGAGCCGGGTCGCGGCATCGACCGCCGGCTGCGTCGATCGCGCCAGCTCGTCGGGCGCCAGCGTCAGGTGGATGGCGAGGTTGACGAGGACGTAGAGCACGCCGACGATGCCGATGCCGCCGATCATGGCCAGCGGCACGCTGCGCCGCGGGTCGCGGACCTCGCCCGCCAGGTAGCCGACGTTGTTCCAGCCGTCGTACGCCCAGAACGCCGCGATCAGCGCGACGCCGAACGGGGCGGCGCCCGGCGCGGGCGCGGCGGACAGGTCCGGGATGCCGCGATCGGACAGGACGAGCCCGGCCACGCCGAGCCCGACCAGCGCGGCGACCTTGAGCGCGCTCAGCACGTCGAGCACGAGGCCGCCGCGCCGGACGCCGAGCAGGTGGACCCCGGTGGAGGCGGCGATCACCGCGCCTGCGACCGCGAGCTGCTCGGAGGCAGACAGCGGCACCAGCTCGGCGAGCACCCGCGCGAACGCGGCCGCGACCGCGGCGATCGATCCGGCCTGGATGACCAGGAACAGCGTCCACCCGAAGAGGAACGCGATCGGCGGCCCGAACGCCTCGCGCAGGTAGACGTACTGGCCGCCGGTGCCGGGGAGCCGCCCGCCGAGCTCGGCGAACGTGAGCGCGCCGATGAGGGACAGGAGGCCGGCGGCGATCCAGACGACCACGCCCCAGATCGGGGCGGCGACGGTCGCGCGGATGTCGGTGGCGACGAGGAACACGCCCGAGCCGATCACCGCGCCGACCACGACCGCGAAGGCCGATCCGGTGCCGAGGCCGCGCACGAGCTCCCCTCCGGGCGGCGCGGGCGGCTCCATCGGCGCGGTCATGGTGGCGACCATTTCATCACGCATGTAACGTCGCGGCCGCGATGAGCCGACGCGGATTGCTCCTGTGCGCGCTTGCGATCTCGCTGTCGTGCGGTTGCCCGGCGCGGCCCGCGCCGCCCGCGTCCGGGTCCGCGTCTGCGCCGGCGCGGCCCTCGGTGCCGGCGGAGCCGCCGCCCGTCGGGCAGCCGCGCGCGCGGGCGCTGGGGATCCCGTTCTCGGGCACGCCGGGGCCGCTCAACGCGATCACCGACGTCGCCGGGGTCGAGGTGGGCCACCGCACGCTGATCTCCGGGGATGGTAAGCTGGTCGTCGGCAAGGGGCCGGTCCGCACCGGCGTGACCGCGATCTTCCCGCGCGGCAAGACGTCGACGGACATGGTGTTCGCCGCCTGGTTCTCGCTCAACGGCAACGGCGAGATGACCGGGACGACCTGGCTCGACGAGGCGGGCCAGCTCTACGGCCCGGTGCTCCTCACCAACACGCACTCCGTCGGCGTGGCGCGCGACACCGCGATCCGGTGGGCGCTCGAGCGGCTCAAGCCGTCGGGCGACCTCGAGGACGCGTTCTCGCTCCCCGTCGTCGCGGAGACCTGGGACGGCAGGCTCAACGACATCTATGGCTTCCACGTCCACCCGCCCGACGTCTACGCGGCGCTCGACGGGGCGGCGGGCGGGCCCGTCGCCGAGGGCAACGTCGGCGGCGGCACCGGGATGGTGTGCCATGGCTACAAGGGCGGGATCGGGACCGCGTCGCGCGTGGTCAAGACGGCAGTCGGCGAGTTCCGGGTCGGCGCGCTGGTCCAGTGCAACTACGGGCTGCGCCCCCAGCTCCGCATCGCGGGCGTCCCGGTCGGCGCGGAGCTCGAGGCCGGCGGGCACGCCGCCGCGATGTCGCCGACCGCCGAGTACGGATCGATCATCGTCGTCGTCGCGACCGACGCGCCGCTCTTGCCGCACCAGCTCGAGCGGCTGGCCCGCCGCGTCCCGCTCGCGCTCGGCCGCATGGGCAGCATCTCCGGCGACGGCTCGGGCGACATCTTCCTCGCGTTCTCGACGGCCAACCCGCGCGCCGAGGATCCCGCCGCCATCTCATCGGTGAAGACCTTTCCGCGCGCCGAGATCAACTGGCTGTTCGAGGCCACGGTCGACGCCACCGAGGAGGCGATCGTCAACGCCCTGGTCGCGGCGCGCACGATGACCGGCATCAACGGCGACACCGTCGAGGGGCTGCCGCACGAGCGGACGCGCGAGATCCTGCGCCGGTACCGGCGGCTCGTCGAGCCGCCCGCGCGCTAGCCGGGCCCCAGCCTATATCCGGGCGTCAGCCTATATCCGGGCCCCAGCCTATATCCGGGCGCCAGCCTATATCCGGGCGCCAGCCTATATCCGGGCGCCAGCCTATATCCGGGCGCCAGCCTATATCCGGGCGCCAGCCTATATCCGGGCCCCAGCCTATATAATGAGGGCGCACCGCGTTAGACGCGACGCGTCAGACCAGACCTTCGGGGCTTCGGGGTCTGCCGTGTGACCGCGTCGCTCGGCCAGCGACCAGGACATCACGCGCTGGGCCGAGGGCGAGCTGCGTCTGCTCGTCCCCGCATCCCAGGGCGTCACGACGACGGTGAGCAAGCTCGTATTCGGCTGAGGGCGGGTGGCGGCGACTGGCCGGTATGCATCAGCTGCCGCAGATTGCGGCAGCTGCCTGCTGATAAGCCAGCTGGCAGACAGTATCGCACTGGCTGCTTATGAGCGGGAATGCCGTGGATTGCGGCAGAGCGTCAGGGTTGCGCCACGATGGGCACGGGTGAACATAGCGATTTTGCTCCGATTGGTTGCCTGCGGCACTTGCCTGATCAGCTCCTGCATCGGCTTCATCGGAGGTCCGGGGAGCACCCTATCGTCGCTATGGTACCAATGCCGCTACGATTGGTGTTGTTTTTGAGCCACCTGTGTCGTCTCAGGGAAGCGTGGAGAGACTCCTGCTCAACAAAGGCGCGATCGCCGCGTCGCCTCCTGGATCCCTGAACGAGGATTCCGCCGAGGCGCTTGATCGGGCCGGGCCTGGGTTCTGCTCACCGCCGGCACGATGCACCAACAGGAGGCAAGGTGATGGTCTCGAGGATTCAGACGTCGTCCCGTAGATTGGAGGTTCTGGTACTCGTCGTACTCTTCCTGGGGTGTTCCAGGACCGAATCACAATGGTCGACGGCCGAGCCCAAAGAGCCGAGTGACGAAGCCACGTCGCTCGACAAGCAAGTGGAGACGCTCTACAGCCAAGGCCAGTATCGTGAGGCGCTGCCGCTTGCGGAGCGCAGCCTTGCGCTTCGCGAGAAGGTGCTGGGCGCGAGGCATCCAGACGTCGCCAAAAGCCTCAACAACCTCGCGAGTCTCTACCAAGCGCAAGGTACGTATGCGCGGGCCGAACCGCTCTTTGTCCGCGCGCTCGACATCTACGAGAAGGCGCTGGGTGCGGTGCATTCAGACGTCGCCGAAAGCCTCAACAACCTTGCGTTGCTCTACCAAGCGCAAGGCGAGTATGGGCGCGCGGAACCGCTCCATGTCCGCGCGCTCGCCATCCGCGAGAAGGCGCTAGGGGCAATGCATCCCGACGTCGCCACCAGCCTCAACAACCTCGCGTTGCTCTACTACGAGCAGGGCACGTACGCACGCGCGGAGCCGCTCTTTGTCCGCGCACTCGACATCTACGAGAAGGCGTTGGACGCGATGCATCCCGACGTCGCCACCAGCCTCAGCAACCTCGCGTTGCTCTACTACGCGCAAGGCGCGTACACACGCGCAGAGCCGCTCTGGGTCCGTGCACTCGCCATCAGCGAGATGGCGCTGGGTGCGAGGCATCCCCTCGTCGCCATCAGCCTCAACAACCTCGCGAGTCTCTATCAAGCGCAAGGCACGTACGCGCGGGCCGAGCCGCTCTTTGTCCGCGCGCTCGACATCTACGAGAAGGCGCTGGGCGCGAGGCATCCCCTCGTCGCCCTCAGCCTCAATAACCTCGCGGAGATGTACCTAGAGCAAGGCGCGTTGGCGCGCGCGGAACCGCTCTTTGTCCGCGCGCTCGACATCCGTGAGAAGGCGTTGGGCGCGATGCATCCCGACGTCGCCCAAAGCCTCAACAACCTCGCAGGTCTCTACCTAGAACAAGGCGCGTTGGCGCGCGCGGAGCCGCTCTTTGTCCGCGCGCTCGACATCCGCGAGAAGGCGTTGGGCGCGATGCATCCCGACGTCGCCTTCAGCCTCAACAACCTCGCGAGTCTTTACTACGAGCAAGGTGCCTTTGCGCGTGTGGAACCACTCTTTGTCCGCGCACTCCACGTCCGCGAGAAGACCCTGGGAGCAATACATCCCGACGTTGCTAGCAGCCTCAACAACCTGGCGAAGCTCTACTACGCGCAAGGCGCGTATACGCGTGCAGAGCCGCTGTTTGTCCGTGCACTCGATATCAGCGAGAAGGCGCTGGGTGTGATGCATCCAGACGTCGCCCAAAGCCTCAACAACCTGGCGAAGCTCTACCAAGCGCAAAGCGCGTACGCCCGCGCCGAGCCGCTCCTGGTCCGCGCTTCTGAGATCCACGAAGCCTATCTGCGCATCGAACTCGTGCGCCTCTCCGAGGCCCGCAAACGAGGCCTCCTGTCTCTCCTGCAACTGGATACACAAACCCTGGTTTCCTTTCATGCACACGACGTGCCTGCCAGTTTGCGAGCACTTGAGGCCGCGTCCACGGCCGTCCTGCGCCGCAAGGGCCGCGTTCTTGATGCCCTCGTGGAGACCCAGGCCAGCCTGCGTGCTCACCTCACTCCACAGCTTCGCGACAAGCTCGCCCAGCTCGCAGACGCCACCACGCAGCTCTCGACTCGCCTCCGTGCTCCCTTCGACGCTAAGACCGCGCGCAACCAGCAGGACGAGATCAAAGAACTCCGTACCCAGATTGACACTCTCGAAGGAGAACTCAACGCCGCGAGCGGGCTGTTCCACGCTCACTCAGAGCCAGTCACGCTCGCCAAGCTCCAGGCCGCGTTGCCTCCGGGGGCCGCGCTGGTCGAGTTTGTCCACTATCACCACTTCGATGCTCGACAGACCCAGCAGCTCTGGCAGGAGGCGCGCTACCTCGCATACCTCTTGTTCAGGCAAGGTCCTCCCCAATGGGTCCCGCTCGGCGAGGCGGGCCCGATCGACGCCGCGGTCGACGCCGTGCGCGCCGCAATGCGCAAGGACGTCTCTGCGGAAGCCGCCAGGCGCGCGCTCCGCAACCTCGATGCGAAGCTGCTCGCACCGATCCGCAGCCGGCTGCCGAGCGTCTCTCACCTCATCATTTCTCCCGATGACAAGCTCAACCTGGTCCCGTTCGAGGCGTTGATTGATCCGCAGGGCCGTCCTGCCCTCGAGCAATACCTCATCAGCTATCTGACCAGCGGACGCGATCTGCTGCGGCTCGCCGTCAAGCAAGCCGCTCAGTCCCCCGCCACGATCGTGGCCGATCCCGAGTACGGTCCGGGCCCGTACGCCCGTCTCGCGGGCACCGTCGCCGAGGCAGACGCGATTGTGCGCCACTTCCCCGGCATCCAGACGCTCAGCAGGAGCCAGGCAACCAAGGCCGCGCTGGCGCGGCTCGCTGGTCCGGCGGTGCTGCACGTCGCCACGCATGGCTTCTTCAACCGCGTCGGCGGCTTGGCGCCAGCGGCGACCACGACGCCGGCCGGCACCCAGCGGTCCCCGGCAGCTGCAGAGCGCGGAATGTCGATCGAAAGCGCGCTGTCCGCGCCACCTCCTGGGTCAGCGAACGACGACCCGACCGAGGCGCTCGATCAGGCCGGCCTGGCACTGGCGGGCGCGAACGTGCGCCCCGACGGCATCGTGAGCGCACGCGAGCTCGCCGGCATGGACTGGTGGGGGACCCAACTCGTAGTGCTGTCGGCGTGCCAGACCGGGGTGGGCGCGGTCAAGTCCGGCGAAGGGGTGTACGGGCTGCGCCGCGCGCTGGTGCTGGCCGGCGCGCAGTCGCAGGTGGTCAGCCTGTGGAACGTCAGTGACTCGTCGGCGCCCGAGCTGATGCGCGAGTTCT
Organism: Kofleriaceae bacterium; assembly: GCA_035558535.1. Lineage (GTDB taxonomy): Bacteria > Myxococcota_A > Polyangia > Haliangiales > Haliangiaceae > JABFXX01. The sequence goes on from DATMCI010000252.1 coordinate 72,424, forward strand.
ACGGCGAGCTGGCCCGTGGCACTGGACGCGCCGAGGCGCTGCGCAGGGCCAAGCTGCGCTTGATGCGACAGCCCCGGTTCGCACATCCCTATTACTGGGCTGCGTTCATCCCCGCCGGTGATTGGACTCCGCTCGCCACCGGCACGATGCGCCAACAGGAGGCAAGGTGATGGTCTCGAGGATTCAGACGTCGTCTCGCAGATTGGGTGTTCTGGCACTCATCGTGCTCTTGCTGGGGTGTTCCAGGACCGGAGCACGATGGTCGACGGCCGAGCCCAAAGAGCCGGGCGACGAAGCTACGTCGCTCGACAAGCAAGTGGAGATGCTCTATAGGCAAGGCAAGTTTCGTGAGGCGATGCCGCTTGCGGAGCGAAGCCTTGCGCTTCGCGAGAAGGCGCTGGGCGCGAGTCATCCCCTCGTCGCTACTAGCCTCAACAGCCTCGCGAGTCTCTACGAGGCGCAAGGCGTTTTCGCGCGCGCGGAGCCGCTCTATGTCCGCGCGCTTGCCATCCGCGAGAAGGCGCTGGGCGCGACGCATCCAGACGTCGCCGAAAGCCTCAACAACCTCGCGAGTCTCTACCATGATCAAGGCGCGTACGCGCGCGCGGAATCACTCTATGTCCGTGCGCTCGCCATCCGCGAGAAGGCGCTGGGCGCGACGCATCCAGACGTCGCCGAAAGCCTCAACAACCTCGCGGTTCTCTACTATGCACAAGGCGCGTACGTGCGCGCGGAGCCACTCTATGTCCGCGCGCTCGCCATCCGTGAGCAGGCGCTGGGGACGATGGATCTCGACGTCGCTGGAATCCTTAACAATCTCGCGACTCTCTACAACAAGCAAGGCATATTCGCGCGCGCGGAGCCGCTCTATGTTCGCGCACTCGCCATCCGCGAGAAGGCGCTGGGCGCGACGCATCCAGATGTCGCCCAAAGCCTCAACAACCTCGCGAGTCTCTACCATGATCAAGGCGCGTACACGCGCGCGGAGCCGCTCTATGTCCGCGCGCTCGCTATCCGCGAGAAGGCGCTGGGCGCGACGCATCCAGATGTCGCCCAAAGCCTCAACGACCTCGCGAGTCTCTACCAGGCGCAAGGCGCGTACGTGCGCGCGGAGTCGCTCTTGGTCCGCGCGCTCGCTATCCGCGAGAAGGCGCTGGGCGCAACGCATCCAGATGTCGCCCAAAGCCTCAACAACCTCGCGAGTCTCTACCAGGCGCAAGGCGCGTACGTGCGCGCGGAGTCGCTCTTGGTCCGCGCGCTCGCCATCCGCGAGAAGGCGCTGGGCGCGACGCATCCAGACGTCGCCTACAGCCTCAACAACCTCGCGATGCTCTACCAAGTGCAAGGCGCGTACGCGCGTGCTGAGCCCCTCTTGGTCCGCGCGCTTGATATCCGCGAGAAGGCGCTGGGCACGATGGATCCCGACGTCGCTGGAATCCTCAGCAACCTCGCGAGTCTCTACCAGGTGCAAGGCGCGTACGCGCGCGCGGAACCGCTGTTGGTCCGCGCGCTCGACCATCGCGAGAAGGCGCTGGGCGCGACGCATCCAGACGTCACCTACAGTCTCAACAACCTCGCGATGCTCTACCAAGCGCAAGGCGCGTACGCGCGCGCGGAACCGCTGTTGGTCCGCGCGCTCGACCACCGCGAGAAGGCGCTGGGCGCGATGCATCCCCTCGTCGCCACCAGCCTCAACAACCTCGCGAGTCTTTACCAAGCGCAAGGCGCGTACGCGCGCGCGGAGCCACTCTATGTCCGCGCGCGCGCGATCCGTGAGAAGGCGCTGGGCGCGACGCATCCCGACGTCGCCCTCAGCCTCAACAACCTCGCGAGGCTCTATCAAGCGCAAGGCGCGTACGCACGCGCGGAGCCGCTCTATGTCCGCGCCGCTGAGATCCAAGAAGCTTATCTGCGCATCGAGCTTGTGCGTCTCTCCGAGGCCCGCAAACGAGAGCTCATGTCGCTCCTACAACGAGAGACGCAAGCTCTCGTGTCATTTAACGCGCACGACGTGCCTGCGAGTTCGCTCGCGCTCGAGGCGGCGTTCACGGCCGTCCTACACCGCAAGGGTCGTGTTCTCGATACCCTCGTTGAAACCCAGGCTAGCCTGCGCGCTCACCTCACTCCACAGCTTCGCGACAAGCTCGCCCAGCTCGCAGACGTCACGACGCAACTCTCGACACGCCTGCGCGCCCCCTTCGACCCCAAGACCGCGCGCAACCAGCAGGAGGAAATCAAAGGCCTCCGTACCCAGATCGACACCCTCGAGGGCGAGCTCAACGCCGCCAGCAGCCCCTTCCGCGCTCGCTCAGAGTCGATTACGCTCGCCAAGCTCCAGGCCGCGTTGCCACCGGGGGCCGCGCTGGTCGAGTTCGTTCGCTACCACCGCCGCGATGCTCGACGGATCCAGCAGAAGTGGCAGGAGGCGCGCTATCTCGCATACCTCTTGTTCAGGCAAGGTCCTCCCCAATGGGTTTCGCTCGGCGAAGCGGCGCCGATCGACGCTGCGGTCGATGCCGTACTCGTTTCGATGCGCAAGGACGCCTCCGCAGAGGTCGCCAGGCGGGCGCTCCGCAATCTCGATGCGAAGCTGCTCGCGCCGATCCGCAGCCGGCTGCCCGGCATCTCCCACCTCATCATCTCACCCGATGACAAACTCAATCTGGTCCCGTTCGAGGCGCTGATTGATCTGCAGGGCCGTCCTGCCCTCGAGCAATACCTCATCAGCTATCTGACCAGCGGGCGCGACCTGCTGCGGCTCGCCGTCAAGCAGGCGCCCCAGTCGCCCGCCACGATCGTGGCGGATCCCGATTACGGTCCGGGCCCGTACGTCCGGCTCGCAGGCACGGTCACCGAGACGGACGCGATTGTGCGCCACTTCCCCAGTATCCAGACCCTCAGCGGGAGCCAGGCAACCAAGGCCGCGCTGGCGCGGCTCGCTGGTCCGGCGGTGCTGCACGTCGCCACGCATGGCTTCTACAACCGCGCCGGCGGCTTGGCGCCAGCGGCGACCACGACGCCGACCGGCACCCAGCGGTCCCCCGCAGTCGCAGAGCGCGGAATGTCGATCGAAAGCGCGCTGTCCGCGCCGCCTCCTGGGTCAGCGAACGACGACCCGACCGAAGCACTCGATCAGGCCGGCCTGGCACTTGCGGGCGCGAACGTGCGTCCCGACGGCGTCGTGAGCGCGCGCGAGCTTGCGGGCATGGACTGGTGGGGAACCCAGCTCGTGGTGCTGTCGGCGTGCCAGACCGGGGTGGGCGAGGTGAAGTCCGGCGAAGGGGTGTACGGGCTGCGCCGCGCGCTGGTGCTGGCCGGTGCGCAGTCGCAGGTGGTCAGCCTGTGGAACGTCAGTGACTCGTCGGCGCCCGAGCTGATGCGCGAGTTCTACGGCGAGCTGGCCCGCGGCACCGGGCGCGCCGAGGCGCTGCGCCGGGCCAAGCTGCGCCTGATGCGCCAGCCAAGGTTCGCACATCCCTATTACTGGGCTGCGTTCATCCCCGCCGGTGATTGGACTCCGCTCGCTGCCGGGACGATGCACTAACAGGAGACACGGTGATGGTCTCCCAGCGCTGGGATGCGAGCAGCTCGGCTCGCCAAGCGGACTGTCGGCGAATTCAAGTGGAGGCGCCGCCGAGCGCGACTGTCGGCGAATTCAAGTTGGAGCGTGCCGCCGAGCGCGACTGTCGGCGAATTCAAGTTGGAGCGTGTCGCCGAGCGCTGGATTCACTTTCGGATCCCCCTCCGGCGGTGGGCTCGCGGCGTCGGCAACCTCGAAACCCGAGACGGCGGAGCTGGAGCCGCGTTCACGCGCAGGCTGCTCGAGCGCTTCGGGCTAATCCATGTGGACCCGGGCGGGAGCCGGGACGGGCGGCTTGCCGCCGAACACGATGCCGGTCCGGATGTTGCGGTACCCGCCGTCGATGTCGTGCCAGCGCTCCTCGAGCTCGCGGCGAGACAGGACCGCGCGGCTGCCCAGCACCGATGGGTCCTCGAACACGAGTCGGTCGCCATCGATGGCCACCACGATCACGTAATGGCCATCGTCCCAGGCGTCGGCCCACGACATCCGCGGCGTGTCAGACCAAGCCTGGATCTCGACGATGACGGGGCGCCCGCCGGCGACCTCGGCCGCCAGATCCTCGACCGTCATGTTCTCGCGCTTCTGGGCACGCAGGCCGTGTGCCATGGCGACGCGCACGATCGCCTCGGGCGGCGCGCCGTCCTCCGGCGTGGCGCCCAGCTCGCGCGCGAGCTCGTCCTCGCGCTTCTCGACCCCGTAGTAAGCGAGCACCGCCTGGAGCGCCGACGCGCTGCACGTGTAGTCGGTGGCCTGGCGGACATCCGGCACCGCGAGCTCGCGGGGGCGCGAGCCGGCGCACGCCGCCAGCACGAGGAGCGCCACGGACAGGCGGTGCCGCCGCATCGCGATCGTGTACCACGGTGCGCCGGCCGCGGCCGCGCGCGCGTCAGGCGGCGGCGAGCTCGACCCTGACCCCGCCGCGCGGCCCGACGGTGGTGTTGCGCACGGCCGCGCGGATCGCGGGGTCGCCGATCAGCCGCAGCGGCGGCGCCTGCATCACGACGCCGAGCACGAGCTTCATCTCGAGCATCGCGAGCGCGGCGCCGAGGCAGCGCCGCGCGCCGCCGCCGAACGGCAGGAACTGCGACGGCGGATAGCTCTTGCCGAGGAAGCGCTCGGGATCGAAGCGCGCGGGGTCGGGGTAGAGCTCGGGCCGGCGGTGGATGCCGATGATCGAGATCGCGATGGTGGCGCCGGCGGGCAGCTCGTAGCCGCCGACCGGAAACGGCCGGCGGAGGTCGCGCGCGATGTACGGCGCGATCGGGCACAGCCGCAAGGTCTCCAGGCACACGGCCTCGAGGTACGGCAGCGCGGCGAGCGCGGCGGCGTCGGTCGCCCCGGCGACCCCGGCGACCTCGGCGCGCAGCCGGTCGCGCACCTGCGGATCGCGGTGCACCAGCTGGACGGCCCACGCGAGCGCCGAGGCCGTGGTGTCGTGCCCGGCCATGAAGAACGTCATGAGCTGCTCCCACACCTCTCGCTCCGAGAGCGGCTCGCCGGCGGCGTCGCGCGCGCCGAGCAGGATGCCGAGCAGGTCGGGGCCGGGCGGCGCGTCGCGCCGCGCCGCGATCAGCTCTCCGACGAGCACCTGGCTCCGCTCGCACGCGCGCTGGAACCGCGCCCACGCCGAGAGCCCGCCGAGCCGGCGGCGGAGCGCCGGCACGAGCAGGAACGTCGGTTTCAGCGTGCTCGCCACGTCGTACAGCTGCGCGGTGAGCGCGCGGGCGGCCCGGGCCTCCGTCGCGCCGAACACGATCCGGACGATCACGTCGCTCGTGATCTCGCGCATCACGTCGTGAATGTCGAACGCGCGCCCGCGCGGCAGCGCGCCGATGCGGTGTCGCGCGACGTCGGCGATCGCCTCCCCGAGCCGCTCGATCGCGGCGCGGTGGAACGGCGGCGCGAGCAGCTTGCGCGCCGCGCGGTGGCGCTCGCCATCCTGGAGCATCACCGAGCTTTGCCCCATCACCGGACCGAGCTGCGCGGCGCCGGTCGCGGCGAAGGTCGCCGGATCCGCGGCGAACACGGCCTCGACCACCTCCGGATCCGCGGTGATGACCTGCGGCCCGAACACCGTCGGCGCGGTGAACGGATCGCCGTACTCCTCGAAGCAGCGCAGGGACGATCCGAACGGATCGCGCGCGTAGCGCAGCGAGTGCAAGAGCGTGCTGCGCGGACCGGGCGGCAGGGGCGACATGGGGGCAGTATCTCGCGAGCGGCGTTCGCGCGGCCTGGGACGTCGCGCGCGGTGCTCGCCCCGTCGCGCGCGGCGCTCGCCCCGTCGCGCGAGGGCCCGGCTTCGGGTAGGGTCGCGCCCCCATGGCGCGTATCAACGAGCATTACGCCAAGCTCCCCGCGAGCTACCTGTTCCCCGAGATCGGCCGCCGCGTCCGCGCGTACCAGGCCGCGCACCCCGATGCGCGCGTGATCCGCCTGGGCATCGGCGACGTCACCGAGCCGCTCGCGCCCGCGATCGTCCGCGCGATGCACGAGGCGGTCGAGGAGATGGGCGCCCGCGAGACGTTCCGCGGCTACGGCCCCGAGCAGGGCTACGACTTCCTCGTCGAGGCGATCCGCAAGCACGACTACGCGGCGCGCGGCGTCGAGATCGGCGCCGACGAGATCTTCGTCAGCGACGGCAGCAAGTGCGACAGCGGCAACGTGCAGGAGATCTTCGCGCTCGGCGCGCGCATCGCGGTCACCGACCCGGTGTACCCGGTCTACGTCGACTCGAACGTCATGGCGGGGCGCACCGCCGCCGCGGGAGCCGACGGCCGCTACCCGGGCTTCGTGTACCTGGTCGGTAGCGAGGCGAACGGCTTCCAGCCCGAGCCGCCGGCCGAGCCGGTGGACTTCGTCTACCTGTGCTCGCCGAACAACCCGACGGGGACGGTCGCGACGCGCGCGCAGCTCGAGCGCTGGGTCGCGTGGGCGCGCGCGAACGACGCCATCATCCTGTTCGACGCCGCGTACGAGTCGTACATCTCGGATCCGGCGCTGCCGCGCTCGATCTACGAGATCGACGGCGCGCGCGAGTGCGCGCTCGAGCTGCGCAGCTTCTCGAAGCGCGCCGGGTTCACCGGCGTGCGCTGCGCGTTCCTGGTCGTGCCGAAGCCGGTCACCGGCACCGCCCCCGACGGCACGCGCGTCGCGCTGAACGCGCTGTGGGCGCGCCGCCACACGACGAAGTTCAACGGCGCCTCGTACGTCGTGCAGCGCGGCGCGGCCGCGGCGTACTCGCCCGAGGGCCTCGCGCAGACGAGCGCGCAGATCGCGTTCTACATGGAGAACGCGCGGCTGCTCCGCGAGGGGCTCGCGGCCGCGAGCTTCACGGTGTTCGGCGGCGTCCACGCGCCGTACCTGTGGCTGCGGACGCGCGGCGGCGCCTCGTCGTGGGAGTTCTTCGATCGGCTGCTGGGCGAGGCGCAGGTCGTCGGCACGCCGGGCGCGGGCTTTGGCCCTGCCGGCGAGGGCTACTTCCGCCTCTCGGCGTTCAACTCGCGCGCGAACATCGAGGAGGCGCTCGCGCGTATCCGCAAGGCGTTCGGCTGATGCGCGCGCCCGACTCGTGGTCGTTCGAGCACGGCATGATGGTGCGCCGGTTCGGCGCCGGCCTCGAGCTCGTGTGGATCCACGGCCTCGGCGAGTGGTCGATCAGCTACGACGCGATCGCCCAGCACCCGGCGCTCGCGGGCTTTCTGCACACGCTGCCGGATCTGCCCGGCTACGGCCGCTCGCCGTGGCCGGCCGAGCTGCCCGCGGGAGACTCGCTCGATTATCTGGCCGATCACCTCGCCGCGTGGCTCCGGCCGCGCCCGCCCGCGGTCCTGATCGGGCACTCGATGGGCGGCGTGCTCGCGACGCTCGTCGCCGAGCGCGTGCCGGCGCGCGGCGTCGTCGACATCGACGGAAACCTGTCGAGCGGCGACTGCTCGTTCAGCGCGCGCGCGGCGGCATGGAGCCTGCGGGGGTTCGTGGAGCGCGGCTTCGACGAGCTGCGCGCGGAGATCCTCGCCGAGGGCGCGCGCGATCCGGCGCTGCACGGCTATCACGCGGCCCTGTGCGCGTCCTGGCCGGCGATGTTCTACCAGAACGCCGTCGATCTCGTCCGGCTCTCCAGCACGGACACGCTGGCGGCGCGGCTCGCCAAGCTCAGCTGTCCGGCGCTGTTCGTGGCCGGCGTCCCCGACGGTGTCTGCGAGCACAGCCGCGCGCTCCTCGAGCGCGGCGGCGTGCGCTGGGTCGGCATCGAGCCGGCTGGCCACTGGATGCACATCGATCAGCCCGACGCGTTCCTCGCCGTCGTGCGGCCGTTCCTCGCGTCCTGTATTGGCTAGGGCCGCACGCGCGGCCCGCGCTCCGGTAGAGTCCCGGCCATGGTGCGTCGCGACGACGACGGAGACCGTCCTCCCGGAGGGAGGACGCAACCGCCGTCTCGCTGTGGTGATCCAGCGGGTGAAAGTCCCGTCTCGGTAAGCCGTGAGGCGCCGAGTAGCAGGCTCCCGGCTCGGG
>DATMCI010000253.1:0-41988 GCA_035558535.1 Kofleriaceae bacterium
CGCGAACGCCTCCGTCGTCGCCGGTGTCCACACCGGCAGCGCCACCTCCGCCGCGTCGCTCGCCTTGCCTGCCGTCCCCACGATCTGGAACCGCGCCGTCCCCGCCAGCTCCGCCGCCGCCGGGAACTGCACCTCCACGCGATCGTTCGCCGGCACCAGCACCTCGCGGCCCGCGCCGTCCGTCAGCGCCGCGTTCGTCGTCCGCGTCGCGAGCTTCACCGTCATCGGCGCGTCCGTCTGGTTCTGCACCACCACCGGCAGCTGGAACGTGTCCCCGAAGTTCAAGAACCGCGGCGGGCTCGGCCGCACCATCAGCGGCAGCCGCGCCACCAGCGCGCTCTCGCCCTTGCCGAACTGCTTCTCTCCCGCCGTCGCGATCGCCACGATCCGGTACCGCGTCAGGTTGTCCGGCACCTTCACGCTCACCGTCGCCCGGCCCGCCGCGTCCGTCACGACCGCGGGCGCGAACGCTGCCAGCGGGTTGAAGTTCGACCGGATCGCGATCGCCTGGTTCGGATCGGCGTCCTCACCGTCGGCGATGCTGTCCTTGTCACTGTCACGCTCGGCCTCGTCCGCCTTGCCGCCCTTCTTGTTCTTCGCGCGCGCGCGCGAGGACTCCTTCGCGGGCGCCCGCGTCGCGTCGTCGGTCGCGGCCGCCATCGGCTCCATCGGCGCGGGCGGCGGCGGTGGCGGCGGCGGTGGCACGCCTCCGCCGCCCGGCGCCGAGCTCCCCTGCGCGAGCACGCCGGCGTCCGGCCGCGCGAGCTTCACCTGGCCGCGCAGATAATGATCGCGCGTATCCGCCCAGCGGTGGCCGTAGAACACGCCGATCGGGCTCGGGAACTGATACCCCGTCAGCGCGAGGATCGCCTCGTCGACGACGATCACCGCCGCCTCGGCGCCCGCCACCGGCCGCCCCGCCGCGTCCTTCACAGACACCGCGAGCGTCGCCGACTCGCCCGGCCCGACCTTCGGCGCGCTCGGCTCGACCGCGACCGCCAGCGTCCGCTGCTTCGGCGGCACCGGCAGATCGATCGAGCCCACCGCGTACGCCGGCCGCTTCGGCAGCTTCGGATCCACGACGCCCTTGTCGTCGACCCGCGGCGCGGCACCGACCAGATCCACCTGAACAAACAGGTTCGGCACCATCGCGTCGCTGATCGGCACCGCGATCACCTTCGTCGGACCGTCGAGCTGCATCCGCTCGATCTTCACGATGCCGCTGCGCCGCCAGCTCACCAGCGCCTCCGCCGGGTAGAACGGCGCCTGCAGCAACAGCTCGGCGTGCTCGCCTGCGCGGTACTCCTTCTTGTCGGGGATGATCTGCACCCGCTCCTGCTCGACCTCGCGCGCCGGCGGCGCTGCCCCGCCCGTCACCCAGAACGTCAGCTTCGTCTGGTTCGGCCGCCCCTTGGCGTCGACGATCGTCGCCGTCACCTGGTACGAGCCGCCCTCCTTCGTCGCGAAGGTGCACGCCGACGGCTGCGCCGCGGCCGTCACCGCGCACGCCTGCGGATCGACCTCCACCGTCGCGTACTTGCCCTTCTTGTACTCCCAGTCGAGGCGCACCGCCCGGACCTCGATCCGGGCGCCCGGCGCCGCCTTGCCGTCGAGATCCACGCCGATCACGTCGAGCTCGAACGGCGTGCCCTTCTCGACGAACGGCTTCTTCGCCTTGAGCCCGACGTAGAGCTGCGACGGGTGCACGATCAGCGCCGACGACGCGCTCCACGCCTGCCGGTTCACGTCCACGACGCTCGCGCTCGCCGTCACCGACATCGGCAGCGACGGCTTCACCGACAAGAAGTCGAGGTGCATCGTGTGCGCGCCCGTCGCGTCGGTCGTGCCCGCGAGGCTCCACGACCGCGGACCGCGGCCTCCGCCGCCTCCTTCGTCGTCACCGTCGCCCCCGCCGAAATCGTCGTCGCCGCCGCCGCCACCGCCGCCGTAAGGGCGCGTCCACCACGGGATCCACTCGCCGAACGTGTACTCGTCGCGGTTCGGCGGCGTGTAGCTCGTGCGGCCCGCCGTGACCGTCCACGCGACCGGCGCGCCCGGCAAGGGCCCCCCGGAGTAGTACTTCGCGCTCACCGTGACATCTCCGCCGCCCCCGACGAGGAACGGCCCCTGGCTCGCCTGCGCCGAGACCTCGAACTCCGGCCGCCGGAACTCCTCGATCTGGAACACGTGCTGGTGGGCGCCCCGCATCGCGCCCTGCGCCTCGAGGAGGACGTACGCGGCGCCGAGGTTCGGCGTCTTGGGCAGCGTGAACCTGGTGTCGAACCCGCCGGCCGCGCTCACCGCGATCGATCCCTGCGCGATCTTGTTGCCGCGCGAGTCGTTGACCCGGTACGAGAGCTGCGAGACCACGCCCGCGGCGCCGCGCAGGTCGCCGTGCTTGCCCGGATCGAGGACGCGCAGCCAGCCCTTGAGCGTCACCTCCTCGCCCGGCTTGTACAGCTTGCGATCGTCGACGACGTACCAGGCCAGCTGCGAGGGCCGCTCCTGCCGGGCCCACGAGCCGTACTCGTTCCAGTAGCCGCCGTCGTCGGACACGAACGCGACGTCGTCGCCGCGCCGCGCGACGAGGAAGTGCGCCCCCTTGGTGCCGCCCTTGGCGAGCGCGAGCGTCCCCACGCCTTTGTCGTCCGTCTGGCCCTTGATGCCGAACGGCCGCAGCTCGAGCGAGATGCCGCCCGCCGGCTTGCCCGTGGCGAGGTCGCTCGCGTACGCGACCAGGCTGTCGGCGTCGACGTGCGCGTCGACCGCGAGGTTCGTCGCCTGCACCCAGCTGATCATCCGCGGCGGCTCGTAGCGCTCCTTCCACGGGTGCGGCTCGACGATCGCGATCGCGTGGCCGAGCCCGCTCCGCGAGAGCGCGGGCGCCAGATCGATCGACGTCTCCACGAGCTGGTTCTTGCCGACCGGCGTCTTGACGAGCTGATCGAACACCAGCTTGCCCGGCACCGGCGGCGGCCGATCGCGGTTCCACTGGTTGCGCAGGTAGTAGCCGTACGCGTCGTAGTCCGCCGGCTGGACCTGGTAGAGCCGGACCTTCAGCTGCTCGTAGTTCGTCGAGAAGAAGTCGAGCGTGCGCCGCCGGGCCGCCGGATCGAGCACGACCATGCCGCTCGGGCCATAGAACGTCGGCCGCGCGTCGGTGACGCGGAACGTGCGCGACTCGTCCTTGCCGAGCGCCTGGCCGAACTCGTCGCGCACCGCGCCCGCGACCACGACCTGGTAGGTCGTGCGCGCCTTCGTCAGCCCCATCACCGAGATCACGTCGCCCGTCTGGACGATCTTCACGCCGGGGATCTCCGGCGTGACGGAGAGCTGCTGCTCGTCGAACCGCTCGGCGTCGAGCGGGTTATTGAACTCGATCGTGAACGGCGTGCCCGGCGGGCAGTCACCGCGGTAGCCGCACTCGGCGCGCGCGATGCGGAGCGGCGGATAGGTGCGGAACGAGAAGCTCTGCGCGTCCTTCGTCCGGTTCGGCCCCTCGGCCGACGGCGTCCCCGCGCCGAGCGCGACCGTGACGGACGCGTCCGACGGCAGCGCCTGGTCCGCGCGGAACGCGAGCCACCGCCCGTCCTGCTCGTTCTTCTTCGCGGCGTCGATCAGCGCCGCCAGCTGCTTCTCGTCGGCGCGCGTGCTCTTGGCCAGCTGCAGAAGCTCCGCCGCCTCGAGGAGCCGCGCCGGGTGCGCCTTGCCGTCGACCGTGATCTTCACCTGCGCCAGCACCGCGGCCGGATCGACCCGCTGATCGAACAGCGCGAACATCGGCACGCTCACGTGCTGCGGCGCGTGCGACGGCGGGAAGCTACCGACGAGCCGCGGCGGCGGCGTCTCGAACGAGAACGCCGTCGCCGCCTTGAGCGCCGTCCCCGCGAAGCTCTTCGTCCCCGCCGGGATCTCCACCTGGTACGTCGTCGCCTGCGGGAACCGGACCTTCGGATCGAACAGGATCGTCCGCGTCCCGATCCACCGCCAGCTCCCCGGCGGCTGCGGCGTCAGCTTCACCGGCACCACCCTTGCCGCGTCGGTCTGCGACGTCACCGCGATCATCGGCTGGCTGAACGTCACCGACAGCTCCGGCGCCAGCGGCACCGGCCCTTCGGGCATCCACCGCACGACCCGCAGCTCCTTCCCGGCATCCGCCGCGGCGGGCGGCAAGAGCGACGAGGCCGGCGGCGGGAACGCGCCCTTGATCGTCTGCCCCGTGCGCGGCGCTGGCTGCGAGCCCGGCCGCAGCGCGAACGCCTGCTGATCGTCCGGGTCGCGCTGGAGCGGCCGCGCGCGCGAAAGCAGCGCCTGCGCGTCGGCGTCGCCCAGCTTCTTCGCCGGCGCGAGCTTCGCGCGATCGAACGCTGGCGGGCCCGCCTTGCCCTCGGAGACCCGCAGATCGAGGCCCGGCGGCAGATCCTTCGTCTGGACCAGGACCTGATCGGAGAGCGGCGAGGCCGATCCAGCGCCGGCCTTTGTCCCGCTGGCCGGCTTGTTGCCGCCGCACGACAAGAGGGCGAGCGGGACGAGCGGGACGAGCGGGACCAGCGTCAAGGCAGCGATGCCGCGAGCGAGCGTCGAGCGATCCTTCACGGGCTTCCTCCGGAATGCGTGGTACCAACGCATCACCCAAGGTTTCGCGTTGAGCTAGGACGGTCGCGCTAGCACCACCGCCGGTCAAGCCAACCGACGGAAATCGCGGCCAGAATCGCGATGAGAATCGCGACGACAACACGCGCGCGCGCGACGGTGCCTGCGCGCTGGCGACCCGCCGCCGGAGCTTGACCTGTGCGTGCGTCCGCGGGGACAGTCCCCTCCATGGCTACCGAGCCGAGCTCGTCTGCCCCCCGGGGCAAGGTCGAGCCGTATATCCCTGCAAGCAAGTCCCTGCCCGAGCTCACCGGCCCGGTCGTGATCCTCGGCGTCACGCTCGCGGCCATCCTCGCCGCCGCGAACGCATACCTCGGCATGGTCGCCGGCATGACCGTGTCGGCGTCGGTGCCCGCGGCCGTGATCTCAATGGCGGTGTTGCGGTGGATGGGCGGCAACATCCTGCAGAACAACAACGTGCAGACGGCCGCCGCCTCCGGCGCGAGCATCGCGTCCGGCGTCATCTTCACGCTGCCCGGGCTGATCCTCATCACGTACTGGAGCGACATCCAGTTCTTCGAGACGGCGCTGATCGCCGGCTTCGGCGGCACGCTCGGCGTCCTGTTCACGATCCCGCTGCGCCGCGCGATGATCATCGATCAGCCGCTGCAGTTCCCCGAGGGCGTCGCCACGGCGGAGGTGCTCAAGGTCGGCGCCGAGGGCGGCGGCGGCGTGAAGCTCCTGCTCCTGTCGAGCCTGATCGGCGCCGTCGCCAAGGTCGGCGCGACCGGCCTCAAGCTCTGGGCCGAGATCGTCCAGGTCGCGAGGTGGGTCACCGGCGGTGCCGCCGCGAAGACCGCCGCTGGCGGCGTCGCCAAGGGCGGCGTCCCGTTCTACTTCGGCATCAACGCGTCACCGGCGCTGCTCTCCGTCGGCTACATCGTCGGCTTCAACGTGGCCGCGGTGATCTTCGCAGGCTCGGTGATGAACCGCTGGATCGCGGTGCCCCTGTTCGCGGCGCTCGGCGATCCGGCGAGCGTCGTCGTCGATCCCGAGACCGGCGCGACGCTCGCGGCCGTGCTCGTCGACAAGGACGCGCTCGGCGCGGCCGGCGCGATCCACCGCTCCGTCACGCGCTACCTCGGCGTCGGCGGCATGCTCGTCGGCGGGCTGTGGTCGCTGTTCAAGCTCCGCGCCTCGCTGATCGGCGGCGTCACCGCCGGCCTCGACGCGTACCGGCGCGCGCGCGCTGGCGGCGCCGACACCGTGCCGCGCACCGAGCGCGACATGCCGATGAACATCATCCTCATCCTGATCGGGCTGTCGATCGTGCCGCTGTTCTTCCTGTTCTGGCGCTTCACCGACTCGCCGGCGATCGGCGCCGCGATGGCCGTCCTCATGGTCGTCGCGGGCTTCCTGTTCTCGGCCGTGTCGTCGTACATGGCCGGCCTCGTCGGCTCGTCGAACAACCCCATCTCGGGCATCACGATCTCGACGATCCTCGTCTCCGCCGGGCTGCTCCTGCTCCTGGGCCTGGGGCCCAAGGCCGGCCCGCCCGCCGCGATCCTGATCGGCGGCGTCGTGTGCTGCGCCGCGGCGATCGGCGGCGACAACCTGCAGGACCTCAAGTGCGGCCAGCTCGTCGGCTCCACGCCGTGGAAGCAGCAGACGATGCAGATCATCGGCGTCGTGGTCGCCGCGCTCGTCATCTCGCCGGTCCTGAACCTCCTGCACGACGCGTACACGATCGGCGGCAAGGACTCGCCGCTCCAGGTGCCGCAGGCGGCGCTCATGGGCACCGTCGCCAAGGGCGTGTTCGCCGGCGGCCTGCCGTGGGACATCATCGGCATCGGCGCCGCCATCGCTGTGGTCGTGATCACGATCGACACGACGCTCGCGCGGCGCAGCTCGAAGACCCGCATCCCCGTGATGGCGTTCGCGGTCGGCGTCTACCTCCCGTTCGACCTCAACGTCCCGATCTTCCTCGGCGGCATCGTGGCCTACCTCGTGGGCCGCTCGCTCGACCGCGCGGACGCCTCCCCCGAGCGGCGCGGCGAGGTCGAGCGCAACGGCTTCCTCGTGGCCGCCGGCTTCATCACCGGCGAGTCGCTGATGGGCATCGCGATCGCGGTGCCGGTCGCGCTCAAGGAGAGCGCCTACGCGCTGGCCCCGTTCGGCGCGGAGCACGAGGATCTCATGCCCCCCGGGCTGATCCTCGTCGCCATCGTCTTCGCGCTGCTCTTCAAGTGGTCGCTGCAGCGCTCGCGGCGGCTCCCCGGCACGGGCGCGCCGCACAAGCCCGAGTCGTGAGCTGACGCTGACGCGGCCGCGGCGGTTGTGCACGTTGGTTGTGCACGTTGGGTTGTGCACGTTCGTGCGCGAGTTGGCTGGGGGTCGACCAGTCCCCGGGGACACGAAGCCCCTTCGACTAAGGCGTCGGATCTGCTCGCGGCGAGCGCGCCCAAGCGGCGGCGCGCCGCTTGCTGAAGCGCGGAGGACTCGTCGAAGGAGTCCCGGTCATGATTCGCGCCTATGTAGCTTTGGTGTTCGCGCTGGTGGTCGCCGCGTGCGTCCCGCAGCAACCCGAGAGCCTGTGTAACTCCGTCCCCTCGCCCGAGGGCTGCGGGCGGGCGTGCGATCCGTCGCCCAGCGCGGTGAACAGCTGTGACACCGGCTATCACTGCTCGGCCGCCGGCACCTGCGATATCCAGTGCACGCAGAGCGGCGACCAGTGCGGCGAGGGCTACCGGTGCTCCTCCGAAGGGCGCTGCGAGGACGATCACGGCCCGGGGATGAACGGCCCGGACCCCATGTGCCCCGCGGTCCAGTTCACGCCGATGCCGACCACGCCGTCGATCGGCCTCGTGCTCGATCAGAGCGGCTCCATGATCGATTACAAGCTCGGGACCCAGACGCGCTACGCGGCGATGCGCGACGCGCTCGTGGGGACCACGGGGGTCGTGTCGCAGCTCGAGGCCAAGGCGCACTTCGGCGCGGAGCTCTACACGTGCAACAGCAATAACCTCCTCGAGATCAACCAGGTGCCGCGCGCGCTCAACAACGCCAGTGTCGTTCGCGCGCTGATCGACTCCAAGCTGAGCGTCCGTGGCGGCAACACGCCGACCCACGCGGCGATCAACCGGATGGTCGCGTCGTTCGCGCAGACCCCGCCGCCCGCCGGCTCGCCGCCCGCGATCGTGCTCGCGACCGACGGCCTGCCGAACTCGTGCGACGACACCGGCGCCGGTGGCGAGGGCGCGTCGGTGGCGGCCGCCAAGGCCGCGCACGCCGCGGGCATCCCCGTGTACGTGCTCGCCATCAACCAGACCAGCTCGCACTTCCAGGACGTCGCGAACGCCGGCCAGGGCTGGCAGCCGGGACAGCCGAACGTCAAGTACTACCCCGTCGCCGACGCGCAGGAGCTCAAGGCGGCGTTCGACCAGATCATCAAGGGCGTCATCTCGTGCGACCTCTCGCTGACGAGCTCGATCGACGCGGGCCAGGCGATGAACGGCACGCTCGTCGTGAACGGCCAGACCTTGACCTACGGCACCGACTGGACGCTCGTGAACGGCAACGTGATCCGCATCCTCGGCAACGCGTGCACGTCACTCAAGACGGCGACGAGCCCGATGGTGAGCGCCAGCTTCCCCTGCGGCAGCGTGATTCTATAGAGAGGGGACCTTCCCGTCCCCTCTGGCCCGGCAAGCCGGGCCATTCACCCCCGCCGCGCGTCGCGTCGCGCGGAACGTTGTCAGCGATTCAGTATCAAGACTGAATCAACGAACGCGCCATCCGCAGCGCCTTCTGGCCGCGATCGTAGGTGGCGGAGCCGTCGATGACGCGGAAGCCGTGGCGCGCGTACAGGCGCTGCGCGCCGGTGTTGGTCTCCGCGACGGTGAGCCGCAGCGCCGAGATGTGGCTCGACGGGGCGACGCGCTCGGCCACCTCGATGACGTGGTGGAGCAGCCTCGTGCCGATGCCGCGCCCCTGGAAGCTCGGCAGGACCGCGAGCGCGAGCAGGTCGGCCACCACCTGCGACGAGCTCGCGGTCGCCGCCTGCTCGTCGAGGTAGAAGCCGAGCATCGCGAAGCCGCGGCCGCGGCCATGCACGTCGTAATCGATCCACGCGAGCACGCCCGGTTGCTCGAGCCACGACGGCAGGATGCGCGTGTAGTCACCGAGGTCCAGATAGGCCTCGGCGCCCGTCGCGATGATCCAGGGGTGGTCCGCGAGCTCTGCTCGGCGGATCATCGTCGTGGCCGGCGTCGCCAGGCTCAGCCGGCGAGCCCGTTACCGACGTCGCCCTCCGTCCGGGCGCGCGACGGCGCAGCAGACGGCCCCGCCGCGACGGCGGGCTTGCGGGCGGGCAGCGCGGACATCGGCTGCGGAGAACGCGCAGATTCGGAGCGCATCGCGGAGGCGGCGAGCTGCGTCGGCGCGGCCTCGGTCAGCGGCGCCGCGGCGGTGGTCTGCGTCGAGGTGACGGCAGAGGCGAGCGAGCGCAGCGTGTAACGGCCGGGAGTGGTGCGGATGAAGAGCGAGGCCTCGCCCTTCTTCTTGATGTCCATCGACAGGTCTCGCGCGACGACGGTATCAGGAGTCTTCGACTTGCTCGGCAGGCGTGCACCCGCACGCTCGACAATCTCGCGCACAGACATCGGCACGGCGGTCTCGCGCAAAATCTCTTCCACCACAGCAAGCGTGCTCATGTCCGTCGTTCCTCCCTCGAAAAACTTTTCGTTCGGGACCGTCGAGAGGGAAGCATCCTAGCGCCGCCGCCTCCCGGAACCAGTCTTGACATCGATTTTTTTTCGGAGCGCGCGGATGTCATCGGGAACAGAACGCATGCTGGTTGAAATTTTCCGCCAGCGTGTTCCGTCCCAAGCATTGCGGCGCGCCGCGAGTTCAGTGAATGCTCGGTGCGGACGCTGCCCGAGGAGGAACGAGAGACATGCTTGGAATCGTCGAGGTCATCCTGCTGCTGTTGGGGTTATCCAACTTCGGCCTGCAAGCCAATCCCACCCCGCCCACAGCGGACACCTCGCTGCAGTACGCGATGGCCGACGCCGACGTCGTCCTCCACGTCGATGCCGCGACGTTCGTGCCGAACAACTACAAGGCGCTGCTCGCGCTCGAGACCCAGCCGCAGATCAAGGCGTCGCCGGAGCTGCTCAAGATCGTGCGCGAGCTGGTCGTCGAGGTCGACGGCGGGCGCCGCATCGTGAAGTCGGCGGTCGGCATCGACGTGACGACCGACATCGCGAACGCGACCTTGTTCGCGCAGCTCGCGCCGCAAGGCCCGCCGAGCTTCGTCGCGGCGGTGCGCGGCAAGTTCCCGGCGACGAGCATCGACAAGATCGCCGCGCTCACGAGCCAGAAGGCCACGAAGATCGGCGGCGGCGCGATGGTCGAGCCCGGCGGCGACATGCCGGCGGTCGGGCTCACGAAGGACGGCGTCCTGCTCGCGGGCACGCCGAAGCTCGTGCGCGAGCGCCTCGCCGACACGTGGCGGGCGCCGGCGCGCCCCGCGGGCGGACTCCTCGCGCACGCCGCCGAGGTGATCGCGCAGAAGCCGGTGTTCGCGACGGCGTTCTCGCTGACGGCGACCACGCGCAAGATGCTGATCGACAAGCACGGCTCGCAGAAGAACTTCCTGACCGACCTGATCCAGCGCCACAAGGCGGGCTCGTTCGCGCTCTACCCCGATGGCGTCGGCTGGACGTGGATCGATCGCGACAAGGCGGGCCTCGACTCGATGGCGCAGATGTCCGAGGGCGCGCTCGACCTGATGCGCGCGGCGCAGATCGCGCCCCGCGGCATGGCGAAGTTCGCGCTCGCCGCGCTCGAGTCGTACCGCGGCACGGACAAGAAGATCGACGAGCTCCTGAAGCGCAAGGCCGACATCACGAAGATCGTCGAGTCCTACAGCGGCGACGGGAACTTCAAGATCAAGGTGGACAAGAACCCGGCGACGCTGCGGCTCGACGTGCGCGCGACCGGCAAGTCCTTGAGCGAAGTGCTGCCGGTGGGCGCGATCGTCCCGATGGCGGGCGTCGTGCTCCTGGGCACGCGCATGAAGGAGGAGATGAGCGCCCCGCCGCCGGTGATGGTGCCGGCTCCGCAGCCCGGCCGGCCCGCGCCGGCCGGCAAGGGCGCGCCCGCGCCGAAGCCCGCGCCGAAGCCCGCGCCCGCGGCGCGGCCGTGAGCGCGCGCCGCGCTACTGCGGCAGGGAGCCGATCGCGCGGATGCGCGTGACGTCCTCGGCGGCGTGGTCGTCGCCGGGCGCGAGTTCGGCCTCGGGTGCCGGCGCGGCCTCGGGCGCCGGGCCGGCCGCCTCGATCGAGACCTCGACGATCATGTCATCGAGGGCGCGACCTTCGCCCTCGGCGCGACCTTCGCCCTCGGTACGGCGCTCGCCGACGCGGCGCTCGTAGCGGAACACGCGCGTGTCCGGCTTGCCCGTGCGCCGGTCCG
Source organism: Kofleriaceae bacterium (assembly GCA_035558535.1). Lineage (GTDB taxonomy): Bacteria > Myxococcota_A > Polyangia > Haliangiales > Haliangiaceae > JABFXX01. The sequence continues at coordinate 11,071 of DATMCI010000253.1, forward strand.
TGCGGCGCCGCTCCCGCGAGACCGCCTCGCGCAGCGCCTCGAGCGTCGGCGGCATCGGCTCGAGCTTCTGCACCTGGCCCGCGCAGTTGAAGCACATCGGCTGCCAGCTCCCGAGCAGCTCGACGAGCTTCAGCACGCGGCGGCGCCGCTCGCTGCACACGATGCAGTGAGCGCCGTAGCCGACGGGGCGCGCGTCCACCCACCGCGCGTAACATCCCCAGCACCGGCCGCGCCGCAGCTCGCCGACCTTCGCGTTACAGACCTCGCACGTGTGCACGCAACCGTTGTCGGCCAGCGAGCTGCCACCGGCAAGTTTTCGGCTACCCTCTGCCGACGGTGCCGTCGACGCGCGCGCTCATCCACGCCCCGTGGTCGGCCTCCAAGGTCGCCACCGCGCTGCGCTGCCCGCGGCTGTTCCACTTCAAGTACGTCGACAAGCTGCCCGAGCCCGAGGTGATGCCCGAGGCCAAGATCGGCAAGGCGATCCACAAGGCGCTCGAGCTCGTGCTCCTGGGCACGCCCGTCCAGGAGGCGATCGCCGGGGCGCGCGCCGGGCTGTCGGAGGCCGAGCAGGTGCGCTTCGACACGCTGACGCCGAGCATCCCCGCGTTCACGAGCCGGCTCGCCCAGTTCCGGCGGCGCCGCCGCGTGGCGCGCCAGCTCGTCGAGTACTCGCTCGCGATCCGCGAAGATCTCTCGGTCACGCAGTTCTACAGCGGCGACGCGTACTACCGCGGCGTGCTCGATCTCGGGTACCTGTTCGAGGACGACGCGCTCGCGCTCGTCGATCACAAGACCGGCCAGCGCATCCCCGGCAGCCCGATCGTCGAGCAGCTCGAGGGCTACGTCGTCCTCGCAGCGGCGGCGTTCCGTCACGTGCGGACGTTCTGGATCGGCGTGCACTGGATCGCCGAGCGCGCCGTCGAGTGGGGCGCGCCGGTGACGCCGGAGGCGGTGATCGATCGGCTCGTGCCCGATCTGCTCGACAACATCGAGGCAGGCGCGCTGGCCGTGAGCGACGGGCCGCGGCCCAACCCGGGACCCTGGTGTGATCGTTGCAGCTACCGTGAGCTGTGTCCCGCGAGCCGCGAGCTCCGGTACGAGCCAGTCGAGTACTACGAAGATGATGAAGACTGATGTCCGCCTCGCCCTCCTGGCGCGCCAGCGGCGCTTCGAGTGGGCGCTGGCGCACGACGCGCAAGCACGCACGGCCGCGACCTTCGTCCGCGGCAAGACGCATGATCTCCTGAACCTGCTCCAGATCATCCGGCTGTCGGCCAGCGTGCTCGAGCAGCGCTGCGACGCGGCCGTGCGCGAGATCATCGTCGACCTGCAGCGCTCGGCCGACGAGTCGCACCGCTCGCTCACCGAGCTCATCGAGATCGCGCGGCCGCCGGAGGTCGCCGCGCGCGGCGCGCCGGTGGCCGAGGCCGTGCGGGCGGCCGTGGCCTCGCTCGAGGGCGGGGCCTCCGTCCGCGCGCGCATCGAGGCGCGGCCGGAGGCGGTCACGCGCTGCACCGCCGAGGAGATCGATCACCTCGTCCTGGGGCTCGTGCTCGACGTCGCCGAGACGCGCGGTAGCGAGCCGCCGGTGGAGATCCTCGTGCGCGAGCGCATGATCTCGAGTACGCCGTGGATCGAGATCGTGCGCGGGAGCGAGGCGGTCCCCGTCAGCGATCGGTTCGAGCTGCGCGTCGTCGAGGCGATCGCGCACCGGGCCAGCGGCGAGCTCGTGCGGTCCGAGCAGCGCGGCGGCGAGGAGGTCATCGTCGCGCTGCCGCAGGTCGGCGCGCGCTAAGGCGCGCTAAGGCCGCCAGCGCAGGACGCGCGCCGGCCACGGCGGCAGACCGTCCGCGCGCCGCTTGGCGGCGCCGCGCGCGACGAGCTTGGCGAACATCCCGAGCATCTCCTCGAGCTCCGGCGGCGCGCCCGTCGGCAGGAGCTCGACCGTCCCGTCGTCGGCGAGCCGCGCCTGTGCCGCGTACGAGGCGTCGGGCACGAAGATCGCGGCGCGGTACTCGGCGCGGCCGCCGTCCTCGCTCGTGCGCTCGAGGAGGAAGCGCGCGCCGCTCGCGGGGGTGTGGTCGTCGCTCACGGGGCGATCACTCTCCGAGGTCGGCCGCGAAGCGCGGCGTGACGTTCCCGGCGTTGCCCCACCGGGACTTCCGCCACACGGCGTGGTGAGCGCGCAAGAGCGACATCGCGTCGAGGACGAGGCGGCCGCCGATCGCACCCGCCGGCGTGCCGAACACGTCCTTCTGCTCGTCCGGATCGCTCGGCAGGTGGTACAGCGACGGGGCGGCGGTGCCGGCGAGGCGGAGCTTCCACGGCCCGACGCGCGCGCCGTGCTCCTTCTCGTAGCCCGAGGAGGACGCCAGGCCCGCGTAGGGCTCGGCGCCGTGCGCCGCCGGGACGAGCGAGGTGCCCTGCCACTCCGCGCCCGCCGGCAGGCCGAGCGCCGCGGCGATCGTCGGCAGCACGTCGATGCCCTCCGTCGCGTGCTTGATGCGCGCGGCCGGGAACAGCGGCGGGTACCGGACGAGCAGCGGGACGTGCAGCAGCGTGTCGTCCTGCCCCGTCTCGTGGCCGACGCGGCCGGCCTCCCACAGCTCGTCGCCGTGATCGGCGGTGATGACGAGCAGCGTCGTGTCCCAGACGCCCCACTCCTCGAGCGTGGCGACGAGCTTGCCGAGCAGCTCGTCCTGGTACGACACGTTGGAGTCGTAGAGCGCGCGGACGTGCTCCTTGTCGCGATCGGTCAGGCTGCGCGGGACCCCGCCGGGCTCCTCGTCGCCGAGGTACGCCTTCGCGAAGCGGCCCTTGTAGTCGGTGCTGTAGCGCTCGATCCACGGCGACCTGGCGCGGAGCGGGACGTGCGTGTCGATGAGGCCCAGGTAGAGGAACCACGGCTGGGTCTTGCGCAGCGCGACGAACGAGAGGCCGCGCGCCATGACCTCGTCGCCGCGGAAGCCGGTCTCGTCCTCGATGGCGTTGACGAGCTTGTTCCACGCGGTGCCGTAGCCGCGCGAGGTGCGGATGTAGCCGTTGGCGGTGGCGCCCGCGACGTACAGGCCCGCGCGCCTGGCGATCTCGTCGAGCGTGACCGCGCGCGCCGGGATCGAGTCCTGCCAGCGCGCCGCCTCGTGCTTGGCGAGGTACATCGACGTCCACATCGAGGCGTGCGAGACCTGCGACTCGTTGCCCTGCACGTAGTGGGAGAGGAACAGGGTCGAGCTCTTGGCGAGGCGATCGAGGACCGGCGTCTCGGCGCGCGCGGCGGGCGAGAACGCGTGGACGCGATCGAAGCGGAGCGAGTCGAGGACGATGAACAGGACGTGGGACGGCGGCGGCGGCGCGGGGATCCGGGGGGCGCGGCCGGAGACGACGAGCGCGGCGCCCAGGAGCTCCGTGCGCGCGCAGTCCGCGGGCGCGAGCTCGAGGCGCACGGCCTTGCCGGCGAGCGCGGCCAGATCGAGCGCGGCCTCGCCGGTGAGCACGCCTTCGACGGGCTCCCCCGCCTCGGGGACGGCGCGGGCCCGCGCCGGGCAGCCGGGCGCGACCTTGGCGACCAGGCGCGCGCGATCCGGCACGAGCACGTACCAGCTCATCCGGCCGTACCGGGGGATCGCGAGCGCCTGGCGCGCGGCGTCATAGGCCAGGTCGGCGCGGGCCTCGAGCGGCTCGTCCGCGCCGATCTGGAGCCACGCCACGGCCACGCCGGGCGCGCCCGAGACCAGCTCGAGCGTGTTCTCGCCCGCGGCGAGCTGGCCGGCGGGGAGCGTGAAGTCGACGGTGGACCAGCCGCCGTCGAGCTGGCCGCGGACCGGCCGCTGACCGTTGGCGCCGAGCCACAGCGTGCCGGTGCCGTACGCGCGGACGCGGACGGTGCCGCGGGCGGCCTGCGCCGCGCTGAGCGGCACGTGCACCGCCGCCCGCACGCGGGCCAGCCGCGCGGCGGGGACGCCGCCCACGTGCTGCCGCAACTGCCACGCCGGCCGCTCGCCGGCGAGCTGGTTGCCGAACCGGACGTACTTCGCGAAGCCGGCCGAGCCCGCGGGGACGAAGAGCCCGCCGCCGCGCTCGAGGTGCGCGGCGAGCCGGTTGTCGATCAGCGAGTAGGCCGCGCGCTCTGGAGCGCGCGGCGCCGGGGGCGGGGCAGGCGCCGCGGCCGGGGCAGCCGCCGCCGGCGCACCCGCGGCCGAGGGACCCGCGGCCCGCGGGCTCGCGGCCGGCGCGGCCGCGGCCGGAGATCCAGCGAGGCCCGCCCCATTCTGGTCCTGGCAGCCGGCGCCGCACGCGGCGAGCGCGGCGAGCGCGACGAGCGCGGCCCAGGGCGGCGTCGGGCGGTGGAGCGAGCGGGCGGGATTACGCACGTGGCCTCGGGGTCCTCGGGGTACCCTCGCGCGCGATCGTACGCCGCGCTCAGCGAACGCGCCAAGAATGGGCATAGAGGTTACAGCGCGCCTCACGCACAAAGCCCGCGAGGGCGACATTGAACCGCTCCGCGAGCTCGATCGCCAGCGAGCTCGGCGCCGAGACCGCCGCGATGATCGGCACGCCGAGCATGATCGCCTTCTGCACCAGCTCGTAGCCCAGGCGCCCCGAGAGGAACACGACGTGGTGGGCCGGATCGATGCCGGCGCCCAGCGCCCAGCCCACGAGCTTGTCGACGGCGTTGTGGCGGCCGACGTCCTCGCGCGCGGCGACCAGCGCGCCGGCCGTGGTGAAGAGGCCGGCCGCGTGCAGCCCGCCCGTCGCGGCGAACAGCGACTGCGCCGCGCGCAGCGCGCCCGGCAGCCGGGCCAGCACCGCGCGATCGATCGCCGTGTCGGCGGCCACCTCGCGCGCGCGGAGCTCGAGATCGGCGATCGCCGCGCGGCCGCACACGCCGCACGCCGCGGTGGCGAGCAGCCCGCGGCCCGCAAACACCGACGGATCGGCGTCGATCTCGACGGCGTCCTCGCCGGCCTGCGCGACGCCGGCCGCGGGGACCGACTCGGCATGGCAGAGCCCGCGCACCAGCTCGAGGTCGTGGCCCGGCGTGCGCATGATCATCGCGACCGGCTGGCCGCGCGCGCGGAGCTGGAGCGGCGCCTCGACGACGACCCGGTCGCGGTCGGCGCGCCGGGCGTCGCCGTCCAGCCGCTCGACGGCGACGTCGCGGACCTGGATCATCCGCGCCATCTTAGCCTGCGCCTTGCCGCGCGCGGAGCCGGTGCAATGGTGCAATATTGGCAGCGGAGAGGAGTTCCCACCATGAGCTTCAAGCAAGGTGCGCTGATCGCGATCGCTGCCGGTGGCCTGTTCGCCGCCGCGTGCAAGAAGGCCGATGACAAGCCGACGATGCCGTCCAACGGCGTCCAGCCCGAGGCGGCCAAGTCCGGCGAGATGAAGGCCGGCGACCAGCCGGGGATGGCGCCGGCGGGCGGGGACGAGAAGACCGCCAAGGTCCACTGCATGGGCGTCAACGAGTGCAAGGGCCGCGGCGGGTGCGCGACCGCGAGCAACTCGTGCGCCGGCCAGAACGGGTGCGGCGGCCAGGGCTTCGTCGACATGGCCGAGGAGGAGTGCAAGGCCAAGGGCGGCACGGTGATGGCAAAGACCATGAAGCACTAGGCCATGGCGCTGTTCCCGCACCTCGGGCACGGCCTCGGGCTGCGGACGCAGCACTACGCGGACGCGACCGCGGGCGCAGGCGCGGGCGCGGGCGCGGGTGCCGGCGCGGGCATCGACTGGTTCGAGGTCATCACCGAGAACTTCCTCGTCGCCGGCGGCAACCCGCGGCGCGTGCTGCGCGCGGTGCGGGAGCGCTGGCCGATCGTCCTGCACGGCGTGTCGCTCTCGATCGGCTCGATCGATCCGCTCGACGAGGCGTACCTGGATCAGGTGGCCGCGCTGTGCCAAGAGCTCGAGCCGGCGCTGGTCTCCGATCACCTGTGCTGGTCGTCGCTCGGCGGGCACACCGTGCACGATCTGTGGCCGCTGCCGTACACCGCCGAGGCGCTGGCGCACGTCGCCGCGCGCGTCCACCGCGTCCAGGACCGGCTCGGGCGGCGGATCCTGCTCGAGAACCCGTCGAGCTACGCGACGTTCGCCGCCGACGAGCTCGGCGAGGCGGAGTTTTTCGCCGAGCTCTGCGCGCGCGCCGACTGCGGCATCCTGCTCGACGTCAACAACGTCTTCGTCTCGTGCAAAAACCACGGCTGGGATCCGCACGCGTACCTCGCCGCGATCCCCGCCGAGCGCGTCGGCTACCTGCACCTGGCCGGACATGTCCGGGAGGGCGACCTCCTCATCGACACCCACGATCACCCCGTCTGCGATGAGGTCTGGGCGCTGTACGCCGAGGCCGTGCGCCGGTTCGGCACCGCCGCGACGTGCCTCGAGCGCGACGATCACATCCCGCCGCTCCCCGAGCTCATCGCCGAGCTTGGCCGCGCGCGGGCGGTGGCCGCGGCGCAGACCGCCGAGCCCCGGGCGGCCGCGCGTGGCTGACCTCGCGGCGCTCCAGCGCGCGTTCCACGCCGCGTGCACTGGCGCCGCGCCGCTCGCGAGCGCGCTGCCGCTCGTGCGCGAGGACGGCGTCTCCCCGGCGCGGCGCCTGCGCGTCTACGCGCACGCGTACTGGTCGCGGATCGCGGGCGCGCTCGCGGCCGACTTCCCCAAGCTCCGCGCGCTCCTCGGCGCCGAGGCGTGGGACGCGCTCGTCCTGCCCTACCTGCGCGCGTACCCGACGCGGCACCCGTCGCTGCGCGAGGCCGGCGCAGAGCTCGCGACGTTCTTCGCGGACCGCGGGGAGGCCGGCCACGCCGACCTCGCGCGGCTCGAGCGCGCGCGCACCGTCGTCTTCGACGGCCCGGACGGAGCCGGTCCGCTGTCGCGCGACCAGGTCATCGCGCGGCCGCCCGAGGCGCTCCCCGAGCTGGCGCTGCGGCTCGTCCCGGCGAGCGCGCTCGTCGAGCTGTCGACCGCCGCGGACCTCGTGTGGGACGCGCTCGAGGACGGCCGCCCGCCGCCCGCCGCCGCGCCCGGCCCCCGGACCGTGCTCGTCTGGCGGCGCGACCTGACCGTGATTCACCGGACGCTCGAGCCCGACGAGGCGGCCGCGCTGCGCTGCGTGCAGCGCGGCGCCAGCTTCGCGGAGGTCTGCGAGGCGCTCGGCGAGGTGCTCGGCCCGGCGGTCGGCCTGCCGCTCGGCCTGCCGCTCGCTCCAGAGGACGCCGCGGCGCGGGCCGCCGAGCTCCTGCTACGCTGGCTGGACGCCGCCGCGATCGAGCGCTGACGCCCGCACCGGCCGGATGCGCCGGGCACAGACGGACACCGATCCTGCCCGCGGCACTGGCACTCGCGCCGGACCGGCGCTGTACACTGCCGCCTGTGAAAGGCCGCCTGTGAAAGACCGGGTATTCCGGGATCCTGTTCACGGCTTGATCGAGTTCAAGGGCGCCGATCGCCCGCTCGCCGATCTGCTCGACACGCGCGCGATGCAGCGGCTGCGGCGCATCAAGCAGATGGGGTTTGCGTGGCTCGTGTACCCCGGCGCCGAGCACTCGCGGTTCGGGCACGCGCTCGGCGCGTTCCACATCGCGCAGCGCATGACGCGCCGCCTCGAGCTCGACGCGACGCTCGCGCTGCACGTGAAGGTGGCCGCGCTGCTCCACGACGTCGGCCACGGCCCGTTCTCGCACGCGTGGGAGCACGTGTTCCCCGGCCACAGCCACGAGCGCTGGGGCGCGCGCATCGCCGCCGAGAACGCCGAGCTCTGCGCGGTGCTCGAGTCGCTCGAGCCCGGCCTCCCCGCGACGCTCGGCGCGTTCTGGGGCAAGGGCTACCGGCCGCACTTCGCGCGCAAGCTCGTGTCGTCGCAGCTCGACGTCGATCGGCTCGACTACCTCCTGCGCGACGGGCACTACTCCGGCGCCGGCTACGCGACCTACGATCTCGACTGGATCATCCACGCCGTCCAGATCGCGAGCGTGCGCAGCGGTCACGACGATCCCTCGGATCTGGTCGTCGACTACCGCCGCGGCATGTACGCCGTCGAGCAGTACCTGTTCGCGCGCTCGTATATGTACGCGCAGGTCTATCACCACAAGACCGTGCGCGCGGCCGAGTGGATGTTCATCAAGACGATCGAGCGCTTCGCGCAGCTCGCCCGCCAGGCCGAGGAGCCGCCCGGGCTGCCCGTCGCGGCCGCGATGGCGCGCGGCGCGGACATCCCCGTCGACGAGTACGTGAAGCTCCACGACGTCTCCGTCACGACGGCGCTCGATCAGTGGGCCGGCCACGACGGCGCGCCCGCCGGCGATCCGGTGCTGCGCGATCTGGCGGCGCGGCTCGTCGATCGCCGGCTGTTCAAGACGTTCGATCTCGGCGACGACCGCGTCGCCGCCGAGCGGCTGTGGCCGCAGGCGCTCGAGGTGGCGGAGCGCCGGTTCGGCGCCGCCGCGAAGAGCTACCTCCACCTCGACACCGCGCGCCAGGTCGGCTACCTCGCCTCCGACGACGAGGAGCTCCACGTGATCGATCACCCGCGCTACGGCGCCGTCACGCTCTCGCGCCTGCTCGAGGACATGCCGCTCGGCCAGCCGATGGCCACGATCCGGCTGGTCGCTGCGCCGGAGCTGACGGACGAGCTGCGCCCGCTCGTCGAGCACGCGCTCGGACGCGGGCGCGGCCGGCGCTGACCGCGTTATCCTTGGCGCGGAAGTGACGGGTCCTGCCGACGCAGCGGACGCAGCGGACGAGGCCGGCGCCGACGATCACCGGTACGACGACCGGTACGATCACCGGCGCGATGCGGCGACGGTCGTCGCGCGCCCGCGGCCGCAGCCGCCGGCCGCGACGCAGACCTCGCTCGGCGCGATCTCGATCGGCGCCTCGCTCGACGCGCTCGAGCGCGACGAGCGGCTGCGCACGCGCAAGTTCTGCTTCATCGCGCTCGGGCTCTCCGCGATGGGCGTGATCGGCCCGTTGACCCTGCCCGGCGATCCCGCGGCGAGCGCGCTGATGCTCGTCGCGTGCCTCGCCGCCCCGCCCTTCATCCTGTTCCTGCTCCACCGCACGCGGGACCCGCTCGAGTTCCGCAGGCCGAGCACCGCGCTCGGCTGGCTCGTGCCCGCCATGGCCGTGAACATGGCGATCCCGTACTTCGGCGCGTTCTCGCCCGCGCCCATCATCATCGTGCTCGGCACGTACTTCCTCGGCCTCGGCCGGAGCCGCTGGCTCGCGGTCGCGGCGTACGCGCTCGGCGCCACCGCCCAGGCCACCGTGGCCCTCCTCGTGATCATGGGCGCGACGCGCGACACCGGCCTGATCAAGGTCCCCGGCCTGTCGGCGCGCGATCAGCTCATCGGCCAGGGCCTCGTGCAGCTGGTCCTGCTCGCGACGTTCCTGGTCGCGCGGCTGTCTCGCCGCACGACGGAGACCGCGATGGGCGAGCTCGAGCGCGCCGTCCGCGTCGCGGCGCACCGCGAGGCGCTGCTCCACGAGGCGCGCGAGGAGCTCGAGCGCGCGCTGCGCTCGGGCCGCGGCCGCTTCACCGATCAGACGCTCGGCGTCTACCAGCTCGGCGCCGTGATCGGCCGCGGCGCGATGGGCGAGGTCTACGAGGCGGTGGATCCGCGGACCGGCGAGCGCGTCGCGGTCAAGCTGCTCTCGCAGGCGTCGCTCGGCAACCCGCAGCACGTGCTGCGCTTCCTCCGCGAGCTGCGCACCGCCGCGGAGATCGCGTCGCCGCACGTCGTGCGGGTGATCGAGGTCGGCGAACAGCCCGTGCCGCACCTCGTCATGGAGCGGCTCGAGGGCAAGACGCTCGCCGACATCCTCCGCGGCACGCGCGCGCTCGCGCCGCGCGAGGTCGCCGAGCTCATCGCGCAGGTCGGCGCTGGCGTCGCCGCCGCCGCCGCCGCCGGCGTCGTGCACCGCGACCTCAAGCCGCACAACCTGTTCCGCCACGGCCCGGTGTGGAAGATCCTCGACTTCGGCATCGCGCGCGCGATCGACGCCAGCGACACGCTCACCGCCGGGCACGTCGTCGGCACGCCGTCGTACATGGCGCCGGAGCAGGCGAGCGGCGGCACCGTCGATCACCAGAGCGATCTGTACGCGCTCGCCGCGATCGCCTACCGCGCGCTGACCGGGCACCCGCCGTTCGCCGCGGGCGAGCTCGCCGAGACGTTGTACCGCGTCGTCCACACGCGGCCGCGCCGGCCCACCGAGCTCGCCCACGAGCTGCCCGCCGCCGTCGATCTCGTGCTCGCGGTCGGCCTCGCGAAGCGGCCCGCCGATCGCTTCGCGAGCGCCGCCGCGTTCGCCGCCGCGCTCGCCGCCGCGCTCGAGCTGACGCCCGACGCCAGCTCGGACGTCGGCTCGGGCATCAGCTCGGACCGTACGCTCGATCCGGAGATCCGGACCCGCGGCGAGGCGCTCGTACGTCAGGGCGCCTGGAGCTCTTCCTCACGCGCGGCGACGAGCAGCTAGCCAGCTCGCCCGCTGACTCACGCTCGCCGCGGCGCGCCACGCCGCGAGCTCCGCGAGCACCAGAAGTTGCTTGCGAGCGCCGCCCGGACCAGGTAATCGATCCTACTTCGGGGCGTAGCGCAGCCTGGTAGCGCACCTGGTTTGGGACCAGGGTGTCGGAGGTTCGAATCCTCTCGCCCCGACCATCGTTTCTCGACGAGGACAGGGGATCCTCGGCCTCCATGGGCAACATGTTGCCCACCTATTGCCCAAACGTGCGCTCGATGGCGCTCCTTTTATCGGCGGACGTCACCGTGACGTAGCGCTGCGTCATCGATGCGTACGCATGCCCCATCAGGTCGCGCAGGGTCATGACCGGAACGCCCCGCCGAGCGCACTCCGTGCCGAACGAGTGCCGCAGGCTTTGGAACGGCATCGTCTTCCCCGTCTCGGACCTGGGCACGACCACCCCGGTCGACGAAGCACTGGAGGCTGGCAGCGCCGCGAACTCGGTCTCGGGCAGCTTGCCGGCGGTGATCCGGACGAAGCGGTCCTGCGCCAGCGCCTGGAGGCTGATCGGGCCGAACAGCTCCTCGGGCGTCGAGAACTTGGTGAGCAGCCGCTCGAAGTAGCTGCCGCCGAACACCTGCGCGAGGCAGCGGACGAGCGTCGACTTCGCGGTGCCCGGCGTGCCGATCAGGAGCACGTGCTCGCCGGCGAGCACCGCCGCGAGGGAGTCCTTGCGCTCGGGGAACTGCGCCATCAGGCTCGCGCGCAGCTGATTGATCTGCTTGTGCATGACGAACCTCCGGAAAGACGAAGGGCGACCTCGTCTCCGAGATCGCCCTCCATGTGGTTGATGATGATGTGGTGGCTACGCGGCCTTCTGGTCGATCATCCCCTCGACTCTCGCCGACATCTCGTCGAGCTGCCGGTCGAGATCGGTCACGGTGATCGCGAGGACGCTCCAGTAGAGCTTGGCGCGCTCGCGCAACGCCGCGAACGCCTCGAGCCGGCGGGTCAGGGTCGAGGTCCGCTCGGGCAGCATCGACACGAACGCCGCGATCTCGGCCTGGAGCTGCGCCAGCTCGGCCTTGAGCGAGGCCGTGGCGATCGCGCCGAGCGCGCGGCTGGCGTCCTGGCTCTCGTGCACGGGCAGGGACATGGACACGGGATGCCCCGATCTTCTCGACGGCGCCTTGAAGGCGCCGCAGCTCGGCGGCGTAGACCGACTCTTGTCGTCGCTTTCAGGTGTCTCTCACTGGCCGCGTTTTGGTGTCCCCGAGGCCATGCAGCTATAATCGTCCTACATGTTGGGCTTTCCACGCACCGGCACGAAGACGCATTGGAAGTGAAGAAGACGACGATGCCGAAGTGCCCGGTCTGTGGCCAGTCGATCGACGATCCGCGCGCCGCCGCCCGCGTCCACGCGAACCTTAAGAAGCTGCACGCGAGCGAGCGCAAGGATCACGAACGCCAACTCGCGGCCGTCACCGCGAAGTCCGCGCGTGACGCGAAGCAAGCTGCGAAGGAGGCCCGACGCGCCGCCGTGGCGGACGCGCGCGAGAGGTTGGATCTGGAACGGCGCCGCTACCGCGCCGAGGCCGCGGCCGCGGCGGCGAAGGCGCGTACCGCCGAGCAGCGACGAACCGCCCATGAGATCGACGCGATGAAGCGGCAGATCGACGACTACCGCCGGCGGTTGGAGAAGATGACGGCCGACGAGCGCGGCGAGATCGGCGAGTCCGAGATCATCGAGGTGCTTCGGGCCGCGTTCCCCTTCGACCAGATCGAGCGGCTCGGCAAGGGTCGTGGCAGCGCCGACATCCGTCACGAAGTGATCGAGCGCGGGAAGCGCTGCGGCCTGATCGTCTACGAGTGCAAGAACGTTCGGCAGTGGTCGAATGGTCACGTGGCGCAGGCCCGCAAGTCGCGGACCTTTCATCGCGCGTCGCACGTCGTCCTCGTGTCGAACGTGTTCCCCAAGGGCACCAAGTACCTCTACTTCGTGCGAGACGTGCCGGTGGTCCATCCGACGATCGTCACCCACGTGGTCCGTTGCCTTCGGCAGGCGCTCGTCGTCATCGCCGCGTCGAGCGGCAGCGCGTCGGAACGCGAAAGGCGCGCTGACAAGCTGCTCCAGTACGTCAAGGGCGAGGACTTCACGCGTCATATGACCGCGATCGGGGATGCGGCCGGCGATCTGCGCATGCTCCAGGTCAAGGAGCGCCAAGCGCACAACCGCGTCTGGGAGCTGCAGACCACCGCGTTCGAGGCGCTGGAGGCGGCGCACCAGAAGCTCCAGACCCGACTCGACGCGATCGTGTCGGGGACGAACGTCTCCACACGGCCGGAGCTGGCGGCGGGGTAGCGATGGCGATCATGATTCCCGATCCACCGCTCGAATTCCACGGCAGCCCGGGCGAGCAAGCTGTGTACGAGGCGCTGCGCACGCTGCCCGACGGCGTCCACGTGTTCCACTCGCTGTGCTGGATCCGGATGCCCGGGATGCGCGCCGCGCGGGAAGGCGAGGGCGACTTTCTCGTCTTCGATCCCGATCGCGGCCTCCTTGTGATCGAGGTGAAGTCAGGCGGGATCCGCGTCGAGGCCGGCGCTTGGTACCAGCGGAATCTGTCGACGCTGGTCGAGAAGCGGATGCAGAACCCGGTCGAGCAAGCGAACCGGAGCCGATGGTTCCTGATCGAGCACCTGGAGGCACGGCTCGGGGCGCAAGTCCACTGCCCCGTCTATCACGCGGTCTGGTTCCCGAGCGTGCGGTTCCCGCGGCAAGGGCTCCCGCCCGAGCTGCATCCGGCGATGGTGTTGGACGCAGACACTCTCTCGAACCCGGCCGAGGCCGTGCGCGTCGCGTTCGCGTTCGGCTCAGGTGGCCCACGGCCCGCGCAGATCATGCGGCACGAGGTGCGACACGTGCTCCAGGCCCTCGCGCCGACGGTCTACGCTGTGCCGTCGATCCGTCAGGGGATCGAGACGCGGGAGCGAACGTTCGTGCGCCTCACCGCCGAGCAGGCGCGCGTCCTCGACTTCCTCGAAGAACAGCATCGCGCCGTGGTGGCCGGTGCCGCCGGGACCGGCAAGACGATGGTCGGGCTCGCGCTCGCCCGCCGCCTCGCCGATGCCGGCCAACATGTGACGTTCCTCTGTTACAACGCCCCGCTCAAGGCGTATCTCGAAGCGCAGCACGCTTCCCCTCGCATCACGTTCCACACGTTCGACAGCCTCGCCGCGGCGTATGTCCCCGAGCGCGCCGGTGACTTCGACGCGGCGAAGAAAGAGCTGGTAGACCTGCTCATGACGGCACCGACGCCAACGTTCCAACACGTCATCGTCGATGAAGGGCAGGACTTCGAGGACGACTGGATCGAGGCGATCTCGGACGCGACCGCGCGGACCTTCTACGTCTTCTACGACGCCAACCAGCTCATCCAGCGCGACCGCGTGCCGCGCTGGATCGAACGCGCAGAATGCCGGCTCGTGCTGCGGCGGAACTGCCGCACGACCACGCAGATCGCTCAATTCGCGTATCGCTGCGCGCTCCACCCGATCACGCCAGGACCCGACACCACGGACGGCCCGAAGCCTCGCGTCTATCCATGCGCGACTCGCGACGCGGCTCTCGATCGCGCGGCCGCGCTCTTCTGCGAGCTGCTCGCCGACGGCAAGTACGCGCCCCACGACCTCGCCGTCTTGACGTTGGCGTCACTGCAGACGTCGATCCTCGGCCCGTTCGACCAGATCGGCGGGCACCCAGTCACCGACGTGCCACGCACCGGTGCGATCACCTACTCAACGATCCGCCGCTTCAAGGGGCTGGAGGCGAAGGTCGTCCTCATCATCGATGTCGACGCCGTTGCGCTCGCCGATTCGTTGACCCGCAGTCTCCTCTACGTCGGGTCGTCGCGCGCGATACACGAGCTGCACGTGATCCTGCACGACGCTACACGCGAGCACATCACCGCTGCGGCGCGCGCATTTCTGGGGCCGGGCCGGAAGGCCAACCGTCACGCCCTCGCCAATCACCTGGGCGCCATCTGGGAGGAGGAATCCAGCGATGATTAAGTCGTGGTGCATTGACGACAACCCGAACGCCGAATGGAAGGACATCCGCGCGCCCGCGCACGTGGCGAAGGTCCGCGCCGCGATCGAGAAGAACTTCGCACGTTACTTCGAATCACAGGTCCAGACGCAGGCCGCGCCGGCCGGGACGGATCTGCTCGCGCGCCTCGGTGAGAAGTACAAGGTCACATCGTCGAAGCCTACGCCGGCCGCGAAGGCGGACGCGTCAGCGTTCGTTAACGCGATCGAGGAGCACGACAAGAAGGCGCACCGCTACCACGCGGTGTTCGACACGGAGGTGCTGAATGAGTTTCGCGTCGACGATCCGGACTCGTTCAAGACGCACTTGTCCCGGAAGTGCCCGGTGATTTTGTCGCTCCTTCAGTCAAGCGACCGCGATCTGAAAGAATGGAAGATGAAGTACCGGATGCGCGGCTCCGAGGAGCTACTGGTCGTATTCGAGAACCTGCTCACGTTCGCCGCCGAGTACATGGCCGACCACGGCGACGAGAAGACGTACGCGACGCTCGAGACCGCCAGCGACCTTGAGCTCGACGACTTCGACAACGAGGAGCTGAGCATCCTTGGCGTGATCGGCAGCGGCATTAAGTCGCTCGTTCTGCACCACTTCTACCCGCGCGTCTTCCCGATCCTCCGCGGCCCGTCGATGTTCGCTCTGTTCTTCCTGACCGACAAGAGCGCCTTCGATCTGCGCAGCGACACGTCCGAGTTCCTGATCGTCGACGACGGCAAGAAGGGCAAAGACTTGAACATCGCGATGGACCACAACTACTGGTACCCCTACGCGCAGTTCACCGAGTATGCGGTGCTGGTGGCCCGTCTCCTCGAGGCCGCGTGCAAGGCCCGCGGCCTCGACTTCGACGTCGAGCACCGCCACGTCTACGTCGACGCGTACTTCGCGCACGTCTGCGAGGTCCACGCAGCGGACCTCAAGGTGATGCGCGGGATCGACGAACTCGCTTGGGCCTCCAAGTGACGGACCTCGACAACGCGGCCGTGCTCGCGCGGTACTTTCCGACGCTCCCGGCCTTCCGCGAGGGACAGACGGATGCCATCGATCGCGTTGTCTCTGGCCGTAACACCGTGTGTCTCATGCCGACAGGGGCCGGGAAGTCGCTCGTCTACCAGGTGGCCGGGATCCGACGAGGCGGGACGACGCTCGTTATCTCGCCGCTCGTTGCTCTCATGAGCCAACAGAGCGATCGGCTCAGCCAACAGGCGGGCATCACGGCGATGAGCCTCAGCGACTACTCGGGGCCGAAATTCTACCAGGTGTTGCGCAGTTTCGACTTCGCGCGGGCTCCGAGCTTCCTGTTCACGTCGCCGGAGCGCGCCGCGAACGACGGCTTCCTCGAGTTCTTGCTCCACGAGCATCGCGAGCACATCAAGCTCGTCGTCATTGACGAGGCGCACTGCATCTCGCAGTGGGGCCACACCTTCCGTCCACCGTACAAGGCCATCCCGCGCTTCCTCGATCTCGTGTTCGGGCCGATGGTATGGCCGCCGGTCTTGTGCCTCACCGCGACCCTTAACCCGCGCGACCTCGGCGAGATCCAGGCCGACTTCCGTATCGCCGACGCCGACGTTCTCCGCTCGCCTACGGGCCTGCGAACGAACCTGACGCTCACATGCGAGCACCACCACGAGAACGAGACGGCGAAGCGCGAGCGCCTGTGCGCACTCCTCCGCGAGCACGACGGGAACAAGATCCTCGTCTACGTCCATCGGAAGAAAGGCGACTACGGCACGAGCGGGCTTACCAGGTACCTCGCCGAGCAGGGCATCGCGTGCGACTACTTCGACTCAGATCGCACCGACGACGACAAGCGACGCGTTCTCGATGGCTTCGAGCAGGGCGCGATCAAGGTGGTGCTCGCAACGAGCGCCTTCGGCATGGGGATCGACATCCGGGACATCCGGGTCGTCATCCACTACCTCCTGCCCGAGTCGATCGAGCAGTATTACCAGGAGGTCGGGCGGGCCGGTCGAGACGAGCTTTCGGCGCGCGGCTACCTCCTGTTCACACGGACGAACGTCCGCATCCGCCGGCAGTTGATCGAAACCAGCGTGCCGACACGCACCGAGATGGAGACGTTCTTCACGGCCAAACTTGCACCCCGCGCCGGCGAGTCGTTGCGCACCCTCGACCCCTACCAGGGGCTCGCCGAGGACGCCGGCGAGCCGTCGACCTGGTACCTGCTCCAGGGCGCCGGGATCGCGACAGTGATCGCAAAGGGCGTAGCGAAGATCGACTGCTTCACCGTGCCGGCACGCGCGCAATCGCCGGAGCCCTTCGCGCGGTACCAGGCGGCGGCCGGCGCGACCGGGCTCGTCCGCGGTGTCGCGCGCCGCCTCGGGGAGCCGGTCTCCGAGATCGTGTCGAACCTCTGGCGCATGTTCGCGAGCGGCGCGTTGAACCTCGTCAGCTCGCCGATGCCCGCGCACTTCTTCACGTGCCCGGCGACGCTCTCCGCCGAGGCGCTCGACGCCCTCGAAGCCGATGTCCGTCAGAAGCTCCGGGCCCGGCTCGACGGATTCGAGGCGCTCGTCGCGCTCGTCGAGAAGGGCGGCGATCCGACGCCCGGCGTACGCAGCCACCTCGGCCTCGGAGCCTCGATCCTTCTGTAAACCTCGACGATCGTCGCCAACTCGACCGGCTCGAGTCAGATCTCTTGGCCGAGGTGCTGACCAACGAGAATGAGGCGCGCAGGGCCTTGGGCACACCCGAGTAGTCTCACTGCCGTGGGTAGCAGATCCAACGACCAGCGCTCCGCCAACGCGCCGGGCCGGGTTGCCGACGAGAGCCCGTCGTGTGCCAGAAGTGGATCTCGCGGGTACTGAGAACGCGATAACCGGAAGCCGCCAGGCACTCGCCGATCGCGTGCATCGCTGGCCGCATGCCGATGCCGGCGATGTAGAACAGCACGTTCGCCTCGGCGCCGAAGTCGTACGCTGGGCACGCGCCGTCGTCGGTGGTGAACGAGATCTCCGGCATGACGGCGACCCTACCGCAACGGCTCAGCGGGCCGCTGGAAGTTCTCCGCGATCCCGGTCGCGGCGCGAGGGTCAGGCGCGTCGGAGATACCCGTACTGAAGACGCTCGAGGTGCCTCGCTTCGAAGAGTTCGGACAACGGAGACCCAGCCGCTTGAAAGCGAAACGTCTCCGCAAACCCGATCCGCTCCTCCGCAGTTCGTTCGTCGCGGAGGGACAGTACGGCGAGTCCGCGTGGAGCGCGAACCAGCCCGAGGAACCAGGTACGATCGATGCGGAAATCGATCGAACGCACGAGTTCGCGGCCGTAGGGGACACGCAGGATCGACGAACGCGGCACCTCCAGCACGTCGCCGCGGATGCAGCGACCGCCGTGGAGATGAAGCCAGTCCCACGTGCCGAGTTGATCGAGCGTCGTCCGGAGCGCGCGGATCGCATCCACCGGCGGCGACACCATACGCTCGGTCCATCCGAGGAACCGGGCCAGCGCCTCGAGGACCGATGTCAGGATGGATCGGTGGCGCGGCAGGTTCCGCTCGAACTGCTGCCAGCGCACGACACCATCGGCCCGCGCGAAAGCGTGCGATATGACGAGGCGCGGGTTCCAGAACACCAGGTAGTGCCGGAT
Source organism: Kofleriaceae bacterium (assembly GCA_035558535.1). GTDB lineage: Bacteria > Myxococcota_A > Polyangia > Haliangiales > Haliangiaceae > JABFXX01. The sequence continues at coordinate 29,251 of DATMCI010000253.1, forward strand.
GCGCAACTCGCGCGCTGGCTCGCCATGACGGCGGTGATGTTCTTTCAGCGCGATCGCCTTGGCTCGCAGCGTGTCCAGGATGCACCCGTGAGCGATGACTTCGTTGCTCGGCCACCTGGTTTGCGTGACGAAGCCTGCCTGATCGATGTCAGCCCGCCCCGACCAGTTCTTGAGCTCGATCACGAACGCTTCGTTCGGCGAGGTGATCACGAAGTCGAGCTCACGCCGTCCAACTCCGGTGGGAACCCGGAGCTCTCGATGAAGCCGCCACCCCGTGTTGTTGAAACGCCGAAGTAGATCCGCCGAAACCTCCTCTTCGGCGACCTGACCTGCCTTCTCGCGGGGGTCCCACGTGAAGGTCTTCCTGTTCCGGGAAAGCTCTCGAAACCGCTCACGGAACCTCATCGACCCTCCACGGTATCACGCGAGTGGCTCGGGCTCGGCTCAAGCCGCTTCCTGTCTGCCGGCCGAGGCTGCGCGACGGTTTGAAGGCGCGCGCGTAACCGTTCACCACAAGCAGCTTGTGGCTTTCTTTGCTGCTCGTGGTAACGCGTTTGCACCGTCGTTCAGCCAGTCGCTTGGCAGCTTGAGCGGTTCCTGGGCCTGGCTGACCAGTTGGTCCACCATCGCCTTTTCCGTCCTGGCGTAGGTCTCCAGGTCCCGGTCCAGTCCTGGCCGGCGCCTATGACCAGGCCGATTTCCGCGCGCAGCGTTGCAAGGTCTACCGCCGCTTGCGCCAGTAGCCCGGCTCGCGCCCGCCGTACACGACGGCGGTGATCTGGATCTCCGTGTCGGTCACGACGTAGACCACGATGCAGGGGAAGCGATCGAGCACGAACCGGCGCTCGGGCCCGCGCTCATCGAAGGTCTGCCAACCCTCGACGTACTCCTCGATTCGCTCGATCGCTTCCAACACCTCGTCATTGAGCTTGTCGCCCCAACCAGGACGCGCGCGATCGACGCGACGGGCCGCGTCTTCGAGCTCGACGACGGCGGCCGGCGTGAACCGGGCGTGCTTCACTTACCGCTACGCAGGCGTGCGCGGATCCCGCCGATGGCCTCGCGCGCGTCGACCGTCTGAACCTCACCCCGCTCGAGCTCCTCGCGTCGGCGGTCCAGTTCGGGACGCCACGCCGCGGCGAGGTCGTCGGGCGACAGCGCCGGGGCGTCCGCGCTCATGCCATCCAGCGCGTTCGCTACTTCGGCGCGCTCCTCGGGGCTGAGCTGCATCGCCTGCTTGAGCACGGCTTTGACGGCGGCGGTCATCGGGTCAAGCCTACCGCGTTCCACGGTACACCGCATCGGCCACGCGGTCGGCGTCGGTCACGATCTGCGTGGCCTCGTACTCACCGTGCGCGTGGAGCGCGGCGCTCGCGGTGTCGGCGTCGCGCGTGAGGCCGGCGTGCGCCGCCGCGGCGTCGTCCTCGAGCCGGGTCCCGGCGTGCGTCGCGAGCTGCGCCATCGCGGTCCCTGCCTGGTCGCTGCGACATCGGCGCCGGTCCGCGTCGCACTCGCCGTGCTGGTGAGCCCGCTCGTGAACTGTGGACCGCCACCCCGGCTCATTCGGGAGGCAACCGTTGCCCAAGAATCCGAGCAAGACAGGGACCAGCCGGGATGAGCCGGGATCAAGCAACCGGGCAACCACTCGAGATCGTATGAAGTCGCTGTTTTACTTCGCCAAGTGGCGGCCCGGAGGCGAGGTTCGAATCCTCTCGCCCCGACCATCATTCTCGACGAGGATCTGGGGATCCTCGGCCAGCGCGACCTGGCGCCGTCCTTACTTCTGGCGCTTCTCACGCTTCTTCGTGCGCGGCGACGGCGCGGCGGAGCGCGGCGGCTCAACGATGGCCTCGACGATGGCCTCGGCGATGCGCCGATCCCGTTCCAGCTCGCGTTCGAGCTCCTCGACGCTGGGCAGGTACGTCACGTACTTCGCCGCGAAGAGCTGCTCGTGCTCGCTCAGGATCGAGTACCTGGCGATGGCCTCGTTCTTCTCGGCGCAGAGAATGAGGCCGATGGTCGGGCCGTCACCCTCGGTGCGCCCCTGTGCATCGAAGAGCCGGACGTAGCTGTCCATCTGGCCGACGTCCTGGTGCGTGAGCTTGCCGAGCTTGAGGTCGATCAGCAGGTAGCACTTGAGGATGACGTTGTAGAAGACGAGGTCGACGTAGAACTCCTCGTCCTCGAAGGTCAGCCGCTTCTGCCGTGCGACGAACGCGAAGCCCTTACCCAGCTCGAGGAGGAACTGGGACAGCTTGCCGAGGATCGCGCTCTCGAGGTCGCTCTCGCGCAGCACCTCGCTGTCAGGGAGATCGAGGAAGTCGAGCACGACCGGCGACTTGATGAGGTCGCTCGGCCGCTCGACGGTCTGCCCCTTCCGAGCAAGCTCCATCACGCCCGCCTTGTCGCGGCTCTTGAGCAGCCGCAGGTGGAGCGCGGTGAAGATCTGGCGCTCGAGGTGCGGCGTCGACCAGTTCTCGCGCTCGGCCTCGATCTCGTAGAAGGCGCGCGCTGCCGGGTCGCTCACCTTGAGCAGCGCACGGTAGTGCGTCCACGACAGGCGGCTGGAGAACCCCTGGGCGAATTCTGCACCAGCCTCGTGCAGAATCTTGGCTGCGTCGATCGGCTTCGAATTCTGCACGAGGCGCTTCGAATTCTGCACGAGGCTCGTGCGGAATACCTCGGCCCGGATCGAGGGCGCTCGCTCTCGATAGGTCAGGTAGAAGTCACGGAAGTACCAGAGGTTCCTCGTCGAGTAGCCGCGCCCGACGCGCGCGAGGAGCCGCGCCGACATGTCCTCGATCACCTGCTCGCCGTACTCTGCGCGCGAGGAGCCGCGCTGCACGTACTCGACGATCTCGCGGCCGATGTGCCAGTACGACAGCACCATCTCGCTGTTGACCGTGCGGATGACGCGGGCGCGCGCGTCCTCGATGATCGCCACCACGCGCTCGACGAGCGCGGCGAAGTCGCCGGTCGACGCGAGCGCGTTCCATTGTCTCCGCGCTGCGGAGGCTCTCCTGGGGCTCGGTTGCCCGGCCTTCTTCCTCGCTCGCTTCTTCGTCATAGGGCTCGCCCCGACGAGACGACGAGCTCGCCGCAGGAGCGTTGGCCGCTCCTGCGGTGAGCGTTACTTGCCCTTCTTCTCGGGCTCGGCCTTCTCCGCGTCCTCCGCCTTCCCCTCGTCCTTCTTGGGCTCGGGCTTGGCATCGGTCGCGGGGGCCTCGGCCGGGGCCGCCGCCTTCGTCGGCGTCTTGCCGCCCGCCCACGAGAAGTAGTTGCGCATCATCGTGGTCTCGACCTGCAGCGCCTTGAGCGCGGTCTTGCCCTCGCCAGCCTTGAGCGCGGCGTCGAGCTTCGCCTCGCACGTCTGGCACGGGAGCTTCGCGATCTTCGGCAGCGCGAGCAGGATGCTCTGCCGGATGATGCGATTGTCGCTCTTGGCGTTGTCGAGCAGCAGATCGGTGTACTTCGACGCCGCCGGGCCGCGCTTGCCGATCTCGAGCATCGCGCGCTCGATGTAGCCCTCGCGGAGCCGCTCCAGATCGTCCTTGGCCCACGTGCCGATATCGGGGATGTAGGACCCCACGAACTTCTTGCCGTCCTCGGGCTTCATCTTGAGCGTGTCCGCGTAGCAGTCGAGGTTGTCCTTGCACCGGACACCGACCTCGATCCGCCCGATGTGATGCTGGAACAGGCGCCCGAAGCTCTTGTACGCCTTCGCCAGGTTGTCGAGCTCCTTGTACGGCCGCGTCGCCTCGCGGTGCTTGAGCTTGTGGCCCTTGAGGTCCGTCTCGGCGTCCTTGACCGCCTTCGTCGCGGCCGTGATGTCGGCCGCGGACTTGGTCGTGTCCTTCGTCAGCTTGATCAGCTCGACCTTCTTGTCGTCGACCTTCTTCTTCTCCTTCTCGAACACCTTGTCGGCCGCGTCGGAGTCCGCCTTGGGCTTGCCGTCGGCCGCCTTGCGCTTCTCGGCCGCCGCGTCGAAGTACTTCTTCGCGAGCCCCTGGAGGATCGAGATGCCCTTGCCATCGCGCGACATGCGCGCGAACGCCTCGGCGGCCGCCTGGCGGAGCTGATCGTGATACTCGGCCTCGCGATCGTTGCCGTTGTCGCCGGCGATCGAGGCGAGCTCCTCGACGCCCGTCTGGTCGCGCGCGAGGAACGGGTACTTCACGATCGCGAGGAGCTTCGTGCCGAAATCGGGCGGCGCGACGTCGCCCTTCTTCGGCGCCTTGACGCCGTGCCAGAGCTCGTAGACCGTCTTGGCGGCCTCGGCGCTGCCGATCTTGCCGAGCGCGTCGAACACCGCGACGTGCTGCGTCGGGCCGGCGCGATCCTCGGCCTCGCCTTCACCGCCCAGGTAGTAGGCGGGGAGCGGCGGGCGCCGGAGCACCGCGAGCAGGTCCGACACCGTCGCCGGGTCGTAGAAGTCGCCGAGCACCGTCGACGCGTAGAAGTCGCGCGCCGACACCGGCAGGCACTGGTCGGTGGACTTCTTCTCGCCGCAGTACTTGGCGTACTTGTCCTGCTTGAACAGCTGCTCCACCTCGGGCTGGCTGCCGGTGATCGTCTTGCGCAGCTCGGCCTTGGCCTCGGGGCCGCTGGCCACGAGCGCGCGCCGGATCTGCTCGAACAGCTCCGGCGTGCGGTACTGCGCGAGCACGAGCGTCTTGGCGGCCTGCGGCGCGCGGAGCTCGGCGAGCGCGTTGATCGCCGCGCCCGTGGTCGCGAGGAACAGCTCGAACTTCTCCATCGCCGCGGCCTTGTTGTCCGTCTTCACCGTGCGCGGGTTCGGCGGCGGCTCGCGATCGATGAGCTTGCTCAGCGCGGCGACCGCCTCGGGCTTGTGGCCATCGTACTTGCCGATCGCGCGGATCGCGCCGACCAGCGCGGTCACGAGCTTCTTGGAGACCGGCTTCTGCGACAGCTCGACGAGCGCCTCGAGGCCGCCGGGCAGCTGGGCCTCGCCGAGCGCGTCGGCCGCCTTCGCCGCCGAGTCGACCGAGCGCGGGTTCGCCTCGTCGACCTCGAGCAGGGCCTTCTTGAGGTACGGCAGCGCCGCGTCCCAGCTCGCCGGCCGGCCCTCCTTCTCGAAGTCGGTCACGAACTTCGCCTTGGCCTCCTCGGCGCTCAGCGGCCGGGCGAGCGAGATGATGACCTGGAGGAAGCGGACCGGCTTGCCCTGATCGGCCCAGGCCTCCCCGAGCGCGGGGATCGCGCCGGGGTTGCCGAGCTCCTCGAGCTTCTGCACCGCCCGCTCCGACTCGTGCGAGTCGCTGAGCTTCTTCGTCCAGGATTTGTAATCGTACTGATCGGAAGGACAGCCAGCGAGGCTCGCGAGCCCCGCCAGCGTGATGATTGCCAGTCGGCGCGTCATCAGGTTCGCCTCTCTTACTTGTTCTTGACTGCGAACAAGAGGTTATCGAAGCCGGCGGCCTTCGCCGTGTTCACGATCTTGTTGATGAGCCGCGCGTCCGTGGACTCGTCGGCCTGCAGGATCGCGAGCCCGTCGGGGCACACCATGCCGGGCTCGGGCCGGATGTTGTTCTTGGCCTTCTCACAGGCCTCGAGCAGCTTCTTGTCGATGCGGCCCAGCCCGACGTCCTCCTTGATCTTGCGCGCCGCCGCCTCGAGGCGTTCGTAGAGCAGATCGATCTTGAAGGTCGCCGAGTCGTCCTTGAGCGCGAGCTCCGTCGTGATGATCGACTGGCCCTGGTACGTGATGTCGCTGCGCGTGACGATGATGATCGGCGCCTCCTGCAGGGTGGCGGTCGTCTGCGCGATCGGCAGCTCGAGGCCCTTCTGGGCCTGGAGCAGCTGACCGCTCGACGAGAACACCATCAAGAGGAAGCAGACGAGGATCGTCATCATGTCGACGAACGGCACCAGGTTCAGCGAGATGTTCGACGCACGCCCGCCGCCGTGACTGCCGGTGTGCTTGACCAGGTGGTGAAACTTGATCGAGCGGTAGAGGCGTGAGCCTGCTGCATGAATGGCCATGTCCGCCTCCTTTCCTTAAAGTTGCGGCCGGGCCGCGAGCCCCGCCGGATCGGAGAGACCGACGTCGAGGAACCCGACCTTCACGGCCACGTCCATCGCGCGGATGACGTCCTGGTACTTGACCGGTGACTGGATCGTGCTCTCCGCGGCGACCTCGATGTCCGCGCGGTCGCTGAAGAACGCCGAGGTCTTGTGTTGCTTGATCGTGGTCTCGAACTTGTCCCAGTCGTGCTCGCCGCTGGCGAGCTTGGGGATGTCCTGGAATTCGTTGACGCGCGACAGGCCGACCCAGATCTTGTCGGACTGGACGAGCACCGACAGCACGACCTTGTCCTCGTCGTCGATGACGTTCGAGGTGTCGCGCGTCTTGCCCTTCGGCTGGATGTTGATCTGGGCGATGTTGACCCAGACCGCGGTGACGAGGAGGAAGGCCGTCAAGCAGCTCATCAGGTCGATGAACGGCACGATGTTCAGCTCGACGTTGACGCTTCCTTTTCCTTCAGTTCCTACGGATGCGCCCATGGTGGAAGCTCCTCGCTAGGGTTGTTCGCGTAGCGAGGGACCTCACGCCGTGGGCTGCATCTGCGCGCGGTGCGACGTCACGAGGTTCACCACCTGGACGGTGACCTCGTTGATGTCATCGACGACGCCGGTGGTCTTGCCCTGGAGGAGCGAGTAACCGAGGAGGCCGATCAGCGACGTGCCGATGCCGAACGCGGTGCAGTTGAGCGCCTCGGAGATGCCGTTCGCGAGCTCGGTCGCCTTGTTGCCCGACTCCTCGGAGCCGACGGAGCCGAACGACTTGATCATGCCGGCGATGGTGCCGAGGAGGCCGGCCATGACGGCGAAGTTCGCGAGCATCGCGAGGTACGGGGTGCGCGTGTTGATCTTGGGCAGCTCGCGGAGCGCGGCCTCGTCCATCGCGGCCTGCACCTCCTCGTCGCTCTTGTTGAACTTCATGAGGCCCGCCTGGACGATGCGCGTCATCGGCGTCGGGTTGCCAGAGCAGACCTTGATGGCGCCCTGCACGTTGCCGCTCATGACCTGGCTCTTCAGGAGCGCGAGTAGCTTGTCCTTGTCGACCGACGCACGGAACAGGTACACCGAGCGCTCCACGATGATCGCGATGATGAGCACCGAGGTGAAGAGGATGGGCCACATGCCCCATCCGCCCTTGTGAAACGCGGTCGAGATAGCAGTCAGCATCGAATCGTCCTCCGGGGAAAACTGGGAAGGTCGGGAAACCTTGGTCGGTGGGGCCATAGTGCAAAGGGAGATCCACGCCTCAAGCGATGGAGATGTTTGGGCTTGACCGATCCCAAGCCGACATCACCGCCGTAGCATCTCGGGACGTCTCGGGGCGAAATGCTACGTCGCCGCAGCCGGCCGCTGCGCGCCTTCGATAGGCACTTCGATACGCGGGCCCCGTGGCCTCCAATGAGGTCGGCCCGGACGGTCGCGCAGAACTTTGCGAGGAGCATTGCAAACCGCGCGGGTGGAGATGGCCGGGTGCAGGAAGTGCGGGAACCGCGCTGACCCGGTAGTGTCGTAGGGGCATGAAGCTGCCGCGTTTCATCGGCCTCGTCGACCTCGCGGTCATCGTGTCCCTGGCCATCGCGATCCCGATCCTGTCGTCGCCGCGCCCCATGCAGGCGAGCGACGCCGTCAAGGGCACCGACGCCGAGCGGTTCGCGCTCGCGCACGCCGAGGCGCAGGCGATCGCGAACCCGACGAGCGGCGCGAAGATCGCCGAGCTCGCCGAGCGCGTCGGCGAGGCCGGCTTCAAGGACTGGGCGATCGAGACCGCGGTCGGCGGCGCCGAGCGCGGCAAGGGCGCGCCGGATCGCTGGCGCGCGCTCTCCGCCGCGTCGGTGGCGTACGTCGATCGGCTCGATGTTCGCCCGGCGCTCCAGTACATCGACATGGCGCTCTCGGTGTGCGAGTCGAGCCGCGAGGCGTGCCCGAGCTGGGAGCAGCTCCGCATGGACTTCTACCGGCAGCACCTCGCGGCCGGCATCGAGAGCGGTATCGACCCGCGCAAGGACCCTGTCGGGTTCCGCAACGCTGGCGAGAAGGCGCTGCGGCCGGTGCGGCTCTCGCCGGCGCGCCAGCAGCCGTAGCGTGCGCGTGTGCCGCCCGGCCGTGCGGACGCTCGGCGCCCGCGGTAAGCTCGGACGCATGCGCAGCTTCGTCGTGCTGCTGGTCGGGTCGACCGTCGCCTGCGGCGGCTCGCAAACCAAGGGCGGCACGGGGTCGCGCACGCAGCTGACCCCCAAGGACATCCTGACGCAGTCGAGCCCGGCGATCGTCCGGATCGAGGCCGGCGAGGGCACCGGCACCGGGTTCATCGTCGACAAGCGCGGCCTCGTGGCGACGAACCTGCACGTCGTCGCCGGCAACGAGGTCGTCAAGGTCAAGCTGCACGACGGCACCGTGTACCCGGCGGCCGCGATCGCGAGCGTCGATCCGGGACGCGATCTGGCGCTGCTCAAGATCGACGCGCCCCGGCCCCTGCCCGCGCTCCGGCTCGGCGACAGCACCAACATGGCGGCCGGCGATCAGGTCGTCGCGATCGGCAACCCGCTCGGCGTGTTCACGTACTCGGTGTCGAACGGCCTGGTCTCGCAGGTGCGCGTCGTGTGCTCCAAGGAGCAGGTCGAGCATCACAGCAAGCACCTGCCGCGCTACACCGAGCTGACCGACAAGGTGCGGAAGCTGCAGCGGTGCCTGAAGCCGCGCCCCGGCGAGGAGCGCGGCAGCTGCGAGGAGCACGCGCTGTCGGAGGCCGAGCAGCAGGAGCTCTCGGAGCTGCAGTGCTCGCAGGAGCTGACGCTGCTCCAGATCTCGGCGCCGATCTCGCAAGGCTCGAGCGGCGGCCCGCTGTTCAACCAGTTCGGCGAGGTCATCGGCATCACGACGGCGATCATCACCGGCGGCCAGAACATCAACCTCGCGATCCCCTCGAACTACGTCCGGCCGATGGTCGCGAGCCCCGGACAGGTCTCGATGCAGGAGTTCGCGAGCAAGACGAAGGACCTCGCGGAGCGCGAGTCGCGCGACGACGGGCCGAAGATCAAGCGCGCCGTGCCGACCCACGATCTCGGGATCTTCACCGGCTGCAGCCCCGAGCAGATCGCGAGCATGGTGCTCGCGATCGAGCAGGCGATCGAGGTGGGCGCGCCGCTCTACAACAAGGGCGAGATCGAGGCGTGCTTCCGGATCTACGAGGGCACCGCGGTGAAGTTCGAGCGCGACTCCAAGTGCCGGGGCATCAGCGCCGCGTTCAAGGACGGCCTCTCGCGCGCGACGGGGCTCGACACGTACAAGGAGAAGGCGTGGGCGATGCGTGACACGTTCGACGGCCTGCTCAACGTCGCCCGGCGGTGGGTGCAAACGAACGGCAAGAGCCTGCCCCAGACGCCGCCCGCGCCGTAGCGCCCGGGCCTCGCAGCGCCGTGGCAGCGATCCTCTACCTGTTCGACATCGACGGCACGCTGATGCACGCCGCCGGCTCGGGGCGCGCGGCGTTCGACGCGGTGTTCGCCGAGCGGCACACGATCCCGAACGCGTCCGAGGGGATCCGCTACGGCGGCAAGACCGATCCGGCGATCATCGAGGAGATCTACGCCGCGCGGCTCGGGCGGCCCCCGGCGGCCGAGGAGCTCGCCGCGTTCCTCGACGCGTACCTGCCGCGGCTCTCCCAGCTGCTCGAGCAGGGCAGCGTGCAGGTGCTGGGCGGCGTGGTCGACGCGCTCGCGTACCTCAAGGCGCAGCCCGGCGTGGTGCTCGGCGTCGCCACCGGCAACGTGCGCGCGGGCGCCGACGCCAAGCTCGCGGCCGCGGGGCTCGCGCGCTGGTTCGAGCTCGGCGGCTACGGCTCTGACTCGCACGTCCGCGCCGAGCTGGTCGCGCGGGCGATCGAGCGCGGCCGCGCGCGCGGCGACGTCCGCGAGGTGGTCGTCGTCGGCGACACGCTCTACGACATCGCCGCGGCCCGTGCCTGCGGCGCCACGGTGTGCGCCGTGGCGACCGGCGCCGACCCGGCCGAGGCGCTCGCCGGCGCGGACGCCGTCTTCGCGTCGATGGCCGAGCTGCCGGCGTGGCACGCGCGGCGGTTCGGCTGACGGGCCAGCCCCGGGCTAGAGCACCGGGCGGGCCGACAGCCCGTCCGGATCGGTGAGCCCGACGTCGACGAAGCCGACCTTGACGGCGATGTCCATCGTCGAGACCAGCGTCTGGTAGCGCACCGGCGACTGCGACGTGCTCACGGCCGCGATCTCGATCGCGGAGGAGTCCTTGAAGAACGCCGAGGCCTTGTGCTCGCGCAGCCGCGCCTCGAGCTCGTCGAAGTTGTACTTGCCGTCGGAGCCGCGGGCGATCCGCTGGAACTCGTTGAGCCGCGACAGCCCGATCCAGATCTCGTCCTGATCGACGAGGACCGACAGCTTCACGCCGCAGTCCTCCTCGGCGCACGGATCCCCGCCGTTGCGGTTCTTGCCGACCGGCTCGACCGGGAGGTTGGCCGTGTTGACCCACACGGCGGTGACGAGCAGGAACGCCGTGAGGCAGCTCATCAGATCGATGAACGGCACGATGTTCAGCTCGATGTTACGGCCCTTGCCGCCGCCTTTTTCTTCGATGTGCGCCATGCCGAGGTGACACGGGCACCGCGCGGCCGGTTGCAGCCGCAGCGCCCGGCCCCGGCGCCGCGGCCCGCCCTCCTCCCGGGCCATGAACCGCCCTACGCCACGACCGCCAGCAAGTGTTCGGCGTCGACTTGCTGGCCCACGCTCGCGTGGATCGCCTGGACCCGGCCGGCGGCCGCGGCGCGCACCGTGTGCTCCATCTTCATGGCCTCGAGCACGACCAGCGGCGTGCCCGGCGCGACGTCCTGGCCGACCTCCACGAGGATCTTGACGATCCGGCCCGGCATCGGCGCGACGAGGCCGCCCGCGACCTGCTCCGTGCCGACCTCGGGGAACCGCGGCACGAGCGTGAACGCGAGCTGCGCGCCCTCGGCGAGCACCCACGCGCGCGCGCCGGCCACCGCGACGCGCGCCGTCCGGCGGTGGCCGCCGTGCTCGACGAACCAGACGCGATCTCCGTCGACGCCGAACGCGCCGACGCGCGTCGGCTTGCCGCCCAGGGAGAGCTCGACGCCGCCCGCCACCGGGCGGTACGCGACGACGACGTCGGCGTCGCCCAGCCGGTACGTCACGACCTGGTCCGCGAACCGGACGTTGCGCCAGCCCGGCGGCGCGAGCGCGCCCGCGTCCGCGCCCGCGCCCGCGCGGCGCTCGGCGATGCCGTGCAAGACCAGCGCGACCGCCGCGACGCGCACGCGGTCGAGCCCCGGCGGGCGCGCGGCCAGCTCGCCGGCGTGGCGCTCGAGGAAGTGCGTGTCGAGCTCGCCGGCCAAGAACGCCGGGTGCGCGAGGATCCGCGCGAGGTACTCGCGGTTCGTGACGAGCCCCGGCATCCAAGTTTGTTCCAGCGCGCGGCGCAGGAGCTGCGCGGCCTCCTGGCGCGTCGGCGCGTGCGCGATCAGCTTGCCGAGCAGCGAGTCGTAGTGGATGCCGATCTCGCTGCCGGCCGTAACGCCGAGATCGGCGCGCACGACGTCGGGCACCTCGGCGGCGAGCACGGTGCCGGTCGTCGGCAGGTGATCGCGGTCCGGATCCTCGGCGCACAGCCGGACCTCGATCGCCCAGCCATGCTGCGGCGGCGCCTCCGCGTAGCCGAGCGGCTCGCCGCGCGCGATCCGGATCTGCTCGCGGACGAGATCGAGGCCCGTCGTCAGCTCGGTCACCGGGTGCTCGACCTGCAGCCGTGTGTTGACCTCGAGGAAGTAGAACGCCCCGTCGGGGCCGACGAGCAGCTCGACGGTGCCGACGCCGACGTACCCGGCGGCGCGCCCGAGCTCTGTCGCGGCGCGCCCCATCGCGGCCCGGAGCTCGGCGTCGACCGCCGTCGACGGCGCCTCCTCGACGACCTTCTGGTAGCGGCGCTGGATCGAGCACTCGCGCTCGTGGAGGTGGACCACGGTCCCGCGCTGATCGCCGATGATCTGGATCTCGACGTGCCGCGGCCGCTCGATGTACCGCTCGAGGAGGAGCGTGTCGTCGCCGAACGCCGAGCGGGCCTCGCCGCGCGCCCGCTCGAGCGCGTCCGCCAATTCGTCCGGCTTCCGGACAATGCGCATGCCCTTGCCGCCGCCGCCCGCGGACGCCTTGACGAGCAGCGGGAACCCGACCTCGCGCGCCGCGGCGGCGAGCGCCTCCGGCGAGCCGTCGTCGCCGCCACCGTCGCCATCGTACCCGGGCACGACCGGCACGCCGGCGCGCCGCGCGAGCCGCTTGGCCTCCTGCTTGGACCCGAGCTGCGCGATGACCTCGGGCGGCGGCCCGATGAACGCGAGCCCCTCCTCGATCACGTCCGCGGCGAACCGCGCGTTCTCGCTGAGGAAGCCATACCCCGGGTGCACCGCGTCCGCGCCGGTGCGCCGGGCGGCGTCGAGGATCGCGTTCGTCACGAGGTACGACTCGCGCGCGGGCGCCGGCCCGAGCCGCACGGCCTCGTCCGCGAACCGGACAAACGGCGCCTCCGCGTCGGCGTCCGAGTACACGGCGACCGTGGCGATCCCCATCCGCCGGCACGTCCGCATCACCCGCAGCGCGATCTCGCCCCGGTTCGCGATCAAGACCTTGTCGATGGCGCGCACGCCGGCAAGCTACC
>DATMCI010000254.1:0-34702 GCA_035558535.1 Kofleriaceae bacterium
CGTTCCCGTACGCCCTGCGGAATAACGACGGGATCAGCTCGTCGTCGGTCAGCCGCTGGCCGTGCTCTTCGGCGGCGAGCGCGTGCATCTTGCGCCAGATGTCGTAGGTCTCGGGCGAGACCTCGAGAGTGAGGGTCTTGCGGTGAAGGCGCGGCTCGGTGTCGTCGGTGGGCAGGTGGCCGGGCTTGTGACCTGCCACCAGCGACTCGACCTCGCGCAAGCTCTTGCCGCGCGCCGCCTCGAGCCACGCTGCTTCGGTATCAGGGACGGCGACTCGAGAGAGCTCGCGCACGGCCGAATGCGCGAGCTCGCCTTGCTCGAGCGCCTCTGCGAGCAGGGGCAGCTCGGCGATTGCACGCGCGACACGAAGGCGCTCCGCCGCCGTGTGCGGCGCGTAGCCCATCGCACGCTCCATGTATTCGACGAGCGAGCCGAAACCGTACGCACGCCAGAGCTTCAGCTCCTCGGCGTAGCGCAGCAGGTTCGCCTCTTCGGCATCGAGCGCAGCCCGCCGCGCGGCGATGCCACGGAGCTTCTGGTCCACTCTCGCCCACTCTGCCTCGTACTGGCGCTCCCACGCCTCGGCTGCGGCCACGTGGTTTGCCCACGAGCTCGAGCGATCTGCCACATCTGCCACGGCATCTCCGTCGATTGCATCGCCACCCTGAAACAGCAGGTTTGACATGGCTGGCCTGTTCTTCGCTGCCTTCGCTCCCACGTGACCGCTCACTCCGTGTGCTATTGGTTCTGCCGTCAGCACCATATGTACCCACGGCAACTCAGGTAGAGATCGCTCTGGCACCGGAACAGCGCCACGCCACGCAATGAACGACTACTCTGATCTGAACCGTCAAAGCTTACTCTGCAATCACTCCTCGTCAAGCGATGAAATGGCGAGTTGGCGAAGAATGTGCTGACTTGATCTAGGCTGGTGTGTGTATCCGTCCGGTGCCCGACATGAATGCCAGTCTTGGCAGGCTCGCTCACGCATTGAAGCTTCAACCTGATACGCCGCTGGACATCCGCGATTCATGCTGCGGTATCTGGCTTGTTCTTCGCGACGCACCTGCATGTTGCACGGGTCCACTGCATGGCACGGGAATCCACGCGATACCCCAAGCTCCGGAGCCTCCGAGCGGCGGCGGGCCTCTCGCCCGTCAGCGCGCCACGCGCTCGGCCCGTGCCGAGCGCGCTGCACCACGCGTCCGCGTTCTCCCGAACGTTTAGCTTTGCGGCGGTGCTTCGCGATTGCACGGTTCCACAAGCGCTCGGCGCGGCGACGAGCGCGGAGCGCGCGAGGGCGAGGCCCGTCGTCGCGAGGCGGGAGCTTCGGCCCTCCGGGCGCATGCTGGCAGCTCCGAGCGGCCGCCCGGGCGAGCAAGGCGGCTCCTGCTGACTCGAGCCAGCTCGGGTTACTCGAGCTCGCATTTCGGCGACGAGCTCGCATTCCGCGACGTGCCGTCGAGCGCGTCCATCGTCAGCTCGCCACAGAGGAAGCATTCGGCGACGCGCTCGCATTCGACGACGTGCCCGCATTCGGAAAGTCGCCCGCTCGGGCGCACTTGGCGACTCGGGCCCGCGCTGCCGGCTTGTGCCTGAGCGGCCGCCTCGGGCCCATTCTGGCCGCCTCGGGCCCATTCTGGCCGCCTCGAGCCCATTCTGGTCCCCTCGCGGCTGGCAAAGCGGCCCAACGATACGAGCGCTCGACATTCTGGCCGCCTCGCGCCCATTCTGGCCCCTCGGCTCCTTTCCACCGCACCGCGCCGCGCCGCTTCGCTCCGCATCGGCCCGCTCCGCCGTCGCGGCGCGATGCGCCTGGTGTCTGGCCGGGGTACGCTGGCGCCGTGCTCGACGCCTCCGCCCTGCGGCGCGACTTCCCGGCGCTCGACGCCCAGGTCCACGGCCGGCGGCTCGCTTACCTCGACAACGCGTCGACGACGCTGAAGCCGCGCGCCGTCATCGACGCCGTCGTGCGCGTCTTCACGCACGAGGCAGGCAACGTGCACCGCGGCGTCCACGCGCTCTCGGAGGCCGCGACCGTGGCCTTCGACCGCGCGCGAGCCGACATCGCGGCCTTCGTCAACGCGTCCCCCGACGAGATCGTGCTCGTGCGCGGCACGACCGAGGCCATCAACCTGGTCGCCCACAGCTGGGGGCGCACGAACATCGGGCCGGGCGACACTGTCATTGCGACCGCGCTCGAGCACCACTCGAACCTCGTGCCGTGGCAGGCGCTGTGCGCCGAGCGCGGCGCGCAGCTCGCGACCGCGCCGGTCGACGACACCGGCCGGATCGATCTCGAGGCCCTCGCGGCTCTCCTCCGCGCCCCCAGCCCCAACTCCAGCCACGCCCCCAGCTCCAGCCCCCACCCCAGCCCCGCCTTCAGCTCTGCCGGCCCCGGCCGCGTCAAGCTCGTGGCTGTCTCGCACCTGTCCAACGTCCTCGGCACCCTCGCGCCCATCGCCGAGATCTGCCGGCTCGCGCACGCCGCCGGTGCGCTCGTCCTCGTCGACGGCGCGCAGGCGGTCGCGCACCTGCCGGTCGACGTCGCGGCGCTCGGCTGCGACTTCTACGCGTTCTCCGGCCACAAGCTCTACGCGCCGACGGGGGCCGGCGTGCTGTGGGGGCGGCGCGCCTTGCTCGAGGCGATGCCGCCGTGGCAGACGGGCGGCGAGATGGTCGCCTCCGTGACCGCCGCCGCGGCGCGCTACCGCGAGCCGCCGTATCGTTTCGAGGCCGGCACGCCGGACATCGTCGGCGTGATCGGCCTGGGCGCGGCGCTCGCGTACCTGCGCTCGCTCGATCGCGCCGCCATCTGGGCCCACGAGGCGCGCCTCCACGCCCGGCTGCGCGCAGAGCTCGCGGCCACCCCCGGCGTGCGCGTCCTCGGCGCCCCCGAGGCCGCGGTCGTCGCGTTCGCCGTGGAGGGCGCGCACCCGCACGACGTCGCCACGATCGTCGACCGCGAGGGCGTGGCGATCCGCGCCGGCCACCACTGCGCCGAGCCGCTCCACCACCGCCTCGGCGTCGCCGCGAGCGCGCGCGCCTCGCTCGCCCTCTACAACGACGACGCCGACCTCGACGCGCTCGCGGCCGGCCTCGCGCACGTCCGCCGGGTGCTGCGATGAGCGATCTCGACGAGCTCTACCAGGCGGTGATCGTCGAGCACGACCGCGCGCCGCGCCACCACGGCCCGCTCGCCGGCGCCACGCACGACGCGACCGCCGACAACCCGCTCTGCGGCGACGTCGTCACGCTCCACCTCCGC
This sequence comes from Kofleriaceae bacterium, assembly GCA_035558535.1. Lineage (GTDB taxonomy): Bacteria > Myxococcota_A > Polyangia > Haliangiales > Haliangiaceae > JABFXX01. The sequence continues at coordinate 3,269 of DATMCI010000254.1, forward strand.
ATCGAGGACGGCGCCATCCGCGACGTCTCCTTCGAGGGCCGCGGCTGCTCGCTGTCGCGCGCGGCCGCCTCGATCCTCTCGACGATGCTCGCGGGCCGCGATCTCGCCTACGCCCGCGCGCTCGCCGCCGCCTTCGAAGCCTTCATCCACGCGCCGCCCGATACGCCCGCCGCGCCCGCGCCGGACACCACCGCTCTCGGCGAGCTGACCGCGTTCGCGGGCGTGCGGCGGTTCCGGTCCCGCCGCGCGTGCGCGACGCTGGCGTTCCGCGCCCTGGCGGCGGCGACCGCGCCTGCGACCGCGTCTGCGAGGTGATGGCGCTCACTGCCGTGCGAGCTCGGCCCCGGCCGGACGGCGCCGCCGGCTGCGCCTGATCAGGTGCGTGGCTCGCCCTTCCGATAGCCGCCGGGCTGCGCCTGATCAGGTGCGCGGCTCTTCCGGTAGCGGGCGATCGCGGCCTCGAGGGTGTCGTGCAGGATGTCCCGCCAGACCCGCGGCGCGACCAGCTCGGCGAGCGCGCCGAAGCTCCGGACCCACGGGATGATCTCCCACTGCGCGCTGGTCCGGATCTGGTAGACGAGCCGCCCGTCGGAGAGCCGGTGCTTCTTCTCGTCGGGGTGGAAGATCTGCTCCTCGATGCGCCACGCGATCTCGGCGTCGAACAGGATCTCGACCTCCTCCTCCAGATCGCTGACGAAGATGCCGAACGCCTTGGCGACGTGCGCGTCGACGTCGATCCCGGGCGGCGGCTCGAACAGGTCCTCGGTCTTCTCGAGGAGCTGGATGCGATGGACCACGAACGTCGTGAGCCTCGGCGGGTCGCCGAGACACGCGAGCAGGTAGAGCGACGAGCGGTGCCACACGAGGCGCAGCGGCAGCACCAGGTACGTCCGCGTCGTGCCCTTCCAGGCCGCGTGGTACCTGAGCTTGCACACGCGGCGCCGCGCGATGGCATCGGTGAGCTCGTCGATGTGCTCGCCGTGCGCCCCGTAGTCGACGAACGCGCGGGGATGGGCGGCGAACACGCGCTGGAGCGCGTCCAGCCCGCCGCTGTGGCCGGAGCCGAGGGAGCCGCGGATCTTGAGCAGCACGCTCTGGAGATCGTCGTAGATCGGGGTGCCGGCGAGCGTGGGTGAGCCGGCCAGCGCCGCGTAGATCGCGAGGAGCTCGCCGACCCCGAACCGGAGCGTCTCGAGCGCGCGGATCTGCTGATCGATCCGGTACAGCCGCTTCTGCTTCCCGGCCTCCTCGTCGAGGATCGCGAAGTCGTGCTGGAGCGTGGCGATGTCGCGCTCGATCGTGGGCTTGCTGACCCCGAACTTGTCTGCGAGATCCTTGACGGAGAGCCCCTCGTCGGTCTCGCACAGCAGGCGGAGCAGCGCCCACTGCCGCACGAGCTGCTGCGATTCCTGACGTCTGACACTGGACTTCTTGGTGCTGGTCACGAGCGCAGACTTGCATAGCTGAGAGAGCGAGTTTTGCCAAGGCAGTATTACGTCATCGTGGCTCGAAGCGAGCACCTCGTTGATCGGATCTTGATCCTTATATAGAAAGCATTCGAGCGGCGCTCGAAGCGAGGCTGGAGGCTCCCTGTCTCTTGATTTGATGACTTGATGATCTCACGAGGCCAAAATCGGGCCCGTGAGGCGGTCTCGCGAGAATACCTCACTCGAGAGAACTGGTTTGTACAGACATGCCATTTACAATGGACTGGTGCGGGCTCAAGACTGCCACTCATGAATCCCGGATCGCGGATGGTCGGGCCCGAGGTCGGGCTCGAGGTCGTGTTCGACTGGGCGATCGACGCGGGCGCCTGGCCGGGGGCGGGGGCGGGGGCGGGCGCGGGCGCAGGCGCAGGCGCAGGCGTGGGCGCAGGCGCAGGCCCCGGCCGCGCGCCAGCGGGAGAGGTGTGGCTCGGCCCGCTGGGGCTCCTGGCCCGGCTGGAGCTGGAGCTGGGGCTCGGGCGGAGCCACCCGGAGCCGCTCGAGCGCGCCGTCGAGCTGGCGCGCTCGCTGGCGAGCCGGGAGGGGTTCTGGTCGCGATCGCTCGCGGCGGACGGGCTCGCGACGGCCGAGCGGCTGCTCGCGGAGCACGACACGCTCCGGCTGTGGGGCTGGCGCGGGGAGTCCGCGAGCGAGCGCCTGGCCGCGCTGTGGTCGGCGACGAGCGCGGCCCGGCTGGGGCTCCCGGATCGGCTCGAGCGCGTCGCGCTGGCGCTCGCCCGGCGGCGGACGGAGCTGGCGACGATCGCGACGATCCACCTGGGCGAGCCGGTCGCCGCGCTGCCGCCGCTCTGGCAGGAGGTGCTCGGGGGGCTCCGCCGCGCGGGCGTGCGGATCGAGGAGCTGCCGCTGCCGCGCGTCACCTCGCCGGGCGATCTCGGCGCGGCGCGCGTCGGGCGGTTCACGCCGGCGGGCGACGGATCGCTGCAGCTCGTGCGGCCCCAGGGCGTCCTCGCGGCGGCCGAGGAGGTGGCGGCCTGCCTGGCGGCGTGCTCAGCGCTGTCCGGTGTGGTCGTGGTCAGCCCCGACGGTGTGCTCGACGCGGCGCTCGCGCACCACGGGCTGCCCCGGGTGGGCGCGCGCGTCCCCGCGCCAGGGACGGCCCAGCTCCCGCGCCTGTGCGTCGAGGCGGCGTTCCAGCCGGTGGACGCCGCGGCGCTCCACGCGCTTCTCTGCGTGGATCCGGGGCCGGTGCCGCGCCGCATCGCGTGGCGGCTCGCCGGAGCGCTGGCCCGCTTCCCGGGCCGCGGCAGCGCCGAGTGGCAGGGCGCGCTCGCGGGCGGGCTCGCCGCGATCGACGAGGACCGCCGCGCGGCGGTCGCCGCCCGGATCGCGGCGCTGCTCGAGCCGGTGGCCGAGCGGACGGCGGCGCTCTCGATCGATCAGCTGGCTGCGCGCATGCGCGTGCTCGCCGACTGGGCGCGCGGCCGGCTCGCGGGCGCGCCGGGCCTCGCGGGCGTGATCGCGGCGGCGGAGCGGCTGGTCGCGCTGGCGCGCCTGGGCGGCGCGCGGCTGGATCTCGCGACGTTGCGCACGCTCCTCGGCAAGCTCGAGGAGGCCGAGGTCCGCGGCGCGCCGGCCGAGCTGGGGCTCGCGGCGATCGGGGGCCCGGGCGCGCTGCTCGGCAGCCCGCGCGTCGTCGTGTGGTGGGACTTTCTGCGCGCGCGGGCGCCGCGGGCGCCGCGGCTCCGGCTGACCGCTGGCGAGCGCGCCGCCCTCGCGGCCCGCGGCGTGACGGCGCCGGACGCGGGCGCGATCATGGCGCACGAGGCGCGGCGCTGGCGGCGGCCGCTCGAGCTGGCGGCCGAGGCGCTGGTGCTGATCTGCCCGCGCGTCGACGAGGCGGGCGAACCGGCGCACCCGCACCCGCTCTGGGACGAGCTGGTCGCGGCGATGCCGGAGCCGGCGTTCGCGGCGCGGCTCACGGCCGCGCAGCTGGTGCTGCCGGTGGGCGGTGTCGGCGGCGCGCCGGGCGCGCGGATCGCGGCGCGCCGGGTGCGTGCGGCGCCGCGGCGCGCGCCGGTGGCGCTGGAGGCGGCGCGCGCGCCGCGCCCGCTGGGGCTGTGCGAAGAGGACTCGGCCTCGAGCGTCGAGGTGCTGCTCGGGTGCTCGCTCGCCTACGTGCTGCGGTACGCAGCCGACCTCCGGCCGGGGCTCTGGGAGCCGGCGGCGCAGCCGGGACCGCAGCTGTACGGCCACCTCTTGCACCACGTGCTCGCGCGGGTCTTCGCAGATGGCGCGCTCGAGCCGGCGGCGGCCGCGCGCCGCGCCGAGTCGATCGTCGACGCCGAGCTGCCGCGGCTGGCCGAGACGCTCCTGCTCCCGGATCACCAGGCAGAGCGCGCGGCGGTGCGGCGCGCGGTCGCGCTGGCGGCGGGCACGGCGGCGGACGCGATCGCGCGCGCGGGGGCGACGGTCCGCGGCGCCGAGGTGATGCTCGAGGGCCGGATCGGTCCGGCGTCCCTGGCGAGCCGCGCGGATCTCTTGCTCGCGGATCCGGACCACGTCATCGACTTCAAGTGGGGCGGCGCCCGGCACGAGGCCGAGCTCGTGGCGGGCGCCGCGGTCCAGCTCGCGCTCTACGCGGGCCTCGCGCGCCGGGGACCGGACCTGCCCGGAGTGGCGTACCTCCTGGCGCGCTCCCAGCGGCTGGTGGCGGCGCGGGGGACGGCGCTCCCGGGCGCGATCGAGCCCACGCGGCACAGCGCGGGCGACATGCTGCGCGGCGCCCTGGGGGCGCTCGAGCGGCGGCTGGGCGAGCTCCTCGCCGGCGAGCTGGTCGCGCCGGGCGCGCTCACCGAGGCGCCGCCCCCGCGGCTCGGCGCTGGCGAGCTGCGCGTCCAGCCGGCGTGCGCGTACTGCGGCTTCGACGGGCTGTGCGGCCGGCGGGGGCGCGCGTGAACGTCCGCATCATCACGGCGAGCGCGGGCTCGGGGAAGACGTTTCGGCTCACGCAGGAGCTCGACGCCGCGATCGCCGCGCGGCGGGCGCGCCCCGAGGGCATCGTGGCGGCGACGTTCACGACGCACGCGGCGGTCGAGCTGATCGAGCGGGCCCGCGCGCGGCTGCTCATGGGCGGGCGCGCGCGCGAGGCGCAGCAGCTGCTCGCGGCGCGCATCGGCACGGTGCACGCGGTGTGCGGCATGCTCGTCGAGGAGTTCGCGTTCGAGCTGGGGCTGTCCCCGGCGGTGCGCGTGCTCGACGACGCGGCGGCGGAGCTGGAGCTGCGGCGCGCGCTCGCGCGGGTGGTCACCGAGGCGCGCGCGAGCGAGCTCGAACGGCTGCGGGCGCGGTTCGAGCCGGAGCGCGACTGGCGCGGCGAGGTCCGGCGGATCGTCGAGGCGGCGCGCACGAACGGCCTGGGCGGCGCGGCGCTCGGGGCGTGCGCCGAGCGATCGATCCGCGAGCTCGACGCGTGCCTGGGCGCGGAGGCGGCGGGCGACCTCGACGGCGAGCTGGCCCGCGCGATGGCGGGGGCGCTCGCGGCGATCGAGGTCTGCGCCGACGCGACGCAGGCGACGGCGGAGTACGCCGCGCGGGTGGGCGGGTACGCGGCCGAGCTCTCGCGGTCGCGCGAGCTGCCGTGGGGGGCGTGGGCGTGGCTCGCCAAGCGCGGGCCCGCGAAGCGATCGGCCGCGTGCGCGCTCGCCGTCCAGGAGGCGGCGCGCCGCCACCCGGCGCACCCGCGCCTGCGCGCGGAGCTGCGCGCGCTGATCGCGATCCTGTTCGAGACGGCGGCGCAGGGGCTCGAGGCCTACCAGGCGCACAAGCGCGCGCACGGCGCCGTCGACTTCGTCGATCTGGAGGCGCTCGCGCTCGAGCTCTTGCGCCGCGCCGACGTCCGCGCGGCCCTGGCGGGGCAGATCGATCTGTTCCTCGTCGACGAGCTCCAGGACACGAGCCCGATCCAGCTCGCGGTGTTCCTCGAGCTGGCGCGGCTCGCGACCGCGTCGATCTGGGTCGGCGATCCGAAGCAGGCGATCTACGAGTTCCGCGGGACGGATCCGGCGCTCGTCGACGCGGCGGCCGAGTCGCTGGCCGAGCACGCGGCCGAGCCGTGGCTCGGGGAGCAGGCGGCGCGGGCGATCGCGGGCCCGCGGATCGAGGCGCTCGGGACGTCGTACCGGAGCCGCCCGGCGCTGGTGGGCGTGACGAGCGAGATCTTCGCGCGCGCGTTCGCCCACCAGGGCATCCCCGAGGAGCGGACGCGGCTCGCGGCTGCGGACGTCGCCGAGCCGGCGGGGCTCGGCGAGATCCTCGAGCACTGGCCGCTCGACGTGGATCGCGCCCGCGGCACGGACAACGAGGCGGGGCGCGCGGCGGCGGTGGCGGCGGGCGTCCGCGCGCTGCTCGGGCGCGCGCCGGCGGTGCGCGCCCGCGGGGGAGCTCCGGGCGCGATCCGCGCGGCGTGCCGCGGCGACGTGGCGGTGCTGTGCCGGACCAACAGCCAGTGCCAGGCGGTGGCGGACGCGCTGGGCGCGCTGGGCGTCGCCGCGGTGGTCCCGCGCGTGGCGCTGCTCGCGACGGCGGAGGGGCAGGCCGCGCGCGCGGGGCTCGCGCTGTGGGTCGATCCGCGCGACGGGCTCGCGGCGGCAGAGCTCGCGCGCCTGGTCGCGTACCCGGCGGATCTCGACGCGTTCGTCGCGCGCGCGCTCGAGGCGCCGCGCGGCGCGGCGTTCCACGGCGAGCCGTGCGTGGCGCGCGTCCTCGCGGCGCGCGAGGCGGCGCGCGATCTGGGGCCGGTCGCGGCGGTCGACGCGGTGATCGCGGCGACGGGGCTGCGCGAGCTGTGCGCGGGCTGGGGCGACGCGGCGCAGCGGCTCGGCAACCTCGACGCGCTGCGGGCGCACGCCACGGTGTACGCGCGCGGCGCGGGCGCGGGCGCGGGCCCGGGCGGCGGCGGCAGCGCGCCGACGATCGCCGGCCTCGTCGCGTACCTCGACGGGTTGACCGCCGTCGGGGGCACCTGGCAGCGGGTCCGCGCCGATCGGCAGGCGGTGCTCGTCGGCGAGGACGCCGTCACGGTCTCGACGTGGCACCGCGCCAAGGGGCTCGAGTGGCCGATCGTCGTCCTGTTCGGGCTCGAGCGCGTGCGGGAGCCGGTCTCGTACGGTGTCCACGTCCTGTGCGATCGCGGCGAGCTCGATCTGGCGGATCCGCTCGGCGGCCGCTGGATCCGCTGCTGGCCCAACCCGTACGGCACGGCGAACCAGGGCGGCGCGGTGCGCGACGCGATCGAGGCGACGGCGGCGCACGCGGCGCTCGTCGGGCGGGCGGAGCGCGAGGCGCTGCGCCTGCTCTACGTGGGCTGGACGCGCGCGCGCGATCGGCTGGTGATCGCCGCCCGGCGCGGCCAGCTCCTGGGCGGCGTCTTCGGCACGCTGGCGGCGCTCGATCCAGCGCTGGCGCCGTCGCCGCTCGACGAGCCGGCGGTGGCGGTGGCGGCGTCGGGCGGCGGTGGCGGCGTCGCGCGCGTGCGCTGGGCGGGCGTCGAGGTCTCCGTCCGCGTCGCGCCGTGTGAGCCGGCGCCGCCGGCCCGGCTCCCGCCGGAGCCGGGTACGGTGACGATCGGGCGGGAGCACGCGCCGTATGTGCCCGCGCGCCGGGCGCCGTCGGCGGCGCCGCCGGTCTCGTGCGCGCTCGGCGAGGTCGTCGCGCTCGGCCCGCGGCTCCGGATCCGCGGCGTGCCGCAGATGGAGGCGATCGGCGATGCGATCCATGGCTTCCTCGCGATCGATCGGCCAGAGCCGGCGGGAGCCCCGGCGCATGACACCGCCGCCGCCAGCGCCGAGCGGCTGGCGCTCGCGCAGGATCTCCTCGCCGCGTACGGCGTCGCCGAGCACGTCGTCGCGGCAGACGTCGTCGCCGCCGGGAGCCGGCTCTGGGCGTGGATCGCCGCCCGGTTCCGCGGCGCGCGGATCTACCGGGAATGGCCGATCAGCCACCGCGTCGCCTCGGGCACGCTCGTCGCGGGCACGGCTGATCTCGTGCTCGTCGGCGATCTGGGCGTGGTCGTGATCGATCACAAGACGTTCCCGGGCGCCGCCGACGCCGCGGCCGAGCGGGCGCTCGGCTACTCGGGCCAGCTCGCCGCATACGCGGCCGCGCTGCGCGCCGCGACGGGCGCCCCGATCGCGTCGACGTGGATCCACTTTCCGGTCCGCGGCCGGCTCGTGGAGGTCCGGCTGCTCGACGCCGGCGAGGAGGACTCGTGGAGCGCGTAGAGAGACTCGTGATGGATGCTTCGCAGTACGTCGACATCGCCTTCTCCGCTCGCGGTCGCACCGTCCCGCGGGATCACGGGTACGCGCTCTACAGCGCGCTGAGCGGGTGCCTCCCGAGCATCCACGGCGCGGACTGGATCGCGATCCACGGCTTCTCCGGCTGGGTGCTCGACGCCGAGACGATGGTGCTCGAGTCGGCCGGCGTGCTCCGTGTGCGGGTGCCGGCGCAGAGGATCGCCGAGCTGCTCGCGCTCGTCGGCACCACGCTGGAGGTGGCGGGGCACCGCATCCAGATCGGCGCGCCGACGGTCCACGCGCTCCCGCCGGTGGCGGTGCTCGACGCGCGGCTCGTCGTCATCCGGCTCACGGGCGGGATCGCCAAGCCGTTCGACCGTGCTGTGTTCGAGCGGCGCTTCCTGGCCGAGGCGCGGCGCCAGCTCGCCGCGCTGGGGATCTGCGGCGAGCTCGAGCTGAGCGGGCGCCAGAGCCTGCGCGTCGCGAAGCAGCGGATCCTCGGCCACTCGGTGCGCGTCTTCGGCCTCTCCATGGACGACAGCCTGAAGCTCCAGGTCTTGGGCCTGGGCGGCAAGCGCACCATGGGCTGCGGCATTTTCCGGCCGGCGCGGAACGTCCCTCCGGTGAGGGGGGGGCGCGTGATCGCGGTAGCGGCCAGCGCGCTTTGATTTCTCCGTACCGATGCCTTCGGGCGTTTTTCGTTTCCGCCTGCGGGCAGAGCGGACGAGCTGTGACGGCGTGACGGGCGTCTCGACACCGCGGAATTGCCGCGGAACATCAGGACCGGCCGAACACATGCACTCCGTGAGGCGGCGTACCGACGCCCCATCAACAGCGATTCGTCTGCAATCGCTCGTCTGAGTGCGATGGCACGCTCGAGTTGTCTGGCGAGCGCCAGGATTGGCCGCTCGGACCAGACAGTGTTTATCAGTGCTCCCCTTGTAGTCTTCATCGGTTGCCGATTCATGGGTGTCTGTCCAGAACACGATCTGATCCGAAGTTGCAGACACCCCTTTCGATCATCCTCTTATTGAGTCACATATGCAGGTGTGTCGGGTGCGGAACGAGTCTTTCGCAACCACGCTGCGGTGCCGGGCGGCATGCGAAGTGCCCGAACTTCGCACGAGTCTGATGCCGAGCCTGTTCACAGCGGAGGTGGTGGATTGAGAGATGCACGCAAGCAAGCTGGAAGTGTAGGCTCTGGGTCCGATGCGCACGGCGGCCGCTCCCTCGATCTTGTGCCGGGCAAGCGCACGCTCACCGAGGGGCTCCAGTCCTCCAACGTACCGCGGGCACCGGCGCGCGATGGCGGTGATAGTCGCGCGGAGGGAGGGGACCGCCCAATGGACCTTCCGGTCGGGAACGGCGCGGTGATGCCCGCAGGCGCGCAGGGCCAGCGTTCGCCTACAGAGAGCTTCCTGCTCGCGGATCCATGGCACGCGGGGACGTCGTTGAGCGAAGGAAGCGGCGGGCACCTCCCGATCGTCGGCGACGCCGAAACCCAGTGCATTGGCGAGGCATTCGCGCGCGACCTTGGCGACGAGGCGCTTGAGCAGACGATCGAGTACCTGATCCAGCGGCGCGATCGCACAGACCTTGCCCCTACCGATCGCGAGGTCGCCATCGAGAACCTCGCTGTGCTCGCTGCCGAGTCGGCCCGGCGGGGGCGATCGACCGGCGCCCTCGATCGCGACGCCGTGCGGACGCTGATCCGCGACGCCACCACCGGGGCGCAGGAGCTCGCCGGGGTCCTCCAGCAACTCGCCGGGAGCCGAGACGGTCTCCGCAACCATCCAGTCACCGAGCGGTTCCTCGAGCAAGCAGTCGATCGCCTCATCTGGGTGGTCGACACCGCGAGTGCAGGGAACAGCTACATCGAGCTCGCGACGAGCGCCAGCGGTCAGTCCAGCATCGCGCTGCTCGGTATGGCCGCCACCCGCGCACAGGCCGCACGGGTCGGGCTCTCCATCCTTCAGCCGTGGTGCGCGTTCCTTCAGCTACACGACCGCGTTGCGATGCTGCCGTTGTTACAGCTCGAATACCGCTATCGCGTGCTCGACCGAGAGCAGCGCAGCGTACAGGCGGTGTTCACGCAACTCGCCGGACTCGATCCGGACGAGATCACCATGGCAAGCGCGTCCGTGCCGGGGCGCGTGGCCGTCCTGGCTACGGCCTTCGACGAGATGATCGCGGAGATCGAGCGAGCCGAGGAGACCCAGCGCTGGGCGCTGCGAGTCCAGCTCGTGGCCGAGGTGTTGACCTTCGCGGTCGGCCTGCGCGGCCTGTTCGCGATGCGCGGGCCGCCCTCCGCGATGTCGTTCCCGATGCCGGCGATCGCGGGGGCGAGCGGCGGCGCCGCGACGATGAGCCAGGTCGTGGTATCGGCCGAATGGATCGCGGCCATCCGGCACCTGGTCGAGATCGGCGCCATCTCGGCGGTCGGCGCCGCCGAGGCGCTCCGGGTACGCGGCTTCACCTCGGCGATGGCGCAGGCGACCGACCTGCCGCAATTGGTGAAGGACCTGCTCGGCGAGAGCCCGACCACCGACGCGATGAAGGTGACCAACACCACCGGCGCAGGCGCCGCGCGCGCGCCACGCCATCACGTTCTCCCGCAGGAAAAGCGCAAGTTCTTCGAGGAACGCGGGTTCAAGGGTGATCTCGACATTGATAACTTCACCGTCGAGCTCGAGACCGCGCATCACCAAGCGCAGCACGGCGGCGGCAACTGGAAGATGGCGAAGAAGCACTGGCCCGGAGAATGGAACCAGCTCGTGAAAGATAGGCTGGAGAACGCAGAGAAGAAACTGCGACGGCGAATGACTGTCGCCGAGATCATGAAAGAGATTACAGGGCTGATGAAAGAACGTGAGATTCCAATCCGCTTTGTTCCCTATCGGAGAGGCTAATCGTGTCGTACGAGAAAACATGGTCTGGCGACTGGCATGGTCGCATTCTGGAACGAGTACAGCAGCGCGGATTTGAGACTGTTACACAGTACGCGAGCGATCGCCCCGGCGTCTCGCTCATCGCGCTGGCTGACGAGCTCGGATCAGGCGAGGTCGCAGCTACGCAGATCAGATCGTTGCTTGTCGAAGAAGCGATCCGCACCCACACGATTCCACACGTTCTCCGCGACCAGCTTGTTCGCGAACTACACTACGCTCTCCCAGATGGTTGGAAGTATCCTCTTGATGACGAAGCTCGATCAGAGGTCGCCAGAGCGCTTGCGCGCTGGGAGACCGAACTCCAGATCACACATCACCTCGATTGCTTCAACGATGAGATGACGTTCAAGGCCGGCCAGGATCTAATGGACGCCGATTTTCCAACGGGGTGGCTGCCCGAAGGCCCCGAGGACCCCGTCATCATAACGTTCGTCGATCGTTGTCTCGGGCGTATGCCCTCGTGAGCGGGTAACAGCAACCTGAGAACGGTAGAGGTTAGCGGGGACACATGCCATCAAGCAAGCCACCAGCCGGATCTCGGCGACCAGCGGCGGCGGTGGTGGCGCGAGCGGCGCCCACCGCGAGCGGCGGCTCGGCGGCGCCGCGATCTCCGAGCGGCGCGAGTGGCCCGGCGGCGACATCGCGCAGAGTGGCGGCGCGTCGAGCAGCGCGAACGCGAGCGATGCGAGCACGACCACGACGGCGCGGGTGCGATCCTGCATTGCCTCGGGAGCGGCCCCGGCAGCCCCGGCAGCAGCACCGCGCAGAGAGCCGGCTCCACGGCAGCCGACAATGAATGAGTCACTGGCTCCGTTAGCGGGGATCGCTTGGTAATGGGACAGCCGCCTTGGACCCCAGCGCGAACGACACCCCGAGCATGAGCGACGCAGTGCGGTTCTTGCGCGAACCATCATCGGGAATGAAGTCGAGCAAACCTCGGTCGTAACGCGCTTCGAGGAACACGGTATCGAGACGGAAAGGCCCCAGGCGGTGGGAAGGGAGATGAAGCGCGCCCCCGAGGCCAGCTAGCAGCGCCACATCGTGCCGCCGGAGGTCCACATCGTCCTTCCTACCCCTATAGTCTACGGCGTTCGCGTTCAGCAGAATGCTCCAAGAGCCACCCAGCAGAAGGTACACGCCAACTGAGCCGACTCGTGCCTCTGGACGAAATGCAACTGCTGTATCGAAATAGTGCTGCCGAAATGTTGCGAGGAACTCACCGGTGGTTGGGTCGAATCCCTTGGTACCCCGAGGCACGTAGAGGAGCGCCATCTGCGCTCCGAGCGAGAATCGGGCCCTGAGCGGCCACCAAAGATCACCAGCAAGCCCTCCAGAGAACCCGTACTTGTGCTCGGCGAGCTCGCTGTCCCAGGCTGCGGCATTGGGGCCGGCCTTGAGCGAAAGGCTTAGCTCGGGCTGTGCCTCAGATAAACGAGGCAAGCAGAGGAGAATGATGATGAGTGCTAATCTATTCATGATGGCAACACGCACATGCAAAGAGGATTGCATCTCTTGCCCTGCCCACAGGGACCATGTGGATCCGGGGCATCCGGATCGCACTGCTCCATGGTCGAATTGAAATATCCATCTCCGCACACGGCCTCCTGGCATTTGGCAGCGTCGTTGCCGGGGCCGTTGCCATTGCAGTTCGGCGTATCCATACCCGCATCGCACGCCTCCGGCGGCCCGGCCGACCCGGCCGGCCTGAACTGAGCGTTCACGTAGCCATCGCCGCACCTGGGCATCTGGCACTTAGCAGCGTCATTGCCGGGGCCGTTGCCATTGCAACTCGGCGTATCCATGCCCGCGTCGCACGCCTCCGGCGGCCCGGCGGCCGGCCAGGCCGGCTTGAACTCCGTGTTCACGTAGCCATCACCGCACCTGGGCTTCTGGCAGTTGCCTTTGCCCTCCGCCGTGCTGTTGTCGTTGTCGTTGCCATTGCAGTTCTGCGTGTTCCTGGCGTCGTCGCACTGCTCGGGCAGCGCCTGGTCACCGGGCGGTGTGAACTCCTTGTTCCAATACCCATCGCCGCACCTGGGCTCCTGGCAATTGCCTTCGCCCTCCGCCGTGCTGTTGTCGTTGTCGTCGCTATTGCACTCCTGCGTATTCTCACCGTCGTCGCACGCCTCGAGCTCCCCGTTCTCCCCGGGCACCTTGAACTCCGGGTTATGGTAGCCGTCGCCGCACTTTGGTCGTTGGCAATTGCCCTTACCCGTGGAGTTGTCGTTGCCGTTGCAGCTCGCCGTGTTTCCACCGCTGTCACACGCCTCCGGCTCGCCCTCTGGGCCGGGCCTGTGGAACGGGTTGGTATGATGGTCTCCGCATGCAGGAAACGTGCAGTTGTCATCGCAGGTCTCGGTGTCGCTGACCATGTCGAGCACGTCGCACTCCTCGCCCGCCGCGGTGTTCACGTAGCCGTCGCCACATCGCCGGAACGTACAATCGGCGTTGCAACCAACGGAGTCGCCTGGACCGGTATCGCATTCTTCGTCCGCTGCCATGTCGACGACGTAGTTGCCACAACGTTCCAGCCGACAGCCCGCGCTACAGCCGTCGCCGTCGATCCGGTTGCCATCGTCGCAGTTCTCGCCGACGGCGACGTCAAGAATGAAGTTTCCGCACGACTCGTCCGAGACACAGTCCGAGCTACAGCCGTCGCCGCTCTTGTTGTTGCCGTCGTCGCAGACTTCGCCGTCGGAGACGATCCCATTCCCGCAGCTCCCCGCCTTGATGCACACGTCCTGGTCCGCGGAGCACACCCATCCCGGTGGACAGTTCAGCCCCGTCTTCTCGCATCGCGTGAACGAGCTATCGAGCACGCAGGAGCTGCTCGACATCGCCATTGCGACGAATATTGCGATTCGAAGACCGGCGGGTCGGATGCTCTGCCCGTGGACACTCCGCATGGCGCCTCCTGATCTCATGGGCAGATGCTCACGGCGATCCCGAGCACGTCGGGCGAGAGCGCGGGCACCACGACGACGCGTCGCCCCGACGCGCTCGGACGTTGCTGCTCCGCGAGGCGAGGCCGATTCAAGTACAACATCACGATGCCCGCGGTGACGGCCACACCACCCACGATGTACCCACCGACCGCGATGGTCTGCTGTTGCCGCGCTCGGGATAAGCGATCACTGAGCTTCGGTGGAATCTGCTCGTCCCGACATCCAGGTATTGCTTCATTCGCGCAGCTCAACCGCAACACCTCTTCGTCATAGCGACCGAAGTTCCGGGCCGACAATGCGTGAAACACGCCGCCACCGGCGGCAATCGCGACGCCTGCGCCGACGAGCGCCCAAGGCTTCCATGTCGCCCATCGCCGATTGGCATCAGCGGCCTCTTCCAACGTGACGAGTTTCAATGCGACTCGCTCGAGCGCGCCAGGCGCGACGGCGATTTGCTTGGATTCGGATAGGTACTTGTTTCCTCGCGCCGTGAGCTCGTGTGTCTTCGCCGTCGTCCAGCCCTGATAGCTGCCCGGCCCGGTGAGCACCGTCACACCATCGAGAGTGACCACGGCCCCCGGCGTCTGACACGTGATGCGGATCTGGCCGAGCTGTCGCTCGAGCTCACGGAGGTGATGCTGACCTTCTCGAAACTGGGCGGCGCCGAGCGGATCCTCTCCATATCGCAGCGCGCGCTCCAGGTTGTCGCGCGCCGCGACGTCCTCGCTCAGGTTGAGCTGAGCGAGCGCGAGGTTGAAGTAAAACGCGGGGTGCTGCCACGTGCGCAGCGCAGCGGTGTACCTCGCAGCGGCCAGGGCGAACAGCGGTACGCGAAAAAGCCTGTTGCCCTCCAAGAACAGGGCTTCTGCGGCGTCCTGCGTCTCGCGCGAGATGCCGCGGTTCCATGGCTTGTCTTCTTCGCGGAGCGTCACGGCCGAATCGCTCGCCGGTTGCGGCGATTGCGCCCACGCGGTCTCACAAAGCAGGCAGATGATCATGATTCCAAGAGCTACCCGGGTGTGCGCTGTCTTCACTTGAGATCTCCCACCTCTCGCTTCTTCACGCTCGGGACGATCTGAGCTCCTCGGGTCTGCTCCTCTAGCTCTTTGACCCGCTTACGCTCTTGCGCGAGTAGCCGTTCCAAGTCCTCCCCCGCACGCTTTGCTTCGGCCTCTGCCGCACGGGCGGCCTCGGCCGATTCGGTCGCGCGTCGTGAGCTCCGTTGTTCTTTACGCTTCGCGGCCTCTGCGCGTTGCCGGGCTTCCTCGGCGTCGCGTCGCGCGCGATCCGCTGTGTCGACCGCTGCTACGAGTGCAGCGTTTTGCCCCTCGAGCTTCGTGTTGGCCTCGACGGCCTTGGCGCGCTCGGCGTCGGCCTTCTTGCGCTCGGTATCGGCAGTGACCTGCGCAGCTTGCGTCAGGCTGAGTCGCTCCTCTGCCAGACGGGCCTGTGCTGTCGCGTCTTGTTGAGCGTCGCGGATCATCACGAGCGCGACAGCACCGGCAACGACGAGGAGCGACAACACGGCCAACGCCGCCGTGATCGCGAACCGCTTGCGCCGCGTCGCCTTCGCCGCCGCCGCGAACACGGCGTTCAAGTAGTTGCGTTGCAGCTCGGGCAGCTCGCCGCGATAGCGGCTGTGCCAGAGCTTGGCTTCCGCCATCTCGTCGCCGCGCCAGAGCAGGCCCGGCGCGTAGCCCTTCGCTTGCCACTGCTTGGCGGCGGCGCGCAGCTGCTCGAGGTACGCGGCGTCCTCCTGCGTCTCGTCGAGCCAGCGCTGGAGCAGCGGCCAACTGTGAATCAGCGACTCGTGGACGAGCTCGACGGAGCCGCCCGCTGCGGTGCCGCCGCTCGTGCTCGTCACGGTCTGGCCGACCAGCAAGCGCGAGCGCACGAGTCGATCCACCACGAGGTGCACTTCGTCCGGATCGGGCGAGAGCTCGTAGAGCTCGCTGACCGGGACGAGGGCGCGGGTGCGCTCGGACGTCACCAGGCGCAGGAGCAGCGCGCGCACGAGCGCCTGCTCACGCGCGGTGCATTCCGCCAATACAGCATCCGCGTGACTCGCCAGCGCGCCGGCGATCCCGCCGATGCGGTGATAGCTGTTCGTGGTGAGGAGCCGGCACGACCGATCGCGATTCTCCCACAGCTGACTCGCCGCGAACTGGAGCAGCGGCAGCGCGCCCGGGGTGTGCCCGAGGTGATCGAGCATGGCCTCGATCATCTCTGTGCCCTCGAACTGATAGCTCGCCATCTCCGCGGGCTGGATCAACGCGTCGCGGAGCCCAGCGCGGTCGGGCGGGGCGAGGAAGAACAGGCCGCGCGTGAGCTCGTGCACGAACTGCGCGTGCTCGACCACGCGATCGAGGAAGTCCGACCGGATCGACAGCACGACCCGGAGCGGGCTCGTCGCGTCGTCAGCGACCGCGGCGAGCGAGGCGATGAACGCGGCGCGCGCTTCGGGATCTTGCGTCTGGGTGTAGAGCTCCTCGAATTGATCGACGAACACGAGGATCCGGCGGCCACGGCTGCGCGCGCGACTGCGCAGCATCGCACCGAGGTAGCCAGGCTCCGTGTTCAGATACTTCGCCATCGTTTGCTGTTGCGAGAGCTCCGCCGACACGGTGATGGCCGTGACCGGCGTGATCGACGTGGTCTCGGCGTCGTCGATGAGCGACGTCAATGCGTGAGCGAGGGCGGCGATCGGGTCGCGGCCCGGACGCATGACGAGCGTCGACCACGACTCGCCCGACGCCTTCAGCGCGGGCACGATGCCGGCGCGCACGAACGAGGACTTACCGACGCCGGATGGCCCGACGACGCCGAGCAGCGGCGCGTCGCGCAGCCGCGCGATCGCCGCGCCCACCTCGCTGGTGCGGCCGAAGAACTTGTCCGCGTCGCTCTCCTGAAACGCGTTGAGTCCGGCATACGGACTCTCGTCGGCGCGCAACCGCCGCAGCTCGCGACCGGGCAGCAGCGGCTCGAGCGCCTCGAGCAGCGCGCGCGCAGATCCGATCCGCTGATCTTTCGGCTTGCGCAGACAGCCGTCGACGATCGCCGCGAGCTCGTCGGGGACGCTCGGCAGCGCTTGCCTGATGCTCGGCATCGGGATGTCCAGCCGCGCCGTGATCTGCCACTCCTCCATGCTGCGCGGTGATCCGAGCGGGTGACGACCGGTGAGCATCTTCCACAAGATGATGCCGACCGCCCAGAGATCCGTCTGACGGTCGACTTCGCCCGCTGCGCGCCACTGCTCCGGGGACATGTACGGTATCGTCCCCATCAGCGCATCCCACTGCGTGAGGTTTGGCTCCGTATGCTCCAGGTCGTCGAGGCTCACCGCAATTCGCGCACCGGTGCCCCGCGCGAGCGGAATCTCGGCGTCGCCGTGGACAAGCTTGGCGATCCCGAAATCGAGCACCTTGATGATGCCCGAGTCCAGGACGAATATGTTGTCCGGTTTCAGGTCACGATGGACGATGTTGAGCCGGTGCGCGACGTCGAGCGCACGGACGATGGGCACGGCGTACTCGACGACCTGCGCGGGCGGCAGCTGCCTCCCAGCTTGCAACAGCTTGCTGAGCGGCACTCCTTGGAGGTACTCGAGCACCATGAACGGGTACCCGTCGTGCTCGCCGACGTCATGAATGACGACGATGTTCTCGTGCGAGGCCCGCGCCGTGGCGCGAGCCTCCCGAAGGAAGCGCTCGATATCCTCCGGTTGCAGCTCGCCATGGAGGAACTTGATCGCAACCTTGCGGCCCAGCTTCGTATCTCGCGCGGCGAACACAGCACCGAATCCGCCGCGCCCGAGCTCGCGGATGATCTCGTACTTTCCGATTCGCGCTCCCGGCCCGGGGAGCCGCGCGTCATCTGCGCTCGGAGATACGTCCGGTGCGATGGGCGGCGCCAAGCCGGCGCCTGGAACCAGCGTCGAGCTCGTGCTCGAAAGCCACGCCAAGCCGGTCCCCGGAGGCTCAGCCTGCTGCCGGTACTTCACAATCGATAAACCGATGTGCTCGCCCTTGGCCTCGGCTGGTCGCGGCGTCGGCGGAGCTGTCACGGTTCGGCGTTCACCGTTGTCGCTCACGCTGGTCCTCTGCACATCATGGGTCGCCTCCGACCGCGTCTAGATTTGTCGCGTTCGTCGCAGAATCGTTCGTCGCTCCGTAGATGAAAGCGACCGTTCCTCCGAGGGTGGCAACGATGAGCGCCGTGACGACGATCCACGTGCGCGCCCTGCGCGTGATCGGTGACCGAACGTTGGCTGCAAACGATGCAACGACGGGTTGCGTGACCACCGGCGACGGCATCGGTGTACCGGTCGGCGCTCGCTGCGCGTTCGCCGGGGGTACCGTCGGCAACTCGGCCGGTGTGGAGCTTTCAATCGGGCGCCACGTGAGCCACCACGTGAGCCAACCGCTCGGCCGCGAGGTCGGCCATTCGCTCGCCGGTGACACTGGTGGCGGAACGTCGAGATCGACCGTGCTCCGGTCTTTGAGGGTGGCCTCGAATGGTGCGGCCGGTGGAACGTGGCGATCAATTGCGCTCCGGTCTTTGATGGTGGCGTCGAGCGGTGCAGCTGGTGGAACGTGGCGCTCGCTCCGTTCCCGAATGGTGGCCTCGAACGATGCGGCCGGCGGAACGCGGCGATCGGCCACGCTCTGGTCTTTCGTAATCCCTGAGTCATCCTCCTTCACGCTTCCGAGTCTTCACCGGAACCGTTTACTCGCGCAAGCCCGAAGCGTGTTGCGGGCAGCTTGTCTGAAGATCGCCATCGA
This sequence comes from Kofleriaceae bacterium, assembly GCA_035558535.1. Taxonomy (GTDB): domain Bacteria; phylum Myxococcota_A; class Polyangia; order Haliangiales; family Haliangiaceae; genus JABFXX01. The sequence continues at coordinate 21,684 of DATMCI010000254.1, forward strand.
GACTCTCGATCTTCAGACACGTCCAACGAGTGGGCACGTCGAAGAACCATGTGTAATCTCGACGGAAGCATCGTGCAGTGCGACCGATTCGCTGTCTGCGGATCGGGAGATTTTCTCGCCGCGATCAGACACCGCTTGCGTTCGGCGTCGACATGGCTTTGATGTTCGGATGCCCGAGCATTCACGCCGCACAGTGACTGCCTCCGCCCCGCGCAAGAAACGCTGGCTCGAGGATCCAGAGCCGCCGATCGCGCTTCGCGCGTGGAGCACGTCGATCGGTAACCAAGAGCACGAGCTCGATCTCGGTCAGACGACCTACGTGTGCGGGGCCCATCCTGACTGCGCGATCGTGATCGACGATCCGCAGATCTCGTCGCGGCACGCGCTCTTGGAGCGCCGTGGTGGCGTCGATCGGGCACCGATGCTCCGGGTGCGGGATACCGACTCGAAGAACGGGATCCGGCTCCGCGGCGAGCGCCTCGCGTCCTTTGACGTGACCGCAGGCCAACCGTTCGAGCTCGGACGCTCGGTCACCGTCCTGCCGATGAGCGAAGCCATGCGCGTGGCGCGGCGTCGCTTGTTCAACGTCTACGGCAGCGGAACACCGGAGCTGCCGCTCGATCAGCTGCTGATCGAGTCGCTCGGCAACGGCAACCTGCTCGTCCTCGGAGCACCCGGAGGAGGTCACCAGGAGCTCGCGCTCGCCGTGCATGCCGTCTCGCCCCGGCGCACCGTTCCGCCCGAGCTGCCCGCCGAGGTTCCGATAGATCCGGCCGAGCAGCACGCGCTCGTCGAGCGCGCTGCGCGTTCGACCCTGTTCTTATCACTGCCGGACAAGCTGCGCGCGCTGCGGACTGCGTTCGTCGATGATCTCATGTCGGTGAAGCACGAGATCCGCGTGATCGCACACGCGCCGACGCTCGCGGTCGCCCGGCGGGTGCTCGGCGCTGAGGTCGTCGGCCGCATGCGGCACGTGCTGCTGCGACCGTTGCGGACGCGACTCGAGGAGCTGCCGGAGATCTTCAACCAATTGCTAGCGGCGCGCGCGAGTACGTTGCGCATGGAGCACCTGAGCGCCGAACACCAGGCCGCGCTGCGCCGATACCCTTGGCCCAACGATGTCGACGAGCTCGCCGAGGTCGCCTCTTGCGTCGCCGCCGTCGCGCCCTCACCCACCCAGATCGTTCCCGTGAGAGAAGCGGCGCACGCGCTGAACCTTGGCAGAACTGCGCTATACGACAACTTGCGGAAGGTCGGGCTGGCGCAGTTCTGGGAGTCGCTGGACGCTGCGCAATCACTGGACGCTGCACAACCGCGACGTAGCTGACCAACGCCGCAGACCTCGGTGCGATGGCACGCTCGAGTTGTCTGGCGAGCGCCAGGATTGGCCGCTCGGACCAGACAGTGTTTATCAGTGCTCCCTCGTAGTCTCCATCGGTTGCCGATTCATGGGTGTCTGTCCAGAACACGATCTGATCCGAAGTTGGAGACACCCCTTCCGATCATCCTCTTGTTGAGTCACATATGCAGGCGTGTCGGGTGCGGAACGAGTCTTTCGCAACCACTTCATGGTGGCAGCCAATGGTCTTCTCCTCATCGAGGACGCCATCGCGCGTTGCATGGCGCGCGCACACCGGCCGGTGGCCTGATGGGGCGGGAGGATCCAGCCCGACCGGCGCGGAACGTCCTTTCGGTGAGGGGGGCGCGTGATCGCGGTAGCGGCCAGCGTACTGTGATTTCTCCGTACCGATGCCTTCGGGCGATTTTGTTTCCGCCTCATGTGCTCCTTCCTCTGGGAGGACGGGGCGCGTGATCTGATCTGTGACGGGTGCGGCAGCCGTATCAAATCTGCAACCTCGCCGGGACCTCGGCCCACTGAGCAGGGCAAGCGGCGGATCGTGGGTCGCCGCTCCCCCCCGATGTTGTCTCGTCGCCCGTACAACACTGGCTTTGCCCTCGTCCTCGTCTCTGCCCTCGCCGCGGCGTGCACCGGCGAGCCGGGAGACCGACCGGCGACATGGGAGTACCTGCACCCGGCGATCATCGCGCCCAGCTGCGCGACGTCGAGCTGCCACACGGCGCGGGTCGAGACGGCGGGCGTGGCGCTCGACGAGCGGCGCGCGGCGTACATTGATCTGATCGATCGCCGGTTCGTCGTGCCGGGTGATTCGGCGAGCGCGCTGATGTCGCTGCTCGAGGGCGACGAGCGGCGGCGCATGCCGCCCGACGCGCCGCTGCCGGCCGCTGACATCGAGCTGATCCGCGCGTGGATCGAGGCGGGGGCGCCCGAATGAGCGCGCGTGCGCGCCTGCTGGCGGTCGCCGCGCTCGCGCTCGGGGTGCTCGCGCTCGGCCTGGGCGCGGAGGCGCGCGCGTACCCGCACTTCCAGCTGTCGAGCGGCAGCGGGCGGTGCAGCCAGTGCCACATCGGACCGGCGGGCGGCGGGCTGCTCACGCCGTGGGGGCAGGACGAGCAGGGCGACACCGTCGCGCGCGGCGGGGACGGCCACTTCCTCCACGGCGCGGTGCAGCTGCCGAGCTGGCTCCTCGTCGGCGGCAACGTCCGGCTCGCGGCGCTCGCGAACGACGTGGGCGGCTCCGAGGGGGCCGAGCTGGCCGCGTTCCCGATGCAGATCGATCTCGCGCTCTCCGCCTGGCGCGGCGCGTGGTCGGCCGTCGCGATCGTCGGCGCGCGCGGCGTGGTGCGCTCCGGCGCGCCGGCCATGGCGGAGAGCCCAGGCGGCGAGGCGAGCGCGCCCTCGCTCGGCAGCTACGTGATCTCGCGCGAGCATTACGTGATGTGGCGCCCCAAGGAGGAGGGCCCGTACGCGCGCGCGGGGCGCTTCGCGGCGCCGTACGGGCTGCGCCTCGCCGATCACACGGCGTACGTGCGCCGCTACCTCGGCGGCAACCTGCTCGAGGAGACGTACGGCGTCGGCGGCGGCTGGATCGGCGACGCGTGGGAGCTCCACGCCACCGCGTTCGTGTCCGATCCGCTCCAGGGCGCGCCGCGGCGCGAGGCGGGCGGGGCCGCGCTGCTCGAGGCGCGGCCGGCGAACGCGATCGTCGTCGGCGCGTCGGCGCGCGCCGGCGCCGGCGAGGCGGACACGCGGCTCCAGGCGGGCGTGCACGGCAAGCTCTGGATCGAGGGCGCGCGGCTCTTGCTCCAGGCCGAGGTCGACGGCGTGCGCCAGATGTTCGCAGGCGGCGCGGGCGCGGGAGATCGCTGGCAGCTCGCCGCGTACGCCGGCCCGGTGCTCGTCCCGGCGCGCGGGCTGTACGCGGGCGCCGGTTACCAGGTGTTCGCGGAGGACTTGCAGGTCCGCGGCGTCGTGCGGCAATCCGTCGACGCCTGGCTCGCGGTGTTCCCGATCGCGCACGTCGAGGTGATGGCCTCGGCGCGCGCGCAGCGGATCGGCCCGGCGGAGCACGCGTACCTCGGGATGCTGCAGCTCCACTATGCGCTGTGAGGAGGCCACCGTGACGAACCGGATCTCCATCGTGATCATGACCGGGCTCGGGCTCGGGCTCGGGCTCGGGCTCGGCGCGTGCGGCGGCGAGGTGCCGGCGAGCCCGACGTACTTCGACGACGTCCAGCCGATCCTGCGCGCCAACTGCGTGCGCTGCCACGGCGCGGTGCCGAGCGATCCGAAGATCGCGAAGTTCCGCCTCGATCGCTACGTCAAGGACGACGCCGCGACGTTCGACGTCTGGGACTACGCGCAGGCGGGCGCTGGCGCGGACGCGCCGATGCTCCGCGTCGCGGTCGATCTGCAGACGCCGGCGATGCCGCCGGACTACGCGCTGACCGAGCGGCAGCGCGAGATCCTCACGCGCTGGGTCGAGCAGGGTGCGCCGAAGGGGACGCGCGCGAACCAGGAGCCGCAGATCGAGCTCGCCGTCCCCGTGGACGCGACCACCGCCGACCAGGCGCTCGACGTCACGCTCCGCGCCTGGGACGACGACGGCGACGGCCTGATCGTCCAGCTGTGGGCGCACGATCTCGCGGGCTCCGAGAGCGAGGACCTGCCGCTGGGCGCGCCGATCGGCGGCGGCCTGCACGAGCTCTCGCTCGACACCGGCGTCCTGGCGTCGCAGCGCGACTTCGAGATCTACGCGATCCTCGACGACGGCTTCGCGGATGACCCGGCGCAGAACCGCACCCGCAGGACGGTGATCCCGCGGCTCACCGTCGATCACGGCGCGCGCGGCACGGCGCCGCGGGTGACGCTCGTGGCGCCGAACGGCGGCGAGACGCTGATCGGCTCGGCCGCGATCGCGTGGACCGCGGTCGATCCGGACGCCGGCGACTCGCTGTCGATCGATCTCGATCTGCTCGCGGTCGCGGCCGACGGCAGCGAGTCGGCGGCGGCGACGATCGCCAGGGGCCTGCCGAACACCGGCACGTACGAATGGATGATCCCGGCGTCGGTCGCGCCGACCGACGCCGCCGGCAAGCCGATCCCGTACAAGGTCCGCGTCGCCGCGACCGACCAGCTCGGCGTGCCGATGAACGTCCGCTCCGACACCTCCGACATGCCGGTCTCGATCGCGCGGGGCACCACCACGACGCTGACGTGGGCGGACGTGAAGCCGATCTTCGTCACGTACTGCATCGCGTGCCACGGCGAGCCGGCGCGCACGGCCTCGCTCGAGGCGTACCGCTTCGACAAGTACGACGCCTCGGATCCCGAGCCGCCGGCGAACGGCGATCGCGGCGTGTTCGAGATGAAGGGCGGCGTGTACCAGCGGATGATCACGCAGGCGAACATGCCGCCGGCCTCGGACCCCAAGCCGTCGCAGGCGCAGCGCGACATGGTCGGAAACTGGATCCAGGGCGGCGCGCCGAAGGGCGGCGGCCCGGCGAACGCGCGCCCGACGTTCATGTGGATACTGCCGAGCTCGACCCAGACGGGCTCGCCGGTGATGCTGCAGTGGAGCGCCGCCGACGCCGAGGGGCTCGCGTCGGGCCGCCTCGAGTACGCCAAGGCCAACGGCCAGCCGCAGACGGGCTGCGCGAACCTGCTGAACCCGGCGTGGATGCCGATCGCCGATCCGAAGGCGTCCGCCACGCTCGCCGGGGCGCTGACGTGGGCGGACAGCTTCGCGTGGACCCCGCCGCCGACGGCGAGCGGCTACTACTGCGTGCGGGGCTCGGTCACCGACGCCGCGAACCAGGTCACCGTCGTCGGCAGCCCGTTCGGGATCAAGTGACCTCCTGAGACGAGGTGCTAGTACAGCGCGGCCGCGCCGGTCTTATCGAGGTTCGTCAGGTTGAGGTCGCCGCTGTTCGAGCCGTTGCACTGCGGGTAGTGCATCACCGAGCCCGCGTCGTACGCGGTGAGCGTGCGCCACTGGCTGTTCTCGAAGCAGGTGCCGGACTCCGGCCGCGTGTGCTCGTGGCGGAAGCCGATCGTGTGGCCGACCTCGTGCCGCAGGACGCCGGCGGGCGACCACGGCTTGATGTTGCCGAATGTGTCCTTCGCGACGAGGATCTCGCGGCCCTTGCGCGACGAGCTCGGGAAGAACGCGCGCGCGAGGTACTGGTTCGTGGTCACCTGGCGGAGGTTGAAGACGACCGAGGTCGTGCGGCTCGAGCAGTTTCCGTCGAGGCTCGAGACGTGCACGAAGTTCACGCCGCCGCCGGTGGCGCTCTCCCACGCGCTGGCCGCCGAGCTCATCGCGCTCACGGCCGTGCTGTAGTTGGCGCCGAAGCTCGCCTGGTCGATGCAGTACGTGAGGTTCTGCGCCGTGCTGGCGGCCCACTTGTCGTCGGCGCCGCCGACGGTGTTGACGATCAGGCCCTGCGAGACCACGGCGAGGCCCTCCTCGCGAGCCGCGGCGTCGGAGATCGAGTCGAGGTAGCCCTGGTAGAGCGCCTGCATCGCCTCCTCGGTCTCCACCAGCTCGTCGCCGTTCAGGATGCGCAGGCCGGTGTCCGGCTCCTGGTGCGCGCGCGCCGAGAACTCTTCGTAGGTCAGGACGTCCGGCTCGGAGCTGGAGCATCCGGTGAAGAGACCGAGCGCGACGACGAGACCGGTGGAGATACGAGAAAGGGTCACTGCTGCCTCCTGAGGAAAACTGCTGCTCCGTAGTGAACTTCTTCCGATGAAGGCGATAGAGGGGCACCGCCGGCTTTCTCTGACAGAGGTGCTACGTGCGCGATGCCGCCTACACACATCAGCGAGTTTCCGTCGCGCTCGCTCGTGGAGACTCCCGGAGACTTCCCATAGATAGAGGCGCGCGTTGACGCGTCGCGATACCGTCGTGTCGGTCCCACGGATGAGCAGGAAGAAGCCAGAGGCGGAGGTTGCCGCCGCGGAGGTCGTCCAGGCGCCGCCGCCGGAGCAGGTGTACGCCGACGAGCTCGCGCTGCTCGCGCGGTGGGACGACGGCCCGCGCCCGCCGAGCTGGAAGCTGACGCCGCGCGCCGTCGTGACGTTCATCGTCGGCTCGGGCGGCGAGCGGCTGCGCGCCGGCGGGGCTGCGCGCGTGATCAGCGAGAAGTTCGTCGGCGAGCGCGGGCTCGTCGAGCGCTGCGTCGTCACGCTGGCCGGCGAGCGCGGCCTCTTGCTCGTCGGTGAGCCGGGCACGGCGAAGACGATGCTGTCCGAGCTGCTCGGGGCGGCGATCAGCGGCGACTCGTCGCTCGTCGTGCAGGGCACCGCCGGCACCTCCGAGGAGCACCTCCGCTACGGCTGGAACTACAGCCTGCTCATCGCGAAGGGCCCGCACACCGAGGCGCTCGTCCCGTCGCCGATCCTGGCCGCGATGCGGCGCGGCGCGATCGCCCGCGTCGAGGAGATCACGCGCTGCTTGCCCGAGGTGCAGGACGCGCTCGTCTCGATCCTGAGCGATCGCCGGCTCGCGGTGCCCGAGCTCGGCGCGCTCGAGCCGGCGCGGCGCGGCTTCAACGTGATCGCCACGGCGAACCTGCGCGACAAGGGCGTCTCCGAGATGTCGGCGGCGCTCAAGCGCCGGTTCAACTTCGAGACGGTGCCGCCGATCGCGGATCTCGCGCGCGAGACGGAGCTGGTCCGCCGGCGCGCGGCGCAGATCGTCGCCGAGGCGGGCGCGCCGCTCGCCGTCGACGAGGCCGTGCTCGAGGCGCTCGTCACGGTGTTCCGCGATCTGCGGCTCGGGCGCACCGCCGAGGGCTGGCCTGTCGAGCGGCCGTCGTCGGTGATGTCGACGGCGGAGGCGGTCGCGGTGGCGTCGTCCCTGGGCCTCGCGGCCACGTACTTTCCGGGCGGCCGCGACGTGGCGCACCTCCTGCCGGAGTACCTGCTCGGCGTCGTGATGAAGGACGAGCCGCGCGATCGCGGCAAGCTCCTGGCGTACTGGGACGCGTCCGTCAAGCGGCGGGCCGAGGGCGACGAGCCGCCGTGGCAGGTGCTGCACGAGCTGCGGCGCGTGCTCGAGTAGCGGGCGATGGCCGGCAGCGATGGGACCGCGGGCGGCGCGGGCGGCGCGGCGGAGGCGGCGCGCGAGATCGCGGCGGCGGGCGACGCGCTCGCCGGATCGCGGACGCCGTGGCTGTTCGGCGTGCGCCACCACTCGCCGGTGTGCGCGGCCGCGCTGCCGCCGCTGCTCGAGCGGCTCGCGCCGGCGGCGGTCGCCGTCGAGCTGCCCGAGGATCTGGAGCGCTGGATCCCGTGGCTCGGGCACCCCGCGGCCGAGGCGCCGCTCGCGGTCGCCGGCGTGTCCGCGCGCGGCGAGGAGCTCGGCTTCTACCCGTTCGCCGACTTCTCGCCCGAGCTGGTCGCGATCCGCTGGGCGCTCGCGCGCGGCGTGCCGGTGCACGCGATCGATCTGCCGATGGCGCGCTCGACGGGGCGGCGGCGCGGGCGCGGCGGCCGCGCGCTGGGGATCGCGCATCGGATCGAGCGCCAGCTCGGCGGCGGCGACAGCTGGGAGCGGCTCGTCGAGGCGCCCGCCATCGGCGGCGAGCCCGAGCGGGTGCGGCGCGCGGCGCTGCTCTACGGCTGGGCGCTGCGGCTCGACGCGGCGCGCGGCGACGGCGTCGACGACGAGGATCGCGCGCGCGAGGCGTACATGCGCGGCCGGCTCGCGCGGCTCGGCGCGTACCCGGCGCGCGATGCCGCGGGCGCGGGGCCGATCGCCGCGATCGTCGGCGCGTTCCACGCCCCGGCGCTGCTCGCCGAGCCGGCGCTGTGGTCGCCACCCGCGCGCGTCGGCGGCCCGCCCGTCGAGCTCGTCTCGTCGCTGATCCCGTACGCGTTCGAGCTGCTCGACGAGCGCTCCGGCTACCCCGCCGGCATCCGTGATCCGGCGTGGCAGCAGCGGCTGTGGGAGACGCTCGCGCGCGGCGGCGATCTGGGCGGCCTCACGGCGGCGTGCCTCGTCGAGATCACGCGCGAGATCCGGAGCCGCGGCCTGCCCGCGAGCGTGCCGGACGCGCACGCCGCGGCGGCCCTCGCCGGGTCGCTCGCGTCGCTGCGCCGGCTGGCGGCGCCCGGGCGGCGCGAGCTCGTCGAGGCGGCGCAGTCGGCGCTCGCGCACGGCGAGCTCCTCGGGCGCGGCCGGATCGTGGCGCGCGCGATGGAGCAGGTGCTCGTCGGGCGGCGGCGCGGCGAGCTCGCGCCGGGGACGCCGCGCTCGGGCCTCGGGCCGCACGTCGCGGCGCTCTTCGACGAGCTGCGGCTGCCGCACGCGGAGATGGAGGAGCCCGTCGAGGTGCGCCTCGATCCGCTGCGCTCGCCGCTCGATCGGCGGCGCCACGTCGCGCTGTGCCGGATGCGCGCGTGCGGGATCTCGTACGGCATGCAGTTTCAGGCCGCCGCGGCCGGCGACGTCGAGGCGCTGACGACCGTGTGGCGGCTGTGGTTCACGCCAGCGGTGGAGGCGATGATCGAGCGCGCCGGCCTGCGCGGCGTGACGCTGCGCCAGGCGGCCGCCGGCTCGCTGCGCGCCGAGGCCGCGCGGCTCGCCGCCGAGGATCGGCTCGGCGCGCTCGCGCTCCTCGGGCTGACCGAGGCCGGCGCCGAGGCCGGCGCCGGTGACCTCGTGCGCGAGTGGCTCGCCGAGCTCACCGGGCCGCGGCTCGCCGAGTCGACGCTGATCGGCCTGATCGCGCTGATCGCGCTGATCGATCGCATCGCCGCCGGCCACATCGTCGGGCTGCCGGCCGATCCGGCCGCCGCGCTGCCCGGCGAGATCGATGTGTTCGAGCCGCCGCCGATCGATCGCGCGCTCGTGCTCGGCGCGGCCGTCGCGTCGATCCTCGGGCTCGCCGGGTCGGAGTCGGTCGACGACGCGCGATCGCTCGCGGAGCTCGTGCGCGTGCTCGAGCGGCCGGAGCACGCCGGGCTCGGCGAGGGCCGCCTCTGGTGGTCGATCGATCAGCTCGCCCAGGCCGGCACGCCGCTGATCTCCGGCGCGGCCGCGGTGGTGCAGGTCCTGATCGGGGCGCGGCCCGCGGAGGCGCTGTCGGCGGCGATCGGTGCGTGGTTCGACGGGGCCACGAGCCTGCCGGGCCGCCGCGTGCTCGCGCGCCGGCTGCACGGCGCGATCGCGGTCGCCGGGCCGCTGCTCGAGGCGGCGCCCGTGTTCCTGGGCGGGCTGTGCGAGCGCGTCGAGCGCGTCGCCGACGCGGACTTCCTGCCGCGCGCGCCAGCGCTCCGCGAGGGCTTCGAGGCGCTGTCGACCGCGTCGCGCCGGCGCCTCCTGCGCGTGCTCGGCGATCGGCTCGGCGAGGGCGACGCGCGGGGCCTGGGGCTCGACGTCTCGCTCGCCGTCGCGCCAGCGGTGCTCCTGGCCGCCGCCGAGGCGGATCGCGCCGGCCGCGCCGCGATCGAGCGCATCCCGCGGCCGATCGCCGCGCCGCTGCCCGCTGCCGCGATCCCCGCTGCCGCGCCGGCCGCCGCCGCGCCGGCCGCTGCCGCGGCCCCCGCCACGACGCACGCGATCAGCGTCCGCGATCGCTGGCGCCTGATCCTCGGCCACGAGCGCGAGGCCATGCAGCCGCAGGCGCGGGTCGCGGCGCGCGCGCTCGACGAGCTGTACGGCCACGGCCACGGCGAGGGCTCGCGCGCGTCGCTCGGCCCCGGCGGCGCCGGCGGCCCCGGCGGCCCCGGCGGCCCCGGCGCCGGCTACCCGACGGTGCGCGAGTGGCGGAAGGACGTCGAGGCGCTGTTCGGCAAGGAGCTCTACGAGGAGGTGGCGGCGAAGGCGGCGGGGCAGGGGCGCGGCGCCGCGCTGCTCGCGCTGCCGCCCGACGCGCTCACGCCCTCGGTGGAGCTGCTCGAGCAGGTGCTGTCCCTGCGCGGCGGCCTCGGCGAGGCGCAGCTCGGCCGGCTCCGCAAGATCGTCCGGCGCATCGTCGACGAGCTCGTGCGCGAGCTCGCGATCCGCGTGCGCCCGGCGCTGCACGGCGCGCTCGGCGCGCGCGCGACGCGGCGGCCCACGGGCGCGCTGCACCTGCCGCGCACCATCGCGGCGAACCTCGCGCGCGTGCGCGTCGAGCGCGGCGCCGTGCGGCTCTTGCCCGAGCGCCTGATCTGGCGGGCGCGCAGCCGCCGCCACCTCGACTGGCACGTCGTGCTCGTCGTCGACGTCTCCGCCTCGATGGAGGCGTCGGTGATCCACAGCGCGATGATGGCGGCGATCCTCTCGGCTGTGCCGTGGCTCGACGTCCGCTTCGTCGCGTTCTCGACGGAGATCATCGATCTCTCCGAGCACGCGGGCGATCCGCTCGCGCTCCTCCTCGAGATCTCCGTCGGCGGTGGCACGCACATCGCCCAGGCGCTGCGCTACGTGCGCGACCTCGTGCAGGTGCCGCGGCGCACGATCGCCATCGTCGTCAGCGACTTCGAGGAGGGCCACTCCATCGACAGCCTCGTCGGCGAGGTGCGGAGCCTCGTGGAGTCCGGCGTCACGTGCCTCGGCCTCGCCGCGCTCGACGAGCGCGCCGCGCCGCGCTACGCCGTGCCGATCGCCGAGCAGGTCGCCGCCGCCGGCATGCCCGTCGCCGCGCTCACGCCCGTCGATCTGGCGCGCTGGATCGGGGAGCGGATCCGGTGACCGCCGCGGCCGCGTCGCGCGCGTCGCGCCGGAAGCCCGTCGCCGCCGAGGTCGCTGCGGCCGCGTTCCGCGCCGTCGCCGCCGTGCTCGCCGCGGGCGCCCAGGCGAGCGGCCCGTTCGCGCAGGCCGAGCTCCTGCGCTCGATCCACGCGTGCCGCAGCGAGGGGCTGCACCGGCTCGCCGCCGCCGAGACGCGGGTGCTGCGCTCGATCCGCGATCTCTTCGCCGACCGCCCCGAGTTCGCGCTCGCCGCGCTGGCGGCGGACCTGCGCGACGCGCTCGCCGTCGCCGACGCGCTCGCCGCTGGCGACTCCGATCCGGCGCTGCTCGGCACCGCGCGCCGCGGCTACGCGCCGATCGGCGGCCTGCGCCTCCACGGCGTCTGCGCCGAGGCGATCGTCGCGCGCAGCGGCTACGCCGGCGCGATCACGTACCTCGCCGACGAGCGCGGCGCGCTCTATACGCGGGCTGACGTCGCGCCCGGCGACGCGGCCTACGCGGTCGCCGCCTACGACATGCCCGCTGCGTTCGGCGAGGTCGTGCTGCCGCCCCGCGTCCTGTCGCGTGGCCGCCTCCTCGTCGAGTCCGCGACCGCCTCCGCCGACGGCCGCCTCGGCTCCGGCCGCCGCGTGCGCGCCACGCGCGTGGCGCAGCCTGCGCGCTGGGACCAGGCTCCGATCGACGCGCGGTTCCGCGCGCCGTTCGCCGGCCAGCTCGCGCAGATCGCCGCGCGCGACGCCGAGCCCGCCGACGCGCGCCCGGCCGGCTGGGACCTCGCGTTCGTCGAGGGCGTGCTCGTCGGCGGCGCCGCGGGCGTCTTCGTGCATGTCCCGCGCGCGGCCGCGGCCGACGCCGCGGCGGCCGACGCCGAGCCCGGCGCCGAGCCCGCTCTCATGCTCCGGCTCGCCACCGCGCACCACCGCGGGCTCCCCGGCGGCGACAACCTCGTCGCGCTCTCGCGCGGCACCGGGCTCGCCGTGCGCGCGATCGGCCGCGTGCGGATCGGCGAGCCGCGCGAGCTGCACCTCATCGCGATCGGCCCCGCGCCCGGCGAGCGGCGGCTCGCGCTCCCCGCGCCGTGGCACGGCCGCGCGAACGTCCACTACGATCGCATCCCGCTGTCCGCGATCCCCGATCGCGACGCGCGCGCGCCCGCGGCGCCGCCCGGGCCGCCCGGCGACGACCTGCTCGCGCCGCTGCGCCGCCGCATCGAGCGCGCGGCGCTCGGCGGCGCCGGCACGCTCCCCGCGCAGGCGCAGGACGAGCTCGAGCGCGAGGCCGCGGCGCTGGCCGCGCGCGCGCTCGGCGGCGCCGCCGAGGTGCTGCGCGATCTCGCCGCGCTCGCGCACGCCGCTGCGCCGCGCCGGGCCGCGCCGGCCGACGACGCCGCTCCTGCTGCCCATCGGGCGCCGGATCGCGCCGCGTTCGCGCGCGCGTGGCTGCGCGCCGCCGTCTACGAGGACGCCGCGCGCCGACGGCTCAGCCTCGCGAGCTGGTAGCCGGCGCGCCCTCGCGCGCGGCCCACCTACCTGCTCGCGAAGTACGCCAACCCGGGCGGGTTCGCCGTGATCATCCCGCGCACGACGCGCGTCCCCGGCGCCGTCGGCAGCACGGCGTTCATCGGCGGCTCGGTCGATGCCGTGGTCGCCATCGCGGACGAGGGCAAGGTGAAGTGCCTGCTCCCGCTGAGCGCCCGGAGCAGCGAGACCATCTCGTACCGGACGCGGAAGGACTCCTACTCCGACGGCGACGCCAAGGCCGCCGTCGCGGAGAACTTCCAGCACCAGGTGGATCAGGCGCTGATCCAGATCTACGAGAAAGTCGTCGGGCGGCGGTGACGGCGCGCTCCACCGGACGATCCGCCGATCGCGCCGGCCGACGCGCTCTCAACGGGAGCAGGTGAGGGCTCTAACCTGGGGTCACCTTCGATGGAGACCCCGATGCTCGCCGCCACCACCGCCGCCGCCACCACCGCCG
>DATMCI010000255.1:0-165496 GCA_035558535.1 Kofleriaceae bacterium
CCGCGCCGATGCCCATCGCTGGCATGCCCGCGCACTGGCACCGCGCCGATGCCCCTTGCTGGCATGCCGGAGCACCGGCACCAAAGCGATGCCCATCGCTCAGGCCGCTTCAAATCCCATCAACAGGGCCGCCTCGTAACAGTCACGAAGCTCCAAGTCAAAGTAGGCGCCTTCGCCTGCTACGGGCTCATTCCAGTATGCGGAGCACAGCGCGCGAGCTGAGCAGAAGCCGCACGCGTCAATGCTTGGCTGAGCAGCCGGCGGGCTCGATTCTGCAAGCTTGATCAGGTGTTCGATTTCATCGGAGGTCCGGTTCTCAATCAGCGCGAGTTGCGTCGCATCTGGTGCCGGCCAAACGATCGTGCGTCCGCGATCATAGGCGAGCATCAGCTCTGCTGCCCGTCGGCCTGCTGGATTCACCAGCGCATCCTTCGCGTAGAGCAAAGCGTACAACTCAAGTTGCTCTCTATGCGAAGGATCTTCGTCGCCACCCTTGTAGTCGACGAGTACAATACGATTGGCTGCAATGCTCGCAACATCTATCGTTCCTCGCCACAAACGCAAACGGCTCGACCCACCGAGCTCAGCCTCAACAACAGCCTCAGCGTGCGAGCCCTCGCGTAGCTCGCGGCGAGTGGCCAAGGGCTTCGATGCCAGGCCGCGTGGTGACGAAACCGCTTTGAGCGCAAGGTTGAGCTTCGAGTTCGCAGCCGCGACTAGGTCTCCGATGTTCCGCGCCGCGCACTGCTTCAGCCATTGCATGATGGTCCGATTTCTCGAAGAACGCTCGATGAGCGCGAGTTCCTCGTCGAGAGCGGCAGCGACAACGGCAGGCACACCGCCCTGAGGGAGATGTCGCTTCCAGAATTGGAGAAGAGCCCAGCTTCCTGCAGCAGGTCCGCCATTCTGCTGATGAATATCGAGGAGGCGCTCAAGGGTCTTATGAACAGCACGCCCGCGGATCGCGCTCCACGACGCCCGTTCTTGGATCCGACCCTTGTCATCGAAGTGCCCACCGGGTTCGAAGCGCGCGCGTGAATACGCCCACCTGCGCGGGCACGTGCGCAGGCTCATGAGTGTTGAGAAACTAAGCGGCTCAGAGACGATCGGCCACGTCGTTGGCTCCGTGCGAGCCAGATTACCCATTGTCATGTGACCTCCGACGATTGCATCTCGTCCAACGCCTGGATTCGGCGCTCAAGACCGGTAGGCCATGCCAAGTAGAAGAGCCGAACGAGTCGTGGACGGATCACATCTGCGTTGGCCCATCGTACGCACTCCCCATCATCATCGATGCTCGCCATCGACGTGCGAGTGAAGAGGAGGAAGAGATGCCTCGCCTGCTTCGAGTCGCCGTCAGCGAGCAGATCACCCACACCATCGTGACACGCGCGCTCAAGGGCCTCGATCGGATCACTCGTTTCATCTGCGAGGCTCACGAAGTCGCTGTGGAGCCATGTCCTGGGCACCCAGAGCAAGGGCCCGAGCGCTTCCGCGAGTGCGCTGGCCGCTTCCGCGCGGCCGTGAGCAATCGCGCCGCAAGGCTCTTCCGCCCGCAACCAAACTCGCCCGCACATCGACGCCACGAGTTCTCGCTCCAGACTGTTCACCGAAGCACGCCGGACGAACGATGCGCGTCCGATGTTTCTTGCTGGCGCCAGTGTCGCTGCTTCAACCGCCCGCAGTAGCCTCACGACTCGAAGCGCGCGATCAATGCCGCGTCTTGGAAGCTCGAGCCGCGCATGGCGCGGAAGTCCGGCCCCATCGGATGCCCATGCGAGAGCCGCAGCAGCTGCGCCAGTTCGAGCTACATAGATCCCCTCGGTGACCCCCGATACGATGGGCTCCACAGAGGCCTGTTGGTACTCGTCGACGCCCCTCGGTCCGAAGGAGAGCTTCGAGAGCGTTGGCGGATTAGCGTCCGAGTCGAATCGCACGATCGCCTGACCGTTGGACTCCGCAAACGCGACGGGACCATCGACGACGGAAAACTCTTGTACAAGCGCGGGCGTTGCTGGCTCGTCCGCGTTGAACACTCGCAGTTCGTACATCAAGAGCGCAGCGGTATCGCCGGCGCGCCTCTCGATGCGGCGACGCATCGAAGCCAGCAGCGCCGCAGTTTGCAGCAACGTCGCGGTCTCCGCCGTTAAAGTCGCTTCCTCCCGAAACTCGTTAGCCGAGAGCACGAGTTTGAGGTGCACACCGGGAAGTGCGTCGACATCGAGCCAACAAGCTTCACCAAGCAACTCCGCGCGCGTCGGGCGCAGAGGCATCACGACTACGCGAAAGCGCGCGGGGAACTCGCGATACAGCATTCGTGCGCGCCTGCTCGTTCGGATGCGGGCCAACTCGACGTTCTCACTCATCAGCACCAGTGTTCCATTGACATCCGGTACGGCAGCGATGAGCGCTTCACGAGGCGCTCGCTTGAAAGTCAATTGCTGAATCCCGCCGCCGCTCTCGAACAATAAACGAAGAGAGGCCACATCGGACGCACGAACTTGAACGAATGCATCGTCACCTTCGAGCCATTCGATCGACTCAGGGTCTCGCCTCAGCGCTGGCGTGATGACTGGCCACAGTGCTGCATCGTCTTTCCCGCGCCGAAGCCCCAAGGTGCGCGCGAGTTCCTGAAGCTCAGCGGTCGACGTCGGCACGATTCCGGCGAGTACCTGGACGTCGCTCCTCCCCGGGATGGCGAGGCGGTCCATGCGAAGCGAGGTACGAAGACGATCGAGACCTTTCAGCAAGCGCGAAGGAGCGACGATTGCAACGTCGCTGCCCGGGCCGAGTTCTGGAGCGCCGAGGGTGAAACGGTTCTTGTCGCCCTGACGTCGAAAGACGAGCGGTAGCCGCATCGTATGGCGCGCTCGCTCGAAGTAGCGCGTCAATTCATCCGCAAGACCAAGTCCCGCCGAGGAACCTGCCTCCATCGATAGATCTATCGAATCACCGCCCGGCCATTCAAGTTGGATGCTGACGGCTCCATAGGCCACGTTAACAAGATAGCCAACGGGTACAGCGACGTCATTCAGACGGATCGTGATTCGGGCCTCGTTGTGGGAAATCGCGTTGGCGAGTGGCCCCCACTCTCTGACAGCGGGAGCGATTGGCCCGACCTCTAGAAATGGCCGAACTTGGTCTCCGATACGCTCCAGCGTGATCGTTACGGTGGGGAGTTCGAGTTTGTCTTCTTCTGCCCGCTGACGGCGCCGCGCACGCTCTTCTCTTCGAGTGACCTCTTCGGCTGCCTCCTCCAATTGCTCGCGAGCAACGCGATCCTCTTGCAGGTCGCGGAGCACACGATCGATGAGTCCATGCGATAACCCGAGCGTCGGCTTCACAGGCGCGCGCGGTGTGCTCAACAGCGACGCGCCGAGGCGACCTCCGAGCGTCGGATGTTGCAGGAGGCCTTCGAAGTAGGCTGGCATCGCTGACCGAGTGGCGAATCCACGAAGCAGTGACGTCAACTCTCGATCGTCGATGCTTCCGTCTGCGGCAATCACAAACCGCGGATCGGCGGTCGCCTTCGCCAACAGCTTCGACATCCGAGCCTGCGCAGCGCGCGGCAATACCGCGTGAAACAGTGGCCAGCTCACATGCGTGTAGCAGTCAGCAAATCGCCCCTGTGGTTCCAGCGCGCTAAACTCTTTCGAGAATGCGCGGAATGCCTTTGTGCATTGCTCGCGCGTCCCGATGTTGGCCGGGTCCCAGTCGTCCGCCTTTAAGATCGCGGAGATTTGTGGCCAAAACGAGAAGTGTTCGCCCCATTCGAGTTCGTAGGCGCATTCGGCCATAGCGACGACAAAGCACAGACCGATCTCGTTTGGCTCAAGTCCGGACGAGAGAGCTTCGCGGACGAGGGTTCTGCGTCTGTCACGTTCGTTCGCCTCCGCGCTCGCAGCCTCCATTGCACAGAGTTCTCCCGCCCCACGCCCCGCAGCGAGCTCTTGGAGACGGTGGCGCAGCTCCTCGTTCTCGCGGGCTATGAGCACGGAGGCTTGCGACATCATGCCCTCACCGCAATGAGTGCTGCAGCAACGATCCATGACCTCGACGCTGCCTGCGCAATCGCCGGCAGATCTTTCGCAACGTTGGCTAACTTCTCGAACACAGCTGTTGCTTGCTGGAGAGCTGCCTCGGCCTCCTCGGCTGCTCTCTTCGCAACTCTTGCGCGAGAACGAGCAGCGTCAAGAACTCGTTTTCGGCGCGAGAGCACGTCACGCCTCTGGTACGTGATGAACACACTCAGATCACGGCTATAGTTTGAAAGGTCGACGTCAGCTGCTGCACCGCGCATACTGGCTCCGAACTCCGCCAGTGTCGAGTCGATCCCGGTGGGAATGTCGGCGACGGCGCGCGCTCGCTTCGAGCCCAAGCTTCGAATCATGAGTTCGACGTGTTCTTCGGCGACGCTTTGTTCTGTCAGACGAAACTGCCCGCCTTCAACAACGACGACACGACCGTGACTCTGTGTCCTCGGAGGAATCGCGAACGTGAGCATTCGCGCGAGTGCCGCTTCGACGATCTCGCAGACACGCTGGAGCTCGAGATCGGAACTTAGGCCGAACGCGCCACAGCTCCACAGATCGCTCATTGCCGCCGCGCTCGGATACGAGCGCGTTAGCGCGCACGCGACCCACTTGTTGACGAGACGTTCGAGCCCTGCCAGACACTCCAATTCGAACACGCCGACACTCGCTCCAGCATCGAGATCAAGTTCGTGGCGAAGCTCGGTGATGAGTGGATGCTGAGGCGAGAGGAATTGACTGGCCTGGGCTCGCAGCGCCGTTCCGAATGGAAGTCGCTTGGTGTCGACGTTCAGCCTCGGCGGCGCCGCCATAGGGTCGCGACCCTTTCCCGGTCGTGAACTCTGGGGTGGCCGGAGAACTTGGCGGACCTCTCTTAGCGCGAGAACATCACGCGTCATAGTGAGACGCACGACACCATCACCATCGGGGTCTCGTTCGACGCCGAAGCCAACATCCGCCAACGATTCGAGTACGTCTACAGTTGGCGTCGAGCCATCGACGTCGAACGAGCGCGCGATTAATCTCGTTCCGAGATCGCGATTTGGCTCTGTGAGCTCCAGCAGAACGTCATCGGTCTGACCTGAGTCGGCTCGCGCCAGGAGAGTTCGAGCGTCATTGATCGCCTGGGGCCAACCGATGAGGCCAGCGTCCGCGCGATCGATGAGTCCGTCGATCTCCGATGCGATCTCCGGAGGGACGTGGAACCCATCGCCGAATAGGCCGAGTGCTTCGTACAATTCGATCAGGTCCCAGTCCGGAGCCTCGGGATGGGAGAGGACATGGATCCGCACCGGATTACTTCCGCGTCTCCCGAGTCGGTCGAGACGTCCGATCCACTGCTCGGTGATCTGCGGTCTCCACGGAAGATCGTAGAGAACCAGGTCGGACGCGTGCTGGAGGTTCAACCCCGTTCCTGCCTGGTCGTTCGCGACCAACAGACACGCACCGCCATCCCTGAAGTTCTCGAAGGCGCGCAGTTGCGCCAGCATCGTCGCTCTTAGGTCCATCTCGGCTGGCCGCTTGCCACCAGTGGAGAATCGGCGCAGCAACTCGATCAACGACTCGCTAGAGTCCTGCACGAGCGCCACAGGACCGATGCTGTCGTCATCTGTCCACGCCTCCAGATCCGCATCGCTCGACGGCCGCAGTCCGCCATCGAGCAGGAGCGAACGGACCTTGTTGAAGATGAGCTGACGAGTCTCGCCGTACGCCGCTCGAAGAACGACCTTCCTCTCCGGGCTGCGATGCCAGATCTCTCCCAGCAGATCGCAAAGAGCTTCGAGTTTGCTGTCGATGCCGCCGAGCGCAGCAACCCCGGAACGAACGCGCTGATCAGAATAGGGCCGCGCCGAAAGCGCTTTCCAACTCGAAGCGACAGCACGCCGTGTCCGCTCCTCACCAGCCACGCGTTCTTCCGTCTCGTCCGCGTTCACCTTCGATACCTCGCGAAGGATCTCCAGTTCCTCGTCGCGCGGCTCAACGCGAGTGCGTTCGAGACGTCGTTCGCAAAGGGTGTCACGGGAGACGTTTCGACGCCTTGTCCGTACGACGCGCTCGAACACCGTCGCCCGCCGGGCTACTTCGGCTGCGAGTTGCGCGATGTCGGTGAAGGCTGGCGTTCCTGCGTTCTCCGTAGCGAGCAACTTGCGCGACGTAGCCACAAACGAAGCCGCTGCTCCTTCCTTGCCCGCGAGCGCATCGCGTGATAGTGCGCCGAGTTCCAGCGCCTCCTCGAGCCGGCGCACGACTTCGCCAGCCTCCGCATCCGGTCCAATCTTCGGATCCACGAGCCGCAACGCCCAGAGGAACGGAGTGAGCTCGTCGGTCTTTGCCTTCACACGAATACCGACCTTACGGCGCGCGTCACGGGGTGTTCCGGTCAGTAAGAGGAGGTGCTTGACCTTGTCAGCCAGCTTGCTCACGGCGGCGCGTTGCTTGGCGTTCAATAGGTGCGACTCATCGATGATCAGCATGTCGAGCGGCAATTCAGTTACTCGCTCAAGCGCGGCGTGATCCGTGATCACCGGTCGACCTGGATCCGGGGCGTCGAGGACTTCCAATGAGGTCTCCGACTCGGGAACGAAGATTCGCGGCAGGCCCTCGTACCAATCCGCTTTCACACGACGCTCGGCGCGTCGCTGATACTCGAAGCACCACTGCGGGACCAGTGTTCGAGGAACTGCGACAAGTGTCGTCAGCTGCGGATCTCGGGATCGCAGCGCCGACCAGATCATGATCGCTTCGATAGTTTTGCCGAGCCCGACCTCGTCTGTCAACAAGTGACGCACTGAAGGGCTCGTGACCACCGCAGCAACTGCACCGATCTGATGCGGCAACAGCGCTGCGTCGACCCAGGCCGCACCGCCAAGGCCATCTTGCTCGCAGATCGCGAGGAAGCGTTCGAGGCGCCACAGTAACCGCCACCTGGCGGGGCTATTCGTTCGAAGCCCAGTCAAGGCGTGGTTACCCACGTGCAGCAACGTTCGAGCCGTGACGATTGCGGCGTCCAAGCCTCCCGGAGCGGGTGGGCCAGACGAGATCGGCCAGATGGCATCGCTGGGGACACTACGTAGGAGACCGCGACGCGTCCTCACCGAATATGAACGCCCGCTGTCGGGTGTCTCCATGACGACGCCGATGAGCCGTGCGCGCGGTATCAGCACCGTCGCGCCCGCAGGAAGTTGTCCGCGCGCGAAGTGCGTCACGCGCGCGCCTCCTTGGTTTGCGAACTGGACCGGTACTGGCCCTGACCGTGGCGTTTCGATCAGGTGTGCCCACTGAAGAATGGGCTCCGCGGCTTCCTCGCAGTATGGTGGGTGCTGAACAACTCCGAGTTCACCCATCGATGCGCTCTCTGATGCGTTCCATCGCAGTCGGCAGCGATCGCATTACTTCGAGGAAGTTCAACGGGATCACCTCAATATTGAGGCCGGCACCATTGGCAAGGACATCCGCGAGGTCGGCATCGACAGGGGTATCCGCACTGAAGGGATGCGCGAGAGCAGGAACGATCACGCGACCATCGTCGCGCCGCACGACAATGGGCGCGATCGGCGCACCCTCCTCGTCTGCGACCGCCGTGTCCCGCAAGGCAGCAACTCCGATGAGGGCCAGCCAGTCGGCGATCAGCGAGTAAGCGGTGGCCTGCCGCGACTCAGCTAGGGACGCCGACACTCCAGTTCGGGCCGCATTGAGCAGATCGAGCGCCAGCCATCGGTCGAACAAGGAATGCTCGTAACTGTTCTTGAAGCTGAGCAGACAATTGTAGCAGGCACGGTCACACGGCTGCGAAGCCGGACGCCCGCCAATTGCGGCGTGAGACAGGATCGCTTGGCAGGCATCGAGGATCTCGTTGATGCGTTCACGTGCCTCGACGACGTAGCCAGCACCACCAGCGAGTTGATCGTAGAGGAAGACCTCCATCGCCCGCGGTTCGGGCCCCTGCGGCGTGAAGCCATGCCTGAAACCACCGAGTACTTCGCCAGGCTCGATCTCTAGGGTGATGCATGTGGCAGTGGCGAGCGCCTCGGTCAAGGACGTGAGAGCCATCCTGAAGACCGGGTGCCGCTGCGAAATGTCTTGTCCGGGCGGAAGCAGGAACCGCACGGCAAGCACATCTGTCCGGAAGCTCGTACCGAGGCGAACGATCTCGAACTGCGGCGCGGTGCATGGCTGTACATTCGCACGAGGATCAGGCTCTGGCCGATTGTGTCCATCTCGACCGCTCAGCGTGCTCTTGGTTGCGGGTTCGATCATGCCGCACGATCTGCACACTCGAAATCCGAGGCCGCGCGGCCCGTGGTTGGTAACGATCAACTCTCGATCGTCCGCACGCCCCAGGTGCGTCAGGATTCCGAGCGTACCTGTAACCGATGACCATTCGCTTGTCGGAGGACTCGGGGCGGCGAGCACCGCACGACCTGCACGCGCGATATCCCCGTACTCTGGGTCCGTGCGCGGTCGCCACGTGACGGGATGAGCGAAGCCCGGCGGTCTCATCCACGCGAGCGCATCGCCAGTTCCGAACTGACTGTCCCCACAGGAGGGGCACACGTTCCCGGAGCCATCATCGCGTGCGTCGAACAACTGCGTATGCCCGCATCCTTCAACCTTGCACGAGCGAACGTAACGAGTTCGCTGAAACGCCGTCTCGAGTGCATCTGGGATCGGCGAAAAGAGCGCGCCAGGAGCCCACGCGCGCCCGTCGATGAAGACGGTCTTCCCAGGGGCATACTCCGACAGCGCGATGCTTAGGTTTCGCTGCGGCGCGTAGCGAAGTTTGTTCCGTGCGCTTGGGCCCGCGCCGAGTCCGTTCGTTGCCTCGAAGACGTGGAAGGCAATGAGGTCGGTTGGGAAGGCGTACTTCGGCAGGACGCCCTCGTAGAGCAAGCGGTCAAGCAGCCGTTCGGGAGATGACGTGTCGTTGTCCTCGTTCGCGACGTCCTCTGCGCCGACACCTTCGTCCACATTGACAGCCATCGGATCGGCGTCGTCGCGGAGAGCGTTCGTTAACGCGCCTAGGAGTTGCTCGTCGAACATCGCGATCAGCTCGGCGCGCCCCTCTACTTCAGTCGGAAGCCAGCGATCTAACGCCGCAATGAGCACGTTTCGCTCCTCAGGACGCGCCAACCACTCGCGAAGGCCACCGAGGCTAATACGACCCGTCCCATTCACGAATGCGGCAACCGTTCCAAGCGACGCGAACAGGTTCGCGTCGGCGGGAGTCGGTTCTTCCGTCGCGGGGATTTGGCTCGCGAGGTACTGCTGGAGAACGAACGCGTTCACGTGACGTCGCGTTATCCAGCGATTCGAGAGATTCAACGTGGGATCAGGAACCGGATCCTTTACGAGCTTCTGAGGGTTCTCATAAAAGTGTTGGTTGTGCCCGTCCTGATCCGCGTAAGCTAGGACGGTCGCGACGCCGCTCCCTCGCCGACCCGCTCGACCCGCGCGCTGCTGATAGTTGGCGCGTCCGGGCGGCATATTTCGCAACGCCACGCCCGAGAGGGAACCGATGTCGATTCCGACCTCCATCGTCGTCGTGCAGCTCAGCACGTCGACAACAGATCGCATCCCATCAACGGTCCCAGCCGTGATGTCCTGAAACGCAAGCTCGTATCGCTCGGCACGGTTATGAACATCGCCACTCTGTCCGGTCAACTGTGCTGAGTGTTCGCGAACCACCAGCGGTTGCGCAACCAGCGGCTCTGTTGCACCGACGACCGTGTTTCGGTAGAAGCCCTTTCGCGCGAGGAACTGCCCGCGCGTCGGCTCTGCATCGAGCGGTAACAACTCGCCGCTCACGCCGCAATGAACACACACGGGTACAGGCGATGCACCTTGCACGCGCGAGCATCGTGCGCATCGGGACCACCCATCCAGATTCCCGATCGGATCAGTGAGGTCGAGACCGATCCTCGCTGCGCGGAGCGTGCCTTCAGGCTCTTCGCCTTCACAGAAGATCGGACGAAGGCGCGGAAGCCACATCGATCGAAATGTGTTCACGCCGTTCCGTGGATCGATCGCTTGTAGCACCGGCCGAAGTGGTTCGAAGAAGCCACTCGACGTAGAACCGGCGAGCCAGCGCGCACGCCCTTCCAGCTGATCGATCGCATACAGGTTGCAGCCAGCTCGTTCCAGAAACAGCCCAAGCCAGAGATTTAGGAGCGACCTCTTTCCAGCGTCGTCGAGCGTGCCGAGTTGCAGTGTTGGCAGGAGCTCACGAACGTTCCGCGCCGTGATCGCGCCGAACGGGACGATCCTCGCGAGCGCAAGAGCTTGGAGGCCGGTGTGCTTGTCCTTGAGCACTTGCAGCAAGATCGTCGCGATCGGTGCCGGAGGCGTCTGACCTTCGAGCTCGTTCAACGCGTCTTGGTCGAAGTCGGAGTCAACCAATTCTCGCGCGAGGCGCAGATGACTCGCGATCTCGAGATCGAAGCGTTCGTCGGTCGCGCGAAGCTCCACGTCCGCTGCGACAGCACCGACTAAGAGAGCAGCATATGCCGCGCCGAGCGGTCGCGGGCGTACTCCTTGAAGGAGGTGGAAACCTCGAAGCAAGATCGGCCGGGCGCTATCGCGCAGTGCGGAGCGTCCAAGCTCGGCTGCAAGCCTCGCCGCCTTCTGGCGTCCGTCGGAGAAGATCAGTACCTTGCGACCCCGTAGCGGCGTCTCTCGCGCAAGGTACGGCGGCGGCTCTGGCCGAGGCGGCTGTCTCATGAGCTGCTCGTGGACCAGCGCATAGAACGGCTCTTGTCCCGACGTCTGGTGATCCTCCACCGGGCTCTGTCGGATCCGAATGCGACGCCCGCCACGCGTCGACGGCTCCTCGGTCTCGTCATTGTTGTCGTCGCACACTCCGCAACGGAAGAAAGGACGTCCATTGTCTTCGGGGCGTTCGTCGCGGGAATCATCGAGGCGATAGAGCCCGATGCGGCGCACTCGTACTTGAGGCGGCGGTTGTTCGCGAAGCAAGCCACCGGTTGTGACATCAATGTCCACGAATTCCGTACGGTCTCGCAGTGCGCGCGTGGTCTCTAAGAGGAGGTCGAGCGGCAGCAATCTCTCCGCGTCGTTACCGCCCAGACCCGGAACGCCAGTTCCTTGCGACCACACAAATGTTGGCGCCCGGACACCAGTGGCGTACGCCCTTGCGTATGCCGCTCCGCACGAACGGCACGTGAAGAACTCCAACACACGCGCGCGACAGTGATCGCAGTGTTCGCGCGGTTGCGCGTAGAGCCATCCTCCGGTGCCTCCACGTTCGTCTGGTTCCAGTCCGATGCAGTTCGCATCGAGACAGATCCACAGCCCGGGAAGCCCACGATGAAAGGAGTGAATGCGACTCGGTAGCAAGTTGGAACCGCCCTCGCGCCGCCGTGCAAACGCGCATAGCGCGATCAGCCCCTCGGTTGCGCGTTGTCGATTCGCGGCACAGTCGAGATCCGGAAAAAGCCGCTGCGCTAGATCGTCAACCTGAAACGCTTCGGTCTGCGTCCTCGCCACGAGTTCTCGTCGGAGCGGAAGCGTCTCCAGCGCAGCGTGCAAGGCACGTTCTAGCGCTAACGGCTGCGAACCATCGAGCGACTGTACATCTACTCCAAGGTGAGTGAGTACCGTCGCGAGAACCTCGATCCGTTCCTGTGCCGTGCGAGCCGCGTAGAACTGCGCGAGATCAACGCTCGCAAACGCTACGGCCTGTTCCGCACTGCCAATCGCGCCGCCACCTTGAATCTGCAACCGGCCGCCAAGCGCCACGAACGTGTTCTCCGGTGCGCCGACCAGTTGTGCTGCAAACTGCACTGCACGCTCGGGCGAACTGAAGCTTGCGCTCGTGACCGCAATCCTGAGTTGATCGCGTCGAGAGGTCTCACTCAACCCGAGTCGCTCGAAGAGTCGGCGCACAAGCAAAGCGACCTCGGTGCCTTGCGCGCCTCGATAGAGGTGAGCCTCATCGAGCACGAGAAAGAGACGTTGGTCGCGGTGCTGATCGAGCCACGTACGGGTAGCCTGGAAAATGTCGCGCTCGATCGGTCGGAGCAGCATGTACTCGAGCATCGAGTAGTTGGTGATCAGGAGATCAGGTGGAGCACCCAGCCGACCTGGACGCCCCGGCGCGTGATAGCCGTAGAATTCGTGGCGAGTAAGGAGCTCGCGATCACTTGGCTGCGTGTGGAGACGATCCTCCCAGTAACGCGCGTTGGAACCGTATTCCGTTCCGCCGAACCACTCATGGAGTTGCGGCTTCGATGGCCAGCGTCCACGAACACAAAGCGCCTGAAGGAGCAGGTTGGCGTCCGCGTCACCGGCAGCGGCGCGCCGGAACACCGTGTCCATGTAGAAGTCTTTGAAGCCCTTCATGCGCGCGCCATCCCTCTCAGCAGAAAAGTCGCGCAGACCAGGGAACGGGGTTCTACCGGTATATTGGCCAAATCGCGCCGGCCGTCCAGCTGCACGCGTGAACGCATCAGCGACGTCGTCATCACCCAAGAGAAGACGGATGCGGCTTAGCTGATCGTTCACTAGCGCATTCATCGGATAGAGAATCAGCGCACGCACCGCCGGGACTGCGAACGACGTCGGCGAGGAAACGGCTTCGCGCAGCAAGCGCAAGAGAATCGGAATCGTGAAGCACTCGGTTTTTCCCGATCCGGTTCCCGTAAACACCACCACGTTCCGATTGGTGAGCAGGGCCTCCACGGCAAGGAGTTGGTGCTCGTACGGCGGGTCGTACATTAGCGCGGGATCTCGGCCGGCGAGCAGCTGAATCAGATCGCCGATCATCTGCTTCTCGGTCGTGGAGAATGTTGCGAGCAAGTCGGCGTAGCGGCGACCGGTCGCGTAGACGCGCGTGGATTCGACGTATGCAGGCTGGCGCAGGATCCGGGCCTCGTCTAAGAGGCGACGCCGCCGACGAAGCAGTTGGGGATCAGCGATGTGATACGTCGCTTCAATGTAATCGCGCAGCCTCTCGTGCAACGCGTCGACTGCCTGTACTAGCACTCGGTCCTCCTCATACTCTGGTCATCCCCGCTGGAACTCGATGAAGAGTTTTGTCTTCATCACGTCGATCATCGCCTCGAATGCCGTGCGTGTCGAAAAGGTGTCTACGCGCAGCGCGTTTCGGCTTCGCGGTCGTGGGCTCCCGAGCGAGAGCATGCGCTCAAGCCACGAGGGCGGCGGAAAGTACAAGAAGAGTTCGTCGCCGCACGTCAGCGCGTTTAGTCGATGGCCTCGTGTAGCGACCGCCGCCACGAGGCGAAGCCACTCATCGCGAGCTTCAACTTGTCGCCCGTCGATGCGATGCGCGCCGACCTTTTCGCCGTCGAGGTCACGCAGTACGTAGTATGCGGTCGTGCCAACGTGATCAAAGACCCGCGCCGGAAGACATCGATGCTCGCGAACTGCAGCGATGAGCAGATCGAGATCGGGACCACGGAACCGCCCGCGAAAGTACGCACTGGCTGAGTTCGGATCGTAGAACTCGAACTCTGTCAGCGTCTCAAGTGCGCACGCATGGGTCCGGTCCCAATAGCTGGCGATGATCGTGTCCGCGCTTTGTGTAACGGGTGTGGAGGCCCACAACGCGCGATTCAGCTCTCGCAGACCCCGCCAGGCGAGTTCGTCGCAGAGTTCGTCGATCGACTCGTCCACCCTGATCGCGAGCCAGCGTGCCCGGCCTCTCGCATGAACGCGTTCGAGCAACCTCGCCGGAAGCATCGGGCGTCCGTCGTAGCTACCACCGAGCAGGAGAAGCTCCCTCGCATCGCCGAATCGTATGAAGCTCGGCGTCGCGGGTTCGACCATGATCCGCGCGCGTGGCGCCGGTTGACGTAGTGCAAGGTCGCCAAGTGAGAGCAGTGCGTCCAACTCGGTCTCCGCAAGAGCGAGTTGCTCTTCCTCGGTCGTGTCTCCGAGGAGAGGTCCAATCACCTCGAGCGCTTCGTGAAGAAGCCGTGACCGCTGGATGGTGCCGCGACGGAGGACCAGCTGCCTCAGCATCGCTGCCATCAGCCCGGTCTCGACGCCCGCGGTCGCATCACTGCCTGCGGCGTGTCGCGCGCACTCCAGCACCTCTGCCCGCGAGAGCGCGTTCACCCTATCCATCGCACCCTCCATCCTATGCCCGGACGTATCTCAGGAAAACCGGCTAGCGTCATGAGCTAACCGTAGCGATCCACCAGCAGGTGGTGGTCGATCGAAGCGCACGCACGAGCTGGCTTAGTCAGTAAGAATCTTTAATAATATCAAGGGGATGGGATCGCGAGCGCGTCGCGCTACAAACCTGCCATGTTTCCGACGCCAAAGCCGCCCTTTAGGTGCTGCGGATGACGCAGGCTAAGAAACGCCCAGAGATGCATGCTTGGTTTCGATTGGCCTGCTGCCTCCGTTCCCGGCCCTTTGCCGCCCCTTACAAAGTGAGGTCGCGCACCGAGCGAACTGGCGTCGTCATGTTTCGAACGTGTCATCACGCCGCGCTCCGCACCAGAACGGAGTTCGTGCAATTGTACAACTACGTGCACAGAGACTGTACGACAGCGTACGTACCCGCAATCCTATGATGCTCAAGCTACGACCTATCGGTGGTAACATGGCATCGGGTGGACAGCGCGGCTGGGCATTCCTTGCATGGGGCTGGCGCTCGATGCATGCAGTCGTTCGTCGCGCTTCGCCGATTCGCCGAGCTCATGAACAAATACACCGCCTGCTGCACCAGGCGAGGGTTGTAGTCGCGCAGCGTTCGATCGAACGCACGAAGGCTGATGCCGCGCGAAAGGTCGCAGACGAACTCGCGCCGTGCATCGTATGTCTTCGTTCCCGTGTACCCGATCGATGTGAGAAAGAGATCCACGTTGCTGTCGATCACGACGAAGTAGGTCCAATCAACGCCCGCGCTCCACGGCGGACTGGACGAGAGATCCGGGTTGGAGACGATCGAGAGGAACATACACGCAATTTTCTGGTGGACACGCCAAGCCTTACAGAGTGCGGTCTCTAGCGCGATCGCGCGCGCGAGCCTTGTCCTGTGGGTCTGCAAGACCGATCTATAGAGCGCATCGAGCGTTTCGGCACCTTGCTCTTTGAGCGCCAAGGCGATCGATGTGGGTACCTTTCCAAAGTGTCCGTACCGCTTCATAGCGACGGTGTGCCGTTTCAGATGGCAAGGAATACGCGGGGCAGCGCTGCAGCAGCCACGGCCGCGTTCGTCTTTTGAAAGATCGCATTGTTCCCGGAGATCGGCCGTCGATTTTGCGAACGAGCAGGGGGACGTGTCTGCGAGCTCGAGTAACCGGCTCGCGCTTCCGATCTCTGCTGCTTCGCGCGTAGGCATGCCGCGAAGGATCCGCAGGATCTGTTGATCTTGCCGGCGCTGGAACATCGCGCACGCGACCAGCAGGCGAAAGAGTGCGGCCGGCTCGCCGCGAGCGAAGTCTTCGCGAGTTATGGCGAAAGCCCCTACCCGCTCGGGATCCATGAACATCGCGGGTAGCCCGGTGTCATCTCCGCCGCCTCGATGGGTCTCAAGGTACCAAGCCACGACCGCGCGCGTGACATGAACCTGGGCTCGGCTCGGTGCGCTCATAAGCCGCGCTCATGCGGTCGATTGCTCATGGTATTCGAAGCTGAAGCTGCGCTGTGAATCATCGTCGGTTGGCAGGGCCACGCGAGCGCCGTGGACGATGGGGTGCACGAGCGTGTGGCGAGCGACATCGGCGATGACGTCATCTGATTGAATGCGTGACGCAAGCCAGCGCTTGCGCCACCACGCGGCAATGGCTTTACTCGCATCAGGCCACGCCTTCTTCGGGATGAGGTGGTCGGGTTTTTCATCGAGGCCGAGCAGGAAGTCGCGCGCGTTTCGCACAAGGTTGATCCCGTACAGGATACGTTTCCGCCCGTGTTTAAGGAATAGCTCGGCCGGCAAGTTCAGCAGTTCAAGTCCATCACGCACCTTTCGGAGCTTTGGGCTCACTCCTTCGCCGAAGATGCTGTTCACCCGCTGCTGACCTTCGTTCTCGTGCGAGAACAGCAGTCCGAGCTCTTCGCTCGTCTCTTCACTGTACTGAGATGTACCAAACGCCTCGGACATCCCGAGGCGTACATACTCGATCGATTCGCCGCGACGGCCAGCGAGGGCCTCGCACGGAATCTTGATGCGGTTATATTGGCTTGAACCGACCCCGTACAGGGAAGTGGTGCCGAGGAAGACGAGGTGAGGCGGCCGAATGATCGGCTTCGCGGCTATCGAAGACGCGATCTCGCTCTCCGCGCTTGCGTAGCGATCGTGGTAGGCGCGTACGACCTCTGGGCTCGTTACAAGCATGCTGACGAGCTTTCCGCCCAAAATGGGGTTGTATGGGGCCACGGCGCCGCACACGGAGATATCTGCCATCGCGATGCCGACACGCTCCGCTTTCGCCTTACGTATGATCCGCTTCACGACGTGCAGCCCCTCAGAGTCGCTCATCAGCGCAATGAGCTGCTTCTTCGTTGGCCGTGCGCTGAGATGCCTGTCCAAGATCATACGGGCAGCCAGCAGGTCTGCCAGCGCGAACGCGCGCTTGCTGCGGAACAGGTGCGAGGTTGCGCGCTTCTCCCAATGCGCGAAGTCGTTATCGGACCGCTTGCGCGGTGATGACTTCAGGTCCTGCGTTTTCACGTAGCGTTGATGGAGCGCGCGCTGCTTTACCCCCTCCGCGACGAGCACCTTCAAGGCATCCGGAGTTGGCTTCTTCATCTTTATTGGTTTGAGAATTCCATCTCTATAGAGATCACTGACGAAGATCTCTGAAAGGGCGCCGTTGACCACCTGAACAAGCCAGCGGGCGATCCTCTCCGTCGGCCTCTCTTGGATCTCGGCTAGGAACTTGGCCGGGTGCCAGCCGATCCACTCGTCGCGCTCGCGGATCTGAACGATCGGGCTGCTGAGGGCGGCGATGCCGATAACCGGGTGATTGTCCGCAGCGGCATCTCGAACGAGGATATACATGGAGCGCCCTGGCACGCTCGTGTATTGGTTGCTCCAAGTGTGCCGGAAGTATCGCCAGATCTCCTGGAGCTCGAAGCCAGTCCATGCGCAGCGCTCACCAGCGTTCACAAACTGAAGATATGGAGACACGACGCGTGCGATCGCCTCTTCGCCCTCCGCGCGCGCGCGACGGAGCGAGTCTGCGAACTCACGCCCATCACGCATCAACGAAAAAATCGATACGAAGCGTCCCTTGTGTAGTCGCCGCCGCTCCATGCTGCGCACGAACTCCTTGACCGCCGGCTGGCGAAGCTGCTCGTCGCGCTTGAGCTGCTCCTGCCGACGCACGCGGAGCTTTTCAGCGATAGGGTCTGCCGAGATCTCGGTCGGTGGCAGTACGCTTAGCGCCTTACCTCGAACCCGCAACGTCCATCCTTGGCGCGCGATATCTGACAGCACTCGGCCGAGCGTCGAGAGCCGTTGGCGGTCTTTCGTAGCCCACTTAGGCGCTCCTTCCAAGAATTCTTCGAGCGCGTCATCGATGCGATCCTCATCATTGACATCGATACCTGAGAGCGTTCGGGCGAATTCGAGCGCTGCCACTCGTGACCGTGGCATGAGGAGCTTGGGCTCGAGCTTGATCCAGTTGGTTCCGGTCGCCATCTACACGTCCAAAAGGGTTGCGAGGGTGTTGCTCCACTCGTTACGGAACTTCTGAATGGCGTCCCGATTGCGCGCGCCCCCTAAGGCTACCTCCGCGCGTGCAGCAGCGAGGAGGAACAGCGCCAATCGTTCACGCAAGGCTTTGTCGTCGGCCTTGTCACTATCGACGAGAGGACCATAGAGGCGTTTGTAAAACGAGTGTTCCGGGTTAATCACGAGCACGAGCCGCTCGCCATCATAGACCGGCCGATAAAACTCCATTGTGTCGAGCGGGCGCTCTACAATCTTGTAGCCGGTGCCGCTGGTCTGCTTCTTAGCGCGCAGGGCCGGGGTCTTCTTCTTGAGCTCGCCCAACAACTTTTGTGCACCTGAGTCGCCCTTGCTGGGAAGCGGCGCCATCCGGCGGTCACGTTCGCCAGCGAGCTTCTCGACATCGCCGAAGCGCTCCTGCGCCTTCGTATCGAGGTGCGCTTTTCGGGCGCGGCCGTTGAGAATGCGGGCTGTCTCCTCGATGTCTGGGGTCAGCACATCGGCAAGGTGCGGCCTAGGCCGAATCTGCTGCTTTGTGTGAGTGATGCCGAAAGCCTCGTCCAAGGCGGGCTCAAAACGGACCTCGCAGCGCCACCAGTCGTCATAGTTCTCACGGCGCTTCTCGATAAAGAACCAGCCGTAGTCGACCTCTCGCCCGGCACGCACGATCGAGACACCAGCTCCTTTGGAGATGCCCTGGTCCCGCTTCTCGTCGTTGGAGAGCGCTTGCCATTCGTGGACAGGCAGCTCCGAGAACCGAACACGGACCACGCTGGTGCCTTTTGACTTATCAGACGGGTCGATCGCGATCTCGTAGGTCAGCTCCTCTCCGAACAGCTCTGCGCCTGCGCGATCGCCACGGAGAAACAACGGATCGATCGCGCGCACCGGTTCACCATTGACCTGGATGCGAACTCCGTTCCAGATGAAGTGGCGGAAGCGCCGCCCGAGCTCAATGCTGAGCTTCTTCGCCAACGTCGAGATGCGTCGGTTGTCGAGTCTGTCGCATCGCTCCCAGTGCACGAGCGTGCCGGATTTGCCCACGCAGTGCGGAGGGATCTGTTGTGTCTTGTGCGGGACTGGTACCTGGCTCAGCGTGCCGCTCGCGATTTCGTCCACGTCCAAATATGAAGAGTACACTTCGTCGGGGGCAGCGCGCTTACCCTTGCGTACGTTGGGGCGGTCATCAAGCGTTCGCCAAGTGTACACCGTGACGCGAACTGCCTGGCTGAGCGAGCTGTTCGGCAGCCCCATGCCATAGCGTCCTAACCCCGATCGATCGCCGAACCGAGAGCTGCCACCAAAACGCAGCGCTTGGCGAAGCGTGAAGGGATCCATGCCGCATCCGTTGTCGACGACCCTAACCTCGACCGGGAACTCGCCTCCGACCTCAGCCAGCAAAATCTGAATTTCAGAGGCCCCAGCTTGGAGTGAGTTGTCAATCAATTCGGACACTGCGCTCGCAGTGCCCTTGTAGCCCGAGTCCCTCGTTGCCTGGATGAACCGATCCAACGCGATGATCGGACAATCTTCCGCCGTACTCTTCGTGCTCATTCTCTGCGTCCTTCCTGATTCGAATCGCGTTGGGGCAGCGCTGGGTTAACGTCCGGCTTGGTCGTTGCACGTTATCTCGCAGGTATGACGTTGAGGGGGCACGGGGTGGTCCTTTGGCATTTCTTTACGCGTCGCTCCGATCCCGCTGTGAAGGCAGCGGAGGCCCTGGTTGCTGAGCTTCACGCGCCCGAGGCGTGTAGCACCTCGGCGAATGCGGACGCCTTGTCTTGTAGGCTCTCCTCAGTGATCAGGACGTCGAGCGCGTGACGAAGCCGATCGGACCACCTTTGCCGCTCGGACTTGTAAAAGATCTCCGCTTCTCCGACCGAATCGAGTTCACGTTCAGCGAGTACGAACAGCATGACTTCCAGCGCGTGTTTCGCATCGCTGGCGGGCAGATAGATCTTCGAGTAGAACGGGTGCTCGGTGTTGATGATGATGCGGCGCTGCTCGCCGAGCCGTTTCGGGCGGTAGAATGGTCCCTCTGGCACCGCCAAGAACTCCACTTCCCATCTCTTCTTCGAGGTCGACTCCGTCAGCGCAGCCAAGACTTTCTCGGGGTGCTCGCCGGTGAGCTCCGCTTTCTGCGCAGCAGCCTGCTCGAGGTTGCGCTGTGCGTCTTGTTGCTGCTTTGGCGTCAGTTCGCGGGTCCGCCCTTTGAACTTCTCCGTTGCCTCCATCGCGAGCGTGCTCGGACGCGGTGCCTCATCTTTCGTCTTGTTCTCGGCTTTAGCCTTGAGGTGCGTGTCTATCTCGCGGCGACGTTCGCGGAGATCTAATATGAGCTTTTCAAGACCGCCGCCGTTCTTGCCCGAGTTGCGCAACATCTCCCACATTTGATCGTCGATTACTACTTGCTGTTTGGCAGTGGTGATGCTGAAGAACTCATCCAACGTCGGGTCGAAGTCGATTTCGATCTTGATGTTGACGTCGTAATTCTGGAATTTTGTCCAGTCGGGTGAGATGCAGTCGAGCTGACGGCCGGCCCTGCAGACGATCAGGCCGTTGTATTTGCGCATGATCGATAAGCGGTTATTCGATTTAATTCCGCGCATGTCTGGCCGGTAGTCATTGGGATCCGCCCACTGGAAATTCGGTGGTAAGAGCGAAGCACGAATCCGCACCTTGCCCTTCGCTCCGCTGACGCCCTCGGCCTCAATGACCCGGGTCTCTACGGGTTCCGCATGGACAGGCGTCTCGTCAAAGAATCGCGCATGCTCCAGCAAGAACAACGGATCGACCGCTTGGACGAGCTGTCCGTTTACATAGATCTTCTTCTCTGGGATGAATCTGCGGTAGATGACACCAAAGTGCTGGAGCAACTTTGTGCTGATGGCCTCCGTCTTGATCCAGCCATTGAGCTTACTGAGGCGATCCATCTCTTCCAAGACGATCACGACACCCGAGTCAAGCTTTTCAAGAGCGAGCGTGTCATCGCCAGCGCGGCCAGAAACGACCCATGTTGGCAGGGGGGTCTTCCTGGCTGTCAACAACTCCTGCGTCTTCTCCAGGTCGCCCGCGTGCGCGGCCAGTTGCTCGATGTCCACCGTCACGGCGTGCCACTCCCTCTTAGGAGCTTTGGCGAAGACGGTGTAGCGCTTCGCGATGCTCACTGCTGAGCTGGGGAGGCCATAGCCATAGCGCCCGAAGCCGGAGCGGTCACCCTCACGGTCTGTTCCGCCCCACCGCACCGCAAAGCTGATCATTTCGGGGATCATACCGTTGCCATTATCGCAGACTGCGATCATGTCTGGCTTCGCTTTACTAGTCGACGTGTAGCCAAACCGGATGGCTACGGTGTCCGCGCCTGCCTGGAGCGAATTGTCCAATTGCTCAGACAAGGCCCAGGCTGGATCTTTATAGCCGAGGTCTCGCATGCCCCGGAGGAACGCATCGGCGAACACGACGCCGAGGCCCTTTGCGTTAGTTTTTTGCTTCTCGACGTACTGTCTTTGGCGCTCGATCGTATCGATGATCATCTTATCAACTGGCAGTGCCTTTGTTGTCCCCGCCTTGGACTCGCTGCGTTGCTCGCTCTTGCTCTGTTCCTTTTTGCTCTTCATTGTCAATTCCTTCGGCCAACCTCATTTTTGGAGGTCGACGCTAGCTCCCCGTAGTGGATCCTCGTATGCGGGAGCTGCGCACACGAGGTGATGGACGACCGCGAGAGAACGCGGATCCTTTGTGACATATGTGTTCTATTTGCGGCTCGGGCCGCCCAAGTGCCTCGACTCCTTGTTGCTGTTCGCTCAGGGAGGAGGCTCGTTGGGTTCTTTGCCTGAACCGGGTTGTTTCCGGTCCGGTGAGTCCGCCGACCTGTGCTGGGTCCACAAGTACCGCTGCGCGGATCGGTTTGCAAGAGGGGCATCGGTGCGAGCACACGTCGTGAGCGCAAGTGGAGGGGGCGGACGTTCTGCGCGCCGGGCTCTGCGTGACCGCAACATCGGGGATACTGGCGGGCGTGTCCGTGTTCCTCGAGGTGCCCGAGGGGGCGTGGGTCGCCGCGAACGAACTGGCGTTCGCGTTTCGCGACCGGCACCCGGTGTCCCCGGGGCATACGCTCGTCGTGACGCGGCGCGTGGTGGCGGACTGGTTCGCGGCGTCCGAGGAGGAGCGGGCGGCGCTCATGAGCCTCGTCGAGGAGGTGAAGCGGGGGCTCGATCAGGAGCTCCGGCCGGATGGGTACAACGTGGGCTTCAACGCAGGGGCGGCGGCGGGGCAGACGGTGATGCACCTGCATGTCCACGTGATCCCGCGGTTTCGCGGCGACATGGATGATCCGCGCGGCGGTGTCCGGCATGTGATCCCGAGCAAGGGGAACTACCTGCACCGGAGCGAGCCGCTCGCCACGGGCGGCGAGAAGGATCCGTTTGCGAGGCACGTGCTCCCGCTCTTCGAGCGGGCCAAGGAGATCGCGATCGTCGCGGCCTTCGTTCAGGAGTCGGGGCTGGAGCGCATTCGCGCGGCGACGCGGGCTGCACTGCAAAGGGGGGCGCGGATCCGGATCATCACGGGCGACTACCTCGACATCACCCAGGCATCGGCGCTGGAGATCCTGCTCGACTGGCAACGCGGGGCGGAGCCCGAGGAGAGTGACGACCTAGAGGTGGAGGGGGGACTGGGGGCGGAGGGGGGACCGGAGGCGGAGGAGAGCCTGGGGGAACAGGGGAAGCTGGAGGCGGCGATCATCGAGGTCGAGCGCCTGCCGCCGGGAGGGCGATCGTTCCATCCAAAGGCCTGGCGGTTCGAGGCCAAGACGTTCGGCATCGCCTTCGTGGGGAGCAGCAACCTGTCGAGGACGGCCCTGGAGGCGGGCATCGAGTGGAACCTCCGCGTCGATCGGGACCGGGACATGGCCGCGTACCAACGGATCAGCCAGGCCTTCGACGAGCTCTGGGCGAGGGCGCGTCCGCTCGATGCGGCATGGATCGCAGAGTATGCGCAGCGCGCGAGGCGGCAGCCAGTCATGCTGCCGCCAGGCGAGGTGGAGCCGGAGCTGCTCGAGCCGCCGCCCGCGCCGCATGAGGCACAGAAGAAGGCGCTGGAGGCGCTGCGACGCGGCCGGCAGCAGGGCCGGAGGCGGGCGATCGTCGTGTTCGCGACGGGACTTGGCAAGACGTGGCTGGCCGCCTTCGACTACGCGCAGCTTCGCGAGGAGCTGGGGCGGCGGCCAAGGCTGCTGTTCCTGGCGCATCGCCAGGAGCTGCTCGTCCAGGCGGCGCGCACGTACCGGCGGCAGCTGCGCCAGATGAAGGAGCAGGCCCGCGTCGGCTGGTTCGTCGGAGCGGAAGGGGAGCTGTCCGCGGATCTCGTCTTGGCCTCGGTGCCGAAGCTCGCGCGGGCCGAGCACGTCAGGGCGCTCGTGCAGCAGGCGTTCGATTACGTCGTCATCGACGAGGTGCATCACGCGGCCGCGGACTCGTACCGGAAGATCATCGATCGGATCGATCCGCGATTCCTGCTGGGGCTGACGGCGACTCCGGATCGCGCGGATGCGGCAGACATCCTGGGGTTGTTCGACGACTTCGTCGCGTATCGCGCGGACATCCCGCAGGGCATCGCGCTGGGGCGATTGACGCCATTCCATTACTTCGGCGTCAGAGACGATATCGATTACGCGAACATCCCGTGGCGCAATCGCCAGTTCGAGCCGCGGGCGCTCGCAGCGGCGGCGCAGACCGAGGCGCGCATGCAGACGCTGTGGCGCGCGTGGAGCGCACACCCGGCGCGGCGCTCGCTGGTGTTCTGCTGCAGTATCGCTCACGCTGGGTATGTCCGCGCGTGGCTGCGCGCGCGCGGGGTGCGCGTCGCCGCGGTCTACGCGGGCGAGGGCTCCGATGACCGCGAGCAGTCCCTGGCGCGGCTGGCGGCCGGCGAGCTCGATGCGGTGTGCGCGGTGGACGTCTTCAACGAGGGCGTCGACGTGCCGTCGATCGATCGCGTCGTCATGCTGCGTCCGACGGAGTCGGGCACGGTCTTCATGCAGCAGCTGGGGCGCGGGCTGCGGGCGGCGGCGGGAAAGGCTGCCGTGACGGTGATCGACTTCGTCGGCAACCACCGGGTGTTCCTCGAGCGGCTGCGGACGCTGCTGTCGCTGGGCGGCGCGGGCAGCCCGGCGGAGCTGCGGCGGTTCCTCGGAGCGGCGGGCAGTGAGGCGCTGCCGGAAGGGTGCTCGGTGGAGGTGGAGCTCGAGGCCAAGGAGCTGCTGGCGCGGCTGTTCCGCGTCGGCGGCGCGGACGAGGTGGAGCGCGCGTACCGAGAGCTGTGCGTCGAGCGCGGCGCGGACGCGGACCGGGGGCTGCGGCCGACGGCCGGTGAGCTGCAGCGGATGGGGTATTTGCCGGGCCGGCTGCGCGAGCGTCACGGCAGCTGGCTCGAGTTCGTTCGCGGCGAGCACGGGCTCACGGTCGAGGAGGCGCGGGTCCTCGAGCAGGCGGGTGACTTCTTGCGCGAGATCGAAGTCACCGAGATGACGAAGTGCTTCAAGATGGTCACGCTCGAGGCGCTCCTCGAGCAGGGCGCGCTGACGGCGGGGATGCCGCTCCGCGAACTGGCGATCCGGGCGCACGCGATCTTGCGCCGATCGCCGGAGCTGTTCGCGGACGTCACCGACGAGGAGCTGCGGAGAGAGACGCTGGAAGGCCAGGCGCTCGGGGCGTGGATCGCGTACTGGCGGAAGAACCCGATCGCGGCATGGATCGGCGACAAGCGCGAGCGCCGCACCTGGTTTCGCCTGGACGGAGACCGGCTCGTGCTCGAGCTGCAGATCGAGGAGCAGCACGAGGCCGCGCTCGCGAAGCTGACACGCGAGCTGGTGGACTGGCGGCTGGCCCAGTACCGGGCACGGAAGCGCGAGCGAGCGCCCTCCGCGGAGGGGTTTGTCTGCCGGGTGATCAGCAACCAGCGGGATCCAATCCTGAAGCTGCCGGATCGCGCGCGGGCGGCGATTCCAGAAGGCGAGGCGGATGTCCGGCTTCCGGACGGATCGATCTGGCAGTTCAGGTTCGTGAAGGAGTACTGCAACGTCGCGCGGCAGGCGGGGACCGCGCGGAATGGGCTCCCGGATCTGCTACGCGGATGGTTCGGGCCGCGCGTGGGCCAGCCGGGCACGGCGTTCCAGGTCCGGTTCCACGCGGGACCCGATGGCCTGTGGGTCGAGCCGGAGCGGGCTGCGGTGATCGAGCTCGCGAGTCGGCGCAAGGTCGTGGCGTATCCGGATCTGCGCGCCGCCGCGGGACACGCGCAGGGCGCGGCCGCGCCGCCGGACGACGAGCTGGTGTGGCTCCCGCTGGAGGACGCGTCGCCCGAGCTGTTCGCGGTGCGCGTCTCGGGCACGTCGATGGACGGCGGCAAGGAGCCGCTGCGCGACGGTGACTGGGCGGTGATGCGCGTGGCGCGCAGCATGCCGGCGAGCGCCGTGGAGGGCCGCGTCGTCCTCGTCGAGACGAGCGACGACAGCTTCGGCGCGCGGTACCAGATCAAGAGACTGCGGCGGAGCGGCGCCGGGTGGCTGCTCGCGTCGGACAATCCGGCGGGGCCGACGATCGAGGCGACGGAGGAGATGGTGCCGATCGCGCGGCTGGAGCGGGCGATTCGCCCGGAGAGTTTCGCGCCGACGGAGGGGACGGTGCTCGAGGAGCATGGGCTCGCCGCGGGCTTCGGGCTGGAGGCGGTGGCGCCGCGATCGGATCGTTATGGCGGGCACCTGTTCGTCTTCGTGGACCGGAAGGGCATGCTCGATGCGCCGGATCGGCTCCGGTTCCTCGGCGTCACGCCGCGCGCGGCGGAGACGGCGTACGTCCTGATCGCGCGGCAGGGCGCGTGGCGATATGCGGGCGTCGCGCGGCAGACGGGTCAGCGCGGCGTGTGGTCGCTGCCCGAGGTGGATTTTGCGAGCTGGCGTGAGTGGGGCGAGGGGCGCGAGACGTCGCGGCGGATCCCGGATGAGGCGATGGCGCGTGCGCAGGCGGCAGTGGAGGCGGTGCTGTCACGGCCGGAGGCCGAGCGCTGGCTCGAGCGGGGCGATGGCGGCCGCGCGCGCGTGATCGGGAGAGCGCCGCGAGGCGGGCTGCGGATCGACGGCGGCGAGGGGGGCTTTGCCGAGCGGACGGTCTCGGTGCTGGATCTCGCGTGGGTGATCGTCGCGGATGGGGACGTCGAGGAGCATGGGGGACTGCTCGACGAGGAGCGCGTGAATCGCCTGCGCTATCTCGAGGGGACGCCGAAAGGCTCGACCTGGTGGATCGACACGGGGTGGGCGATCGCGGCGTGGAAGCTCGTCAGGGGCGCAGGGAGAGCGCCGGGCCCGTCGCTGGGAGGGCCGGGCTGAGCTCGCGGCGGGCTGCGCTGGAGCGGGTGCCGAGCGTGGCGCCGTGGCTGGCGCCGGCGTGCGCGCCGCACGCGGGCAAGGCGGTTATGCGTGCTCCCCCTCGGCGAAGAGGCGATAGGAGCCGATCTCGTTCAGGGTGGTGGTGACGGGCGGCTCGTCGCAGCGATCCTTGATCTGGGCGGTGAAGTCCTGGAACGCCGCGAGCGCGAGCAATGGGTTGCTGCCATCGGCCGCCTCGAGCGAGGCGATGTGGATGAAGCTGAGGCCATCCTCGAGCTTGAAGCTGGCATAGCGAAGCCCTGCGGGGCGGTCGCGCTCGAGCTGCGCGAACACCTCCTTGATGTAGTGCTCGTTCTCGGCGGCTCGATCGGGCTTGACCTTGTACTTCACCATCACGCGTCTCATGTCGTTCCTCCGTTTGATTTCGCCGTCATGATCCGGGCTCGCACGCGAGCTCGGCCATCAGATATGGCATATCGCCGTAGTCAGGAGGCCCGCGGTACGGCGGCGGACCGCCGGCGGCGCGGCGGCGGAGACGTGGCCTCGATGGTGCAGAAGCGGCGCCGCATGGAGACGTTTGCGTCGAGCGCGCCGGCCGCGGCGGCGGATAGTCCGCAAAAGCTGCGTGAATCCGGCGAGCGGGGGCACGGTCGTGCGCGGAAGCGCGGGCAGAGGCGCGGGCGCCGCGGAGAGGGCGCGGCGGCGAGCGGGCAGCAGGCAGCACCGGCGGCGTACTGGGCGAGCGAGCCGGAGCGGGTCGCCGCGGAGCTGGGGACGGGGCTGGGCGGGCTGACGACGGACGAGGCGGCGAGACGGCTGGAGCGGGTCGGGACGAACGAGATCCATCCCAGGCGGGCGCTGTCGTGGGTCCGGCTCCTGTGGCGGCAGGTGCGCAGCCCCCTGGTGCTGCTGCTGGTGTTCGCGGCGTGCGCGTCGACGGCGACGGGCGAGTGGGCCGACGCGGCGATCGTCGCGGCGATCCTCGTCGCGAGCGTGGGCGTGGGGTTCCACCGCGAGCACCACGCCGAGACGGCGATCGCCGCGTTGCTCGAGCGGATCGAGATCGCGGCGAGCGTGGTGCGGGACGGGGCGGCGCGCGCGGTGCCGGCGCGCGAGGTGGTCCCGGGAGATGTCGTCGAGCTGGAGGCGGGCAGCATCGTGCCGGCGGACGGCGTGCTGGTCGAGGCGAACGGGCTGCACGTCGACGAGGCGATGCTCACGGGCGAGAGCTTCCCGGTCAGCAAGCGCGTGGGGCGCGTGGACGCGGCGGCGGGGCTGGGCGCGCGCAAAGGGTGCGTGCACTCGGGCACGACGGTGCGCAGCGGGACGGCGCGCGCGCTGATCGTCGCCACGGGCGCCGCGACGGCGTACGGCGCGATCGCGGGGCGGCTCGCCGCGCAGGAGCCAGAGACGGAGTTCGAGCGCGGGCTGCGGCGGTTCGGCATGCTGCTGCTGGTCACGATGCTGGTCCTCGTGATCGTCGTGCTCGCGGTCAACGTGCTCCTGGGGCGCCCGCTGATCGAGACGCTGCTGTTCTCGATCGCGCTCGCGGTGGGGCTGAGCCCGGAGCTCTTGCCGGCGATCGTCGGAGTCAACCTGGCACGAGGGGCGCGGATGCTGGCGCGGGACGGCATGCTGGTGCGGCGGCTCGACGCGATCGAGAACCTGGGCAGCATGGACGTTCTGTGCACCGACAAGACGGGCACGCTCACCGAGGGCGTGGCGCGCGTCGAGGGGGCGTACGATCCGGACGGGGGGCGGAGTGAAGCGGTCATGGAGCTGGCGGCGCTGAACGCGACCTTGCACACGGGGCTCGCGAACCCGATCGACGCGGCACTGGCCCTGGCGCGCACGCCCGACCTGACCGGGATCCGGACGCTGGGGGAGATCCCGTATGACTTCTCGCGCAAGCGGCTGGGCGTCGTCATCGAGCGAGCGGGCGCGGCGACGCTCGTCGTGAAGGGCGCGGTGGCGCGCGTCCTCGACGTGTGCACGCGCCTGCGGGGCGGCGTGGCGATCGACGGCGAGGTCCGGGCGGGCCTCGAGGCGCGGGCGCGGGCGTGGGCGGAGCAGGGGATCCGCGTCATCGCGGTCGCGACGCGGCAGGTGGACGCGCGCGGCGAGCACGGGGCCTACGGGATCGACGACGAGCGCGAGCTGGAGCTGGCGGGGTTCGTCACGATCGTGGATCGGCCGAAGCCGGACGCGCGCGGGGCGCTGGCGCGGATCGCGGCGCTGGGCGTGCGCGTGAAGATGATCACGGGCGACAGCCGGCCGGTGGCGTGTCACGTGGCGGCGGCGGTGGGGCTCGGCGCGGAGCGGGTCATGACGGGCGCCGAGATCGATCGGCTCTCGGAGCTGGCGCTGGTCGAGGCGGTAGATGGGGCCGACGTCTTCGCCGAGGTGGATCCGGACCACAAGGAGCGGATCCTGCGCGCGCTCCGCCGGCGGGGCGCGGTGGTGGGCTTCTTCGGCGACGGCGTCAACGACGCCCCGGCGATGCACGCGGCGGACGTCAGCATCTCGGTGGACTCGGCGGTCGACGTCGCGAAGGCGACGGCGGATCTGGTGATGACGAGCCGCGGGCTGGATCTGATTTTGCGCGGGATCGAAGAAGGGCGGCGCACGTTCGCCAACACGCTCAAGTACGTGCTCACGACGACGAGCGCGAACCTGGGCAACATGATCAGCATGGCGGTGGCCTCGCTGGTGCTGCCGTTCTTGCCGATGACGGCGGGGCAGATCCTGCTCAACAACTTCCTCTCGGACATCCCGGCGGTGGGCATCGCGAACGATCGCGTGGATCGAGAGCTGGTGGCCGTGCCCCGGCGCTGGGACCTGCGGTTCGTCGGCCGCTTCATGCTCGAGTTCGGCGTGCTGAGCTCCGCGTTCGACGCGCTCACGTTCGCGACCCTGTACTTCGGGTTCGGCGCGTCGCCGGAGCTGTTCCGCACGGGCTGGTTCGTCGAGTCGCTCCTGACGGAGCTGGCGATCGCGCTGGTGGTGCGGACGCGCCGCCGGGCCTGGCACAGCGCGCCGGGGCGGCTGCTCGTGTGGACGAGCGCGGCGGTGGCGGCCTTCGCGTTCGCGCTGCCGTACCTGCCGGTGGGGCCCTGGCTCGGGCTCACGCCGCCGCCGCCGGGGATCCTGCTGGCGATCACGGGGATCGCGGCGGCCTACGTCCTGGCGAGCGAGCAGGCGAAGGTGTGGTTCTACCGGCCGCCGCGGCCGGGCGAGCCGAGGCGGCGCGAGCGCGCGATCGCCGGGACGTAGCGGCGCGGGCGTGCGAGCATCCGGCCCATGCTCCCGAAGCTCATCCTGGTCCCGACCGACTTCAGCGCGAACGCCGAGCAGGCGCTCGACTATGCGTGCGAGCTGGCCGCGAAGCTGGGCTCCACGGTCCGGCTGGTCCACGCGGTCCCGATGCCGCCCTCGGCGCTGCAGGTGGCGCTGCCGGAGGAGACGCTGGAGGGGCTGGTGGCGGAGCACGGCGTGGTGCTCGAGCGGCTGATGGCGCCGCGGCGGGCGAGCGTGAGCTTCGGGGAGGCGATCATCGAGGTGGGCGATCCGCGCGACGCGATCGTCGAGACGACCCGGAAGCTGGGCGCGGATCTGATCATCATGGGGACACACGGCCGGCGCGGGCTGTCGCGCGTCGTCATGGGCAGCGTCGCCGAGGACGTCATCCGCCACGCGCCGTGCCCGGTCCTCACGGTGCGCGCCAAGGCCGAGGCCTGAGCTTCGCGCGCCCCGGCGCGGGCGGGGCGGCGTAGAGTGCGGCCGTGAAGCAGGGCAACGCGACGCTCTCCGGATACGGGACCACGATCTTCGAGACGATGTCGGCGCTCGCGCGCGAGCACGCGGCGGTCAACCTGGGGCAGGGCTTCCCCGACGATCCGGGGCCGGAGGAGCTGCGAGGCGCGGCGGCGGCGTACGTCGTCGAGGGCAACAACCAGTACCCGCCGATGATGGGGATGCCGGCGCTGCGGCAGGCGGTGGCGGCGCACGATCGGCGGTTCTACGGGCTCGACGTCGACTGGCAGACGGAGGTGCTGGTCACCTCGGGCGCGACGGAGGCGCTGATGGACTGCTTCCTGGGCCTCCTCGAGGTGGGCGACGAGGTGGTGCTGATCGAGCCGGCCTACGATACGTACGCGCCGGTGACCCGGCGGCTGGGCGCGATCCCGCGATCGGTGCGGCTCTCCCCGCCGGCGTGGTCGCTGCCGAAGGAGGAGCTCCGGGCGGCGTTCTCGGGCAAGACGAAGCTGCTGGTCCTGAACACGCCGATGAACCCGACGGGCAAGGTGTTCACGCAGGACGAGCTGGCGTTTCTGGCGGCGCTGCTCGAGGAGCACGACGCGCTGGCGGTGTGCGACGAGGTCTACGAGCACCTGACGTTCGGCAGCGCGGCCCACGTGCCGCTGATGACGCTGCCGGGGATGCGCGAGCGCACGGCGCGCATCGGCTCGGCGGGCAAGACGTTCTCGCTCACAGGCTGGAAGGTGGGGTACATCACCGCGCCGCCAGCGCTGATGCGGCCGATCACGAAGGCGCACCAGTTCGTCACGTTCACGACGCCGCCGAACTTGCAGCACGCGGTGGCGGCGGGGCTGGGGTGGGGCGACGCGTACTTCGCGGAGCTGGGCGCGCCGCTCGCGCGGAGCCGCGATCGGCTGGGGGCGGGGCTTGCGGCGCTGGGCGTGCCGACGCTGACGTGCGAGGGGACGTACTTCTTGGTGATGGACATCGAGAAGTGGCAGCGGGCGGATGAGGACGATCTGGCGTTCTGCAAGCGGCTGGTGGTCGAAGGCGGCGTGGTGCTGATCCCGATGAGCGCGTTCTATGACGGGGCGCCGCCGCGGAGCCTGGTGCGCGCGTGCTTCTGCAAGAAGGACGCGACGATCGACGAGGCGCTGCGCCGGCTGGGCACGGCGCTCCGCTGAGGCGCGTCGCGGCGCGGCGCGGCGAGCCGCGCGCGGGGCGGCGCTGTCCGGGCACGGGTGGTGATAGCGTGGGCAGGTGATCGCGGTGGCCGCGCTCGCGATGGGCCTCGCGCTCGTCACCTCGATCGCCTGGCGCTCGGCATGGGCGCCCGCGATCGGCGCGCTGGCAGGTGTGGCGGTCGCGCTCGTGGGCGGCGCCGCGGGGCGTGACGACCTGGCGCACGCGCTGAGCGACGTGTGGCGGCCGCTGATCGTGATCGTCGCGGTCATGGCGACGAGCGCGTGCGCGGCGGAGCTGGGCGTATTCGCGCGGCTGGCGAGCTGGATCGAGCCGTATACGCGCGGCCCGGTGCGCCACGCGTTCCGCGTGACGTTCCTGATCTCGGCGGTGA
The DNA here is from genome assembly GCA_035558535.1 of Kofleriaceae bacterium. Taxonomy (GTDB): domain Bacteria; phylum Myxococcota_A; class Polyangia; order Haliangiales; family Haliangiaceae; genus JABFXX01. The sequence continues at coordinate 31,410 of DATMCI010000255.1, forward strand.
CGGCGGCGGTGCTCTCGAACGACGCGGCGATCCTCCTGGTCACGCCGGTGGTGCTGGACCTCTTGCGGGCGGTGTATCCGAAGCGGAACCCGAAGTTCGTCGTGCCGTTCGCGTTCGCGACGTTCGTCGCGGCGGGGGTGGCGCCGCTGCCGACGGGCAACCCGATGAACCTGGTCGTCACGGCGCGCGCGGGGATCGACTTCCACGCGTACGCGATCCACATGATCCCGGTGGCGATCGCGGGGTGGGCGGCGGCGTACGCGGCGCTGGCGTGGTGCTTCCGCGGAGTGCTCGCGGACGAGGCGCCAGCGCTCGGCGCGGCGCCGCCGGTGGTGCGGCTGGGTCGGCCGGCGCGCATCGTGCTCGCGGTGACGGCGGCGAGCATCGCGTCGTACCCGGTGCTGGCGCTGGGGGGCCTGCGGCCGTGGGTGGTCGCCGCACCGGCGGCGATCATCGCGGTGACGGTCGCGCGGACGGCGGGCGTGCCGCTCCGGCGCGTCGCGGCAGGCGTGAGCTGGGAGCTGGTGCCGTTCGTGTTCGGCGTGCTGGTCCTCGCGACGGCGCTGGCGCGCGCGGGCGCCACGAGCGCTCTGGCGGGGCTGTACGCGGCCTCGCCCGCGCCGCTGCCGACGGTGGGCGGCGTGGCGGCGGTGGGCTCGGCGCTGGCGAACAACCACTCGGTCGCGCTGGTCCACTCGATCGCCCTGGCGGGCGCGCCGGATCGCCTGATCTACGCGGCGCTGGTGGGCGGCGATCTGGGCCCGCGCCTCCTGCCGATCGGCTCGCTGGCGGGGCTCCTGTGGCTACACGCGCTCCGGCGTGCGGATGTGCACCTGCCGCTCGGGACATTCGTGCGCGTGGGCGCGGTCGTCACGATCCCGTCACTGGCGATCTCGCTCGCGGTGCTCTGGCTGGTGACGTGAGCGCTGCGGCGCGGCTACCACCAGAGCGGGACGGTCATCGCGAAGCCGCTGGCGAACGCCGCGAGGCAGCCGAGCGCGAGCCTCAGGTACGACGGGCGCGCGATGCGGACGGTGCCGGCGGCGAGCTGGGGCGCGGGATCTGCCTCGTCATCGAAGTCATCGAAGTCGTCCCCTTCGGGGCGGACGATGGCGTCGAAGTGCTCGGTGCTGACGGCATCGGCCTCGCTGAGCTCGCGATCCCGGCGCAAGAGGTCGACGAGCTCCACGGCGGGCATCTCCGCGGTCCGGGGCTGCGCAGGCATCTGCGACGTCAGGTTGACGAGCTCGCCGAGCTGCTCGCGGCGCATCCTGAAGGTGGGGTCCGGGTCGTCCCGATGCATGGCGGAGAGACCGTTGTGCACGCGATGTGCCGCCGCACGTGAGGGCACGCGCGGGTGGCAAGGGATCGAAGATCGGGCCGGCCGAGCGGGTGAGCAGACCTGCCACCGAGGAAGCTTCGCGTGCTCTGCGGCGACAGCGCGCTCGCCGGGCGCGCCCGTCGAGAACGGATACGGAACTACCTTGTTTCCCGAGGAGGATTCGCAGGTCCCGTTTCTTGGGAAGCGCTGATACGGAATCTTGTCGAGCTTTATGCGCAGGAGGCGCGCAGGAGGCGCGCAGGAGGCGCGCAGGAGACGAATCGCAGCGGGGGGCGCGCCGTCGCCGGAGATGCCTCGTGTAACGTAGGCGACGATCATGCCGCGCTACGAATTTTCCGAAGGCTCGTCGAGCAAGTTCTGGGAGATCACCCTGTCGGGTACGTCGTTCACGACGACCTACGGCAAGATCGGCGCGAAGGGGCAGACGACGCTGAAGACGTTCGGGTCGGCGGCGGAGGCCAAGCAGGAGTACGAGAAGCTGGTGGCCGAGAAGGTGAAGAAGGGGTACGCCCTCGCCGGGAAGGCCCCGAAGGGCGGCGCGGTGGCGCCACCGCCGGCCAAGGCGGCGGGGAAGGGCGCGGCGGCGGGGAAGACGCCGAAGACGCCGAAGGCGCCGAAGCCGGCGAGCGAGCCGGCGGAGACGCCCGCGGGCAAGCCGACGAGCGCGTCGGGCAAGCCGGGCGCGCGGTACTTCGAGCTGGTCGAGGGCTCGTCGGCCAAGTTCTGGGAGATCCTCGTCGAGGACGCGGCGGTCACCACGCGCTACGGCAAGATCGGCACCGCGGGCCAGGAGACGCTGAAGGAGCACGACTCCAAGAGCGGGGCGTTCAAGGAGTACGACAAGCTGGTCGCCGAGAAGACGAAGAAGGGCTATCGCGAGATCGGCGCGGGCGGCGCGGCGAGCGAGCCGCGCAACCCGGAGCTCGAGAAGGCGATCGAGGCGGATCCGTACGACGCGAGCGCGTACTCGGTCCTCGGCCACTGGCTCCAGGGCCAGGGCGATCCGCGCGGCGAGCTGATCGCGCTTTCGCTCGCGAAGAAGGACAAGCAAGCCAAGGCGCTGATCCAGAAGCACGTCGACTACTTCCTCGGGCCCCTGGCCGAGCACCAGAAGACGCACGACGGCGATGATGCCGAGGCGCTGGGCTGGGCGTATGGCTACATCCACCGGCTCCGGCTGTCGCACAACCATTACGCGGACAGCGAGTTCGAAGGGAGCCTGGCCGAGATCCTGGATCTGGTGCTGCGCCACCCGTCGGGGCGGTTCCTCGCCGAGATCACGTTCGGCTTCAACAACGATCCGAACGAGGACGATCTCCAGGATCTGATCGACATGCTCGTGAAGCGGGCGCCGCCGACGATCCGCAAGCTCCACCTCGGCGACTACAAGTTCGCGGGCGGCGGCCGGGTCGGCATGGGCGGCGAGGACACCGAGATCAGCTGGTACTCGATCGGCAACCTCGGGAAGCTGTGGAAGGCGGTGCCGGGGCTGCGGACCCTGATCACGCAGGGCGGATCGTCGGAGTCGGCGATGGGCGGCGGGCTCCAGCTGGGCAAGATCGAGCTGCCGAACCTCGCGCACGCGGAGTTCCGCACAGGTGGCCTCGAGAAGGCGAACGCCCGGGCGATCGCGACGGCGGCGATCCCGAGCATCGAGTTCCTCAACATCTGGTATGGCGACGACAGCTACGGCGGTGACGCGACGGTGAAGGACGTGGAGCTCCTGCTCGGGCGCGCGGATCTGCCGAAGCTGCGCCACCTGGGCCTCATGAACTCGGAGTTCGCCGACAAGCTGCCCGAGGCGCTGGTGAAGTCCAAGCTCCTGCCGCAGCTCCGCGAGCTGGATCTGTCGCTGGGCTGCATGACCGACGAGGGCGCGCGTGTGATCGCGCAGCACAAGGCGGCGTTCCAGCACCTCGAGAAGCTGAACCTGTCGCTCAACTACCTCTCGAAGGCGGCGATCGCCACCCTGAAGGGCGTCGCCAAGAGCGTCGACACGAGCCAGCAGCGCGCCGACGACGACCCGGAGTACCGCCACCCGACGGTCGGCGAGTGACGTTCGCCGTCATCGGCAACCCCGAGAACCGGCGCGTCACGATGTTCCAGGCGGCCCTCGCGGCGCAGGGCCTGCCGGAGGCGCGCGTGCTGCCGTGGCGCGAGCTCGCCCTGCCGGGCGCGCCGGCGCGCCTCGCGGGCGCGCTGCCGGACGGGACGATCCTGCGGATCGACTCGATGGGCGAGGACGACGAGGTGGAGCGCGCGCTGCTCCGCCGCGGCGAAGCGGCGGCGCGGGCGGAAGGGGTGCCGGCGATCAGCGCGCGCGCGCTCGGCAAGATCCCGCGCGAGGTGGGCCGGATCCTGTACCCGCGGCAGGCGCACCTGGGGTTCCTCGCGGTGCTCGCCGAGCTCGAGGCGGCGATCCGCCCGGCGTGGCGCGTGCTGCAGCCGCCGGCGGCGATCGCCGAGCTGTTCGACAAGCGCGCCACGTCGAAGAGGTGGCGCGGCCTCGGCATCCCGGTCCCGGACGCGCTCGATGACGTCCGGGAACCGGACGAGCTGCGCGTGCGGATGCGCGAGGCGGGCTGGGGGAGCGTGTTCGTGAAGGTGGCGTCGGGGAGCTCGGCGTCGTGCCTGGCGGTGTACGTGCTGCGCGACGCGGGCGAGCACGCGATCACGACGGTCGAGGACACGGGCCGCGCGCGCTACAACACGCGCAAGCTCCAGCGGGTGTCGGGGGCACGCCTCGAGCGGCTGCTCGCGTTCTTACTCGGCGAGGGCGCGCAGGTCGAGCGCGCGATCCCCAAGGCGCAGGTGGCGGGCCGCTACTTCGATCTGCGCGTCCTGACGATCGACGGCGAGCCGGCGTTCACCGTGATGCGGACGTCGCCGCATCCGATCACGAACCTGCACCTGGGCGGGCAGCGGGGTGATGTCGAGGCGCTGCGCGCGAGCGTGCCGGAGGCGGCGTGGGAGGCAGCGATGGCGAGCTGCCGCGCGGTCCAGCGGGCGAGCGGCGCGTTCCACGTGGGCATCGATCTGATGTTCGAGCCGGGGCTGCGCGCGCACCGCGTGATCGAGGGCAACGCGTTCGGCGATCTGCTGCCGAACCTCGTGCGCGACGGCCTCGACGTCTACGGCTGGCAGATCCGCCGCTGCCTCGAGGCGTCGCGCGCGGGCTGATCAGCGCGTCGGCGCGGGCGCGGGCGCGGGCGCAGCGGGCGTCGGCGCGGGCGCGGCGGGCGTCGGCGCGGGCGCGGGTGCGGCGGGCTTCGGCGCGGGCGCGGCCGCGGGGCCGGCGGGCTTCGGCGCGGCCGCGGGACCGGCGGGCTTCGGCGCGGGCGCGGCGGGCGCGGGCACGGGGAGCCCGAGCGGGCCGCCGGGGGCCAATGCGGGGCCGTCCGCCGCGCCGGAGCCGGGTGCTGCGCCGGAGCCGGCCTCGGGCGCGGGCGCGGGCGGCTTCTTCACGAGCTTGTCGCGATCGGCGGTGACGGCGCCGATGATCACCCCCTGGTTGACGACGATCGCGTGCTTGTGGCCCTGCTGGTGGACCCAGTAGGTGGTGTCGCCGTCGGCCACGACGGTGAGCACCACGGGCTGCTCGGCGCCTTTGCGATGGATCGTCAGCGTCGCGGTGGGCTTCGTGGCGTCGCGCTTGGGATCGGCGGGCGCGCGCAGCTCGATCGACGCGGCCTGGCCGACGATGCGATCGATCTCCTCGGTGTCGAGCGACTCGCCGGGGGCAAGCTTCACCGGCGTCCCGTCGATCGCGACGTTCCACGGCGGCAGCGCGGTCGCCCCGCCGGCCGAGCCGGAGCCTGCGCCCGCGGTCACGTCGCCGAGCGGCGCCGGGGCCGGGGCCGGGGGCGCGGCGGCCGAGCCGGCTGAGCCGGAGCCCGCACCGGCGGCACCGGCGCCGGGAGCCGGCGCGGGCGGGAAGCTGCGCCAGATCTCGATCATGTGCTGATCGCGCTGGATCGCGAGCCGCTCGACCTCGGCCACCGGGATGTCGACGTACTTCGTGCTCACGAACCCGGCGGGCTCGGCGACGAAGAACGAGACATCGGTGGCGGCGTACACGGCGTCGCCGCCGATGCGGATCGCGGTGCGGCGCGAGCCGACGGGGTTGCCGATCACGAGCGTCTTCTCGCCGGCCCCCTCGACGTCGAGCACGATCTTGCGATCGAAGTCGCGATCGGCGACGCGGAGCTGCTTGTGGCGCGCAGGCGATGTGGCGATCGGATCGCTGGCGGCGATCTTGGCGAGCGGCTCGATCAGGCCCTTCACCTTCGCGGCGTCGGCGGGATAGTCGGAGTGCGACGCGACGACCCAGTCCGCGCCCTTCTTGACCAGATCGACGCCGGGCTTCTCGGCGCCGGACGCGAACAGCCGGACGCGCGTCACCTTCGCGGCGTCGAGGCCGGTGAAGAGCGGCTTGTCCTTGGCGAGCTCGGGCTTGCCGCCGCGCAAAAACGTCACGGCCACGAGCACGATCTGCAGCGCGAGCAGGCCGAGCAGGATCTTGTGGAATCGGGTGAGCATCCTAGACCTCCTTCGCCGTGACGAGGGGCCTCACGGCGCGTCGCCGGAACCACGCGAGGCCGACGACGGCTGCGAGCGCGATGAACGCGATGATGATGTTCTTGGTCTGCCAGCCGCTGCGCGCGTCGGGATCGACGGTGATCGCGCGCGCGGCGGTGGTGCGGCCGCGGATCGCGAGCAGGTCGGTGTCGGCGAGCGCCCAGTCGACGGCGTTCTGGACGAGCTGGAGGTTCGACACCACGAGCTCCCAGTGGAGCTGCTGCGCGAGCCGGAGCACGTCGTCCGAGGCGAACGACGACGAGCCGAACACCACGATGCGCGTGCTGGCCGGCGAGCGCTCGAGCAGCCGCTTGTCCGCGGAGCCGGCGCCGGCGCCCGCCTCTCCTTTCTTCGCGACGCTGCTCGCGAACGCGCCGACGACGGCGACGGCGAGCGTCTGGGCGCTCCGCTGGTTCTCCGTGCTCGGTCCCGGAAAGCCGGTCTTGGGGAGGTCCTTCCAGTTGGCGACGCCGTCGGTCGACTTCGACGTCCACGCCTCGTCCGACGACCGCAGGAGCACATCGACGCGGTGCTCGTCGTCGCCGACCTTGGCCTCGGCGGACACGGGCGAGGCCCACGTCATCACGGTCCCGGGCAGCCCGCTCGAGATGATGCTCGAGCCGAGCTGGTTGTCGGTGATCTTGACGTGCATCGCGTAGGGGCCCTGCTGGAGCGTGCGGGGGCCGCCGGGGACCTGGCGGAGGCTGATGAACACCTCGTTCTTGGTGTCGAGCACCAGATCCTCGTCGATCTTGATGCCCCACTTCTCGAGCGCGGCCTCGAGGCCGGTGGTCACCTTCTCGAGCCCGGGGATGGTCTGCGCCATCGGATCGATCCGGAACCGGCCCCCGAGCACGACGAGCGCGCCGCCGCGCATCACGAACTGATCGATGCTCTCGGCGGCCTTGGCGTCGAGGTTCGCCGGCCCGCACAGGAGGAGGACCTGGACGTCGTCGGGCACCCGCGCGTCGAGGGCGACGGTCCGGACCTCGTAGCCGGACGAGAGCGCCTCCTGCAGCGCCTCGAACGTCTGCGGCGGCGGCACGCGCTGCGGGGGCGCGCCCTCGCCGAACATGAGCGGCGGCGGCGCGGGCGGGACCCACATGCCGACGACCTTGCGGAACCCGGGCGAGCTGCGCTTGAGCGCGTCGGTGATCGCCGACTTGATCGCGGCGTCGCCGGCGTCCGGCGGGGGCGTGGCGATCTCGATCCGGTCGCCGTTCTCGACGACGACGTGGAAGTAGAAGATCTTGTCCGAGCCGAGCGTCTGGTACGCCTCCGCGCCGTGCTTCTGCCGGATCTCCTGCATCTCCTGCCGGGCGTCGGGCGCCTGCGGGTTCGTCGCGAGCTTCGGCTCGACCGGGATGTACACGAGCTTGCCCTTGGCGTCCTTGACGAGCTCGTCGACGACCTTCTTGAGCTTCTCCGGCGTCTCCTCGAGGTTCTTGGGCAGGGTCTTCGGCGTCATGTAGGCGATCAGCCGGATGGGCTGCGCCGCCGACGCGAACAGGGTGTCGAGGCTCGAGAAGCCGGAGACGACCTTCTTGATCGAGCTCGTGAGCTGGTACTCGGGGTTCTTCAGCGTGACCTCGGTGTCAGAGGCGCCGCGGCGGCGCTCCTGGATCAGGTCGCGCAGCCCGAGCACCACGTGCTGATCGCCGTACTCGATCGCGATCGCGAAGTAGGCGTTGACGATCGACTGCTCGACGTTCGACTCGAACGGCAGCGGCGTCGAGTCGATGCCAAACCGCTCCTTGGCATCGGTCTTCTGCTCGTCGCTCTCGGTCGGATCGAGCATCTCGACGCGCACCTTGCTCCCGCCAGCGACGCGGTACTCTTCGAGCAGGTCGCGGATCTGCGGCACGAGCGGCGCGAGCAGGGGGTGCGTCTTCTCCGAGAAGTAGCCGCGGATGAGCAGCCGCTCGTCGAGCGCCGCCAGGATGTCCTTCGTCGACGACGACAGGCTGAACATGCCGCCCTGGGTCATGTCGATGCGCGCGCGGCCGATCGGCGCGAGCCAGAGGTCGAGCGCGAGCGCGTTCGCGGCGACGAGCACGACGCCGAGGACCGCGCCGATGCGGCGCCGGCGGGCGCGCGGGCCGCGGCCCCACGTGAGCCGGCCGAGCATGAGCACGTTGAGCGCGAGCCCGATGACCATGATGGTGCCGTAGTAGGCGAGGTCGCGCAGATCGAGGACGCCGCGCGCCACGCTCTCGAAGCGCGTGCCGGTGCCGAGCGCGCGGCCGAGCGCGCTCGATCCGTCGCCGCCGATCGCGTACGCGATCACGCACAGGAGCGCGGTGCCGACGAACGCGACGATCTGGTTGTCGGTCGCCGCCGACACGCACATGCCGATCGAGAGGTACGCGGCCGAGAGCAGGAGCGCGGCGAGGTAGCCGCCGAGCACGGGGCCGGTGTCGAGGTTGCCCATCATCGAGATCGTGATGGGCAGGCCGAGCGTCAGCCCGAGCGCGACGGCGATGAGCAGCACGCCGGCGAGGAACTTGCCGACGACGAGCTTCCACCGCGGCACGGGCAGCGTGAGCAGGACCTCGAGCGTGCCGGCGCGCCGCTCGTCGGCCCACTGCCGCATCGCGAGCGCCGAGACGAGGATGATGAGGAGCTTGGGCATCCACTCGAAGAGCGGGCGCAGGTCCGCGAGGCCGCGGGCGAAGAACTTCTCGTGCCAGAAGAACGTGTAGAGCGCTACGCCGAGGAACGCGGCCAGGAAGATCACCGCGACCGCGGAGTTGAAGTACCCGCGCAGCTCCTTCTTTGCGACGGTCCAGATCATGGCGATGCCTCCTCGGCGGCGCTGCTCTCGGCCTTGGGCGCCGGTGGCTTGGGGGTGGACGCGGGCACGTGGGCGTCGACACCATCGTCGCCCGCGCGCTGCGCGAGATCGCGGAACACGCGCTCGAGCGTCTTGGGCTCGGGCCGGAGCTCGCCGAGCTTCCAGCTCGTGCCGCGCAGCTTGTCGAACAGGGCGGGGCACAGCTCGTCTTTGGACGACGACGCCACGCGGAAGCGCTGGAAGCCGCCTTCGAGCTCGCCGGTGGGCTCGCCGATGGGCTCGACCTTGGTGACGCCGGGGACGCCGCGCAGGAGCTCGGCGACGCCGGTCGCGCCGGCCTCGACGGCCAGGACGGCCTCGTTCGAGCTGCGCAGGTCGGCGAGCTTGGCGTCGGCGCGGAGCTGGCCGCGCATGATGATGACGACGCGCTCGCAGGTGGCCTCGATCTCCGAGAGGATGTGCGTCGAGAGCAGCACGGTGGTGCGCTCCGACAGCCGCCGGATGAGGTCCCGGATCTCGGCGATCTGCGTCGGATCGAGGCCGTTCGTCGGCTCGTCGAGGATCAGGATGTCGGGCTGGTGGATGATGGCCTGCGCGATGCCGACGCGCTGGCGGTAGCCCTTCGAGAGCGTGCCGATCGTCTGCACGGCGCGGTCCTCGAGGCCGGTGGCGCGGATGGCCTCGATGGTGCGGTCCTGGCGGTCGGCGTACGGGACGCCGCGCATCGCGGCCATCATCTCGAGGTACTCCTGGACGAGCATCTCGCTGTAGAGCGGGGCGCTCTCGGGGAGGTAGCCGACGCGGCGCTGGGCGGCGAGCGGATCCTCGACGACGTCGATCCCGTGGATCCGGACGTCACCTTCGTCCGGCTCGAGGTAGCCGGTGAGGATCTTCATGAGCGTGGTCTTGCCGGCGCCGTTGGGGCCGAGCAGGCCGATCACCTCGCCGGCTCCGACCTCGAAGCTGACGCCCGAGAGCGCCTGGATACGGTCGTAGCTCTTGGATAAGTTCTCGATCTTGATCGCGACCATGGCGCAACTCCCAACAGATCAATGGACGGGCGGAATTTCCTCCACCTCCCGCGGAGCAGCAATCAGAAGGTCGCGATTTTGCTTGGGCGGTGCGAGAAACTACGGCGCCGGGGGCGGGGCGGGGGCGGGGGCGGGGGCGCGCTCGATCAGGGCGGCCTCGCGCTCCATCCACGCCTTCATCCAAGCGGTGGAGCGGTAGCGATCCCAGAGGTCGGCGGCGACGGTGATGACGGGCGGGGCGCCAGGGGGGAGGCGCGCGGCGACGCGCAGCGCGGCGACGACGTTGACGCCGGTCGAGCCGCCGACGGTGAGCCCTTCTTCCTTGACGAGGCGCTCGACCATCGCGAACGCCTCGGCGTCGCTGACCTTCTCGCCGAGATCGAGGACGTCGCGGTGGAGGTTGCTCGGCACGCTGCCGGAGCCGATGCCCTCGACGGCGTACGGGCCGTCGGGCCCGAGCGTGCCGGTGTTGACCCAGTCGGCGAGCGACGAGCCGACGGGATCGGCGAGCACGATCTGGATCTTCGGATCGTGCTCTCGCATGCGGCGGCCGACGCCGGTGAGCGTGCCGCCGGTGCCCGACGAGCACACGAACGCGCTGAGGGTGCCAAAGCCAGCGGCCTGGATCTGCTCGATGAGCTCTTGCCCGGTGCCGCGGTACTTCGCGGTGCCGTAGTGCGCGCCGATGTTGGCGGGGTTGTGGAACTGGTTGGTCAGAAACCAGCCGCGCTCCTCGGCGAGGCGCGCCGCGACGTTGCGGAAGTTGTGCGGCGCGGACAGGGGGCCGTTCGGCGTGATCATCACCTCGGCGCCGAGCTGACGGAGCGCGACGCGCTTGTCGACGGCCATCTTCTCGGGCAGCACGCAGACGCAGCGGTAGCCGCGCGCGGACGCGAGCAGCGCGAGGCCGACGCCCGTGTTGCCGGCGGTGCCCTCGACCATCGTGGCGCCGGGGGTGAGGATGCCGCGCTCCTCGGCGTCGACCACGATGGCGCGGGCGGTGCGGTCCTTGATGCTGCCGCCGGGGTTTAGGTGCTCGCACTTGATGAAGACCTTGACCGGCAGCCCGGCCGTCACGCGCGTAAGCTCGACGAGCGGGGTGTTACCGATCGCGTCGATCACATCCATGTGCGCGAACATAGCACCCGGCAGCGTCGGGCCGGCGTCGAGCCGACGTCGAGCCGGCGGTGGGCCGGCGTCGAGCCGGCGTCGAGCTGGCGGTGGGCCGGCGTCGAGCTGGCGGCCACCCCAGGCTTGGCCGGGGGTTGGGGCGGCGCCGCCCCAGGGGCGTCTTCGTCGACGAGGAGTTGGCCGTGGCACGCCGCGTGGACTTACAGCGGGCATGCAGCTCGATATGTTTGCACTCAGCATCTCTGGTCGTCGCAACAACAACGAGGACGCCATCTGCGCGGCGCCGGAGCTCGGCCTGTTCGTGGTCGCCGACGGGATGGGCGGCTACGAGGGCGGCGAGGTCGCGAGCGCGCTCACGATCGAGGCGATCCACGAACTGGTCCGTCGCACGGCGGGCGACGCCGACGTGACGTGGCCGTACCGGATCGATCCCGAGCGCACCGTCGGCGAGAACGAGCTGATGGTGGCGACGCGGCTGGCGGCGGATCGGATCGCGGCGCGGCGCACGGGCGCGCTGTGCGAGATGGGCTCGACGGTGGCGGCGGTGCTGCTCACGCGCGAGCACGCGGTGATCGCGCACGTCGGCGACAGCCGGGTGTACCGGCTGCGGGACGGCGCGCTGGCGCAGCTCACGGTGGATCACTCGCTGGTCTCGCAGCTGGTGGCGAACGGGATGTCCGCGGAGGACGCGGAGCGGAGCCCGTGGCGCCACGTGATCACGCGGGCGCTGGGCACGTCGAGCGCCGATCCGGAGGTGCAGCGCGAGCCAGCGCACGCGGGCGACGTGTATCTGCTCTGCAGCGACGGCCTGTCCGAGGTGCTGGAGCCGTCGGAGCTGGCGGCGCTGCTCGCGCTGCCGGCGGAGGACGCGTGCCGCGCGCTGGTGGCCGCGGCCTACGAGGCGGGCAGCCGGGACAACATCTCGGCGATCGTCGTGCGGTGCCTGTAGCGGCGCGAGGGAATTCACAGGACGTACGCGGTCTTGTTAGCCTCGGCGGCCGGTGACAAGCTTGCTCAGCTTCCGTGCTGGTGAGAGACATCCATCACGACGCCGTGGTCCAGGCACTGACCGCCGACGGTTGGATCATCACGGACGATCCACTGCGCCTGGCCTACGGCAGGCGCGATGTGTATGTCGATCTGGCGGCCGAGCTGCCGATCGCGGCCGAGCGAGACGGGCAACGGATCGCAGTTGAGGTGAAGAGCTTCAGTGGCGCGTCGAACATCCGCGAGCTGGAGCTCGCGGTCGGGCGGTTTGTGGTCTACCGCGAGATCCTGGCGCGTATGGATGCACAGCGGCAGCTCTATCTAGCAGTGACGATCGGCATCTATGAGACCCTGTTTCACGAGCCGATCGGGCAACTCATGATCGAGACCCAGGCGCTCAAGCTGCTCGTCTTTGATCCCGTGATCGGGAGGATCAGTCGATGGATACGATAGAGCAGTACCGTCAATGCATCGAGCGTGTCATGCGTGGCTATCAGTCATTCGGCACGTCGCAGAAGGGCGTGGAGGCGGTGCTGATCATCGACGCCGACCGGTCCCACTTTTTGCTCATGTACGTGGGCTGGGATGGATGGCGCCGGGTGCACCATGTGGCCGTTCACGTCGAAGTCCGCGGCGACAAGGTCTGGCTGCAATGTGACAATACGGATCTCGTCGTCGCCGAGGATCTCGTCGCCGAGGGCATCCCGAAGCAGTCGATCGTGCTCGGGTTTCGAGAGCCCGAGATCAGGAAGCATACGGAGTACGCGGTCGGATAACGGCCTCGAGTCGAGTGCGGCAGCGGGGCGCGCGGCTAGTCGCTGGCAAGCACAGAGCTCGTGGATCACTCGACGTGGAGCGCGATCCGCAGCGCCCGTGCCAGATCGTCGAGCTTGTCGGCCGACAGTGTACCGACGTAGTCGGTCAGGCGGCTCTTGGGGAGACTCACGAGCGCGTCGCACAGCACGGCCGAATCGTGCTTCAACCCCTCATCCGTGCCGACGTGCACTTCGGTTTCGATCCCGTGGCGTTGCGAGTGGACGGGTGCACAGATCACCGCGGAGAAGCGAGACGCGATCAACGTCGGCCGGCTCACCACCAGGTAGACGCGAGCGCGTTTGGGATCCTCTCCGGAATTCCGCACACGATACAGATCGCCACGCTTCAAAGGTCGACCTGATCCGCGAGGACGCCCTCCATCGCCCGGTTCAGATCATCGGCGCTCGCGTTGATGATCTCGAGGTCACGAGCGTCTCGGCGCGCACGTTCGCTCCGGACCAGGTATTCGAGGACCGCGGCCTCGATGATGGCCGACCGACTCAGCCCCTTCTTGGCGAGGCGATCCACGGCGCGCAGCGTCGTCGACGACAACGTGATCGAAGCTTTCACCTTCATGCTACCCGTATCCTACCATGCATCCTACTCCTCTCCTACCATCGGCCGGGGTCGACTTCGATGCAACGGCCGGCGACCGGCAACGTGATGCACGGAGACGGCGATGGGCTCAGTCCTCGCCGACCAGCTTCACCTCGAGCTCCAGCTCGATCGCGTGGACGCGGAGGACTTCGGTCCGGACGCGCGCGATCAGCGCCAGCAGTTGCGTAGCCGTCGCGTGGCCAGGAAACGCAGCGGAAGGTCACTGGCGGCACAAACGGTCGAGTCCGGCCTATGTCTACGGTCTTGCCGGATCCCGTAGACATAGGCCGGGGTGGGGCCGACGATTCTTCCGGCGTCTACTACGACAAAATCCTTATGGTTCGCGAGGGACCTCATCGACGATCTCGCTCCCAGGTTGGTGCTCGTGGTCGGGATCGCCGGCGGGCTTCCCTCGGACGACGTCAAGCTCGGCGATGTCGTCGTCTCCACGCGGATCCACGATTTCACGGTCGAGGCACGAAAGGCTGACCAGGATCCCGCGTATGCCGTCACGGGTGGTCCCGTCGGCCAGGCGCTGGCAGCTGTCGTTGCCAACCTGGGTCAAGGGGCCGTCCGGAAGACAACTCCGACCGGGCCGTTATCGGCCCAGGGGGCCAGCGTATACAGACGATCGCTGATCTCCATGCGCCAGCGTGCCGTGGCACCACCGCCGAAATCTTGATTTCTGGTGATCGCATGCTGATGAAGAGGCCCGGAGGTGTCTATAGCCATGATCTTGAGCTCCTTGCTAAGCAGGAAGCTCTTCCCGTCGTTGACAGGCTGCGCTACTCGCACGTAGAACGTCCGCCCGATATCGTATTCAGACAAGGCCGACGTCAGATCATTGCAATCAGGACACGCCTTGACGGCGTCCCAGATCTTGGGAACACATTTGACCTGGGCTGCCAGCTGCAACACCAGAGTTTGCTCACTGTACCGGGTGGCTGCCGCGGGCAGGATCTCCGTGGGGTTCTGATAGATCCAGCGATCAGCCTCATCATAGTTCGTCCCCCGGAATACCTCTCGATTGTGAAGCGCCGTGCGGCTTATCCATCGGGAGGGGCTGCTGATCTGGATGATATTATTCACCCTCTCAACCGGTATCATCGCCGCGCCCGAGTAAAGATACTCCAGGGCGACGCTGTCGATATTAGCATCGTCAACTGTATCCAGCTGGTCGATGTACTCGAGTTCGTAGTTCTGCACCCATTTGGCCGAAACCCTGCTCCTCGAGCCTTCAAAAAGCTCTTCGGTCGTCGTTGGTATTCCAGTGAAATTATTATAATAGAGCTGAGTGGCATAGGCTGTCGATGTATCGTCAAAGCCACTCAGCGTGGCACAGTTGATATACTGGAACGCATTGCAGAAATCCGAGGCCGGAACCCCCAGGATCGAGTCCTGTCCGATGCAGGAAGGTCGCTGGCCTGCCCAGGCGATCTCATTCAGTAGGAGCTGGAACTGATCTCGATGTTCGACAGGATGTGCATGAAAGTCTTGATCCGGCCCGGTAATGACGATCTTGCCCTTGTTATGATAGCCTGCGAGGCCAGCGACATTGCCATTACGATCCCACAAGAAGGGGGCCAACACGTTGGGATCGTAGCTCGGGAACGTGCCATGGCAGTTTTCCAGCTCCGGGTCTGATGCAAGGTTTTGGCCTAGCATCGAAGTACCCGGGTACCATGTGTCCAAGATCCAATTTCTCTCCGTGGCCGAGCATGAGGCCGTTGCGCCGACGATTCCAGCCCAGGTAAGGTCATTGAAATTGTTGTAGTCACCATCTACGATGAGACCGCCGCCCGTGTAGACGTAGTTATGAAGAACGCTATTCGTTCCGAGGTTGAGACTTCCAGAGGACGACCATTGAGTTAAGACGACATCGTAATTGTCCTGCAAGTCGGCCAGTGTCATCTGACCGAATTCAGTGACGCTGACGTGATCGACCACGCTCCCCGTCCGGCTGTTGACGAAGCCTTCACCCGACCAATCCAGGGGAACCCAGGTCTCCGTTGCGCGGGTTCCGCCGTTGGCACCTACCGTCAGGATCCGGAGTGGCGCGGCGCTGAAGGATGTACCATTGGAGCGTTCCAGGTGGCCATGATTGTCATCCATGCAGGCGTATTGAAGAAGCAGCAGCGAAGCTATGACGATCACGGCGATACAACGCATGATATCCCTCATTTCTATTCCCTCTTGACCGCCCAGAGCATTGCCGCGCCCCGAACTCCTGTCAATCGAGACACACTGTTGCACTCGACTTCGGTTGGTGTCGGATCGAACCCTACATGGATGCCGCACGGCGACTCATTCCTATCTTTGTGAGTGATCCCGACCAAGATTAGTTAGTTTCGGCCCGAAGTTGCTGTACCGGCTCGTGTTCTGCACGGCGGATCGTTTCGCGCTGGCGTGGGGACGTTGACTGCGGCGGTAGAGCACCAGCGCGGGTGTTACGTTGCACGCCCGTGGCAGTGAAACGAGGGCTCGTTGCACGGTGATTGGCAGCCGGTGTGGCTTGATGCAGGTTCGTTGCACGACGGTTGGCAGTAGCTCGTTGCAGACGGGTTGGCAGTAGGCGGACCACGATCACGGGCTGATCAGCGCGGCGTGGTTGGGTGATCGGCCGCCAGCACCGCGCGTCGCGGACCGGGCGGCGTTCGCGATCGAGTGACCGTAGGCGTGGGATCCGGAGCGCGACCGTCGGCGTGTCCGACAAGCTCCAGAGCCGCCCACTGGACAACTGAGGCGACAGCGCTACTCGAGGAACGTCCACGTATCGGCGCCGTCGAACCGTCGGACCCGCGCCGCTGCGACGATCGCGGGCTTCAGCAGGCGCGCGTTGACGCCCATGCGATCTAGAGCCGGATCGAGCGGCGACCAGTGCGTGATGCAGCCGCAGGTCGCGCAGTGATGGAGATCGAGCGACTTGTCACCCCACCGGTAGGTCACCGTCGGGCCGGCGACCCGGACCCGAGTCGGCGAGTAGTACGACCACAGCGCGCCGGTCCGGCGGCAGATCGAGCAGTTGCAGGACGTGAGCTCGAGCGGAGCGGCGTCCACCGAGAGCGTGACCGCGCCGCAGCGACAGGATGCGTCGACCATGCGCGCGCATCGTACCGCAGCGACGCCCCTAGCTCGGCAGGCGCATCGCCGTCCAACGCGAACCGGAATTCGCGGAGGAGCGCGCGGCAAGACGGTCCGCGCGTACACGGCCGAGGAGCTCGAGCTGATCTCGAGCTCGAGGCCGTACGAGCGGTGGCTCGCGAAGCACCCGGGGAGGTGGGAACGGTAATCGAGCTTTCTTTCTCCAGCACGGGTCCTTCACGCGACGCCATCGATCCGCACGTGGACCGTGACCCGATGGTTGCTAAAGTTCGCCCCCCATGTCGCTGATCAAGAACGCCATCGACTCTATCGAGCTTGGCGTCGAGGACTACGAGCAGACGAATACGGACCCCCGGCGCGCCGCTTCCGCGATTCGAAACTTCTTCGCTGGCGTTCTCCTCCTCCTAAAGGAAAAGCTGCGGCAGGAGTCGCCCTCCGGCAGCAACGATGCGCTGCTGTACGAAAAGATCGTCTACAAGCGTGCGCCCGATGGAACGATCATCTTCGTCGGTGCCGGGAAGAAGACGGTCGACGTCGGCCAGATCCAGGAGCGCTACAAGAATCTTGGTCTCACTCTCGATGTCGTGCCCCTCAACGAGCTTCAGCAGATGCGCAACGACATCGAGCACCACGATGCTTCGAAGCATCCGCACGCGAAGGTCCAAGCAGCGATCGCGAAGACGTTCGTGCTGGTCGCGCGCGTCCTCGAGGATCATCTCGGTCAGAAGCCGAACACCGTGTTCAGTGGCGACGTCTGGCAGACCATGCTGGATGAAGCGCAGACCTACAAAGAGATCGAGGACCGCTGCCGCCAGTCGAAAGCCGGCCTCGTCGGCGTCCTCGATGCAGCTGAAGAACTGCTCGACGCGCTCGAGTGCCCCGACTGCGGCTCCACACTACTCGAGGCGACGACGGGCGACTACATCGAGAGTGAGTACGAGTGCCGTGTCTGCGGCAAGGCGTCTTCGCTCGAGGTTCTAATGCCTGCTGCGTTGAAGATCGCGTATGCGGGTGCTGCTTACGAGGCCTACAAGGACGGCGCGCCAGCACCGATCGGGACGTGCCCAACATGTGGCGCGGATGCGTTTCATGACGAAGATGACGTCTGTCTGGTATGCGGCGAAGGGCGGCCGTACTCGAATTGTGAGCGTTGCGACGCCAGCCTAAGCTTGGACGAGCAGGAAACTGGGATGTGCAGCTACTGCCAGCATATGTACGACAAGCTGATGAACGACGACGATTAGCACTACTGCGTCAGGGTGAGAGCTGGATCATTCCGAGCGTCGAGCAGCGCGAGCGCGACCGCGGCGGCGCGGCGGCGTGGATGGGAACCACTACGCGACCGCGAACCAGGAGCTCGGGCGGGCCGTAGGCCGACCCGGCCCGTGGCCCGTTGGATCGGCCATGGCGTTCGGCATGGCTCGCTCGCTCGTCCTCTGGGCCGCCGGCGCGCTCGCCGCCGCCTCCTCCCTGGGGCCGGCGTCCGCGGACGCTCTCATGCTCGCCGCCGAGGACGGCACGCCGGTCGTGGAGGGCATCGTGCTCCTGCCCAGCGGCAAGCCGGCGGCCGGCGCGCACGTCTCGCTGGCCGGCTACACCCACCGGGCCTTCGGGAACAAGCGCGGCTGGTGCGCCCACGAGCAGTTCGCGGTTACCGACGCGAACGGCCGGTTCCGGTACGCCGAGCGCGACGGGTTCTCGCTCGGCGGCGAGCTGCGTCTCGGCCTGTGGGCGCGCACCGCCGACGGCAAGCTCGGGACGGTGCGCGACGTTCGGCGCGCGGGCTCGTTCTCGCTGGTGCTGGGCCCCGCCAAGACGCTCGAGATCGAGCCCAGGCGCGTGCCCTCCATGCCGGTCACGTCCTCGGCCGACGTCGCCCTCCTGCAGGTGAAGACCGCGACCGGCACGCTGCGTACGCGCGTGGGGATGAGCTCGGGCTCGTCGCTGTCGTTCGGGGGCGTGCCGCCCGGGAGCTTCGTGGTGGAGGTCCAGGCCTGGTGCGGTCCCGATGCGCCCTGCGCCGGCGCGATCGCCCGCGGCCGCATCGACGCAGATCGCGGGATCGCGGCGCCGCCCGTTCTCCTCGAGATCGCGCCGTACGGCGTGGCCGAGGGCGTGGCCCTCGATCCATCGACCCGCGCGCCCCTCGCTGGCGCGCCGATCGCCTGCGACGACGGGCCGTGCGCCTGGGACACCGACGGGTTCTGGCCCGCGGCACACACCGGCCCGGATGGCCGCTACCGGATTACCGGTCTCGCGCCGGGGACCCACGTGCTGCGATTCGGCGACCGCGTGACCGCCGCGGTCGCCGTAGCCCCCGCCGCTCCGCCGCGCGCCGCTCCGGCCGATGGACCCGCCATCGCGAGGTGAGCGCGCGCCCGGCCGGCGGCCCGCACGACGATGTTCGTGAAGCGCGCCCTGCATGGAGAAGGGCAGCGAGTAACCATCTTCGGTTCCGCTCAACGATGACTGCCTCTCCCCAGCCCGGTGACCCCCGGTCGTGGGTTGATGAGTAGCCACTAGATATCTCATCGAGCGCGGCGCGGACCCAGCGAGCAAGAACAGGCTGGGGCTGACCTGCCAAGACTATCCAGCTGCCGGGACATTGAAGTAGTTACCATTACCTCCGGCACCCGAGCCCGCCAGGGTCAGGAGACGGATGAGGCGGCCGGCTCGGAGATTCTCTGTGACGAGGGGGCCGTCGCGGCGAGATCATGAAAAATGATCACCGGAAGTCACGGCGCCAACAGCACACGTGATATTCGCCGCCCATGCAGCGTCGTGACTTTCTACGTTGGTCCGCCACTGGATCGTGCGGACTCGTGCTGGGCTCCTCGTTCTGGCGGCGCGCGTACGCCAGCCCGGCGGTGCCCGGTCCGAGCCCCTATGGCCCGCTCTACGCCTCGCCCGACGCGAACGGACTTCGCCTGCCAGCTGGATTCAGCTCGCGGGTGATCGCTCGCGCCGGCAGCCCCGTGGCATCGACCGGCCTCGTCTGGCATGCCGCTCCGGACGGCGGCGCCTGCTTTCCGCGCCCCAACGGCGGCTGGGCGTACACCTCCAACAGCGAGCTACCGCTGACCGGCGGCGCGTCCGTGATCGAGTTTGACTCCGCCGGCAACATCATCGCGGCCCGCAACATCCTGTCCGGCACCACCAGCAACTGCGCTGGCGGGCCGACTCCCTGGGGCACGTGGCTGTCCTGCGAAGAGTGGGAGCTCGGCCATGTCTGGGAGTGTTTCCTCGACGGCAGCCCGGCGAAGGAGCATCACGACCTCGGCACGTTCGCGCACGAGGCGGTGGCGATCGATCCGGTCCGCCGCCGCCTCTATCTCACCGAGGATCAGTCCAACGGCCGGTTCTACCGTCACATCCCGAGCACATGGGGCGACCTGAGCAGCGGCAAGCTCTACGCGGCCCGCGTGAGCTGGGACAATAGCCAGCGGCTCGGCGGCACCGTGAGCTGGCGCGAGGTGCCGGACGACGTGTCGGCTCGCACCTGGCCGATCTCGACGTACACCACCGGCTTCAACGGTGGCGAGGGCTGCTGGTACGACGACGGCCTGATCTACTTCACCACCAAGGGCGACAACCGCGTGTGGACCTATGACGCCGCCACCGAGCGCATCGAGGTGATCTACGACGTGGCGTTGACCCCCGACGCCGCCCTCCGCGGGGTGGACAACATCGTCGTGTCGAGCTCCGGCGATCTCTATGTCGCCGAGGACGGCGGCGACCTGCAGATCTGCATCATCACGCCCGATCGCGTCGTCGCGCCGTTCCTCCAGCTCGAGGGCCACACCGGCTCCGAGATCACCGGCCCGGCGTTCAATCCCCGAGGCGACAAGCTGTACTTCAGCTCCCAGCGCGGCCAGAACAACAATGTGCTCAGCGGCGTGACCTTCGAGGTGACAGGCCCGTTTCGCAGCTGAGGTACGCCTGGACCTCGATCCGGCGGGTCGCAGCGGGACTCGCCCCGGAACGATTCGGACGGGTCACGGCCGGTAAGCGCCCGCACACGTCGGCCACGATGGAGTGCCGTGGATCGAGAATCGTGTCCCGCCATGTCGATCCGGCGGGGCCTTATTCGTCGTCTCAGCGAGCGTGCCGATGGGCACGCCGAACCATGGAGGATGTGATGAGACCCCGAATGACAACACGACGAGTTCTCCTGGCGTGCGGCTGCTCGATCGGAGCGATGGGGCTGGAAGGGTGCGCGGAGGCGCCTCCGCCCCCGCTGAGCCCCTCGTCCTTCACCGAGGCGCGTGAGCTGATGGCCGACCAGGTCGCCCGGGGGGCGTTCCCGGGCGCGGTGTGGCTGGTGGCGCAGGGGGGTGAGGTGGCCGTCGACACGGTGGGGGTGACCGCCATCGGCGGGGCAACCCCGATGCGCCGCGACACGATCTTCCGGATCGCTTCGATGACGAAGGCGATCACCGCGACGGCGGTGATGATGCTCGTGGAGGAGGGCAAGGTCGCGCTCGACGCGCCGGCGGAGCGCTGGCTTCCAGAGCTCGCCAACCGGCGCGTGCTGAAGCGCATCGACGGTCCGCTCGACGACACCGTCCCGGCCGACCGTGCCATCACCGTGCGGGACTTGCTGACGTTCACGCTGGGCTTCGGCATCCTGTTCGATGAGACGCCGCCCATCCAGCGCGCCATCGCGGAGCTGCAGCTGGTGAACGCCCAGCCCGTTCCGATGACGCCGCACGCGCCGGACGAATGGATGGCCCGCTTCGAGACGCTGCCGCTCATGCACCAGCCGGGCGAGCGCTGGATGTACAACACAGGCAGCCTGCTGCAGGGCGTACTGGTCCGGCGCGCGTCGGGCCAGGACTTCGATGCGTTCGTGCGCGAGCGCATCCTCGCGCCGCTGGGCATGCACGACACGGATTTCTTCGTCCCGCCGCACAAGCTGGACCGCTTCGCGGGCTGCGGTATCTACACCGATCCGCAGCGGGGGCCTACGCGGATGGACGCGGACGGCGCGCAGAGCGCCTATGCCGCCCCGCCCGTGTTTCCCTCCGGCGCGGCCGGACTGGTGTCCACCGTCGACGATTATCTGGTGTTTTCGCGCATGCTGCTCGCCGGTGGCGTGCACGAGGGCCGCCGGCTGCTGAGCGCGGACTCCGTTCGTGAGATGACGAGGGATCAGCTCACCGCCGAGCAGAAGGCCGCCTCGACGTTCTTCCCGGGATTCTTCGACACCCATGGCTGGGGCTACGGCGTCGGGGTGACCGTGGGCAGCGACCCGGTGTGGCCCGTTCCCGGCAGCTATGGTTGGGACGGCGGCTTCGGCACGTCCTGGATCAGCGATCCGACCCACGACGTGGTGGCGATCGTGATGACGCAATCCTCGGACTTCCTGTTCTCGGGCGCGCGCGAGGCGCTCTGGCAGGCGATCTACGCGGCGCTGCCCGAGCGATGAGGAGCCCGACGCAAGATACCGGGGCCGATGCCGCCCTCCCTCGGACCCGGACCGGGTTGCGCTCCGGTTGCTGTGCGCGGGCCGCGGCGTTCCTGCCGACGCTGCGGGCGCTGCGGGCCGCGCCGCGGTGCGCGATCGTCTTCACGCTGCGCGCCGACTTCAGCTTGGGCTTCGCGGTAGCAGGCGCTCAGAACGACCAGCCTGACCGAGACCCCGCCGCGTCGAACACCTCGACGAGCGCCGCGGTCGGGAGGGGGCGCCATCCTGGACGAGGTCCCACAGCTACCCCCTGGCGCGCGCGAGAGAGAGCCTCCGCGCGCCTGGCAGCCGCGCGGTCTCGTTCCAGGTACGACGTGCGCGGTCTCGCCGCGCGAGCACCGCGTGCGCGTTCTCGCAGCTCGCAGCTTGCAGCACCCGCGCGCGGCCCGCGCTACGGGAATAGCGTCCGCTCGATGAAGCTGGTCAGCGCCGCGCGCGAGCGCGGCGGCGCGGCGGTGTCGCCGATCGACCTCGGTTGAGCTACTCGACGCGCCTGATGCAAGGGCCGATCGGCGAGGCCCACATGCAGGTGCGGTCGGCGTTGCACGCCTCGTAGGTCTTGTAGCCGCCGCAGCTGACCGACGCCACCAGCGGCTGGACGCACGACTGCGCCGCGGGGCGCGCGGCAACGGGCGCGCTGGGGCGCTCGGCTGCGCACGCGGTCATTCCGAGGGTCATCACAACAAACACGAGTCGATTCATAGACGATCCTTTCTCCCGGTGCGTCGCAGCCTATCGGTTGCGCGCGCACGGGTCGAGCACGAACAGAATTCGAATGCCGGTGCCTCCGGGCAGCGCCGCGCCGACGGGCTGCTAGCTCGCTGCGGTGGCGTACGGGGGAGCGCCGAGTGGACCTCGAATCGTCGCGAGCGCCGGCGAGGACGCGCGTCGGGAGCGAACGGGACCGGGTCGGATCGTGAGCGCGATATCGGGCGATCCACCCTCGCAGCTGTTGGACGACCTGGTCGATGGACAGCTCCGCACCGAGGACCGTGAGCAGCCGCCTCAGTTCGACTTCGGTCGACGCGAGATCCGCACATCCACACGGCTGCAAAACTAATTGTCGCTGATCAGCAGGGCTGGATGGACGCGTCGCTGGTAGCAACCTCGGGCTGTTCTCGGTGACGTTCGTGCTCCGGATCCCGTAGACATAGGCCGGGGAGGAGCCGACGAGGCTTCCGGCGTCTACTACGAGGAAATCCTTGCGGTTCGCGCGCCGAGGGCCGAGACGCGCGAAGCCTGGGCGCTACGCGTCAAGGCGCCGACATGCGCGTGCGGCTGCGGGGGCAAAATCGAGGTGCTCCCGATGCACCGCACGAAGGGGGTGCCGAAGTTCATCCACGGACACCACCCGAACCCGCTGCGGCGCGGGTTCGAGGCGCTCAGGGGGCAGGGCTACAAGCTGGTCAGCGAGGTCGCCACGGAGCTCGGGGTCTCGGCGACGACGTTCCGGCGCATGGAGGAGGAGGGCGTGATCCCGAAGGCGAAGCGCGTCGACTTCGGGCGCGGCAGGAGCGTGCGCGTGTACAAGGCGGAGGATGTCAAGCGGATCGCGAGCTCGAAGCCGCGCGAGCGATGGCTCGCGAAGCACCCCGGCCAGTGGGCGCGGTAGTGCGAGCCAGACCGGCACGTACCATGGGTACGTCAGAGCCACAAAGCGGAGGTCGGCGCTCAGGACGAGCCCATGGATCCCACCGATCGCTGCACAGCGCAGGCGCACGCGC
Source organism: Kofleriaceae bacterium (assembly GCA_035558535.1). GTDB lineage: Bacteria > Myxococcota_A > Polyangia > Haliangiales > Haliangiaceae > JABFXX01. Next base: position 54,979 of record DATMCI010000255.1, read on the forward strand.
TGCGCGCCAATGCGGACGACATCCGCGCGGGCAGATGGATGCACACATGATGGTCAGGAAAGGGTTCCACGGTACAACCGGCCCGATGATTCCAGTGCCGCGAGCACGCCCAACATCGCGCTCGAGGACTAGGCGCTTGCCGACGTGGGGATCGAGACAGCGCCTCCGCGCAATGGCCAACGCACTCGCACGATCCGAGAAGTTCGAGCCCCCGCGCCACGTGTACCTGATCGCAGCGTACGCTGCGAACGCGCTCAAGATAGGTTCGGCCTTCGACGTCAGGCTGAGGCTGCGGGAGATTCAGTCGTACTGCCCGGTGCCGCTCGTCCTCGTCGGTGTCGTTCAGTGGGCCGGTGCGAAGGTAGAACAACAGCTCCATCGCGACTTTGCGGCGTTCCTCCTTCATGGCGAATGGTACGACGCGAACTTTCAAAACGAGATCACGCTGGCCTTTTCGCGGCTTGGCGCAGTGAGCTGGGAAGAGCACCGCGACCCCGATCATGCCGAACTCGGTCGGGTCCTTGGGCTCGGCGATCTCGATATCGACCACCCAGCGCCGCGCAGTCTCTCTCGAGAGAGGCTGCGTGACGGCGGCAATCGTCCAAGGTTCGTACGCCGAGTTCGTTAGGCACGGCCGGGCGGCACAGAGTCGATAACGAGCGGCGCCGCTCGACGATTTCGGCGAGGGCGCGCTCACTGGTGTCGCCGAGGCGGCAGGTGGCGCGGAGCACCGCGTTGATCATCTCGGCGTTGTAGTGCAGGCGGAACGGCTGGAGCCGGGCGCGCTGGCGCTCGCGGGCGGCGACGACGCGCGCGCGGAGCACCGATGAGGGTTCGCCGGGCACGGTGCCGCGGAACTCCACGGGTGAGACCGGACGTAGATCTGCAGATCGATTCGGTCCAGGAGCGGGGCCGGTGGAGGAGGTTATCCTACTGCCCGATTGGGTTGGATACCATGTGTCGTCGGCAGCTCGTCAGGCCAGATTCAGTCACCAGCCGGCCTCGGCGCGGAACTCGCCGAGCTTGCGAGAACGATCGGCGCTCGCGAGCACCATGATTCATTGACTGCCGAAGAGTTTCGAGTCGACTCCGAAGGACAGATCTACGTGTGGTCGAATTGCAGATCAATAGCCTCAGAATTCTGGTAGACTCCATCGCATGGATACGTTTGTAAGAGAACTGAGGCACCAATCTGCTTACGGCAGCGTGTTCGGCACGTACGTACTCGATGAGAACGGCGACCTGAACGCGCTCGTCACTACGTTCGAGCCGATTCGCGGACCGGAGCGGCCGGTAAACTACCGTCTGACCGGGATCGATCTAGGCGAATCGCTGGCGAACGAAGCGCTCGATGTCGTCATCAGAGACGAAGCTCGAAAGCCGACGGGCTGATGGTTTGCACCTGAAGCATCGAATGACCGCTTCGGGCGGTCGATCTCGAGGTCAAGCCGGAGCGGTACGTTTCTTGCCCGCGTCACGAGCGACATACGGTCCTCACAGGAAGAGTCCGCGAGTTTGCTTGTAACGAGCGGCCGATTTCACGCCTCGGGCGACGTGGGCGGACGCTCGGCGATGTACGAGAGCTTGCCGGCGAGACGCTGCTCCTTGGAGCGACCTCGTGGTCGCTTCGATCCAGCTTGACCGCGTGCGTGCGCGTTCTTGAGGAGGCGGGCGAGGCTCGATAGCTCAGCCCGGTCCAGGTGCCGATCGTCTCCGCGCCCGCCATTGCCGTCCCCTCCTCGGGTCAAGTCATCTCGTCACCCGAGTCGGTGGGATCGTTGAGTTGAGCGATCCCGCCCCTCCCCCCTAGAGTGAGTAGGGGGACGACGTCGGAACGTCCCTTGCGACGCTGCGGCCTCGTGTCTACGGATTGTGCGTTCGTCGGTTTGGTCCGGTGCTCAGTCACGCCCAATTCGGGGTGTGTCCTAGGCCCGCTCCGGGCCGGCACCAACGAAGAGGGAGAACGTCATGAAACCACAACAGATTGGGTCGACGGCCTGATAGCTCGTTGAGCAGGCCGGCGGTCCGACGGGAGAACCCCGTGACCGAACTCGTCCGCAACTCTTTCTTCCAGATCCAAATCCGTCTCGGCGGCGTCCGCGTCGGCCTAGCCGTCGGACTACGCGGGGGTGTCGTCGCCGTGCAGAGCACCCGGCACTGCTGGCTCGTCGTCGTGGGCCGGGTGGTCTGACGTGCCCGGACCGACACACGGCCCGAGGGCCCCGCCCCGGCGAGGGTGTCCCGCTGCCTGCTCGTCCTGGCTGGGCATCCGGTCGACGAAGGCCCGCGTTTTTGAAGGGTCGGTGCTCGTTTGACACCAGTCTCCTAGAGTGGTTGCGACGGTGATGAAAGTATGGGTACCCGGCGAGTGGCAGCACGAGGCGCCTCGCCGAGCCGCCGCTCGGGACGCCGACGACGCGCAGTTGCCTAAGCCTGTCCTGGGCCTGTGAACCGCGGTCCGAGTCCAGGCGCGAATCGGTCAATCTCGGCCCGCATGTCTTCGAACTCCTGCCATATCCAGGCCACGACACAGTGGATGCGTGTTCCACGGAAGGCCATCGGGACCTTGCGGCTGTTGCTAACAACGGAATGTTGGATCCCGACGAGGCGGAGCGATGCTGGAGACCATTCGTCCGAATTCGAGCCGCGTGCGTGCATGCGCCACATCCCGCAGCCGCTGATACCTCCGGGCTCCGGAACGTCCGCATCTTCTCCATCGGAATCGACACTCTCAGCGGCGAAGTCAAACGCGATCGTTAGTCCCTCAATGGCGCTGGCGAGCGGCTTTCCGCGAAGTTCGCTGCAGTAGTACAGCGCTGTCGACGTCACGACCTGCGCTGGCAGATCCTCATCGGTCAACGAGCCTGGGTAACCACACACCGAATACCAGCCCTCCGGAGGAGGCACATCGGTTAACTCTAGATGTTCGAGGCCCAGAAAGGGGCGATGCCGCTCGATGGCCGCGAGGCCCTCAGGTGTTAGACGCGCTATTCCGACGTCGACAAAACGTTCATCGCGCGAAACGCGCATGTGCATCGTGTTGAGATTGATCGCCTTGTTGGAATCCGTCGGGAATACGAGTAAGGTGTGCGTCTTCCGGCGGCGAAGGACATGCGCAGCAGATAGCAGGAATCCAACGCCGGCGATCTTCAGCAGCACTCCAGTACCGTGCGCGAGCGGAATGTTACGCGCCGCATCGAGCGCGTATACCGGCACTGTACGTTCGCGGATCCATGGCACACCTTCCTCCTCTAGCCGTCTGAAGAAGTCACGCACCGCGTCCGATCGAAATGCCATTTTATCCCTTCTCGACTGGGTGTCGACTCGATCACGCCGAGGTCGACCGCGAACCGCCGGCACAGCTCGACATTTTATCCCTTCTCGACTGGGTGTCGACTCGATCCTGCGCGCTTTATCGATGCGAACTTGATGCGGATCATCGAGAAACTGGGGTGCCCGCACGCTCTGGGCGTAGTTGACGCCGATGCCGGAATTGCTCCTGCCCCTCGCTGTTACGAGTTCGACCCCTGCGCCCCCGACCCTCGAAGAGCGAGTCGGGAAGCTCAAAGCGTTCGTCGATCGTCAGCGGACGCGTATGACGTACACGCCGGGCTGGTTCGGCGAGATGGAGACCGAGCTGCGACGGCAGGTGCGCGAGCTCGAGCGCGACCTGACCAAGGAGGCCATGGCGGCCCACGACGTCGACGCCCCCGCAGTGGAGATTGCCGGCATCGTGCATCGACGCGTGCTCCGAGCGGAGCAGACGTACATGACGACCGCCGGGCCGGTGACCGCCGAGCGGTGGCTGTATCGGGCTCGCGAGGACGACACCGCCCGAAGGCGTAGGAATCGAACCGGCCGAGTATATGGCCATTTAGGGCCATTTAAGGCGATCCTGAGACGGCAAGAACTCCGGCGGTGCTCTTGCCCAACGGTCGATCGCTGGGCCGCGTTGAGGTCTGCCCACTGGCTCGTGCCGCGTTGAGATGCTGCCAAGTGCTCGTACCCTCGGTAACCAGCACCTGCGCGGGCGACCACACCTCACCCGCCGCCTTGAGTACGCGATCAATAAGTTCTTCAGCAGTAACGTTGCCTCGGAAGCTGTACGAGTCGCGCGGTAGCTCGTACGACGCGCCGTCGGACGAGGTGATCGTCCTTTTGAAGCCACGCTGCTCCATAGCGCGATGAAACTCGGCATAGTTGTTCTCGCTGTGAAGCTGCACACGGATGACGAAGTTGGTCATGGCGTTCTCCTAGAAGCCGCGCATCAGGAGGCAGTCCGCGCGGTTGTTGCGTCGAGGTGTGAGGTAAATTCGGCAGGGCGCCTCCGACGAACCAGGTGCGAGGCGCCAGAACAGCTCGCCGAGCAATCAGGGTTCGCGCGGATGATCGGCTGCGCCTTCCGGCTGCCGCGTCAATAGCGAAGGTAGAGGGCATGCGTGTGATGCCAGAACTGGTATACGTCGTGACATCTGTGTTCTTGACGCGTGTCTACGCCATACCGGGCCTCCTATGTCTTCAACGTCTTCTTCAGGTCCTTGAGTAGCTTCTCGGCTTCTTCGATCGTGCGCAGTGTGTCCTCGTCACCGCGTAGATCGGCGAGCGCGGTCCACGGGTGTTTGCGGATCGAGTCGACGATCGCACCGAGATCACCAGCGAGCCCATTCTTGCGCTGTGCCTTCGGCGCGCCCTCCAGCTTCTCAAGCGCATCGTTGATCGTCGTCGTCGGCTGCAGGAAGCAGTCCTTCGCGACCGGGTCCTTGAGGATCGGGCGCAGGCGGCGAAGGTCCTTCGAGTTCGTGATCAGCTTGTCGTTGATCTTCTGCACGATCGTCTCGACAACCGTCGGCGTGACGAGGTTCTTGTTGATGCCGTTGATCTCACGCGCCCACGTGATCGACGCGCTCGGATCGCGGATGTTCTTCAGCCGCTCGGCGAGCTCGTAGACCTCGACGAGCTTGTCGACTTCGCGCACAGTGATGCCGAGGATGTTCGCTGCGCTCGCGCGCCCCACGAGCTTGACAAGCTGGCACGCGACCATCTCCTTCTCCTTGGCGTCCCATTCTTTACGCTGGCGATGGATGTAGATCCAGACGCGGAAGCGCTCCTCGTCGTCGAGAGTGTGCTCGGTGATCTCCGCAGGAAGGTTGCGGTACTGCGGCTTACTCTGCTCAACGAGAACCTTCGAGTTGGTCCAGCGACGATCACCGTCGATGATGCGGAACTTCGACGCGATCGCTGGATGCGGCTCGAGCAACAGCGGCTCGAAGATGCCTTCGTTCGCTTCGATCTGGCGCTGTAATTCGGGGTCCTCCTTTGGGCCAACGCGCGGCTGCTTATCGTTGGGAACGACGTCGTCGATGTCGACCGTGGTGCGACGTGTACGCAGCACGGTGCGCCCGAGACGACGCTCCTGCCAATCAGTTGCCGCGGCGATCATCGGCTTCGATTCCGTCCACGATGTCGTCGATCTCATCGGTGACCTGTTTGTGCAGCTTCTGGAGCTTCTGCATCGCGAAGCCGCGCTTCCTCCACACGCGCGCGTGCGTGTCCTGCTCCTCGGCGTCGATCTCGGCGATCTCCTCGGTCACCTTGTTGACATCGGTGAGTTTGCGGCGGAACGCGTCCGACGTGATGTGGTCGTACAGCAGCGCCTTCTTCTCCGCGCGCTGCTCACTGCTCAGCTTGTTCTTGAACATCCGCACCAGTGCATCCCGCAAGATACCGACGACCTCGACGATGCGTGCGGGGTGTACGAGCAACACGTCATCATGGCGATGGAGTTCGCTCGCGCCCTTCGGAAAGTGGACTGTCGCGACGACCGCATAGTCGGCGGTCTGCGCAGCGGCTTCGGCGTGCAGCTTCGTCGCGTACGAGGTCTGCCAGTTCCCGCGCATGCGCGTGTCGAGCAGAATCTTGGCGCAGACGGCGTTCTTGTACTTGATCTCGACGAGCACGTCGCCACCGCTGTCGTTCTTCTCGGTTTTCGGCAGCCGGATCACGCGGTCGCCTTTGAACTCGCCCTTGAGCGCCTCGACGATATCGATGTTGACGACCTCCGGATTCTCGTTTGCTTGCTCGGCGATCCTCTTCTGCAGATCCGCGATCTGCTTCTGCAGCGCCTTCGTCGCGTCCTGGTTCTCGGCCTTCTGCTTGACGAGCTGGGTTTTCAGCAGCTCGCGCTCGCGATTGAGTTCGGCTTGGTGCTTCTGCGCCAACTCTGCTTCGAGCTTCTTGCGCTCGGCGGTTGCGGCGCTCGTCGCCGCTTCTTTGAGCTTGCGATCGAATTGTTCCTTCTCGTCGTTCGCCTTGTCGAGGCTTTCGCGCAACGACTGGAGCTGGAGTTCGTGTGTCGCGCGTTCTGCCTTGGCCTTGGTCTCGAGCACCTCGCGCTCGGCAGCGAGCTTCGCGCGCATCTCCGCCTCAGCCTGCTGGAGCTGTCGCTTCTGTTCGTCGCGGATGCGCGCTTCGATCTGGAGGAACTTCGCGCGCGAGATGTGCTGCCCGCACCACGGACATGCTTCTTGCTGCTGAGCTACGGCGATCACTTTCGTAGACCTCGGAGTGATTAGGTCCCAATAGGACTAACTGGATCCAACGAACAGTTCAACCGTTCGTACCGAAAAGTTGCGCGTACCGCGAAGCTCGCCCCAATTGTCAATTAATTTCATAGCATTATGGACCTGGCGCCCATCGATCCAGTAGGGGTTCCCCGGAGGTAGCATCAACCCGGGGAGCCGAGGCAGAGCGAAGCACAAGAAGACATTCGCAGCCGCGGCATCGCGGCGATGGCATGTTCACCGGCGCTCCATTCTTCGACGACGCGCCGATCTGGAAGGCGATGGACAAGGGCAGCTTTCCCTGGCGCGTTTCCTTCGTGCCGCTCGGCGAGCTCCGCACCGGCATTCCGACGAAGGAGATCTCGTTGCGCGCCGGCCGGACGCTCCGAAGCACTGGTTCAATGACTTCATCCAGGCGAGCCATTCGCTCGACCACGGCGACTTCGAGGCGCTCCGCGCGCCGTTCGAGTCGGCTCAGCGGCTCGAGGCGGAGGTGGGGGGGGTAAGCCGCCGCGCGCTGTCGCCTATCGCGAGCTTACGGCAAAGATCCAGGGCTTCCCACGTCGCGCGCGGCGCACACGGGCGTGCCCGGTGGCGCATCGCGAGCTTACGGCGAAGATCCAGGGCTTCCCACGAGCGTAGTTGTGGACGTACGGCGCCACCGCGCCGGCAGACACAAGTAGACCGAGCCAGTGGCTCTCGGATAACCGGATCCGGGTGGACCGGCGGCGAGTGAGTAGTGACGCTCGCAGGACCCTTCAGAGCTGACGCACTCTCGATGCCGGTACGGCGTCAGTCCTCGTCGGGGCCGGCGAGGAGGCCGTGGCGGCGGGCGAGGGCGCGGAGGTGCTTGCGATCGACGCCGGACTCGCGCGAGGCGGCGGAGAGGTTGCCGGCGGTGCGGGCGAGGAGGTCGGCGAGGTAGCGGCGCTCGAAGTCGTGGAGGACGGCGGCCTTGGCGTCGGCGTAGGGCAGATCGCTGCGGACGGCGACGCCCTCGCCGGCGAGCGGCGAGGCGTCGATGCGGATCACGAGGTCGGCGAAGCGGCGCGCGCCGGGGGCGAGGGCGAGCGCGCGATCGAGGACGTTGCGGAGCTCGCGGACGTTGCCGGGCCAGCCGTGCGCGATGAGGCGATCGAGGCCAGGGCCGGCGGGCGCCTCGTCGGGGAGGCCGCGGCGGCGCAGGAGCTCGCGCCCGAGGAGCGAGATGTCCTCGCGGCGCGTGCGGAGGGGCGGCAGCGCGACGCGCACGACGGCGAGGCGGTAGAGCAGATCGGGGCGGAAACGGCCGGCGGCGACCTCGGCGTCGAGGTCGTCGCGCGAGGCGGCGACGAGGCGGACGTCGACGGCGCGCTCGTTGTCGCCGCCGAGCGGGCGGACGACGCGCTCCTCGAGCACGCGCAGGAGGCGCGCCTGCACGGTGGCCGAGATCCGGCCGAGCTCGTCGAGGAACAGCGTGCCGCCGTCGGCGCGCACGATCATGCCGGCGCGCTCGTTGGCGGCGCCGGTGAACGCGCCGCGCACGTGGCCGAACAGCTCGCTCTCGAGCAGGCCCTCGGGGAGCGCGCCGCAGTCGACGGCGACGAACGGGCCGCGGCGGCGCGGGGACGCGTCGTGGACGGCGCGCGCCACGAGCTCCTTGCCGGTGCCGGTCTCGCCCTCGACGAGCAGCGTCGCGTCGGAGGCGGCGACGCGCTCGAGGACGGCGAACACCTCGCGCATCGCGAGGCTCTCGCCGACGAGCTCGCCGAACCGGCGCGCCTGGCTGGGCGGCAGATCGAGCGGCATGGCCTCGGGCTCGATCCGCAGCGCGGTCTTGCCGATGAGCAGGGTCGAGCCGGCGGCGATCGTGACCTCGGTGATCCGCGAGCCCTCGTACCAGGTGCCGTTCGTCGAGCCGAGGTCGCGCACGGTGAAGCGCGACTCGGCGGCGCGGACGGCGACGTGCCGCGCGCTCACGCGATCGTCGGACAGGACGAGATCGCACCCGGCGCCGGTGCCGACGGTGACCTCGCGCTCGGCGAGCAGGCACGCGCGCCCGCGGTCGGGGCCGTCCACGGCGACGAGCTGGCAGCGGAGCCGGCCGGTGCCGCCGTCGAGGATGTCGCTGTAGACTGTCGCGGTTCGGCCCACGGTGACCCGATGATACGCAGCGCGATCGGCCCCTACCAGCTCGTGAAGCCGCTCGGCCGCGGCGGGATGGCGGAGGTCCACCTGGGGATCGCCCACGGCGCGAGCGGCTTCGAGCGCAAGGTCGCGATCAAGACACTGGCGCCGGAGCTCGCGGGCGAGCCAGACCTCCAGCGCGCGCTGATCCGCGAGGCGGTGCTGGGCGGCGGGCTCCACCACCGGAACGTGGTCGCGGTGCTGGGCCTGGGCGTCGACGAGGGCGAGTACTACGTGGTGCTCGAGTACGTCGACGGCGGCGATCTGGCGCGCTGGCTCGATCCGGCGCAGCCGATGCCGGAGCCGCTCGCGCTCCACGTCATCGACGAGCTGGCGCTCGCGCTCGCGTACCTGCACGGCGTGCGCGACGCGCGCGGGCTGCCGCTCGGCGTCGTGCACCGCGACGTGGGCCCGGCGAACGTGCTGGTCTCGTGGGCGGGCGACGTGAAGCTGGCCGACTTCGGCGTGGCGAAGGCCACGGCGCTCGCGGATCGCACGGCGGCAGGCACGCGCAAGGGCCGCTATTGCTACATGGCACCGGAGCAGCTGGCGGGCGAGCCGGTCACGGCGGCGGCGGATCAGTTCGGGCTGGGCGTGACCCTGGCCGAGCTGATCACGGGACAGCGGCCGTTCGCGGGCGAGACGCCGTGGGCGCTGCTCGAGGCGATCCGCGGCGAGCCGGCGCTGGGCGGGCTCGCGCCAGACGTCCGCGCGATCGCGGCGCGCGCGATGGCGCCCGCGGCGGGCGATCGCTTCGCGTCGGTGGGCGAGCTGCGGCTGGCGATCGCGAGCGCGCGGCGGAGCCGCGAGCCGGCAGGGCCGGTGGAGCTCGCGTGGTGGCTCGCGGGTCGGGCGCAGGCGCGGGCGGCGGCGAAGGCGGCGGCGGCGGCGAAGAAGGAGGCGGCGGAGGAGGGGCAGGACTGAGGACTGACTATTAATGATAGGCGGCGGAGTGTGATCTACGCCTTGACTTGTGTCACGACGTGATACATCGTGTATCACAACGTGACACGCAAGCGACCACCGACCGAGCCGCCCGACGACGAGCCGGGCACCGAGAAGAAGGAGCGCGTGATCCACACGCGCGTGCCGGAGCGCCTCGACGCGCAGCTGCGCAAGCGCGCCGAGGATCTGGGCATCTCCGTCTCGAACCTCGTGCGCAACGTGCTGGGCCACGCGTTCGGCCTGGTGGGCGACGTGGTCGCCGACAGCCACGCGATCGCGCGCGCGGCGCGAGGCGACGCCGCTGCGGCGCCGGCACCGCCAGCACCGCCAGTGCCGCCGGTGCCGCCGGTGCCGCCAGCGCCGCCGATGCAGCAGCAGCAGCAGCCTGCGTCGTTCGACGACGTGCTGGGCTGGCAGCCGATCGTGCTCGGCAAGAACGCCGTGTGCGTGCGCTGCAACGCGATCCTGCCGCGCGGCACAGACGCCGCGGTCGGCCTCGGCACGACGCTCGTGGCGTGCCTCGCGTGCCTCGCGGAGCTGCGCCGATGAAGCCAGCGCGGGGACCGATCACGAGCCAGGCGCCGGCGGTGCAGGCGCTCTACTTCGAGGAGACATGTAGATGAAGACATCCATCGCGATCGATGAGCTGGTGGCGCCGCTGCGCGACACGGCGGTGCAGACGGCGCTGATGCTGAAGCGGCTGGGCCAGCGGCTCGACGCGTTCGCGCTCGATCTGGCGCGCGACGTGGGCGCGGTGACGCGCGACGCGCGGGACCTCGCGGGCGCGGCGCGCGATCAGGCGACCGCGATCTACCGGGCCACGCCGCGCGCGGCGCGGCTCGCGCAGGTGGCGGCCGCGATCGCGGCGCGCCACCGCTGGCTCCGGCTCGCGGCGGCGGCGCGCGGCGACACCGGGCTCTCCGCGGGCGATCACCGCGACCTCGCGCGCCGCGTGACGGCGGCGGCGGCCGAGCTCCGCGGCGGCATCGCGAAGCTCGGCCAGCTCGCGTCGTGCCGGCCGGATCTGATCGGCCCGATCTGGGCGGCGGAGCTCGCGGCGCTGCAGGACGACGTGCCGCCGGTCGACGAGGCGGCGATCCGCGCGCGGATCGAGGCCGAGCTCGGGCGCCCGCTCGCGCAGGCGTTCGCCGAATTCGCCGGCGCGCCGCTCGCCGCGGCGTCGCTCGCGCAGGTCCACGCGGCGCGGCTGCCCGACGGCACGCCGGTGGTCGTCAAGGTGCAGGTGCCGGGCATCGAGGACGTGATCGAGGCGGACATCGCGGCGCTGCGCGCGCTCGCGGGCACGCTCGGCGACGTGCCGGGGCTGGATCTGGCGACGTTGACGGACGAGCTCTCGCGCGCGCTCGCGAGCGAGCTCGACTACACGGCCGAGGCGGCGGCGCTGCGCGCGTTCGGCGACAGCGGCGGCAGCGCTGGCGTGATCGTGCCGCGGCCGATCGACGAGCTGTCCACGGCGCGCGTCCTCGTGATGACCCGGATCGAGGGCGCGCGGCTCGCCGAGCACCTCGAGCGGGCGGCGCCGGCCGAGCGCGATCGCGTGCTCGCCGCGCTGGTGGACGAGCTGGCGAGCCAGATCCTGGTGCGCGGCCGCGTCCACGCCGATCCGCACCCGGGCAACTTCATGGTCACGGAGGCGGGCGCGCTCGCGCTGCTCGACTTTGGCTGCACGCTCGATCTCGCGCCAACCGAGCGCGCGGCGTACGCGCGCCTCGTGATCGCGATCGGCGGCGGCGACGCGGTGGCGGCGGCGCGCGAGCTCGGGACGCTCGGCTTTGTCGCCGACGAGCCGGAGCGGCTGGTCGCGGCGGCGGCGGCGCTGATCGGTGCCCTGCGCCCGGGCGCGGCGGTCAGCGAGCTCGACTGGGAGGCGGCGTTCGGCGCGCAGCTCGCGGCGGCGCGGCAGCTGGGCGGGCTCGCGATCCCGCGCTCGTTCGTGCTGCTCGGCCGCGTCCTGGCGACGGTGGCGGGCCTGCTCGCGCGCTACCGGCCGGTGATCCAGCTCCACGGGGTGATCGCGCGCCACCTGGCCGCGGCGATCGCGCGCTCGTAGCGTACAGTGCGCGGTACAGTGGGCGCGTGAAGCTGTCGCGCGGCGTCCTGTACATGGCGGCGAGCGCGTTCGGCTTCTCGGCGATGACGATGCTCGTCAAGGTCGCGAGCGCGCGCCTGCCGACTGGCGAGATCGTGCTCGCGCGCTCGGTGGTGACGCTCGCCTTGTCGTACGCGATGGTCGTCCGCGCGGGGCTGCCGCGCCCGTGGGGCAAGCAGCGCCTCCGGCTCGCGCTCCGCGGGCTGCTCGGCTTCGGCGGCCTCGGGGGGTACTACGGCGCGGTCGTGCGGCTGCCGATCGCCGACGCGACGACGCTCCAGCACGTGGTCCCGCTGCTCACGGCGCTGCTCGCGTGGTGGCTGCTCGACGAGCGCGTGGGCGCGTCGGCGGTGATCGCGATGGCGTGCGGGATCGCGGGCGTGCTCCTGATCGTGCACCCGAGCGGCAGCGGCCTCGATCCGATCGGCGTGTTGCTCGCGCTGGGCGGCGCCGTGTGCTCCTCGTTCGCGTACGTCACGGTGCGCCAGCTCGCGCGCACCGAGCACTCGCTCATCATCGTCCTCTACTTCCCGCTGGTCGCGACACCGCTCTCGATCCCGTGGGCGGCCGCCGCGTGGATCACGCCGACGCCGGTGGAGATCCTCTTGCTCGTCCTGGTGGGGCTCGCGACGCAGGTCGGCCAGGTGTTCTTGACGATGGGGCTCGCGGTCGAGCGCATCGGGCGCGCGACGTCGGTGGGCTATCTCCAGATCGTCTTCGCGATCGGCTGGCAGCTCGCGATCTTCGGCCACGCACCGGAGGCATCGACGCTCGCTGGCGCCGCGCTGATCATCGCCGGCACGCTCGCCGTCGCGCGCTTCGGCGGCGTGGGCGGCGACGTCCGCGGCACGGTCACCGACGCGGCGGCGCGCGCGAGCGCCGCTCGCCGCTCGCCCGATGGCCGGCAGTAGCGGCCGCGGATCGGAGAGCCTCGGAGATGGCGGCTTCAGCGCGTTGGCGGAACGGTCACTCGGCGGCTGGAGGGCGAGCGCGGCTTAGGAGATTCCCGCTCCCCCCGCCCGTGCGCGCAGATCGTGCGCGCTCCGCTCAGCCGTGCGTACGGCGACGAATCGGTTGCGCGAGATTGGGGCTTTCGCGGGGTATCGAGCTTGCTACGTAGAGGGGTATGTCCGGGGTCCTCTCGCTCCCCAAGCCAGGCGATGTGCTGGTGGGCCGGTACGTCTTGCAAGAGCGTATCGGCGAGGGCGGCATGGGTATCGTGTACCGCGCCGAGCAGCCAGCGCTGGCGCGCACGGTCGCGATCAAGCTCCTGCACCCGGAGCTCGTGTCGGACGCGGTCCTCACGCGCCGGTTCAAGGACGAGGCGCGCGCGGCGGGCCGCATCCGGCACAGCGGCACGGTCGCGATCCTCGACTGCGACGTCACGGCGGACGGCGCGCCGTTCATCGTGATGCAGCACGTCCCGGGGCGGCCGCTCGGCCGGATCATCGCCGAGCAGGAGCAGCCGCTGCCGCTGCCGCGCGTGCTCGCGATCGCCGAGCAGATCCTGCGCTCGCTCGAGGCGACGCACGCGTGCGGCGTCATCCACGCCGACATCAAGAGCGACAACTTCCTGGTGGACGCGAAGCCGGAGGGCGACAAGGTCACGATGATCGACTTCGGGCTCGCCATGATCGACGGCGCCTGGATCAACTCGGGGTTCGTGTCGGGGACGCCCGAGTACATGGCGCCCGAGGTGATCCAGGGCGGCCCGCCGACGATCGCCTCCGATCTCTACGGCGTGGGCGTGATCCTCTACGAGATGCTCACGGGCGCGGCGCCGTTCACGGGCGCGTCGAGCCAGGAGATCCTGGCGAGCCAGCTCGACGACGAGGTGATCCCGCCGTCGCTGCGGCAGCCGGATCGCGAGATCCCATCGGTGCTCGATGGGATCGTGCTGCGCGCGCTCCACAAGGATCCGCGGGAGCGCTTCGCGAGCGCGGCGGAGCTCGCGGCGGCGCTGCGCGGGGCCGTGAAGGCGTGCGACGCGGCGGTGCGCGCGTGCGGCGCGCTCGCCGAGGCGGCGAGCCGGAGCTGCCGGAGCCATGGCGCGGGCGCGCGGCCGGAGCTCCGGCGCACGGGCTCGGAGTCGCCGACGCGCAACTGCGGGGCGCCCCGGCGGCGGCGCTTCACGTGCCGGCCGACCGGCGCGCCGCGGCGGGATGCGCCGCGCCGCGATATCGCGAGCGCGCGGCCGCGCGGCGACGCCGCCGCGATCGCCGACGGATACGTCGAGCGGGCCGCGCGGCTCGCGCGCGAGCAGCGGATCGGCGCCGCGATCCGCGAGCTCGAGGAGGGCGTCGACGTGCTCACCGCGGGCCATGGCCCGCCGGGCGATGACGCACCGGAGCCGGTCCGGCGGCTCGTCGCCGCGCTGGCCGCGCTTCGGCGGCGCGCGTACGACCGGGTGCATTGACGTGCATTGACGTGCAGGTGACGCGCAGTGACGCACGGCGCCGGTGCGCGGCCTGCAGGTTGCAGAACCGGATGCATGGCCCACGCATCGCCCTCGGCTCGCACGCTGCTCGCGCTCGCGGTCACGGCGGGCCTGCTCTCCGCGACGAACGCGGCCGCCGATGAGAGTGGCGGCGGCGGTGGCGGTGAGCGAGGGCGCGCGGTGGTCCCGGCGCGCTGTGCGCTGTTCGCGGCAGGTGAGGGCGCGGCGGACTCGGCGCACACGTGGCAGGAGCTCCTGTCGCTCGCGGCGTGCCTGCAGGACGCGTCCGTCGCGGCGGTGGGCGAGCCCGGCGAGCTCGTGCCGATGGTCGAGGCGCTGTCCCGCCGGCTGGCACCGCCGATGCGGATCTACCTCGCCGCCCTCGAGCGCGGCGACGCGCTGATCCAGCTGCGCGCGACGTTCCAGATCGGGATGGCGTACGTCGCGCTGGCCACGCGCGCGCGGAGCTCGATCGTGGTGCCGGCGGGCGCCGAGGCGGACGGCGACGCGGCGCGCCGCCACCGCGAGCTGCACGCGCGGCTCGAGCCGCTGCTCGTGCCGGCGCGGCGCGCGGCCTGGGTCGCGTTCCGCGCGATCGACGAGGCGGCGGCGGAGGACGGCACGCTCGCCGGGAGCGAGCTCGATCGCGGCATGATCCGCGCGGCGCGGGAGATGCTGCCGGCGCTGCGCGACGCGGCCCCGGGCGCGGAGCCGGTCACGGAGCCGCGCGCGGAGCCGCGCCCGATCACGGCCGCGGCGCGGTGAGCGGCCGCACGCCGAGGCCGACGACCCACGCGACGAGCGCCACGAGCGCGAAGCCGGAGAGCGCGTCGGAGACGAAGTGCGCGCCGACCGCGATGCGCGCGGCGGCGACGAACACGGCGGCGGCGAGCACGGGGCGCGCGCGGGGCCAAAGGATCGCGATCGGGATCGCGAGGCCGGCGAACAGCGTCACGTGCCCGGACGGGAACGCGATGCCGTCGCGGAAGAACGTGTCGCCGCCGCCGCGCGCGAGCCACTCCGACGGCCGCAGCCGCCCGGTCAGGTCCTTGAGCGGGCCGGTCACGTACCGCGCGAGCATGTGCGTGCCGGCGAGGAACATCAGCGCGGGCGCGTACGCGCGCAGGCGCGGCACGGCCATCGCGACGAGCATCGCGCCGACCAGGGTGAACGAGACGACGAGCGGGTGCAGCGGGAGGCCGATGACCTGCTCGAGGAGCTTCACGCCCTCCGCCCACACCTCGCTCGGCTCGTACGCGGCGAGCAGGCGCGCGACGGGCCGATCGATCGCGAGGATCGCGAGCGGCGTGAGCGCCGCCAGCGCCGCCGCGGCGAGCAAGAGGGCGTGCGGCGCCGGGCGCCGTTCGCTGCGCGGGACCGGGACCATCCGCGCTGGATGTTGCGGCAGCGGGCGCGCGGGGGCAAGTCGCGGTGGCGGCCGCGGCGGGCGCGCCGCCGGGATCAGCGGTGGCGGCCGCCCGAGCTGCGCGAGCCGGAGCTGCCGTGCGAGCTGGACGAGGACGACGACGAGCTGCTGCGCGAGCTCGACGACGACGACGACGACGAGGACGACGAGGACGACGACGACGCGCGCGAGCTACCGTGGCTGCTGTGCGACCGCGAGGACGACGAGTCGCTGCCGCTCGACCGCGAGGACGACGAGTCGCTGCCGCTTGACCGCGACGGCGGCGAGTAGCTGCTGCGCGACGGCGGCGAGTAGCTGCTGCCGCTGCTGCGCGACGGCGGCGAGTAGCTGCCGCGGCTCGGCGGCCGATAGTCGGAGCCGGAGTTGCGGACCCTGTGGTCGCGCGATGGCGGCGAGTCGAGGTCGCGCGAGGGGGGCGAGTAGCTGCCGCGGCTCGGCGGCCGGTAGTCGGAGCCGGAGTTGCGGGCCCTGTGATCGCGCACGGGGGGCGTGTCGAGGTCGCGCGACGGCGGCTGGTAGCTGCCGCGGCTCGGCGGCTGATAGTCGGAGCCGGAGTTGCGGACCCTGTGATCGCGCGAGTAGGTCCCGTAGCTCGGCGGCGGCTGGTACGCCCCGCGCGTCGGCCGGCCCGCGGCGCCGCGCGTGTAGCGCGCGTGGCGGCCGCGCATCACCTCGGCGGCGCTGACGCGCGTGCCGCCGCGCACGGGCGGCCGCGTCACCGTCGACGTGACGCGGATGCCCTCGGCGAGGTTCCTGTACAGGCTCGCCCGGATCCGCGTGCGGCCGAAGTCGCGCTCGTGCGCGAAGCGCCAGTCGGAGTCGCGCTGCCTGCGGTGATCGCGGATGATCGGCCCGCCGCCGCCGCCGCCGCCAGCGACGCCGTCGCGGTGATCGCGGATGATCGGCCCGCCGCCGCCGCTGCTGCCGCGGCGGTGATCGCGGACGATCGGCGCGAGCGGCCGCCACCCGACGTAGCCGCTGCCGGATCGCCACTCGACCCACGCGGGGCTCCACGTGTAGTCGCGGACCCAGCTCCACGCATCGGAGACCCACGCCCACTGCCCGTAATGGAACGGCAGCCAGCCCCAGTCCCAGTCGCACGTGAACGTCCAGCCGTGATCGGTATAGACCCAGCTCCCGCAGGTCTCGTACGGTGTGAAATCGACGCCCACCACGGTGGCGTCAGGCCGCCACACGCGGCCGTACTCGTCCGACTCGATCCACTGGCCGTACGGCGCGAGCGTCGCGTCGATCTCTTCATCCGTCACGCTGCCGGTCGCGCTCGCGGGCGCGCAGCTCGGGTCCGCCGGATCGATCGGCGGCGCGGGCTCCTCGCCTTCGACCATCGGTGCGCTCCCCGGCGGCGCGGCGCCCGGCTCGCCCGGCATCGCGCCCGGCGCCCTCGCCGCGCAGGCATCGGAACCCGCTGGAGTTCCGGCCAGATCATCCGGCTGCCCCGGTGCGCCAGCACCCGGCGCGGCCGGATCCGTATAGATCGGATCCGGCGCGCCATCGCCCGCGCCGTAGCCTGCGCCATAGCCAGGATCGATGGCGCCGCCGGGCGGCCCCGAGACGTACGACACGCTCCACTGGGGCGCTGCGGGAGGCTCGTTCACGTACGAGTAGCAAGCACTGGTGCCGAGGAGTGCCACGAGCCCGGCGATGGAGATCCTGTGCATGGTCGACAGCGTGGTGCAGTCACCATGCCTAAACCCGTGAGTTCACATTCCTTCAAGAAGACACCCCTCGCGCGTGCTGGCGCCAGTCCCCGCGCCTTCGCGCCGCGCTTCATCCCCAGCGCGGTTCTTCGCGTCTCTGGCGCGTCTCTGGCGCGTCTCTGGCGCGTCTCTCCGGCGCATTCTCTGGTCATCCTCGGGAAGATCGAAAGCCGCGAGGGCTGTTTGGGTGCGCGCACGCGCTTGACATCGCGCGCCCACCCGTTCTACCAAACGCTAGCGATTCCGCGCCCCTGGGCGCTACGTGAGGTTGCATGATCCGCGCAAAGGACCTGACGAAGTTCTACGGTGGCAAACGAGCCCTCGGTCCGGTCTCGTTCGAGATCGAGGACGGCGAGACGGTCGGCTTCCTGGGCCTGAACGGCGCCGGCAAGACGACCGCGCTGCGCATCCTGGCCTGTGATCTCCGGCCCTCGGCCGGCACGATCGAGGTCGGAGGCGTGGACGTCGTCGCCGATCCGCACGAGGTCCGCAAGAAGATCGGCTTCTTGCCCGAGAACCCGCCGATCTACGCAGACATGCGGGTGACCGACTACCTGACGTTCGCCGGCGAGATCCGCGGCATGACGAAGGACGCCATCAGGAAGCGGATGAGCGGCGTCCTCGATCTGACGGACCTCCACGAGGTCTCCGACGAACCGATCGGCACCCTGTCCCACGGCTTCCGCCAGCGCGTGGGCGTCGCGCAGGCCGTCATCCACGATCCGAAGTTCCTGATCCTGGACGAGCCGACGCGCGGCCTCGATCCGGTCCAGATCGTCGAGATGCGCAAGCTCATCCACGATCTCAAGGAGAAGCACACCGTCCTGATCTCGAGTCACATCCTGACCGAGATCAGCCAGACGTGCGACCGGCTGCTCGTGCTCGGCAAGGGCCGCGTGCTGGGCGTCGGCACCGAGGGTGAGCTCGCCGGCAAGGAGAGCGAGATCCGCTCGGTCACCGTGACGATCCGCGCGCCGAACGGCGACGACGCCAAGGGGCAGATCGCCAAGGTGCTCAAGTCGGTCGACGGCGTGAAGGACGTCGCCGAGCCGTACGAGCAGGGCGGCGGTCTGGCGTTCACCGTGATGACCACGAAGGACTGCCGCGCGGACGTGAGCCGCGCGGTGGTCGGCGCGAAGCTCGATCTGATCAAGCTCGACCACTCGAAGAGCGAGCTCGAGAACACCTTCATGCGACTCGTCGGAGGAGCCGATGGCAGCAACTAGCATCATCTACCGCCGCGAGCTGGGCGCGTACGTGCGATCTCCCTTCGCCTGGGTGATCGCCGCGCTGTTCCTGTTCGTGAACGGCATCCTGTTCCTCGCGTACGTCCTGCCGGGCCAGAAGCTCTCGGCGGTCGTGCTCGAGCTCTTCTTCCAGTTCGCGGGGCTGACGTCGTTCGGCCTCGGCCTGCTCCTGTCGTTCCGGCTGATCGCCGAGGAGCGCACGACGCACTCGATGGTCCTGCTCAACACCTCACCGGTGCGAGACAGCGAGATCATCGTCGGCAAGTTCCTCGCCGCGCTGACGTTCATGATCATCCTCCTGGCGCTGACGATCTACATGCCGCTGCTCATCAAGGTGCGCGGCAAGATCACGGGCTCGCAGATCCTGGTCGGCTACATCGGCATGCTGATGGTCGGCTCGGCGGCGCTCTCGATCGGCCTGTTCGCGAGCGCGCTCGTGAAGAACCAGTTCCTCGCCGCGGTGATCGGGCTCGTCCTCCTCGTCGTCCTGGGCAACCTGTTCCGGTTCGCCTCGACGCTCGAGGGCAACGTCCGGACCGTCCTTGGGGACATCGACCTCTTCTGGGTCCACTACATGGGCGGCTTCATGCGGGGCGTCCTGAACCTCAAGGACATCATCTACTACCTCGCGGTGATCTACTTCTTCCTCCTCCTCGGAGTGAAGACGCTGGAGGCGAAGCGATGGCAATGAGAACAGCTTCTCCGTGGTGGGCCTCCCTGGTCTTCGGGTTCGGCCTCCTGTGCGTCATGGTCGGTGAGCGCCTGTTCGGGCACATCGGCGGCGCGCGGGTGTTCTTCACCGGCGTGCTCGGGCTCGTCCCGATCATCGCCGTCACGGCGCTCCGCCTGTGGACCGCGATGCGGACCACCGGCCACCGCCGCAACATCGAGCGCGCGCTCCTCCTCTGCCACGCCGGCACGCTGATCGGGCTGCTCCTCTACGCGCTCACGACGAAGTGGGGCGTGAGCACGTTCGGCGTCAAGAACGTCGCGCGCTGGGACGGGGCGCTCACCGTGCTGTACGCGATCCTGATCGTCGCGTCGCTCGTGCCGGTGCTCCTGATCGAGTCCTCGCTCGGCGCCGCGCGGCGCTCGGGCATCGATCTCGGCGAGGCCGAGGTGGACGCGGGGCTCGACTACTTCCGCGTCCGCGAGGTGGGCTGGTCGGGCCTGACGATCGCGTTCGCGCTGTCGCTCCTGTTCGTGACCTGCCAGGTCGCGAAGGAGCGCAACGTCACGCGCGACGTCAGCTACTTCAAGACGTCCGCGCCCGGCGAGTCGACGGTCAACATCGTCAACGCGGCGACCGAGCCGTTCAAGGTCCACCTGTTCTTCCCCGAGACCAACGAGGTGAAGGAGCAGATCCTGACCTACTTCAACCGGCTCAAGTCGGACACCGGCAAGGTCGTGGTCGAGACGCACGATCGCCTGGCCGAGACGAGCCTCGCCACCAAGTACAAGGTCGGCAAGGACGGCGTCGTCGTCATCGCGCGCGGCGAGGGCGACAAGGAGAAGAACTACACGATCGAGCTCGAGACCGACTACGAGAAGGCGCGGCGGGCGACCGGCAGCAGCGCGAAGCTCCGCAACTTCGACAAGGAGGTCAACCAGCTCCTGATGAAGCTCGTGCGCGAGAAGCGCAAGGCGTACCTGACCGTCGGCCACGGCGAGTTCACGCACCCCGAGTCGCTGCCCGCCGAGCTGAAGCACCAGGAGCGCAAGGGCGCGGACTTCAAGAAGCTGCTCGGCGCGCTCAACTACGAGGTCAAGGACCTGGGCCTCCTCGATCTCGCCAAGGACGTCCCCGAGGACGCGACGCTCGTCATCGTGGCCGCCCCTGCGCTGCCGCTGCAGGGCGCCGAGTGGACCGCGCTCGATCGCTACCTCGATCGCGGCGGCCGCGTGATGGTCGTCATGGATCCCAACGGCGCGACGTCGATGGGCGTGCTCGAGGGGCACCTCGGCCTGCGGATGTTCGAGGGCCACATCGCCGACGACAAGGCGTTCTTCCCGACCCGCGGCACGCTGCCCGACCGCGCGTGGGCGATCACCACGCAGTTCTCGGCGCACGCGTCGACGACGGCGCTGTCGCGCTCGGGCGGCCGGGGCATCGTGATGATCGACGCCGGCGCGCTCGAGGAGATCCCGTTCACCACGAAGGGCGAGGCGCCGAAGAAGACGGTCACGATCCGCACGATGGAGTCGTCGTGGCTCGACATGGGCAAGCAGAACTTCCAGTTCGACGAGGGCACCGAGAAGCGGCAGCGCTGGAACATCGCCGCGGCCGTCGAGGGCCCCAAGATCAGCGGCAAGGACGGCTTCCGCGCGCTCGTGTTCTCCGACGCCGAGCTGTTCGCGGACGTCCCCGTGCCGGGGCCGGGCGGCCGGATGGTCTCCGGCATGCTGTACCCGGTGCTGCTCGCCGACTCGATCCGCTGGCTCGGCGGCGAGGAGGTGTTCGCCGGTGAGGTCGTCTCCGAGGACGACAAGCCCGTCCAGCACACGAAGAACCAGGACGCCGTGTGGTTCGCGATCATGCTGATCGGCGTGCCGCTGCTCGTGCTCGGGCTCGGGCTGTTCGGCACGCTGGGCCGGCGCAGCCGCCAGCGCGACGACGATTCGAACGAGGGATCGAACGAGGGATCGAACGAGGAGGTGAAGCCATGAGAGGCGCTTTGATCCACGGCATCCTGCTCGCCGTGATGCTCGTCTATGGCTATCGCACGTGGACGCGCGACAAGACGGTCAAGCCGGATCGCGGCTCGGTCGTCCTGTGGGACAAGGCCGAGGCGGAGCTCGCCTCGATCGAGTACAAGACGGAGCGCAAGACGGTCCGCCTCGAGCAGCGCAGCGACGCCAGCGGGGCGTACTGGTGGGGCCAGGAGACGACGATCGAGAAGCGGCCCAAGCCCGTCGAGAAGAAGCCGGAGGAGAAGAAGCCGGAGGAGAAGCCGGCGGATCCGAAGGCGGCGGGCAGCGCGGGCAGCGGCAGCGCGGGCAGTGGCAGCGCGGCCAAGCCGGCGGATCCGAAGGCGGGCAGCGCGGGCAGCGGCAGCGCGGTCGCGGCGGCCGGTAGCGGCAGCGCGGGCAGCGGCGCGGGCAGCGGCAGCGCGGCGACGCCGCCGCCGGAGCCGCCCGTCGTGATGGAGGAGGTCAAGCGCACGACCGAGTTCCCGGCCGGCGACGGCGCCACGAAGCTGCTCGACGGCTACGTCAAGGCGCGCGCGCTGCGCGATCTCGGCGTCCCGACGGACGCGCTCAAGAAGGACTACAAGCTCGATGGCTCCACCACGCTCTTGACCGTCGCGTTCAAGGACGGCTCGAAGCGCGAGTACGTCGTCGGCGGCTCGGTGTTCAACACCACCGGCGGCGCCAGCGACCGCTACGTGATGGACAAGCAGTCGGGCAAGGCGTACGTGCTCGCGAAGGACATGCTCGGCAGCCTCGAGATCGGGCAGTCGAGCCTGAACCTCACCGATCCGCGCGGCTTCGACACGACGCTCATCGGCTCGGTGGACATCGAGGGGAAGGGCAAGAAGACGACCGTCGCGCGCGTGACCACCGGCGCCGAGGGCCAGCAGGTCAAGACGTGGGGCGACGCCGCGACCAAGAAGGCGAACCAGACGCTCGCCAACTTCATCGACAACGCGGCGAACCTCAAGCCCACCGAGTACAAGGCGCAGCTCAAGGCCGAGTCGATGCGGCTGATCATGAAGCTGACGTACAAGGACGAGCGGGGCGGCAAGCTCGGCACGCTCGCGCTCTACAGCATGGAGAAGCCGGGCGAGCTTCCCGAGGGCGCCGAGTTCGATCCGGCGAACCCGCCGCGCGGCGAGACCGAGTACTACATCGTGACCGAGAAGACGCGCGTGCCGGGCCTCGTCCGCAAGGACACGGCGCAGCGCGCCGAGCAGGACCTCGGGGTCGTGTTCGACAACCCGCCGGAGAAGGTCACGAAGCCCGGCATGCCCAGCGAGTTCAGCAACACGCCGCTGCCGCCGCCGGAGAAGGACAACCCGCACGGCGGCGGTGCGCCGCCGAACCCGCACGGTGACGGCCTCGCGCCGCCGAACCCGCACGGTGGTGGCGCGGCCCCGCCCGCGCCGGGCGCGCCGGGTGGGCCGGCCGCGGGCAGCGCGGGCGCGAAGGCGCCGGGTGCGCCGGCTCCGGCGGGCGGCGCGGCGCCTGCGGCGCCTGCGGGGCCGAAGCCGCCTGCTGGGCCTGCGGCGCCTGCTGCGCCGAAGGCGCCTGCTGGGCCTGCGGCGCCTGCGGCGCCGAAGCCGGCTCCGGCGGGCAGCGCTGCGCCTGCCGCGCACGACGGCCACGCGCACTGATCTGCGCGCACGGATCCGCGCGCACGGATCCGCGCGGCCTCGAGGCGAGCTTCGCCTCGGCACGCGCGGGCCGCCTCGCCTCGGCTCGCGCGGCCTCCCAGGGCCGCCGAGCTCGTCGAGCCCACGGGGCGCGGACGTCCGTGCGCCGGACAGCTGGATCGCGCGCTGGCGCCCGCCTGGTACGAGCGTCCGAGCATTACGGATTGTGACGACGGCTTGCCAGTGCCGCGGGTCACGCCAGACTGGATCCTGCCTGCCTGAACAGGTGGTTAGGCGGCGGAATCTGGGCAACACGTTGACCGGTACTAGGTTCATAACCACCGTCCGAAAAAAGAGCCCGAGCCCCCCCGTCACGCTCGGGCATGGAGGAGCTAGAAGATGACCCGCACTCGCAAGTTGCTCGCTGCCCTGGCCGTCCTGGGTCTCGCTGGCACCGGCGCCGCGCTGCGCTCGGGCCCGGAGGCGGCGCACGCCGCGCCGTCCGCGATCACCGACTCGTCGATCCCCGATGTCGCCGAGCGCGTCGTCGAGAGCGTCGTGAACATCTCGACCTCCAAGGCCGTCCGCGGCGGGCCGGCCGAGTCGGATCCGTTCTTCACCGATCCCGACTC
This sequence comes from Kofleriaceae bacterium, assembly GCA_035558535.1. Classification (GTDB taxonomy): domain Bacteria; phylum Myxococcota_A; class Polyangia; order Haliangiales; family Haliangiaceae; genus JABFXX01. Next base: position 78,533 of record DATMCI010000255.1, read on the forward strand.
GCCCGGTTTCGGCACGCGGCCGAGCCAGAAGCGGCTCGCCAGCATGGGCTCGGGCGTGATCGTCTCGTCGGGCGGGCGGATCCTGACCAACGCGCACGTCGTGAATGGCGCCGACGACATCAAGGTCACGGTGCACGACGGCACCGACTACGAGGCCAAGCTCGTCGGCATCGATCCGAAGGCCGATCTCGCCGTGCTCCAGCTGAAGGGCAAGGTGCCGGCGCTCCGGCCGCTGTCGTTCGGCGACTCGTCGCAGCTCCGGCTCGGCGAGGTCGTGCTCGCCGTCGGCAACCCGTTCGGCGTCGGCAAGTCGGTGACGATGGGCATCGTGTCCGCGAAGGGCCGCGGCAACATGGGCATCGAGGAGTACGAAGACTTCATCCAGACCGACGCGGCGATCAACCAAGGCAACTCCGGCGGCGCGCTCGTGAACCTGCGCGGCGAGCTCGTCGGGGTCAACACGGCGATCGCGTCGCGGTCCGGCGGCTACCAGGGCATCGGCTTCGCGATCCCCTCGAACATGGCGCGCCCGATCATGGAGATGCTGGTCAAGGACGGCAAGGTCGTGCGCGGCTTCCTCGGCGTGAACATCCAGACCGTCACCACCGAGCTCGCGAAGGAGAACAACCTCGGCGCCAGCCGCGGCGCGGTCGTCGCCGACGTGCAGCCGAACAGCCCCGCCGCGAAGGCCGGCCTCGTGACCGGCGACGTGATCACCGCGCTGAACGGCAGCGAGATCCGCAGCGGCGACGTCCTGCGCAACACGATCGCGCTGCTCCGGCCCGGCACCACCGTCGATCTCGAGGTCGTCGGCCGCGGGCAGGCGGCGAGGAAGGTCGTGAAGGCCCGGCTCGGCGAGCTGCCCGAGGATCCGGCGCCGCGCATGCGCGGCCGCTGATCCCGCCGCCGGTCGACGCGGCTGCGCCGCGGGCTCACGGCACCGCGAGGAGCGGCGAGCGCCGCGCCGGCCGATCGGCGCACTTGATCGGATCGCCGGCGGCGACCTTGCGCGCCGGATCGTCGAGCAGGCGGCCCTGGCAGGCGCCGAGCGCGCCGATCGCGCCCGCCCGGGCGGCGCGCTCGATCACGATGCGCCGCGGCTCGGTGCGCACCAGCTCGGCCTCGGTCGGCGCGCGGAGCGGCAGGCGCGGCATGTCGCCGCGCCCGGCTGGGAGCTCGAACACGAGCGCGCCGGCCGGCCGCTCGACGATCGCGACGCGCGCGCCGGCCGGCGGCTGCGGGTACGTGCTGCGGATCGCGCGGCCGAGCTTGCCGAGCGGCGAGTCGTCCGGCCGCCGGACGGCCACCGCCGGGACTGTGCCCGCCGTGGCGCGGCCGAGCGGCAGCAGGGAGTCGCGCCGGTCCTCGAGCGTCGCTGTGAGCTCGCGCGCCCACGGGGCGCCGACGGCGTACGCGACGATCTGCGCGTCGCCTCTCTGGAGCGCGAGCAGCTCGCCCGCGGTGCGCACGTCGTCGTCCAGGCCGAGATCGAGCGCGACGCCGAGCACCGGGACGACCCAGGCATCGTCGACGCGCTGGCCGAGCCTCGGATCGCGGCCGTACACCATGCCGTCCAGGTGACCGAGGAGCTCGGCGCGGCCCTCGAAGCCGGCGCGTCCCCCGGCGAGCGCGGCGACGCGCGCGACGCGCTCCTTGCGCGGCGGGTGCTCCGGGTCTTCTGCTTCGAGCACGGCCAGAAGCGCGCGCGCCATCGCCGACGGCGCGTAGCCCGCGCGCTCGAGCAGCCACACCGCGCGCTCGTCCGCGACCGCCTCGGCGTCGCGCCGATCGACGAGCGGATCCTCGCCCGGCGGCCGGCCGAACAGCGAGACCATGACGTGGCGCGCCTCGATGTGCGCGAGCTCGTGCGCGAGGATGCCGGCCAGCTCCGCCTCGCTGCCCAGCTTCTCGATCGTCGTTCGGGCCACCACGATGCGGCGCCCGGCGGTGGCGTACGTCTCGTTCTGATCGCCGATCAGGACGCGCGGCGAGCGCGGCAGCCGCGCGGCGCGCGCCAGGCGATCCACGACCGTCTGGACGTAACCGCGGAGCCGCGCGTCCTCGTAGAGCCCGAGCTCCACCGCCGCGAGATCCCGCTCCATCATCCAGCCAAGGCACCCCTCGACGTCGCGCGCCGTGCACGGCGCCGGCACCTCCGTGCCCAGGTGCCGCGGCCGCGCGCAGCCCGCGCCGAGCGCGAGGGCCGCCGCCAGCAGGCTCGCGGCCCCTCTCACGGGCGCGCCGCCCCGGCCGCCGCGCGCTCGGCCGCGATCTCGGCCTCGATCTCGATCTCGTCGCCGCCCGTCAGGCTCGTGCGGAGCTCGACGCGCCGATCCAGCTTGCGGCGGGCGCGCGCGATGCCGCGGCGGAGCGCCGGCCCGTCGTAGTACGCGCCCGGATCGACGCCCAGCTCCTCGAGCAGCGTCCGGCGCGCGACCGCGCTCGCGCCGCGCGCGCGGATCGCGCCGATGCGGTAGCGCGGGCCCGCGTCGATCCGGATCGCGAGCCGCACGGCGCCCGCCGCGTCGTCATACGCGGACCGCGGCTCCCCGATCCTGACGTCGAGCCAGCCCACGTCCCGGTACCGGCGCGCGAGCCCCTCGAGCGCGCGGCGCAGCCGGTAATCGATGTGGACGCCGCCGACCGTGTTGACGGTGCCCAGCGCGTCCTCGATCGCGGCGAGCCGCTCGCGCGCCGGGAACTCGTCGGCCGTCTGGAAGTCGATGCGCGCGATCTGGAACCGCGGGCCCAGATCGACGGCGACGCGCAGCGCGACGAAGCAGCCCACCTCGCGCGAGACAGCGATCGACGCGTTCGCGTAGCCGCGCCAGCGCAGCGCCTCCGCGGCCGCCGCGGCGATGCGCGCGGTGCGCGCCGGATCGTCGTACGCGCCCTCGAGCACCGCGAGCGCCGGCACGTCGCCGAGGCTCGCACCGGTGACGGACACCGCGCCGATCCGGTCCGGCGCGCAGGGCGCCGCGACCGCCGGCCGCGTCTTGGCTCCCGCCCGGCAGCCGACCGCCCCGGGGGCGAGGGCCGCGATCAGGAGAGCTCGCGAGAGGCGCACGCCAGCCAGCAAAGCAAGCGCCGCACCACCGCCAAGTCCGCGTATTGTCAGCCCCGCCGCCGCCCGAGATGGCCTACCGCGTTCGCCGGTTGCTCCCTCTGGGTTACTGCCGCCGCGTCCGCCGCCTCCACAACCGCGCGACGCAGACACTGACCATAGAGGATCCGCAGCTCAAGTACTACCTGCGCGAGCTCTCCTGGTAGGAGCTCGCCAGGGCGAGCGGGCACGCTTTCACTCCGAGGACGGACCTCTGTGGCCGATCTCGGGAAGCGGGAGCACCTCGCGGTAGATGGGATTGGCGATCGTGTACTCGCCGTCCGCGATCCGGATAAGGCCCATATCGAGCACATACGAGATGTCGTCGTGGACCACGTTCGGGGGTAGCCCGTGGCCGGCGAGCATCGGCTCGAGGACGCGCGGCTCGCGCGGCTCGCGCAGCCGCGTGATCAGCGAGTCGATGTGCGAGTGCCGCTCGAGGATGATCGCCTCCTTCGCGGCGTCCACGTGCGCGGTCGTGACCGCGCAGATTCGATCCCACACGTCGCGGCAGACGATCCGATCGGCCAGCGCGTTGATCAGCCACGGGTGGCCTTGCGCCAGCTCACAGCCGATCCCGGGGGGATTGGGGGTACGCTCCCCGGATGCGGCAGCTCCTCGTGATCGCGATCCTCCTCTTCGCCGGCGGCATCGCGGCGGCACAACCGGCGGAGCCTGCGCCGCCACCGCCCGATCCGCAGGCGCAGTTCGACGCGGCGTTCGCCGCGATGACCCGCGGCGACTTCGCGGGCGCCGTCGTCGGGTTCAGGGCGGTCGCGGCCGCCGCCACGGATCCCGAGCTGCGGGGCGCCGCCCGTCAGCTGGGCCGGCTGGCCGAGGACTTCGCGCGCCGCGGCGGGCGGCTTTCGTTCGGCGACACACAGGACGACGCGCCGGGGTCCGCGGGCAAGCCGCCGGGGACCACGGGCGTGGCCGCGGTCTCCGAGGACGATGAGCGGGACGGCGGGCGCGCCAGCTTCGTGGTCACGACCACGCTCGCGGCGCTGTACAGCGGCGTCGTGCTGATCGATCTCGCGGACATCGACGACGTTCGCATCGGCACGCTGGCCGTGATGGGCTCGACCGCGGCGGGTCTGGTCGGGGCGCTGTACGGGACGCGCGGCCGCACGATGACCGGCGGCATGGCCGACGCGTGGAGCCTGGGCATGATGGTGGGCGCCGGGAACGCGCTGCTCCTGTCGGGCCCCTTCGGCCTGTTCGACTCCACGACCAACACCAGCGAGAAGATCCAGTCCTTCGTGCTCGCGTCGACGTGGGGCGTCGCCTCCGCCGGCCTCCTCGTGGCCGAGCACTACCGGCCGACGCGCGCGCAGGTGAGCGTGACGACCACGGTCAGCGCGATGGGGCTCGCCTCGACGCTCTTGTCGCTCGCGATCGTCCAGCCCGACGATCTCGACGGCGACGTGTTCCTCTCGCTCACCGCGGCCGGGCTCGACGTGAGCCTCGGGGTCGGCGCGTTCTTCGCCGGCAAGCTCGACTGGTCGCTGTCGCGGGCCCGCTACGTCGGCCTGAGCGCGTTCCTCGGCGGGCTCGCCGGCGTCGGCACGTCGCTGCTGGTGTTCGCCAATGGCAGCGGCGAGAGCGACGGCGACAACATCGCGCGGCTGGCCGCCGGCATCACGCTCACCGGGCTGTGGGGCGGGTTCGCGCTCGGTACGTACCTGACGCGCGACATGCCTCCGCACGCCCGCTTCCGCCAGCGCGCGGATTCGCCGCCGATGGTCACGCCGACGGTGATCCGCGACGCGCCGGGCGTCGCGGTGGTCGGCGCGTTCTGACCGGGCGCTGATCGGGCGCTGCGCTAGCCGCCGAAGTTCTGGTTGGCGAAGGCCCAGTTGACGACCTTCCACCACTCCTCGGCGAACTTCGCGCGCGCGTTGCGATAGTCGATGTAGTAGGCGTGCTCCCAGACGTCGAGCGTCAGGATGCACGTCTTGCCGGCGGCGAACGGCGTGTCGGCGTTGCTGGAGGTCTCGATCGCGACACCGTCGTCGGTCTTGACGAGCCAGGCCCAGCCGGAGCCGAACTGGCCGACGGCGGCCTCGTTGAACTTCTTCTGGAAGTCGGCGAAGGAGCCGAACGCCTTGTCGATCGCCTCGGCGAGCGGGCCGGTGGGGCTGCCGCCTGCGCTCGGCGCCATCGAATTCCAGAAGAAGGTGTGGTTCCAGATCTGCGCGGCGTTGTTGAAGATCTTCTTCTCGCTCGCCTGGTTGTAGGACGCCTTGATGACCTCCTCGAGCGACATCGACTCGTACCGCGTCCCAGGCGCGAACTTGTTCAGGTTGTCGACGTACGTCTTGTGGTGCTTGCCGTAGTGGTAGTCGATCGTCTCGGCCGAGATGGTCGGCGCGAGCGCGTCCTTGGCCCAGGGGAGCGGGGGGAGTTCAAAAGCCATCGCTAGATCCTTTGTCGAGAGAAACGGCGTGCCGGCGTGTTGTATCGCCGCGCCGCGGGCCTGGGGAGCGGGAGCGCGCGAAATTAGCGGGAGGCCAATTCGTTGTCCGGCCGTCGTCCGGACACTGTGCATAATCGCTCGGTGCTGAGCGCCCTACGCCCGTTCGGCCGCCTCGGCGGCCACCTCGGTGCGGGGCTCGCGTACCTCGCGACCGCGCGCCGGATGCAAGCGAGCGACCACGAGACGGCCCGCCAGCTCGCGTGGCGGCCGGCCGCGTCGCCGCTGCCGGCGGGCCTCGAGCTCACGTGGATCGGCACCGCGGGGTTCCGGCTCGCGTACCAGGGCGTGGTCGTCTGGATCGATCCGTACGTGACGCGGCTGCCGATGGGCGATCTGCTGCGGCGGCGCGTGGTGCCGTCGTCGCCGGAGGCGGTCGCGCGCTGGATCGATCGCGCCGACGCCGTGCTTGTGGGCCACACCCACTTCGATCACGCCCTCGACGTGCCGGCGATCGCGCGGCGGCTCGGCTGCCGCGTGTACGGCTCGGCGTCGCTCAGGCGCCTCATGGGCCTCCACGGCCTCGCAGATCGCGCGGTCGTCGTCGAGCCGAAGCGCGACTACGAGGTGGGCCCGTTCCGGTTCCACTTCGTGCCGAGCTTGCACAGCAGGCTCCAGCTGGGGCTCGGCATCCCGTTCGCGGGCGAGCTCACCTGCGAGCACGTGGACGCGCTGACGCCGCAGGCGTACCGGTGCGGCCAGGTCTGGGGGATCTGCGTCGAGGTCGGCGGCGTCCGGCTCTACCACCAGGGCTCGGCGGATCTCGTCGAGGGCGAGATCGTCGACCGCGGCGTCGACGTCTTTCTGTGCGGCATCTCGGGGCGGCGGTTCACGCCGCGCTACGTCGAGCGGATCGTGCGCGCGCTCGATCCGGGCGTGATCGTGCCGATGCACTACGACGACTTCTTCCGGCCGCTGGGCCCAGGTTTGGGCGCCGGTGCCGACGCGCGGTTCTCTTTTAACGTGAACTTGACGGGCTTCGCCGACGAGGTGCGCGCGGCGTCGCGCGAGGTGCCGGTCCACACCCTCGAGATCGGCGCGCGGGTGTAGGTTCCGCCCGATGGCGGATCAGGTGGACCAGCAGCACTGGCTCATGAAGTCGGAGCCGGACGAGTTCAGCATCGACGACCTCGCGCGCGTGCGCGTCGAGCCGTGGTCCGGCGTGCGCAACTACATGGCCCGCGCGCACATGCGGCGGATGCGCGTCGGCGACCTGGTGCTGTTCCACCACTCGAGCGTCGATCCGCCGGGCGTCGCGGGGCTCGCGCGCGTGGTCCGCACGAACGTCCTCGACGAGAAGCAGTTCGATCGCGAGAGCCCGTACTTCGATCCGAAGGCGACGCGCGAGCGGCCGATCTGGGACTGCGTCGACGTCGAGTACGTCGCGACGCTTCTGTACTTCGTGTCGATGGACCGGCTGCGCGCCGAGCCGGCGTGCGCCAGCATGCTCGTGCTGAAGCGCGGGATGCGGCTGTCGGTGCAGCCGGTGACGGCCGCGGAGTACGCCGCCGTCGTCGCCCTGGGGAGCACGCCGCCGCCGCCGCCGTCGGAGGAGGAAGCAGCGCGCGCGCCGGCGAAGCGGGGGCGGGCGCGGGCGAAGCCGCGGGCGAAGGCGGCCGGGCGGGCGCAGCCGGCGCCGAAGGGCAAGCGGGCGCCGAAGGGCAAGCGGGCGCCGGCGAGCGCGAAGCCGAAGCCGCGGGCGAGGCGGGCGGCGCGGGCGAAGCCCAGGCCGGCGCGCGCGCGGGCGGCGCGCCGCTGACGCGGCCCGGCCACGACCGCGGCCCAGCTTCGGTGCGTCGTCAGATCCAGATCCGGAACGTCACGCTGCGCGTCTCGCTGGCGCGCGGGAAGCTCGCGGCCGAGAGCGCGCCCTTGATGCACGCGCCGGCCGCGGTACCGTCGAGCGTGCCGGGGTCGAACACGACCTCCTTCGGCTTGCCGCTCGGATCGACGACGACCTTCACCTTCACGTTCACGTTCTCGGTCCCCGTGGGCAGCGGGTGGTCGTTCATGCACCGGTTCATCTGCGGGCGGTGGGCGTTGACCACGGCGGTGTACGGATCCGTCGGCGAGGCCGTCGTCGGCGGCGGCGGGCGGGACGCGGGCGGGGCCGGCTTCGCGCTGCCCGCGCTGCCCGCGCTGCCCGCGCTGCCCACGGTGACCACCGCCGCCTGGCTGCCGCTCTCGGCACCGCGCCGCGTCGTTGCGCCAGCGGAGCCCGGCGTGTCCGTCCGCGGCTCCTGCGTCACGAGGATCTTCTCGGGCGTCTGCCGCTGGTTCCAGACCAGGAACAGCGCCGTGGCCGTGATGCCGACCATCGCGATCGCGAGCAGCGGCCAGAGGAGGCCGCGCTTGTGCACGACGACCACCGGAGGCGCCGCGGCAGCGGGCGCGCGCGCCACCGCGGCCTGCGCGGCCGGGGCCTGCGCCGCCGAGGCCGGGGCCGCCACTGAAGCCTGCGCGGCCGGCGCAGGCGCCTGCGCCATCGGGGCCTGCGCCAGCGCGGCGTGCGCCATCGCGGCGTGCGCGGCGCTCGGATCGGGCTCGGTCTGGACCTCGACCTCGACGGAGGGCGAGCCCGATCCGCCGAACTCCGACGTGTCGCGATCCTCGAACGGTCGCTCCACCACCTCCGAGTCGACCTCGGGGAACTCGTCGTCGTCGTCGGGCTCGTCGCTCTTGGGCGCGGTCGCGGCGGACCCGAGCTTCGAGATGCTGGGGCGGCCCGTGCTCGCGCTGCTCGCCTGGATCGCCTTGGCGATCTCGGATCGCCGACGATCGATCTCATCGGCGAAGTGGACGCGGAGGAAGTCGCTGATCTCGCCCTGCGACCACGGCCGCCGGACGCGGGCGAGCGCGTCGACGATGAGCGCGCCGAGCTGGCGCGCCGTCTCGGGCCGCCGCTCGCGATTGCGATCGAGCGCCCGGGTGAGCACCTCGGAGAGCTCCGGCGGGGCGTCGGGCCGGTAGCGCCGCACGTCTGGGATCGGCTGCTCCATCACGGCGCGGAACGTGAGGTAGTCCGTCTTGCGCTGGAACAGCCGGCGCAGCGCCAGCATCTCGTAGAGCACGACGCCGAGCGCGAACACGTCGACGCGCCGATCGATCCCGGCGGCGCCGCGGAGCTGCTCGGGCGCCATGTACGCGTACTTGCCCTTCACCGCGCCCGTCTGCGTGTGGGCCGAGGCGTCCTTCACCTTCGCGATGCCGAAGTCGAGGAGCTTTCCGACGCCAGCCTCGGTGATGAAGATGTTCCCGGGGTTGACGTCGCGGTGCACGATGCCGAGCAGCTCGCCCTCGAGATCGCGCAGCTCGTGGGCGTAGTGGAGCGCCTCGGTGCACTGCTGCACCACGCCGCCGATGAACCCGAGGTCGAGCTCCACGTTGTCGCGCGACGCCTTGCGGAGGAGCGTCAAGAGCCCCAGGCCCTCGAGGTACTCCATCGCGATGTAGAGCTGGCCGTCGGTCTCGCCGAGCTCGTAGACCTGGCAGATGTTGCCGTGCGTCATCCGCGACGACAGCCGCGCCTCGGAGATCAGCATCGCGCGGAAGCGCGCGTCGTCGGCGAGGTGCGGCAGGATGCGCTTGACGACCAGGAGCTTCTCGAACCCGGCCGCGCCGCCCAGGCGCGCGAGGAAGATCTCGCCCATGCCGCCGGTGGCCAGCCGAGCGAGCAGCTCGTAACGGCCGAGGCGCACCGGTCCGGAGACCTCGGGGGTGACCATCCAGCCGCGAGCTTATCACCGTCGGGCGGGCACCGGCACGCGGCGCTTGGCGCCTCGACGACGCGGGTCAGTCGTCTCGTCAGTCGTCTCGCTCGTCGCCGTCCTTGCCGGCGGCGAGCTCTCGCTGCTGCGCCTTGCGGAGCTGCTTCCGCTCGCGCCGCTCACGCCGGCTCGCGTCGCCGGCGGTCTCGCCGGGCAGCCGCGTCGTGATCTCGAGGTTGCCGAGCCGGACCGCGCCGGTGAGCCGGAGCAGCGGGCGCGCCGGGTCGGCGTCGGGCGGCACGCGGTGGCGCTCCTCGACCGAGCCCATGAACGACGATACGTCGACGTCGACCGCGAGGTGCGGCGGCAGGATGATCTCGAGGTTGCCCATGAGGACGCGGACGTCGATCGTCGTCGTCCCCGGCGCGAGCGAGGCGTCGCGGAAGTCGAGCTCGGTGTTGCCCCACAGGACGCGCAGCTCGAGCGTGCGCGGCACCGTCCACCGGCCCTTGCGCTCGATGTGGCTCATCACCACGCGCAGCTTCTTGCGCTCGGCGCGGCTCGGATCCTCGATCGCCGTGGACGCCACCGGCGCGAGCGCCGTGGTCGTCACCGGCGCCAGAACCGGCGCCAGATCGGCGACCAGCTCCTCGAGCTCGGCGACGGTGCGCGCGGCGTGCGCCAGATCGAGCCGGCGCTCGAGCTCGTCCACCTCGAGCACGTCGGTCGCGAAACACTCCGACAATCTCGCGATCACCTGGTGGCGACGATCGCGCAGCGCGACGAGGCTCTCGGCCATGGGCCCTGGTATATACCGGAGGTGCGCTTCGAGCTGCACTGCCACTCGACGTGCTCCGATGGGACCGAGCCCCCGGAGCGCGTCGCCGCGCGCGCGGCCGAGCGCGGCGTCCTCGTGCTCGCGCTGACCGATCATGACAGCTGCGAGGGATCGGCCCGGGCGCGGGCGGCGGCGGAGGAGGCCGGCGCCGCCGCTGGCGCCGCCGCCAGAGGCCATGCGCCGCGCGCGATCCGCGGCGTGGAGCTGTCGTGCGACGACGGCGGGCGCACGATCCACGTCCTCGCGTACGACCGCGGCGGCGACTGGGCGATCCTCGAGGAGCGGCTGCGCGCCGTCCGCACCGCGCGCAAGAACCGGCTCCGCGTGATGGGGGCCAAGCTCGTCACGCGCGGCGTGCGGATCGACCTCGAGCCGCTGCTCGCGGATGCGGAGCGCCGCTCGGTGGGCCGCCCCGACCTCGCGCGCGCGATGGTCGCGGTCGGCGCCGCCACCTCGGTCAGGGACGCGTTCGCGCGCCACCTCTACGACGACGGCCCGGTCGACGTACCGCACCGCGCGCTGCCGATCGACGAGGCGCTCGCCCTGGGCCGCGCGGCGGGCGCCGCGATGGCGCTCGCGCACCCGCACCTCTACGACGCGCGCGGCGTCGCGCTCCTGCGGCGCTGGCGCGACGCGGGGCTCGACGGCGTCGAGGCGTTCCACGGCGCCTACGACGCGCGCGAGCGCGAGCGCTGGATCGCGCTCGCCGGTGAGCTCGGCCTCACGTGCACCGGCGGCTCCGACTGGCACGGCCCCGAGGAGGCGATCGCGCAGCCCGGCGTGGATCTGCCGCCCGATCGCAGCGCGGCGCTGCTACGCTGGCTCGGCGCGTGATCGGGGACGACGAGGTCGAGGTCTGGTTCGCCGATCCCGCGGCGATCGACGCGGGCGCGGTCGCGATCCTCGACGCCGGTGAGCGCGCGCGCATGGAGCGCTTCGTGTTCGAGCGCGATCGCCAGCTCTTCCTGGCGGCCCACGCGCTCGTGCGGCGCTCGCTGTCGCGGCACGCCGACGTCGCGCCGGACGCGTGGCGCTTCCGGGCCGAGAACGGCGAGAAGCCGGTGATCGCGGGCCCCGCGCCGGTGCCGCCGCTCTCCTTCAACCTGTCGCACTGCCGCGGGCTCGTCGCGTGCGCGATCGCGCGCGGGCGCGAGGTCGGCGTCGACGTCGAGCGGATCGCCGAGCTGCCGCGCGATCTGATCGATACGATCGCCTCGCCCGCCGAGGCGGCCGCGCTGCGCGCGCTGCCGGCGGCGGCGCAGGCGGAGCGGTTCTTCACGCTGTGGACGCTCAAGGAGGCGTACGTCAAGGCGCGGGGGCAGGGGCTCGCGTTGCCGGTGGAGGAGGCCTGCTTCTATTTCGGCGCGCCCGGCGCGCCCGGCGCGCCCGGTGCGCTGAGCCCGCCCGGCGCGCCCGGTGCGCCCGGTGTGCTGAGCCCGCCCCTGGCGCCGCCGCGCTTCGTGCCGGGGCCGCCGCTCGCCGACGATCCGGCGGCGTGGATGTTCGTGCGGCTGCGGCCGACGCAGGAGCACTGCGCCGCGCTGTGCATCGCGCGGCCGCCGGCGCGCGCGACGCAGCACTGGGCGCGGTAGCCGGGCACGTCAGCCGGGCAAGTGCCGCTCGACGAGCGCGGCCCAGTCCTCGATGGGGCGCGCGAGCCGGCCCTCGGCGCGGTCCGCGCGGCCGCCGCCGCGGCCCCCGATCTCGGCCGCGAGCCGCTTCCACAGCGCGCCGCAGTCGAGCGCGCCGCCCGGCGCGCGGAACAGGACGACCGTGGCGCCCTCGGCGTCGGGCGCGCACAGGGCGGCGTCCCTGCCGGCGGCGCAGAGCTTCGCGCCGACGCCGCGGAGCAGCTCGGCGTCGCCGGGCAACGACGCGACGATCGGGCCCGCGCCCGCGCTCGCGCCCGCGCCCGCGCCGGCGCCGACGCCGGCACCCTCCAGCAGCTCGCGGGCGAGCATCCCGGCGAGCCGGCCGCGCAGCGCGGTGAGCTCCGTCCCGGCCGCGTCGGCGTCGCGCCGGAGCTTGTCGATCGCCTGCGGGACCTCGGCGGGGCCGCACGAGAACTGCGCCGCGAGGCCGCGCAGCACGGCGTCGCGCGAGAACAGCTCGGCGCGGCCGCGGCGCGCCGCGGTGAACGTCACGCGGGTCATGCCCTTGTAGCGCTCGGCGGAGGTGATGCGGATCGTGCCGAGCTGCGCGGTGCGCGCGCAGTGCGTGCCGCCGCACGGCGAGAAGTCGAAGTCGCCGATCGCGACGACGCGGATGTCGGCGTCCACCTTCGGATCGCGGCGCAGGGACAGCCGCGCGAGCTCCTCGGGCGGCGGGAACCACGCGCGGATCGGCAGATCGTCGTCGACGAGATCGTTCGCGAGGTCCTCGGCCGCGGCGAGCTCCGCCTCGGGGATGCGGTCGCGCGCAGCGTCGATCGTCAGCGCGCTCTCGCCGAGGCGCGCCGACGCCGTCGGGGCGCGCGCGCGATCGAGCAGCGCGCCCGAGAGCAGGTGCTGCGCCGTGTGCTGCGCCATGTGCTGGCGGCGGCGCGCCCAGTCGAGCTCGCCCTCGAGGCGCGCGCCCACCGCGGGCAACTCGCCCACCGCGGGCAACTCGCCCACCGCGGGCGGCTCGCCCTCGAGGACGTGCAGGATCGCGCCGCCCTCCTCCTGCGTGTCGACGACGGCGGCGCCGCCCAGCCGGCCGCGGTCGCCGAGCTGGCCGCCGGCCTCGGGGTAGAACGCCGTGCGATCGAGGATCACCGCGGGCTTGCCCTGCCACGCGGTCACGGCGAGGACCTCGCCCTCGAACCGGCGGAGGTAGGCGTCCTCGTGGTACAGGCGGCGCGTCATGGGCCCGGGTCTAGCACGCCTGCCGCGCGCCCGTCGATCGTCACGACCCACGTGTCGCAGCCGCCCGGCCCGGCGTCGCCGCCGATGCGTCCGGTCACCGGACAGCTCGCGTCGCGCAGATCGGTGCGCAGGATCGTCGCGCCCACCGCGCCGAGCGCCGCGATCACCTCGGGATCCGGCAGCGTCGTGCCGCTGTACTGCCGCGGCCCGCTCGACACGAGCGCGACCTTCGGCCCGACGGCCTGGAGGAACGCGCGCCGGCTCGACGTCTTCGAGCCGTGGTGGCCGACCTGCAGGATGTCGGCGCGGAGCGCTGGCGCGTGCTGCGCGATGAGGTACGCCTCGAGGCCGGCCGGCGGCTCGGACGGGTCGCGGCGCGCGCCCGACTCGGCGTCGCCGACGAGCAGGACGCGCGTCCCGCCCAGCTCGACGCGCACGACGAGCGAGCTCCCGTTGGGGTTCCCGCTCGGCTTCGGCTCGGCGTGCAGGATCGTGAACCGCGCGCCCGCGCCGAGCGGCACGGCGTCGCCCTCGGAGAACCGCTCCCAGCGCGGGATCGTGACGCGGTGGCCCTTGACCGCCACCGCGCGATCGTCCGGGACCACCGCGGCCGTGTGGTACGTCGTCGGCGCCGAGCGCGCGAGCTGCGCCATCAGATCGCGGTAGAACGCCGTCTGCACGAGGCGGCCGGGGTCCCAGAAGTGGCCGACGTCGTAGCAGTGGAGGACCAGATCGAGCGCCGAGGCGTGATCGGCGTGCGGGTGGCTGAGCACGACGTGCTCGAGGCGCCGCCGGGCGCGCGGCAGAGGGGTGCCCGGCGGGACGCACAGATCGTCGCCGGACGGGCCGAGCGTCGCCGCCAGGTACGCGGCGACCCGCAGCGGCTTCTCGCCGGGGTCGTTGGTCCCGGCATCGTAGAGCATCGCGAAGTCCGCGCCGCGGATCAGGATCGCCAGACCGGTGCCGACGTCGATCAGGTGGAGCTGGAACGTGCCCGGCGCGGGCGGCGGCGGCAGATCCGCGGCCGTCTCGACGCGCCTCCAGGTCACGGCGGCCTGACCCGGCGGGGCCGGCTCCGTGGGCCGCGGAGGCTCCGAGAGTCGCACCGGCACCTCCGGCCGCGGCGCCCGGGGCCGGGCCGGCGGGGGCGTCTGCGCCCCGCAGCCGCCGAGCACGCCGAGCACGCCGAGCACGCCGAGCAGTACGAGCGCGCGGGCGAACATCTGGCAGATCGTCGCATGATTTCGTGCGACCGTCGGCCGGCGCGATCGTCCGGACCGACGATCACAGCCTTGCCAAGGAGCTCCCCGTGTCACGCATGAACGCCCGCCTGTTCACGATCTTCGCCGTCCTCGGCCTCACCTCCGCCACCGCGTTCGCCGAGTGGTCGATCCGCAACGACGATCACGCGAGCTACGAGCTGAAGAAGGAGTGCGGCTCCAAGAACGAGGACTGGTCGATCGCCGGCAAGGTGACGAAGAAGCTGTCGATCCCCGCCGGGGCGACGTCCTGCACGATCACCGTGAAGAACTCGAAGACGTCGTGCACCGTGAAGGACGGCGAGACCTGCGTGATCGCGTCGGGCAAGATCGCCAAGCAGTAGCGCCCTGCCGCGGCGAAGCTGCCGCGGCTGCCGCGACTGCCGCGGCTAATGAACCGCCTGCACGGCGCCGCTCGGGATCCAGCCCTCGGTGCCGCTCGCGACGCGGATCCGCGCCCAGTCCGCGCGCCGCTCGAGGATCGCGACCTCGGCGCCGCGCGGCACCGGCTGCGTCAGCGCGGCCGGCGCGCCCGCGCTGTCGGCGGCGCGCAGCACGACCGCGTCCATCACGATGGCGTCGCGGTCGTGGCGATCCTCGAGCGCGACCGAGGCGAGCATCGCGAGCCAGATCGCCAGCGGCAGCACCGCCAGCGCCGCGAGGCCGCGGCGGCGCCGGCCAGACCACGGCACGAGGAGGAGGATCGCCGCGGCGAACGCCGCCGCCCCGACGAGCAGGCGGCGCGCGCGCGGCCAGGCGTGGAAGAACAGGAGCGCCTCGGTCGCGCCCGTCGCCGTGGCCGGCCGGAACAGGTCGCCCTGCCGCCCGCGCAGCCAGGCGAGGTTGCGGCGGGCGCGCGCGTTGCCGCCGTCGATCGCGAGCGCGCGGCGGTAGGCGAGCGTGGCGGTGGCGACGTCGCCTGCGCCGAGCGCGGCGTTGCCCCAGTCGGCGAGCAGCTCGGGCCGATCCGGGTACGCGCGCGCGGCCTCGCCGAGCGCGACCGCGGCCCGCGCGAACGCCGCCTTGCGCGTCGTCGGCTCGGAGACCGTCATCGCCTGCTCGTAGTGCTGGCGGCCCTCGCCGAGCGCGTCGGCGCGCGCGGTGGCTGGCAGCCCGAGCAGGGCGAGCACGAGCGCGGCGCCCGCCTTGCCCGCGCCCGCGGCCGCGCCTGCGCCCGCGCCTGTTGCCGCGCGGCGCGCCGTCGCCCACCGGCGCAGGAGGCCGGCCGCGTCGGAGCGCAGGTCCGGCGAGAGCGGCCGCGTCGCCGCGTCGGGCGCGAAGCCCTCCGTCTCGAGCCGGGCGAGCAGGCCGTCCAGCGCGTCTCCGGTCGCCGGGGCCGCCGCGGCCGCCGCGGCCGCCGAGGCCGCCGGGGCGCCGCCGCGGCCGATCGCGCGCGAAAGCTCGCGCAGCGCGGCGCCGAGCGGGCCCGCGATCTCGCGGGCCGGCGCCGTCTGGCCGCGATCGAGCAGCTCCTCAACGCGGCGGCGCGCGGCGCGGACCTCGGCCGCCTCCTCGCGCCGCCCCGCGGTGCGCAGCTGCCAGCTCCGCGCGGCCAGCACCGCGAGCGGGATCGCGTAGAGGAGGCCCACGAGCAGCCACAGGAGCGTGCCCGACAGCGGCCGATCGTCGACGGCGCCCGCCGCCGACAGCGCGAGCTCGGCGTTGACGCTCGAGGCCTCGCTCGCCAGGTCCTCGGCGGACGGGCCCCCCGGCCGCTTCGCCGGCTGGCCGGAGACCACGTCCCCGGCGCCGACGACGCTGCTGCCACCGACCGACAGCGCGATCGGCTCGGAGTGGATCGTCTGGTACGCGTTCTTCGTCGGATCGAAGTACGAGAACGCGAGCGCCGGCACCTCGGTCGCCGGGCCCGTCACCTGCGCGACCACCTTGAACGTCTTCGTGGTGGCGTCCTCGGACAATTCGCCCGTCGGCGACTCGGCCGGCACGGTGAACTTGTCCTTCGGCAGCCGCCCCTCGCCGTCGAGCCGGCCGAGCGAGAGCGTGTCGAGCCGCTGGCTGCTCTTCACCTTGATGTCGAGATCGACCGGCTCGCCGAGCTTGACCACCGAGCGGCTGGCCCGCACCTCGATCGCGAACTGCTCGCCGACCGCACCGGCGAACGTCGGCGGCCGCCCCGTCTCGGGCAGCGCCCGCACCTCGAGCGTGCGCAGGACGTCGCTCGCGCGGAACATGCGCGACGGCGCGTTGCCGAAGAAGTCGGCCCGCCCGACGGGGAGCGGCGCGAGCACGGTGGTCGGCGGGATCTCGAGCTTGCCGACGGCGCGCGGCGTCGCGAAGAACGTCGACGTCAGCCGGTTGTACTCGACGCCGCCCTCGGTCACCGTGTCGACCTTGTACGCGAGCGCGAGGTCCTTCTGCCCGCCCGTGAGCGGCAGCGCGTTGCGCGGATCCGGCGGCGGCGGCACGCTGACCGTGAGCGCGTCCAGCCCGAGCAGCGGCGCGTTGAACGTCGGATTCTGCGCGGGCTGGCGGCGGAACAGCCACACGAGCTTCACCGGCAAGAGCTCGCCGACGTAGACCGGGCGCGCCGGCAGCTCGAGCGCGACCTTCATCTCGGTCGTCTCGGGGATCGCCTCGACGTTGATCGCGCCGCCCCGCGCCTGGGCCTGCTGCTTGCCCTGCTTGATGGTGACCGCGGGGATCGTGACGCGCCCGGGCTTGTCGACGACGACGCGGTAGCGCATCACCCACGTGACGGTGACGCTGTCGATCCGGCGGCCGTTGATGATCTGGATGCTCGTCGCCGTGCTCGGCTGCGCGCCGAGCGGGGTCACCTTCGCGCCGGGCAGCTCCAGCTTCGGCGGGACCGGCGGCGGATCCTGGTCGAAGCCCTCGACGATCAGCTCGAGGTTGAACGGCACGGCCGCGTAGGGCTGCGTGCCGCGGCCGATGCTCCACTGGGCCTGGGGGGCCGCGTCCTGCGCGCGCGCCACGCCGGCCAGCGCTGCGACGCAGGCGATCGCGAGGGCGAGCGAGTGGGCGCGCATCTACCAGTCCTTCTCGACGGGATCCTTGCCCGACTCGCGCTCCCGTCGCTTCTTCTGTTGCTGCGCGTCCTGGTCGCGCGCGGCCTGGCCGCCGCGCTGCTGCTGCTGTTGCTGCTGCTGTTGCTGCTCCTGCTGCTCCTGCTGCTGCTGCTGGTCCTGCTTGGGGTCCTGCTGCTTCTGCTGCTTGGGCGGCTGCAGGAGCTTCAGCGCGTTCTCGAGGTGCTCGATCGCGGTGGCCTGGCTCTTCAGCGCCGGCTCGAGGCTCTCGCTCGAGGTCTTGGCGTCGCGCACGCGGACCACGCCGGCGGTGGCGTCGGTCATCGCGCGCTGCGCCTGGCGGACCTCGTCGGCGGCGGCCGACAAGGTCTTGCCGTCGGGCGCGCCCTGCTGCGGCGGCTGCTTGCCTGCGGCGTCGGCCTGGGCGGCGAGCGCGTCGGTGATCGCCGTGGCCATCTGGCCGTGCTGCTCCTCGCGCTGGACCAGCTCGGGCAGCCGCGACTCGCGCGCGAGCGGATCGGCGGCGTGCGCCTCCGACGTCCGGTCGCGCGTGTCGCCCTGATCGCGGATCAGCTGCTCGAGGTGCTCGATCACGGAGAAGAACAGCTTGCGCAGCTCGGTGATCTTCTGTCGAGCTTCGGCGGCCGGAGTCGCCGGATCCTGGGCTCCGGCGAGGCTCTTCTCGAGCTGGGCGAGCGCCGTCTGGTACTGGCCGCGCAGCTCCTCGGCGCGGGTGAGCTTCTGCTTCTCGGCCTCGAGCGCCTGCTTGGCGGCGTCGAGTTGCGCCTTCGCGGCGTCGGCCGGCGAGGCGATGCCGCTGCCTGCACCCGCGCCCGCGCCGCTGCCTGCGCCTGCGCCGCCTGCGCCCGCGCCGCTGCCTGCGCCTGCGCTGGGAGCCGGAGCCGGGGCCGCGCTGCCTGCGCCCGCGCCCGCGCCCTGCGCTGCCTGCGCTGCCTTCGCCGCGAGCTGCTGCTCCTGCGCCGCGAGCTGCGCCGCGGCCTCGGTGATCTGCTCCTTGAGCCGCGCGGCGCGGCCCGCGTTGCGCGTCAGCGCCTCGCGCGTCTGCTTGCCGCGCTCCTCGGCGGGGAGCTTCGCCGCCTCCGGCGAGAGCAGCGCCGAGACGATCTCCTGATCGGTGTACGCGAGCTCGATGATCTGCTTGAGATCCGCGAACTCCTCGATCGCCCGCGAGAGCGCCTCGAGCGCCTCCCGCTCCTTCTCGAGCGCTGGCCCGAGCTGCTGGTCTGCGAGCGCGCGCCGGGCGGCGTCCATCGCCGAGACGGCCACGACCACGAACGGCAGCGCGATCTTCACGCGCTCCAGGACCTTCGCCTGCTCCGGCGACGGCTGCGGTGCCTTCGCGCTCGGATCGGCCGCGCCGGCGTCCTTGCCGTCCTTGCCGTCCTTGCCGTCTTTGCCGTCTGGCACCGCCGGCGTCGCCACCGCCGCCGCGAGCCGCGTGCGCACCTCCTCGAGCCGATCGCGCAGGCCGCCCTGCCGCTCCGCGAGCACCGCCGGCTCGAGCCACGGCGACAGCGCCGCCGGTGCGGGCGCCGGAGCCTTCGCCGCCGCCTGCGCGCCGTCCTGCTTCGGCCCCTGCGCGCCGTCCGGCCGCTCCGCCGTCGCGCCGCCGAGCGGGAGGCCGCGCCCGCCACCCGCGCTCGCCGTGTCCTGCAGGAGCTCGAGCTCGTCGCGCGCGACGCGGCGCATCACCGTGATCGGATCGAGCAGCTGCTCTCTCGCGCGCTTGAGCGCGACCATGGCCGCCTCGGCGCGCCCGAGCGCGTCCTCGGTGGCCAGCTCCTGCAGCTTGCGCCGCCCCTCGGCGATCCGCGCGCGCGCCTCGAGCAGATAGATGTCGAGGCCCTTGAGCTGCACGGCGCGCACCTTCTCCTCGTCGCTGCGCTGCTCCTCCGGCTTCTTGCCGATCGCGTCGATCTCGTCGGCCGCGAGGTCCGAGATCGCGCCGACCTCGGCGACGATCCCGCGCTCGGTGTCGGCGAGGCTCGCGAGCTGCTGCTGCTGCGCGAGCGGATCTGCGCCGCCCGCCTTCTTGATCGCGAGCCACGCCGCGCGCGCGCCGTCGAGGACGCCGCGCTGCTCGCCGATCACCGCGTCGAGCCGCGCCTCGAGCTTGCCCTCCGCCTTGCGCAGCTCGTCGGACAGCGCCTGCACGCGCGCGCGCAGGATCGCCTGGTTGGCCTTCGCGTCGGCGTCGCCCGGCCGCTGGCGCAGGGCGTCGCCGAACCACGACAGCGCCTGGCCGGCGAGGTCGAGCGCCTTGGCGAGATCCTCGCCCTTGACCTTGTCGGAGTGCGCCGCGAACGCGACGCCGAGGTCGAACGCGGCGCGGTAGCGCAGCTCCGGATCGACGCCCGCCTTGCTGCGCGCCTCGAGGAGCAGCTTCTCCGCCTGCTCGAGGTCGCGCTGCTCGAGCGCGGCCACGCCATCGTTGTAGATCGTCCGCGCCTCGCGGCGCTCGCCGCAGCCGGCCAGGCCGGCCGCGAGGACGATCGCGAGCGCCAGCACCGCGAGCACGCGGGGCATCGCGCGACTACTCCCCTCGTTCATGCGGACCTCCGATCCGTGGCGCTGCCGACCCACAGCGCCGCGAGCAGCGCGACGAGCGAGACCAGCACCGGCCACGGGTACTTCTCGGCCGGGATCCGGCGCACCGCCACGTCGGCCGCGGCCGCGATGATCGGCCGCACGTGGCTCTCCATGATCGCGTCGAGATCGATCGCCGACGTCCCCGCCGGGACGTACGCGCCCTCGGTGACGAGCGCGATCTTGCGCAGCTGCTCGGCGTTCAGCTTGCTGATCACCGGCTTGCCGCCGTCCATCAGCGTCTTCCGGACGCCCGTCTGCGGATCGGTCAGCGTGATCTCGCTGCCCTTCTCGCTGTCGCCCAGCCCGACCGCGACGATCTTGACGCCCGCGTCGCGCGCCGCCTTCGCCGCCTCCTCGGAGTACGGGTCCTGGTCGTCGCCGTCAGTGATGAGCACGATCAGCTTCGCGCCCGGCCCCGGCGGGAACCCGCGCAGGCTGGCCTTGATCGCCTCGCCGATCTTCGTGCCGCCGCGGCCGGCGCTCCGCGTGTCGACCGTCTGCAGCACGGTGCGGAAGAACGAGTGGTCCGGCGTCAGCGGGCACACCGGCGCGGCGCGCCCGGCGAACGCGATCAGCCCGACCCGGTGGCCGGCCAGCTTCTCGACGAGCTGGCTCACCTCGGCCTTGGCGCGCGCGAGCCGGTTTGGCGCCGTGTCCTCGGCCAGCATCGAGCGCGACGTGTCGAGCACGAACATCACGTCGGCGGAGTCCTTCGCCGCCGTGACCGTGTCCGTCTCGCCGCGGCCCTGCGGCCGCATCAGCGCGGCGATCGCCGCGAGCATCGCGACCAAGACGAGCCCGAGCTTGACGAGCGCGCGCCCGAGGCTCGCCTGCGCCGTCAGCCGGCGCTGCATCACCGGCGACAGGAACGCCGCCAGCGCGTCGCGGCCGCGCACCTCGAGCACGACGAGCAGCGCGGTGATCGCGAGCGCCGCCCAGACGAGGTGGATGCGCCCCGGGTGGACGAAGGTCCAGTCGATCATGACTTACCTCGCCCGGTCATGGCAGCCTCCGCAGCACCGTGCCGCGCAGGAGCAGCGCGGCGACGACGAGGCCCATCGCGGCCGCGGCGAACCAGCCGTAGAACTGGTGATACTCCGTGAACCGCTCCTCCTCGAGCGTCGTGCGCTCGAGCCGATCGATCTGCGCGTAGATCTGGCGCAGGCTCGCGTTGTCCGTCGCGCGGAAGTACTGCCCGCCGGTGCGATCGGCGATCTTGCGCAGCGTCGCCTCGTCGATCGAGACCTGCGTGTGGACGAGCCGCTGCTGGCCGTCGCCGAGATCGACGCGCATCGGCGCCGAGCCGACCGTGCCCGCGCCGATCGTGTAGACCTTGATGCCGGCCTTCACGGCGTCGTCGATCGCCGACTCCTCGCTGATCTCGTGGACGTTGCTCTGGCCGTCGGTGAGCAGGATCGCGATCTTGCTGCGCGCGGTGAACTCGCGCAGCCGCTCGACGGCGAGCTGGAGCCCCGCGCCGAGCGCGGTGCCGTCCTCGTCCTCGGGCGCGAAGTCGAGCTGGCGCGCCGCCGTCGCGAGGTTGCCGTGATCGAGCGTGATCGGGCTCCGCGTCTCGGCGTACTTGGCGAACGCGACGAGGCCGATCGCGTCGTCGGCGCGGCCGTCGAGCCCGCCCCCGCCCAGCGCGAACTGCTCGAACACCTGCTTGACCGCGTCGAGCCGCGTCAGCTCGCGGTTCTTCTGCGACAGATCGAGCGCGCGCATCGAGCCCGAGATGTCGACCGCCATCATGACCGCGATGCCCTCGCGGCGGATGCGCGCGTTCTTGTCGCCCGCGCGCGGCCCGGCCAGCGCGATCACGAGCGCCGCCACCGCGAGCGCGGCGAGCGCGTCCGGCAGCCACGCGACCCGCGTGCGCCAGGTCTGCCCGCCGGCCGGCAGCGCGCGCAAGGACGAGAACACGACGCGCCCCGCGCCGCGGCTCGACCAGTACAGGGCCGGCACCACGAGCACCAGCGCCAGGAGCACCCACGGGTGCGCGAGCTCCACGCCAGCGATCCTCATCGCGGACCTCTCATGCCGCCTCCGCGAGGCGCAGGCGGGTGTCCTCCACGAAGCCGCGCGCGGCGGCCAGCGTGGCGAGCGACTCCTGGGCGTCCGGCCGGTAGCCGGCGAACTTGACGCGGTCGCAGCGCTCGAGGAACGACGTCAGGAGGCCGCGGTGATCCTCGCGGAGCTCGGGCCGCGCCGTCGCGACCTGCAAGAACTCCTCGGTCGTCAGCTCGGGCGCGCGGATCTCGTAGCGCTGCTCGAGGTAACGCCGCACGATCGCCGACAGCTCCACGAACCACGCGTCCGCCGTCTCCGCGTCGGGCGCGCCCTTGTCCTCGAGCGTGCGCAGCGCGGACACCGCCTCGTCGTACGCCGAGCGCTGCTTCTCGATCCGCCGCCGCGCCCGGAGCGCGCGGTAGAGCAGGAGCCCGCCCGAGACGAGCACGAGCGCGAGGCTGCCCACGCCGAGGATCACGAGCGGGCGCACGCCGCCCACCTTCGGATCGAGCGCGCCCCGCACGGGCTTCAGGTCGGCGTTGGCCGCCTCCGCCTTGACCGGCGCGACGTCGAGCGAGATCTCGTCGGTGAGCAGCTCCTGCGGCTTGCCGCGCGGGTTCGGCGCGCTCGCCGCGCCGGCGGCGGATCCAGCGGCGGACCCGGCCGCCGATCCCGCCCCCGGTCCCGACCCCGCGGTAGCAGCGCCGCCGCCGCGCGCGTCGATCATCTCGAGCCGCAGCGGCGGGACCCGGTGGCGGCCGCTCGCGTGCGCCTCGAGCGTGTACGTCTGCTCCTGCAGCTGGCCGCCGCCCGGCTTGTGCTCGGTGCCGCGATCGAACGCGACCACCCGGAACCGGCCCAGGCGCTGATCGCCCGCCTCCTGGAACGGGGCCTCGACGCTGATGCCCGCGGGCGACTCGATCTCGAGCCGCAGGTAGATCGGATCGCCCAGCGTCGGCTTGGCCGGCCACACCCGCACCGTCGCCTTCACCGGCCCCTGCTCGGTGACCTTCGCGATCGCGTCCGCCGGTGGCTTGATCGCCGCCGCCGCCTCGACCGTCTCCGCGCCGCCGTCGCCGCCGCCGCCGCACGCGGCGAGCGCGCAGCACGCGACGGCCCACGCCGCCGCGCCCGCGCCCGCGCCCGCGCTCGCGCCCGCGCGCCGCGCCTGCACCGCCCTCATCGCCGCAGCCTCCGCTCGCGCTCGCGGAAGAACCGCAGCAGCGGATCCACCATCGAGCCCGACGCGTCGAACACCACCAGATCCATCCCCGTCGCGCGGAGCTGATCCCGGAGCAGCGCCTCGCGCTCCTTCGCCCGCCGCAGAAGCTCGGCGCGGAACGCGCGCGACCGTGTGTCGACGAGCCGCTGCCGCCCGCTCTCGGCGTCCTCGAGCGTGACGAGCCCCGCCGGCGGCATCTCCGCCTCGCGCGGATCCGTGATCAGCGCGGCGACCACGTCGTGCTTTCGGTTCGCGTGACGCAGCACTTGCAGGTACCCCTCGTCGAGGAAGTCGCTGATCAGGAACAGCACCGCGCGCCGCGGCAGCACCTGGCGGCAGAACTCGAGCGCCGCCGCGATGCTCGTCGCGCGCCGCGGCTCGTGCTGCGTCTTGGCCTGGAGCCTCGCGAACCACCGCCGCACCGCGCGCGGCAGCTCGGCGAGGAGCGATCGCTCGACCGGTCGCGGCGGCTCGGCCTCGCCGCGCGCCAAGACCTCGCGGACCACGCGCAGCGCGTGCTTGCCGCCCTTGCGCGGCGGGATGTAGAGGTCCGCGCCGCCGTGGAACAGGAGCAGGCCCACCTTGTCGCCGTTCTCGACCGCGCTCATCGCGAGCAGCGCCGACAGCTCCACCGCCGCCTCGAGCTTGCTGCGCCGCCCCGAGCCGAAGTCCTGCGACGCGCTGACGTCGACCAGCAGCATCACCGTCAGCTCGCGCTCCTCGACGAAGCGCTTGATGTGCGGCTCGCCCGTGCGCGCCGTGACGTTCCAGTCGATCGCGCGGACGTCGTCGCCCGGCACGTACGGCCGCACCTCGTCGAACTCCATGCCGCGGCCCTTGAACACGGACAAATACGCGCCCGCCATCACGTCCGACACCTGGCGGCCCGTGACGAACTGGATCCGCTTGACGGCTTGAGCGATCTCCGCTGGCAGCACGAGGACCTCTTCAGGGGACCGGGATGTTCTCCAGGATCTGCGTGATCACGTGATCCGTGGTCTTGCCCTGCGCCTCCGCCTCGTAGCTGACCAGGATGCGGTGGCGCAGGACGTCGTGCGCGATCGTCTTGATGTCGTGCGGCGAGATATAGGTCCGCCCCGAGAGCAGCGCCTGCGCCTTCGCCACCTTGACCAGCGAGATCGACGCGCGCACCGAGGCGCCGTTGTCGATGAGCGGCGCGAGCGCGGCGATGCCCGCGCTCTTCGGATCGCGCGTCGCCGCCACCACGTCGACCGCGTAGCGCTTCACCTTGTCGTCGATGAACACCTGGCGCACGACGTCGCGCGCCGCGAGGATCTCGTCGGTCGTCATCACCTTGCTCGCCGTCGGCTCGGTCCCGGCACCCGCCATCCGATCGAGGATGCGGACCTCGTCCTCGCGCGACGGGTAGCCGACCTTGACCTTCAGCATGAAGCGATCGAGCTGCGCCTCCGGCAGGGGGTAGGTGCCCTCCTGCTCGATCGGGTTCTGCGTCGCGAGCACGAGGAACGGCTCCGTCAGCCGGAACGTCTGATCGCCGAGCGTGACCTGCTTCTCCTGCATCGCCTCGAGCAGCGCCGCCTGCACCTTCGCCGGCGCGCGGTTGATCTCGTCGGCGAGAATGAAGTTGCCGAACACCGGCCCCTTCTTGACCGTGTACGTGCCCTCGCGCGGGTTGTAGATCTGCGTGCCGACCACGTCGCCCGGCAGCATGTCCGGCGTGAACTGGATCCGCGAGAACGTGCCGTCGAGCGCGTCGGCGAGCGTGCGGATCACCAGCGTCTTCGCGAGGCCCGGCACGCCCTCGAGCAGGACGTGTCCGCCCGCGAGCAGGCCCAGGATCAGCCGGTGGAGCATGTCGTCCTGGCCCACCAGGACCTTGCCCACCTCGGCCTTGAGCGAGGCGAACCGTCCTTGGAGCTGGGTGACGTCTAGGGTGAGCTTGTCGGACATAAGAGGAGGCCGCGGCGAAAGAAGGGGAGGGGGCGGAGCAAACGCCCGCCCCGTGGCCGTGTCAACCGCTCGCGGTCACTGCCCATTCCCGGGCTCCCACCATGAGCGGGGACCCTGCGACAGCCGGGGATGCGACGCATGCGGCGTCGCGGGTCCCGGCCGCGCCTCGACCTTTCGGTGGCTTCGGCCGCTGCGGCGTCGCAGGACGGTGGCACAAATGTTGGTTGCCAGCTTCCTCCATGGCGAGGGCAGCGGCGGCAGAGCTGGCGAACGGGTGCTGATGATGAGCGCCCTCCAGTACATCCGCATGCCGCCCGCGGGGAGCTTCCTCGTAGGAGCGGTTCGTGCCCGCGGTGGGCGAGGCTCGGCCTAGCGCAAGCCGAAGCGATCTCACTCTCCCGCCGCGGGCTCCAGCCAGCTGGGGCCCGCTCCGTTTTCGGCGCGCGGAGGGCTCCCGAGCTTCCCTGATCCGAACGTCGCGAGGGCCTTTATGTCTTCCGTCTCCGTCTCCTCCGCTTCCACACGCACCGCGCGAACCACCGCGCTCCCCTGGGCCGAACGCCCCGGCCGCGAGCTCTTGCGGCTCGCCTGGCCGATCACCGTCTCGATGGTCTCGTTCTCGACGATGACGCTCGCCTCCACGGCGTTCGTCGCGCAGGTCGGCTCCGACGAGCTCGCGGGCGTGGGGCTCGCGGCCGTCGTCGGCTTCGCGCTCGTGTGCTTCGGCATCGGCCTCCTCCGCGGCGCCAAGACGCTGGTCTCGCAGGCCGTCGGCGCCGGTCGCCGCGATCGCCTCCCCGAGCTGCTCGGCGCGGCCATCGGCCTGGCGCTCGTCTTGGGCCTCGCCGCGCTCGCCGCTGGCCAGCTCATCGCGCCCCTGCTCGTGTCCCTGTCCGCGTCGCCCCGCGCCGGCGGGTTCGCCGCGCAGTACCTCGCGATCCGCTCGCTCGGCGCGCCGCTGGTCCTGCTCTACGCGGCGCTGCGCGAGTCTAGCTACGGCCAGGGCGACACCCGCTCGCCCATGCGCGCGGCGCTCGCCGGCAACGCCGTCAACATCGCGCTCGACGTCGTCCTGATCCTCGGCCTTGGCTGGGGCGTGGCCGGCGCGGCGCTCGCGACCATCTGCGGCAACATCACGGAGCTCGGCGTCCTGGCCTGGCCCATGCGCGATCGGCTCCGCCGGCTGCGCTGGCGGGCCACCGCTGTCCGCGAGGTCTGGGCGCAGGGCATGCCGAACGGGCTGCAGTTCATCATGGAGGTCGGCTCGTTCCTGATCCTGACGGTCCTGGTCGCGCGCATGAGCGCCGTCGACGGCGCGGCGCACCAGCTCGTCCTGCACCTCGTGAACGTGTCGTTCCTCCCCGCGCACGCGCTCGCCGAGGCCGCCGCGGTGCTCGTCGGCCAGGCCGTCGGCGCGAACCAGGACCGGCTCGTCACGCGCGTCGCGGGCGGCACGCTCAAGCTCGGCGCCGGCTACGCCCTGATCTGCCTCGCGGTGTTCGCGGTGGCCGGCGGCCTGATCGTGGAGTCGCTCGCGGCCGGCGACGCCGCCCTGGCCGACCGGGCGACCGCGCTGCTCCACGTCAGCTTCCTGTTCCTCGTCGCCGACGCGGCCAACGTGATCGCCCGCGGCGTCCTGCGCGGCGCCAGCGACGTCCGGTACGCCGCCGCCGTCGGCATCGCGACCGCGTGGCTGACCACGCCGCCGCTCACCTGGCTGCTCGGCGTCCACGCCGGACTCGGCGTGGTCGGCGGCTGGATCGGCCTCGCCCTCGAGATCGTCGTCGGCGCGTCGCTGTACTGGCTCCGCGTCCACCGCGGCGGCTGGCGGCCGGCCGCCGCGGCGGCCCGCCGGGCGATCGCCGGCGCCGCCGTGTAGCGCTAGCCCTGAGCACGATCCATTGGCTATTTGGCGCGGAGTCTATGAGACGTTTCTTACAACCTTGAATGACGCCAAGGCAGTCAAGGCCCTGCGCGCTGCAACTGCGGCGACCGGAGAGGCCAAGTATCTGTTTCTGAATGCGACATCGAATCGGGACTTTTCGAGGGTCCCCTGGAAAGCGCGTGCGCGAATCCGTCTCTTTCAAAGAGAGCTGCGTGATCAAGCCCGCATGAGCTCGACGTCGTAGCGCGCGATCAACGGGTCCGCGGTCAGTAGCGTCAAGCTCTCCGTGCGCGCCTGCGCGACGAGCATGCGATCGAATGGATCGGCATGGTGGAGCGGGAGGGTGACTGCCTCGAGCACGTGGACGAGATCGATCGACAACAACGATATTCGTGCGCGGCGTGCGCGAGACATCACGTACTCGTCGAGTGGTTCGGGGAGGGTCAAGCGTTCGCGGGCGATCTTGATGCCGAGCTCCCACGCCGAGACCACCGAGAGATGCAGCTCGGTGTCAGCATCGATCAACAAGTCTCGAGCACGAGCTGATAGCCGGTCCGGATCTCCGTGCATCCAGATGAACACGTGCGTATCGAGCAGCAGCTTCATTGGCGCGTGCTGCGACGAGCTTTTCGGCGGCGACCGGGGCGGCCGGCTGGTGGCCGCGACCGCGGCTTCGCGGACTCGGGAAAGAGCGCTCCGTCCCACGCTGTGAGGTCCTCGTCGGCCAGCGGGTCGAAGGCATCCGGCGCGGTCCAGATCTTACCTCGATCGATTCCAAGGACCCGTGGGGTCTTCGGCGGCTCGATCGGCACGAGCTTCGCGACGGGCGTCCCCGCGTCGGCGATGACGACTTCCTCCCCCGCGCGCACCCGCCGGATGAGCTTCGAGAGCTGCGTCTTCGCGTCGTAGATGTTGAAGGACGCCATCTCAGAGAGCATAGGGTTGACCAGATGGTTGGTCAACCGGCCGCTGGTTACCGCGCGTCGGGCCTCGACTTCCACCCAACCCGATGGGGGAAGGGCGCCAGCGTTCGCTACTTGAACGGCGATCGCTACGCGGTCTTGATCAGAAACATTGTTACAAGAGACGCTCGGATTCCTCCTTAATGACGAAAAGTCATGGCGATGGGGGTGGTCCCTATTCCTCCAGGGAGACGAGGATCTCTTCCTTCTGAAATTTTCGGCGGTGAACCGATTAATAGACTCGACGCGTTAATTTACTCGTGTTAAGGATTCAACGTTTCCATGGGTCCGCAGAATCGATGGTTCGTCGCGCTGACGCTCGTCATCGCGATGCTATCGCTCGCTGGGCCCGGCGCGCCGGCCAGGAGCCTGGCCGCGGCCGAGGACAAGCCGGCCATCGAATCCCCGTTCAGCGCTGACTCCTCTTCGGCGTTGGTGATCGACAGTGGGACGGGGGAGCTGCCGGAGCACGAGCAAACGATGTCCCGCGTGACCGGGGTCGTCACGGCGCTCGAAGAAGACGATTCGGATTCAATCGGCGATGGCCACCACTTCGTGGTGGTAAGGACGCCGACGCTCGATCCGACGCGGCGGCGGTTGGTCAAGGACCTGGCCGATGAGATCCGGCCGGTGATCGCGCGAGGCTGGCGTGCGCTGCCTTGTGAGCGCGGTCCGCCCGCGGCCTGATCGCGCCCGCTCTGCGCCGTACTGACTGATCGCGGCCATCCGGCTGCATTCAGGGGTGATCAGCGCGGCCAGATCGGGGCAGATCATGGGTCCAAATTCGGCCCAGATCGCCAGCGCTGGACCGTCGGCGAATCGCCAGCAATGACCGCTGGCGAATCATCGGCGATCCCGCCGGTCAACCATTGAATGTCCATGGACACCTGCTCCGGCAGGTGCCCTTTGGGTCACGTCTCCATTCGAAGTTCCAAGGGAGGCACTTTCGATCATGTCGATTTCTCGACAATCCATATTGTCACGCCTACTTACTATGCCTGCGCCCGCCGCGCCGGTGACAGGGGACTGCCATGGCAGCCCACACTAGCCCTTCGACTCACGACGCTGGCGCCTCGTTTCGCGAGGGGCACGCGAACGGCCACGCGAACGGGCACGCGAACAGGCACGCGAACGGGCACGCGAACGGGCACGCGCCGAACGAGCGCGCGATGCGCTATGGCCGGCAGCGCAGCACGCGGCTGCCTGACAGCCTCGGCGTCTTCGAGCCGCCCGAGTCGCCGACGCCGTCGGGCGCGGCTCGCGCGCGGTTCTCGTGGGAGACGCTCAAGCGCGACGCGCCCGCCGGCGTCATCACCGGGCTGATGGCGATTCCGCTGAACATCGGAATCGCCATCCTGTCCGATTACCCGATCCAGATCGCCATCTTCACGGTGGTGGTGGCGTGTGTCCTCAGCTTCTGCTGCTACCTGTTCCGGGTCGGCAACCACATCGGCGTGCCCGGCGTCGCGGCCGGGCTCGCGCCCGTCCTCGCGCTCGGCGTGCACCGCTACGGCCACGCGAACATGCCGTGGATCATCTTCCTGGTCGCGACCTCGCAGATGATCGTCTGGCGTTACAAGCTCGAGGGCTACATCCTCAAGGTCGTCCCGCCGTACCTCATCGAGGGTCTCCTGGCCGGCGTCGGCCTCAAGATCTTGATGAAGTTCGTGCCGTACACCTACGAGGTCGTCGGCAAGTCGAGCGTGTTCTGGAGCGACGAGCGCATCCACGTGGTGGGCTGGTCGATCGCGGCCGGCATCCTGTTCCTCTACCTCTACAAGAAGTTCAAGGACCGAAGCCCCGGCGTCCCGTACATCGTGGTGATCGGCGGCAGCATCTGGCTCGCGACGAAGGTCGGCTTCCCGATGCTCCACTTCGACACGGTCGACATCGGGCTCAGCTCGCCGTTTCCGGACTTCGGCGCGATCCCGGTCGCCACGCACGTCGAGATGGTCTTCTTCGCGCTGATGCTCAGCTCGGTCGACATCATCGAGCAGGTCATGAGCAACGCGGCGATCGAGAAGATCGATCCGCTGGGGCGCAAGGCGAACTCGAACAACAGCCTGCTGGCGATCTGGATCGCGAACATGGCGTCCGCAACGTTCCAGGGCATGACGAACCTCGACGGGCTGGCGAAGAGCTCGACGAACCGCATAGCCGGCGCCGTCACCAAGATGTCGGCGCTGTTCGTGGCCGCCGTGCTCGCCGGCACCCTGGTCTATCCCGAGATGCTGCAGCACCTGCCCAAGTTCTCCCTGGCGGTGCTGATGATCTTCACCGGCTGGAGGATGATCTCCGGCATGTACCATACGGCCCACCACGGGAAGTATGGGTTCGGGCTCGCGGCGTTCTGCGGGATCCTGGTGTTCCGGCTGGGCATCTTCGAGGGCCTTTTGATCGCGCTCGCGATCCACAGCTTCATCACCTACGTCGTCTACCGGGCCGAGAAGCTGCCGCACCTCCAGATCCTGAAGAAGCTCTTCGCGCTGTTCCAGGTCACGAGCGGACACCCGCACGCGACCGACACGATGGACGTCGAGCACGACGAGGTCTCGGGCGGAACGACCTACCGCAGCATCGTCCGCAGCTCGACGGACAAGAAGGATCTGAGCGCGTTCATCGAGGACTGGGCCAACGGCCTCAACACGCGAAATCTGTTGTCCGTCGTCGGGACCTACGACGTCGATGGGCTCCTGTGGGGCACGTTCGCGAAGGACCTGCGGAGCGGCCACTTCCACATCAAGCGGTACTTCGAGCACCTGTTCGAGCTGGAAGGGCTGAGCGTGCGGTTCGACTCGGGCGAGACCCGCCAGTACCACGACATCTTCATTCGCTCCGGGTCCTACACATTCTCGTATCGCAAAAAAGGAACGCTCGTGCAGGTGCCTGCTCGCTACTCCTTCGTCTGCAAGAGGGAGCGCACCGGCTGGTACATCGTCGAGCACCACTCATCCGAATTCCCGTCCTGAGCCAAAGGAGTTACCCATGGATATCACCATCTCTCTCGAAATCGGCACTCTCGTCCTGCTGGGAATCTTGCTGTTCTCCAGCACCTCGATCGTCAAGCAGGGATATGTCGGCGTCACGGTCCTGTTCGGCCGCTACCGCCGCATCCTGCGCCCAGGCCTCAGCTTCCGCATCCCGTTCATGGAGAACGTGTTCAAGCGGATCTCCCTGCAGCACCGCTCGGCCGAGCTCGTGTTCCAGGCGATCACGAGCGACCAGGCCAACGTCGACTTCAAGGCGCTGATCATCTACGCCGTGCAGAACGCGGAGGAGGAGACGATCAAGCGCGCCGCGTTCCGGTTCGTGGACGAGCGGAGCTTCATGCAGTCCCTGGTGCGCAGCATCGAGGGCTCGATCCGCGCGTTCGTGGCCACCAAGAAGCAGGCCGAGATCCTGAGCCTGCGGCACGAGATCATCGACGCGGTCAACTCCCACATCGAGCACGAGCTCAACGACTGGGGCTTTCACCTCATCAACCTGCAGATCAACGACATCTCGTTCGACGAGGCCATCATGCGGTCGATGGCCCAGGTCGTGGCCACCAACAACCTGAAGGCGGCGGCCGAGAACGAGGCCCAGGCGCAGTACATCTCGAAGACCCGCGTGGCCGAGGCCGAGGCCCACTCCCGGCGGCTGGTCGCGGAGGCCGAGCGCGACGCCGACCGGCTGCGCGGCGAGGGCAACGCCCTGCAGCGCAAGCAGATCGCGGCGGGCCTGGTCGAGGCCGAGGAGATGCTGGCCGCCAAGCGCGTGGACTCGTCGCTCCTGCTCTACACCGAGTGGCTCGAGTCGATGAAGCTGGTCGCCTCCAATAGCCACGGCAACATCCTGTCGTTCGACGGCTCGCTCGAGGGCTTCGACAAGACGCTCAAGCAGATGACGCTGCTCGGTCGGAGCAAGTCGACCAACGGCGTCGAAGCGCACTGACGCCCGCCCCGGCGCCCCCTGGCTCGTAGTCGTCGGAGCGCGTACCAGGCTCACCAACCCGGCCACGCACTCTCCTTGTTGACGCATGGTCGGGCGTGTCGCATCGTCGCGCAGCGATGACGCGGCGGGCCGTCGATCGCGGCTGGGCCAACCGGCTCGCGGAGCGCATCGCCGCGCACCAGGGCTCGCTGGACCATGCGCGGCCGCTCCGCGGGCGATCACCGCACCGCGAAGCTGCCATCGTTGACGCTCATTCGAGCAGCGCCCGTCGGCGAGCGGTAGCGGGCAGAGCTTTGTCCGGGCAAGTCCGGCCGTCGGACACGCCGGACAGCAGCGCTTGGATCGCGCACTTGAATCAACCCCGGTCCGGCGATCTGGTCGGCGAGGGCACGCGGGCCGCGGCGTCGAGAGTCTCGAACGTGGTCCGCGCGCACCGTTCCCACGAGAACTGCGCCGCCCGCGCGTGACCTAGCGCGCGAAACCGCGCCCGTTCCCCCGGCGGCTCCTCGAGTGCCTCGAGGATGGCGCGGCAGATCTCCCGCTCGTCGCGGGGATCGAAGTAGGTCGCCGCGTCGCCCGCGACCTCGGGGATCGCCGCCGCACGCGCGGCGACCACGCGCGCGCCGGCGGTGAGCGCCTCGAGGACGGGCAGGCCGAAGCCCTCGTACCACGACGGGAACACGAAGACGTCGCAGGCGTGGTAGAGCCCGACCAGTTCGTCGAAGGGGACGCGGTGCAGCCGCCGCACCCGCGGGTGCGGCGACGGTTCGCCGCGGTGGACCTGGCCGACGATCACGAGGTCGTGGGGGATGCGGCCGGCGAGGAGCGCGAAGGCGTTCACGAGCCGCTGCGCGTTCTTGTGCGGATACGTGTTTGCGACATAGAGGATGAACGGCCGCTCGACCGTGCACGGGCGAGGTTGGGCAAAGGCCGGCGACGCCGCCTCGGGCGTGGCGACGACCCGGTCCGCATCCACGCGCAGGCTGTCGACGATGCGGCGGCGAGAGAACTCCGAGACGGTGAGCACCCTGCGCGCCGCACCGACGCACGCGCGGAGCAGCGCGCGGTCGACCGTCAGGACGGGCCACGCGAAGTCCTCCGGAGCGTCGAAGACGTTCGCGTCGTGGACGGTCAGGACCTGCGGAAACGGCGCGCGGACGGGGCTCAGGTAGCAGGGCGAGAAGAGTAGGTCGACGCGCTCCCTGCTCGCCGCGCGGACGAGGAGCGTCTGCTCGACGAGCACCCGCTGGAGAAGCCGGCGGCCCGACACGGGCAGCGCCACCCGCCGATGGTCCGCGAACGTCCCGTGGTTCTCCCGGTTCGTGAAGATCACGAATTCGACGGTCGGCGCCACGCGCGGGAGTTCGCGCAGCAACTCGCGCAGATAGGTCTCCACGCCGCCCGCTCTTCCAGGAACCAGGAACAGCGCGTTGACTCCGATTCGCATTAGAAGATCACAGTATCACCGATGCGTACTTTGTGTCGGTCGACAGCCCCTCTGTGGGGCACTCCGACCCAACCACAACGCGACGACACCGTCACGGCCTCGGTCGGCGTTCGCGGCGCGTTGTGGAATAGACCCATCGAGTGCCGCCCGATCGACGTACCGGGGCAGTCCGCAGCAACACGAGCGCGTTCAGGAGGAGGCCGAGCGTGAAGGCGCCCGCCCCGGGCGCGGCCTGGGTTTAGGCCGGAGCTCCGAGCGCGCGCGCGGACGCCTGGCGCCGTGCTCGCGCGCGGTGGTGCTCGCGCGTGGACGCGTGGCGGTGGTGCTCGCGCGTGGACGCGTGGACGCGTGGCACTGTGCTCGCGCGCGGTGGTGCTCGCGCGTGGACGCGTGGCGCCGTGCGAGGGGACTCGCGCTCGGGGCGGCTGGTGGCGCGTAGATCAGGCGAGCAGACCGGCGGCGGGCATCTCAGCGCGGCCACGAGCAGCGTCGGGCGTGCGAAAGGCGGCGTCAGAACAGGCCCCACGACCAGGCCGATGCCGAGGCTGAATCGGTCGTAGAGAGCCGACGCGAGCACCGGTGGGGCGGCGCGCGCCCGGCTTCGCCTTGAGTTGTCCACCGGGCTGTAAGATAGTGGGCGTCTGGACATGTCACGCCGGTATAGGCAGGGAGAAGCGAGGCCACACATGCTGAAAAGAATTTCATGGTTGTTGACGATCACCGCGCTGTTCGTCGGCTGTACCGACGCAGACGAGATGGCGCCAGATCTCAACAACGATACATTGATGATCACGGAGCCAGAAGCTTTCCCCATCGGCATGGATCCAGACTTCTTCGCAGCCGATGTTTTGCCGCAGTATCCAGACATCAAGTCTTGTCACTCGCAAGGCATCGAGATTGTTGACGATCAGTTCTTCTTGAGCTGCACGGTGTACGGATCCACCGCCGATCGCGACGTGTATGCCAAGTCGTTTCTGCTGAAGGCAAAGCTGAGCGAGGTGCTGAGCAATAGCGGTTCGGTGACCTGGACCAAACACGAAATCACAGAGACCACGGTCATCGACAATATCACCCGGGCGCTGGGCCACCCCTCCGGCATCGTCTATGACGCCGAGCGGGGCGGCATCTGGTCGGCCATCGCGGTGTACAAGGCGCTGACCCATACCCGTATGACGCTCTATAGCCCGGACACCCTCGCACCCATGCCCGGCGCGACGCCCATCACCATCGAGGATCACATCGGCACCATTGGTCT
This sequence comes from Kofleriaceae bacterium, assembly GCA_035558535.1. Classification (GTDB taxonomy): domain Bacteria; phylum Myxococcota_A; class Polyangia; order Haliangiales; family Haliangiaceae; genus JABFXX01. Next base: position 113,020 of record DATMCI010000255.1, read on the forward strand.
ACTCCCCGATGGACGACTGATCGGGATGAACTGGGACTCCATCGACCTCTACTCCGTCGACCCTCGCGACGTGAGCACGCAGACCGACGACATCATCGACAAAGTTGCCAATACGCTGACGACGGCGTACCAAGACTGCGATACGTGGGACAGCTCCCACTTCATGTGCGGCGGCGTCCTCAAGGAGATCGACGGAATCAAATATGGTCGGCTCCATTTGCTCGAGGTGGGCGCCCAGGGCGTGCAGCTGACGCGCGAAGTGCCGCTGAAGCTGCCAGACGGCACCACCAGCGTGCGCCTGGGCGCAGCGGACCAGGACAATACTTATGGCACCTACCACATCACCGAAGCATTGGGGAACGAAGGCTTTGCGATCAGCGCCGACAGGAAGTACGCGTACTTCTTCCCCGGCGACGTGCCGGGCGGCGAGCTAGTGCGCTATCGCCTCGTTGACGAGTGACACGAATTCGCCGCCGACGGCCGCCCGGGGCGCCGGGCGCTGGGCGCCAGGCGCCGGGCGCCGGGGCCGGTGCTACTGGGAGCCCACCGCTGCAGCCGGCTTCGCAGCCGGCTTCGGCGGGCCTGGCTGCTGCGCGAATGCCGCAAAGTTGGTCCCCTCCGGGGCCAGCTGTTACCGTTTGATCCGTGCGGTGGTCTGACGTCCGTGCGGCGCATCCCGATCGGTGGCTCGTGATCGAAGCTCTCGAGGCACACACGGTCGGGGATCGCCGCGTCTTCGATCGGATCGCCGTCGTCGACATCTGCCCGGATGGGCGCACGACGATGGCGCGGTACCGCGAGCTGTGCCGCGAGCACCCGTATCGCGAGCTCAGCTTCGCCCACACCAGCGTGGCCGAGCTCGAGCTCGAGGCGCGCCGCTGGATCGGCGCCCGCCGCGTCGGTCTGGCCCATGCGTCGTGGTGAGCTTGGACACGCATTGCGAGGCCCCCCTCACCGATGGCAACGGGCGGCCTCATGTGCGCCGAGGCTCACACACGGCTACCGCGGACGAGAAGATCTGTGAATCACGCCACGAACAACGTCATCAACGATGGTGATTGCGCCCGCTTCGCTGTTAGCGTCCGCGGTGCATCGACCGGCCAGGGGAGGCCATGAAGCACAGGGGACTCGTGTTTTTATCGACGCGCTCGAGCGGTAGTAGCTTCAGGGCAGGGCGCAAGCTCGCGAGCGTGCTCGTCGGCGCGAGCGTCGCGCTCGCCGCCGGATCCGCGTTCGCGCAACCTGCGCCCGCGCCTGCGCCCAAGCCGGCGCAGCCCGCGCCTGCGTCCAAGCCAGCGCCCAAGTCTGGACCGGCGGCCAAGGCGGCGCCGACGCCGACGCCGGCGCCGCCGACGGCGGCCGACCTCGCGAAGCAGGGCACCGACGCGTACCAGGCCGGGGACTTCGCCGGCGCCGTCACGTTCCTCAAGCAAGCGCACGAGCTGGAGCCGAGCTCCTTCGCGTACCACTTCTCGCTCGCGCAGGCGCTGCGCCAGTCGGGCAACTGCACCGAGGCGATCCCGCACTACAAGGCGCTGATCGAGACCGCGCCTGATCCGGCGACGGCGCAGGACGTCCGCAGCAGCATGGAGGCATGTCCGGAGGCGCAGCCCGAGCGGATGGCGCCCCCACCGGCGTTGCCGCCGCCGCCGCCGCCGCCGCTGCCATCGAGCGATGGCATCAGCCGCACGAACGCCATGATGATGATCGGCGCCAGCGCGAGCCTCACCGCCTCCGTCCTGTTCTTCGCCGGCTCGCGCCTCGACCGCGGCGACGCGGAGCGCGGCCGCAGCGTCGAGGACTACGACCACATCTCGGGGCGCGCCAACCTGTGGCTCGCCGCGTCGATCATCACCGGAGGCGCTGGCGTGGCCCTCGCGGTCGTCTCGATCGTCCGGCACGAGCGCGCCAAGCAGCGCGGCACAGAGCTCTCGGTCGCGCCGCGCGCCGACGGCGGTGCCGCCCTCGTGCTCGGAGGATCGTTTTGAACCACCCGTTCGCCGTCCATGGAATCAATAAAGGAGAGGCCATGCGAGTAGCTTGTTTGTTCGTTTGCGCGTTGGGACTCCTCGCCGCCAGCTGCGGTGGCGATGGTGTGGACGTCAGCAGCAGCGGGGACAACGTCTGCGGCGAGATCTCCGAGGTCGCCTGCAACAACCTCTACCAGTGCTGTACCGAGGGCGAGATCGAGGACTTCTTGAACGTCAGCGAGCCGCGCACCGAGCTGCAGTGCCGCGAGGACGTCAAGCGCTCGTGCGAGCGGGCGCTCCTGACTCTGAATGACTCGATCTCCGCCAAGCGCGTCACGTTCAACGCCGAGCGGATGAACGCGTGCCTGAACGCGATGGTCGCGCCGGACGACTCGTGCGGGATGATCTCGGCCACCGTGCCGTGGCGGGAAGCCTGCATGGAGTCGGCGTGGGAGGGCACCGTCGCGGTGGGTGGCACCTGCATCTTCGGCCATGACTGCGCCGGGGCGCCTGACAACTTCTGCGCGCCGAACCAGAAGTGCACCGCGAAGCCGACGGCCGGGTTCCCGTGCGGCAGCGGCTGCGCGAGCGGCTTCTACTGCTCGGGCACCACCTGCCAGCCGCGGCTCGCGGTCGGGGCCCCGTGCACGTCGTCGTCGCAGTGCTCGCAGGATCTCTTCTGCGACACCTCGGTGCCCACGATGGCGGTCTGCGCCGCGCGGCAGCCGGGCGGCTCGACGTGCACGTCGAGCGCCGGCTGCCTCTCCGGGCAGTGCGCTCCCGGCCAGTGCATGGGCTCGACCCAGAGCTGCTTCCGCGACACCGACTGCTCGGGTCGCTGCGCGAACACCGGGTTCTCCTGCACGAGCTCGTCGCAGTGCTCGACGGGCACCTGCTCGGTCGGCGGCAACCTCTGCACGACCCAGACCAGCTGCACGGCCGGCGTCGGTGACACCTGTGTGTTCCCCGTCCTCTGCGTGCCGGGTGACTGCGTCGGCGATCCGGTCTGCACCTCGCAGACGGTGTCCGTCGATTACTGCGACGCTGTTGGAGATCTGCCCCTGCCCTGATCTGATCCCGGAGGTTCGCGATGCGCGAGAAGCTGCTGTTCTTGGCTGTACTGATCTCGGCCTGTGGCGGCGGCGGTGGCGCATCGCATGATGCAGGAGCCGGCGATGCCCCCGGTCCACCCGTCGTCCTGCCAGCGATCACGTCGCTCGTCCCAAGTCCGTCGACGATCCCGGCCGACACGCCGACGCAGGTGACCTGGAGCTGGACCTACGCGGTCGAGCCGACGCTCCCCGACCCGGTGTGCAGCATCGACAACGGTGTCGGCCCGGTGACCCGCGGCCAGGCGACGACGATCCGGCTGACGGCCGTGACCACGTTCACGCTGACCTGCACCAACGCCGCGGGCACCGCGATGCGGCAGGTGGTCCTGGCGATCCCGCCGGCCGCGCCGCTCCTGGGGGCCTTCACGGCGACCCCGTCGACGCTCGCGGTCGGCACCGCGACGAACGTGACGTTCGCGTGGTCGTTCGCGAACACCCCGTCGCCAGCGCCGGCGTGCATGGTCGAGGGCACCGCCATCGCGGCGCCCAACACCGCGGTCTCCCTGACGCTTGCGCAGGCGCGCGTGTACCGCCTGCGCTGCACGAACAACCAGGGCGCCGCCACCTTGCTCGTGACGGTCGGGGTCAACGAGTGCGCCGCGGGGCTGCACGATTGCCAGGCCAACGCGACCTGCGTCGACACGCCCGAGTCGTTCACGTGTCAATGCAACGCGGGCTTCACCGGCAACGGCGACACGTGCAGCGCGCAGGTCGCGTGCGGCGTGACGCCGACCTTGTGCGATCCGAACGCGACGTGCATGGGCGGGACCGCGTGCATGTGCAACGCGGGCTACGTCGGGCCGGGGACGACCTGCCAGCGCATGCGCGTGGCGTTCGTGACGTCGACGACCGGCAACGGCAACCTGTCGACGTGGGTGGGCGCCGGGCTCAACACGGGCGTCGCGGCGGCCGACGCGGTCTGCCAGACGCGCGCGACGCTCGGCGGGCTGCCCGGGACGTACGTCGCGTGGATGTCCGACGCGACGAGCGACGCGTACTGCCGCGTGCACGGCCTGACCGGGAAGAAGGCGAACAACTGCGGCCAGGCCGCGCTGCCCGTCGCGGCCGGCCCGTGGGTGCGCCCCGACGGCCAGCCGTTCGCGCCGACGATCGATCGCCTGCTTGCGCCGACGCGCGCGACGTTCCGGCCGGCGAGCATGAACGAGCTCGGCACCGAGGTCGCCGCGACCGACAAGGTCTACACCGGCACCGACGACGCGGGCGTCTTGACGTCCACGGCGTGCACCGACTGGACGACGAATTCCTTCGCGGTCCGCGGCGCGATGGGCGAGGCCCACGGCGGCGGCACGTCGTGGACCGACGCGCTCGCCCTCGATCCGACCTGCGACACGTTCGGCCGGCTGCGCTGCGTCCAGACCACGAGCGGCCCGGCGCTGCCGTCGCGGCACCAGCCGGCGAAGAAGGCGTTTTTGACCTCGGTCACCGGGACCGGGAACCTGAGCACGTGGACGGACGCGGGCGGGCTCACCGGGATCGCCGCGGCCGACGCCGTCTGCCAGGCGCGGGCGCGCTTCGTGGGCTACGCGAACTCGCAGAACTTCAAGGCGTGGGCCTCGAACGCCTCCATCTCGGCGACCTCGCGGTTCTTGACCAACGGGCCGTGGGCGCGCCCCGACGGCGTCGTGGTCGCGCCCACCAAGTCTACGCTGACCACCGCGGGCGGGCGCCTGAGCGCCGCGCTGTACCTGACCGAGACCAACGCGTACGTCTCCGGCACCACCGATGCCGGCAGCGCCTGGACGGGGACGTCCACGAGCGGCTTCTCCACGGGCAGCCACTGCTCGAGCTGGAGCTCCACCGCGTTCACCGGCACCACCGGCCGCTTCGATCTGGCCGATGGCCGCTGGGTCTCCGCGACCACGAACACGGGCACCGAGCTGAACCGGCTGTACTGCCTCGAGGACTGACCGGGATTCGGGCGGTGATCGCGCGGTGACCGCGCGCGTGGCTCAGGCGGGCCGGCGCGCGAGCTCGCGGACGCCGTCGATCAGGCGATCGACCTCGTCGGCCGTCGTGTAGCAGGCGCAGCCGGCGCGCACGACGCCATCGGCGGCGTGGCCGAGGCGCGCGACGGCGGTCGTGGCGTAGAAGTCGCCGCTCGAGGCGAAGACGGCCCGCTCGGCGAGCGCGCGGGAGACTTCTTCCGGCGACGTCCCGCGCAGGGAGAACGCGATCGTCGGCGTGCGCGGCGCGTCGGGGGGCGGGCCGTAGACGGTGACGCCGGGCACCTCGCGCAGACCCGACCAGAGCCGCGTGATGAGCTCCCGGCCGCGGGCGTGGAGCATCGCGAACGCGGCGGCGAGGCGGTCGCGGCGCGGCGTCTGGTCGGCGCCTGCGCTGGCGGCGCCGAGCGAGGCCAAGAAGTCGACGGCCGCGCCGGCGCCGACGATGCCCTCGTGGTTCTGCGTCCCGGTCTCGAGCCGATCCGGCGCGTGCGCCGGCGCGGGCGCGAGCTTGGGCACGTCGAGCTCCTCGAGCAGCGCCTGCCGGCCCCACAGGACGCCGACGTGCGGGCCGTAGAACTTGTACGCGGAGCAGGCGAGGAGGTCCGCGCCGAGCGCCGCGACGTCGACGAGCTCGTGCGGCGCGTAGTGGACGGCGTCCACGAACACGAGCGCGCCGGCCGCGTGGGCGAGGTCCGCCGCGCGGCGCACGTCGTTGATCGTGCCGAGCGCGTTCGAGGCGGCCCCGATCGCCAGGAGCTTCGTGCGCGGCCCGATCGCCGCGGCGAGCGCCTGCATGTCGAGCTGGCCCGTCTCGGCGTGGAAGCGCACCGCGCGGATCTCGAGGTTGTGCTCGCGCGCGAGCCGGCGCCACGGATCGACGTTGGCGTGGTGATCGAGCTCGGTGACCACGATCTCGTCGCCGGGTGACCAGCGCCGGCCGAGCGCGCGGCCGGCGTGGAACGTCAGGGTCGTCATGTTGGCGCCGAACACGATCTCGTCGGGCCGGCCGCCGAGGAAGTCGGCGAGCGCGGCGCGCGCGGCCGCGAGCGCCGCGTCGGTCTCGATGCTCGTCGGGTACGCCCAGTGCGTGTTGGCGTTGTGGTGCAAGAGGTAGTCGGTCACCGCGTCGGCGACCGCGCGCGGCACCTGCGTGCCGCCGGGGCCGTCGAAGTAGGCGACCGGCGTGCCGTTGTGCCGGCGCTCGAGGGCAGGGAAGCACGCGCGGATCTGTTCGATGCTCGCCGCGGGCCGCGCGGTCGGGGACGCCGTCATGGGCGCGCAGCATAGCGCAGGGCCTCGCGAACTTTCGGCGCGACATGCGCGCGCTCGCCGCGTCTCCCTCGCGGGCGCCCACGGCGCCACGACCGCCACGACCCATAAGGAGCTTCGATGCGATATCCGCGACTCACCCACGTGCTCGGCGCCGCCGCTGCCGGCACGCTCGCGCTCGGCGGCTGTGCCTTCGACCCCGCCGGCCCCGCCAGCGAAGACGGCCTCGGCCAGGGCCTCGAGCGCACCGGCATGACGATCACCGAGAGCTCGAGCGTCGCCGCCGAGCTGTGCCAGGTCGGCGTCGACGGGTCCGGCGTCCGGGCGTGGCCCGCCGGCCGCCAGCTGCTCATCTACCGCGCCGGGGTGCTGCGCGGCATGTGCACTGTCGCGACGGCCACGCACACGAGCGGGGCGAGCACGATCCTCGCGCGCCGCGCCGTGATGGTCGATCGGATCTGGGAGGGCGCGGACGGCAACCCACCGGCGACCTCGACCGTCTGGACGCTGCCCACCGCGAGCTCGACCACCACCGTGACGGTGCGCGATCAGTGGTACGCGGGCGCGCCGGTGCCCGTGCCGGATCCGGCGGCGCCCGCCGTCGTTTCGGCCGGCACGCTCGCCGGGATCGAGCTCGACGACAGCACGCCGCGCGAGTACCTGAGTGCGCTGCCCGCCGCCGGAGCCACCGCCGTCAACGTCGGCTACATCGCGCCGCACCCGTTCGAGAACCCCGCGCCGGGAAACGGCCTGGGCCGGGCGCTTCTTCAGTGGAAGGCCGCCGAGGCCGCCGGGGACACCGCCCGCGACGCGTTCTGGACGATCGGCATGCAGGGCGACGACGGCGACTACGTCACCGATCCGCGCGACGGCAGCAACATCACGAACACCCGCCGCTTCCACATCACGTCGACCGACATCAGCCGCGACTCGTTCCCCGGCGTCGGCGCGCTGATCGACGGCGATCTCGACTACGCGGTGGCGTTCCACGGCAGCGGCGATCGCCCCGACAACGCGAGCGGGTGCGATCAGGGCCTCCTGGTCGGCGGGCGGCTCGGCCTCGATCGGACGGCCGATCCGCTCGCGTTCCGCCGCGGCATCGCCGAGAACATCCGGCTCCTGGTGAACCCCGCCGACGACGTGACGCCGGGCGGCACGATGATCGGGCTCGTCCCCGATCAGGTCCGCTACACGGCCGGCGCCTCGACCAGCGCGACGGGCATCGCCGGGTGCTCGTTCGACGAGGGCATCGGCACCACGAACATCGTCAACCGCCTGGCGACCTACACGGGCACGGGCACGGGCGGGGTCGTCGTGCACCGCGGCGTCCAGCTCGAGAGCGGCTTCGCGCTCGATCCGGCGATCTACGAGCGCGTGGGCCGCGCCACCCACGAGGTGTTCGACTGCCTGAACGCGCCCGCCGAGGAGACCGTCGCCGAGGCGGCGTCGTTCGCGCGCTCGACCGGGAGCGCCGACTACGCGACCGGCGCGACCGATCGCTGCCGCGGCTGGGTGGTGGACGCCACGCTGACCGCCGGCACGCACACCTTTACCGGCGGGCTCGCGACCTGCACCGCCGGCGCGAAGGCGCACGTCGACATCTATCGCTGGAACGACACTGCGAGCTCGTGGGATCGCGTCGGCGGCGGCGACGTCAGCTACGCCGACGTCGGCGGCACCTGTACGCCGAGCTACGCGGCGTGGGACGACAACACGCTGGACGCGGGCGTGCCCGTGTTCGAGCCGGGCACGGATGCCGACGCCGCCGGGCGCTACCGCATGATCGTGTACGGCTACCAGCCGACCGTGGCCGTCCCGCACTTCACCGCGGCGGCCGCGCTGCCGGTGCAGGCCGCGGTGATGTAGCGCTACCAGCCGAGCCAGCCCCGCTGCAGCGTGAGCGAGAGCGGCGGGCCGATCGTCTCGATGCGGCCGGCGGCGCCGAGCTGGGTGACGCGGGCGCCGGACTGCGGGCGGTGATCGGTGGGCGCGTAGCTGATGGCGGCGAAGCCCTCGACGTCGACCTGGCGGAACGTCTCGAGCATGGCGCGCAGGTTCGGGCCGGTGACCGGGCGGCCCAGGTCGAGGAGGCGCTCGACGGCGAGCCTCCAGGCGGCCACGGCGACGCGGCCGTAGACGTAGTGGACGGTGCGGTAGGCGCCCGCGGGCTCGCCGTCGAGCTCGCGGTAGCGGGCGTGATCGGCGAGCAGGGCGGCGGTGCCGGCGGCCGTGAGGTCGCCGAACGTCGCGAACGGCTGGACGGCGTGGAAGCCGGCGCAGGCCGCGCCGCAGCGAGCGTGCAGCGACTCGTCCATCGCCCAGTTGTTGCCGATCACGTGGATCGTGAGCCCGAGCTGCGCTTGCGCCTTGGCGAGCGCGCGACCCAGCGCCGCGCTGCTCGCGCTCGTGTTGCCGAACCAGATCCAGTCGGCGATCTCGTAGTCGGGGTGCGCGGCGCGGTGCTGCCGCTCCTGCTGGAAGAACCGCAGGACCTTGCGCTCGATCGCCTGCTCGTCGTCGGAGAGCTCGATGAAAAGATCGCGGCCGATGTGCGTGCCGCCCAGGTGCTTGAGGAACGTCTTCGCGCCGTCGACCGGATCGGTGCAGAACGGGCTCGTCGAGCAGTAGAAGAAGGCCATGCGCCGCGCGCCCTGGCGCCAGGCGAAGTTGGCGCCGACGCGCGCCGCCGTCGTGTAGTCGGTGCCCTGGAAGAAGACGTACGGGTAGCCCGGCGACTGCTTGTGCACCTGGACGGACGCCTCGACGAACGCGTCCGAGAGCGACGGCACGTCGACCTCCGCCGTCGCGGGCGTGGGCGCCGCCAGCTCGCCCGCGTAGGCGCTGGAGATGATCACCTTCTCGTCCTGCGCGGCGAGCGGGCCGAGCGCCTGGGTCATCGGCGTGCCCTGGACGAAGATCGCCGACACGGCGGGCCAGTCCGGGCGCGCCTTCCAGGCGGCGTAGACCTCGAGCGACGCGCGCTTGTCGTAGCGGGTGTCCCGGACGTCGAGCTCGAGCTTGCAGCCGCGGATACCGCCGGCCGCACCGAGCGCGCGCAGGTAGTCGTACGCGCCCTTGCCGGCGGCCTTACCGACGTCCTGCGTCGCGCCGGTCATGTCGTACATGATCCGGACGTGGATCGGCGCGCTGCACGGCGCGCGCGCGAGGGCGGGGGCCGGGACGGCGCTGCTCGCGCGGTCGCCGCTCGCGCGGCCGTCCCGGCCGGCGGCGAAGAGGAGCAGGAGCACGAGCAAGAGCGCGCCGACGAGGGCGAGCCCGCCCGCGGCGATCGCCACGCGCAGCTGTGCACGCCGGGGGCGCCCGCGGCGCGGCGTCGGCGCAGGCGCAGGCGCAGGTGCAGGCGCAGGCGCAGGTACAGGCGCGGACAGCGGCAGGTCGCGCCCGCTCGCCCGCTCGCTCGCCTGCTCACTCGCGATAGCGCGCTCCGGCTCGGCGCGCGACGGCGGGGCGCTGCCGCGGACCGCCGGCAGCTCGCCGCTCCGGCCGGGCGTGCCCGCCTCGGCGATCCGCGCCATCGCCTGCTGGACGCGCGCGCCGAGCCTCGCGCGCTCGTCCGCGAACGCCGTCGAGATCGCCTCGCCCACCTCCGGCTCGCGCACGACCTGGCTCGTCTTGCGCAGGTAGCGCTCGATCGCCTGCCGCATCTCGTTCGCCGTCTGGTAGCGGGCGTCCGGCTCCTTCTCGAGCGCGCGCGCGACGATCTCCTCGAGCTCGGCGTCCTGCTCCGGCAGGGCGGTGCGGAGCCGCGGGATCGGCTCGTGCAGCAGGCGCTGGAGGATCACGAGCGAGTCGCCATCGAACAGCCGCTGGCCGGTGAGCAGCTCCCAGAGCACGACGCCCATCGCGAACAGGTCGCTCCGGCGATCCGTCTTGCCGAGCGCCTGCTCCGGGGCCATGTACGCCGCCTTGCCCTTCAGCACGTCCGGCTCGGTCGTCGAGCTGGTCAGCGACGCCTTCGCGATCCCGAAGTCCACGATCTTCGTGACGCCGTCGTAGCTGACGAGGATGTTGTGCGGGGAGATGTCGCGGTGGACGATCTCGAGCGGCGTGCCGTCGTAGTCGCGCAAACCGTGCGCGTGCGCGAGCCCGCTCAGCGCGTCGGCGATGATGCGGAGCCAGATCGCCGGGCCAAAGGCGCGCGTGCGCTGGTAGCGGAACAGGTCCTCGAGCGAGAGGCCCTCGACGTACTCCATCGCGATGAAGTGCGCGCCCGCCTCCTCGCCGACCTCGTACGTGTGCACGATGTTGGGGTGGTTCAGGCGGAGCGTCAGGCGCGCCTCGTCGAGGAAGATGCCGAGCCGGGCGTCGTCCGCGGCCAGGCCCGGCCGGGCCCGCTTGATGACGACCAGCTTGTCGACGCCCAGCGTGCCGAGCGCGGCCGCGAGGTAGACGTCCGCCTGGCCGCCGCTGCCGAGCTTCGCGAGCAGCTGGTAGCGCCCAAAGCAGTGCAGCCCATCGCTGGGGACGAGCGTCACCAGATCGGCTGCAGCTTCGGCGATGGGTCTCGGCATCCCCCGTTGAGCCCCGGCGACGGTAACGCAACGCCTCGGTGGCGCCAACCACGGACTGACCCGGCCGCGTCATCGGTGACGCACCTGCCGGCCGCGGGGGAGCGTCACGCGTGACGCGGCGGCCGCCCTATCTCGCTGGATTCGCGCGAGCGCGGCGTGGCGTGTACCGTGCACGCGGCGCGAGCGACCCACCCGAGGAGCCTCCATGACCGAACCTGCACCGTCGGCCTCCGCCGGCCCGAGCTCACACGAAGAATCCGCCACCTCGATCACGCAGGTCGCCGTGGCGAGCTTCATCGGGACGGCGATCGAGTGGTACGACTTCTTCCTCTACGGGACGGCGGCGGCGCTCGTCTTCAACAAGCTGTTCTTCCCGAACTTCGACCCCTTCATCGGCACGCTGCTGGCGTACGGCACGTTCGCCGCGGGGTTCCTCGCCCGCCCGCTCGGCGGCATCGTGTTCGGGCACTTCGGCGACCGGATCGGTCGCAAGGCGATGCTCAGCCTGACGCTCGTCATCATGGGCATCGCGACGTTCGCGATCGGCCTCTTGCCCACGTACGGGACCATCGGGATCGCCGCGCCGATCCTCCTCATCATCTTGCGCCTCGCCCAGGGGTTCGGCCTCGGCGGCGAGTGGGGCGGCGCGGTCCTCATGGCCGTCGAGCACGCGCCGGCGCACCGTCGTGGGTTCTACGGCGCGCTCCCTCAGGTGGGCGTGGCGGCGGGGCTGCTCGTCGCCAACGGCGTGTTTCGTCTCACGCAGGAGATGCCCGAGGCAGACTTCCTCGCCTGGGGCTGGCGGATCCCGTTCCTCGTCAGCTTCCTCCTCGTGGCCGTCGGCACGTACATCCGCGTGCGGCTCGCCGAGAGCCCGGCGTTCGCGAAGATCAAGGCCGAGAAGGCCGAGGTCAAGCTGCCGATCGTGGAGGTCTTCCGCACGCACACGCGGAGCGTGCTCCTGGCGATGGGCGCGCGCATCGCCGAGAACGTCTTCTTCTACATCTACGCGGTCTGGATCCTGAACTACGCGTTCGAGCGCGTGAAGGTGGCGAAGACGACCCTCCTGTCCGGCGTGTTGATCGCCGCCGCCATCGATCTGATCGCGGTCCCCTTGTTCGGCGCGCTCTCGGATCGCTTCGGCCGCCGCCCCGTCTACCTGTTCGGCGCGGCGTTCTCGGCGGCCTTCGTGTATCCGTTCTTCCTGCTCGTCGATACCGGGCAGGTCGGGCTGATCTGGCTCGCGATCGTGCTCGGCGTGTGCGTCGGCCACGCGGCGATGTACGGCCCGCAGGCGAGCTTCTTCGCCGAGCTGTTCGGCGCGAAGGTGCGCTACACCGGCGCGTCGATCGGCTACCAGCTCGCCTCTGTCCTCGGCGGCGGCTTTGCGCCGCTGATCGCGACGTCGCTGGTCGCCCGCAGCGGCGGTGGTTGGACGATGGTGGCCGTGTACATGCTCGGCTGCGCGGCTGTTACTCTCGTCGCGGTGTTCATCGCGGGCGAGACCGGCAAGCACCAGCTCGAACACCGCGATGGAGCGAGCGAGCTGCCCAAGGCGCGTGTCCATCGCGATGGCGACCTGTGAGCCAGCGCTCAGCCAGAGCTCGATGATAAGCACGGAGCAGATCCGAGGAGGGCCCATGAAGACCAACTGCCGTTTCGTCGCTCGCTCTCTCGCCGCGGCGCTCCTCGCGCTGCCGCTCGTCCCGGCCGGCGCCGCCGCCCAGCCCGCGCCGCCCGCGCAGCCGCCCGCGCAGCCGACGCCGGACACCGCCGGCCAGCCGCCGCCGCCGCCGCCCCCGCCCGACGGCACCGGCCAGCCGCAGCCCCCGCCGCCGCCGCCCGATGGTGCGACGCAGCCACCGGCGCCGCCCCCGGCGCCGCCGCCGCCGCCCCCGCCGCCCGCGCCCGCGCCCGCCGCGAGCGATCCGTCCGTCCCGCTCGTCTCGAAGATCAAGGTCACCGTCTACGGCTACGTCGAGACGAACCTCGTCGCCCACAGCACCCAGAGCTGCAATGAGTTCTGCAGCAACCTCCCGATCCAGAAGTCGGGCACGTACCGCGGGGACCACGGGCGCACCGTCTTCACCGCGCGCGACTCGCGCTTCGGCCTCAAGCTGGCCGCGCCGCCGGTCGGCGACGTCAAGGTGACCGGCCAGATCGAGACCGACTTCTTCGGCCCGACGACCACGACCGAGCAGGGGACCTGGGCCAACCCCGTGCTCCGCATCCGCCACTCCTTCCTCAAGTTCGAGACGCCGTGGGCCGACATCCTCGTCGGCCAGACGTGGAACCTGTTCGGCTGGCAGGCCAACTACCTGGTCGCCTCCGTGCAGGAGCCCGGCCTCCCCGGCCAGATGTTCCAGCGCACCCCGCAGGTCCGGGTGACCAAGACCATCAAGCAGGGCAAGACCTCCGTCGAGCTCGCCGTCGCGGCCAACCGCCCGCCGCAGATGGACTCGGGGACCCCCGAGGGCGTCGCCGCCGCCCGCCTCGTGCTCGGCCAGCAGACCGGGCTGCACACCGGGTACATGACGTCGACGACGGTCACGCCCGCCTCGATCGGCGTCTCGGCGGACGTGCGGCGGTTCCGGATCGCCGAGTTCTCGCCCACGCCCAAGAAGGCGAACACCCTGATCGGCGGCGGCGTCGCGTTCAACGCCTTCCTGCCGATCATCGCGGCGACGAAGGAGAACAAGGATCACGCGCTGTCCTTGTCCGGCGAGATCGTCATCGGCCGCGGCACCAGCGACATGTACACGGGGCTCGGCGCGGCCGGCACCGTCAACGCCGCCGTCCCCGGCGCGAACCCCGGCGATCCGTCCACGCCGTACACGGCGAACTTCGATCCCGGGTTCGCCGCGTACACGGCGACCGGCCAGCTCGCGCTCATCAAGTGGACCTCGTACATGATCGGCGCGGAGTACTACGTGCCCGGGACCGATGGCCGCCTCGGCTTCTTCGCGAACTACGGCCACATGCAGTCGGCGAACGCCGGCCGGTTCGGCGGGGTCAACGCCCTGGATCCGGTCCTGGGCCGGACGCGCGATCACGAGAACTTCTTCGACCTCGGCGTGTTCGTCGATCCGACGAAGGGGACGCGCGTCGGCGTCGACGGCGGGCTGTACGACGATCACTACGCCGACGGGACGCGCGCCAGGAACTACTCGCTCATGTCGAACGTGTACCTGTTCTTCTGATCGCGATCGCGAGGTGCCCCGATGATGCCCACCCAGCTCAACGCGTGGCTGTTGTTCCAGAACGCCGCCACCCACTTCGGTGACGTCGAGGTCGTCAGCAGGGGCGAGGGCGGGATCCATCGCTACACGTACGCCGACTTCGCGCGGCGCGCGCAGCAGCTCATGCACGCGCTCGATCGCCTCGAGGTCGCGCCCGGCGAGCGCGTCGCGACGCTCGCGTGGAACCACTACCGGCACCTCGAGTGCTACTTCGCCGTGCCGTGCACCGGGCGCGTGCTCCACACGCTCAACGTCCGGCTCTCCGTCGAGGACCTCTCGTACATCATCGAGCACGCCGACGATCGCGTGATCTTCGTCGATCCCGATCAGCTCGCGACGCTCGAGAAGCTCACACCGGCGCTCGCGCGGGTCCGCCACATCGTCGTCCTCGGCGCCGAGGTGCCGCCGTCCTCACTCTCGGCGTCACTCTCGGCGTCGCGCTCGGCGTCACTCTCGTCGTCCTTGCCCAACGTGGTCGCGTACGAGGAGCTGATCCGGGACTGCCCGACCACGTACCCGCCGCGCGACATCCCCGAGAACGAGCCGCTCGGCCTCTGCTACACGTCCGGCACGACCGGGCGGCCCAAGGGCGTCATCTACACGCACCGCTCGACCGTCCTGCACTCGCTGGCCGTGACGTCGGCGGCGGCGTTCGCGCTCGGCCCCGGCGACGCGGCGCTGCCCGTCGTCCCGATGTTCCACGCCAACGCCTGGGGCATCCCCCACGCCGCCGTGATGGTCGGCGCCAAGCTCGTGTTCGGCGGGCGCGACCACACCGCGCCCGCTCTCGTCGAGCTGCTCGCGCGCGAGCGCGTGACGATCGCGGCCGGCGTGCCGACCGTGTGGTTCGCCGTCGGCGACGAGCTGGCGAAGACGAGCGCAAAGCTCCCCGCGCTGCGCCGCATCTTCATCGGCGGCGCCCAGCCGCCGACCAGCCTCATCGAGCGGTTCCGCGCCGAGCACGGCATCACGATCCACCAGGTGTGGGGCATGACCGAGACGTCGCCGATCGCGTCGGTCGCGTGGCCCAAGGAGCACATGCGCGACTGGCCCGAGGAGCGGCTCCTCGGCGAGGTCCGGTGTCAGGCCGGCCTGCCGCTGCCCGGGGTCCAGATCAGCATCCGCGCGCCGGACGGCGCCGAGGTGCCGCCCGACGGCAAGACGATGGGCGATCTGCTCGTGCGCGGCCCGTGGATCGTCGATCGCTACTTCAAGGATGAGGGCGGCGAGCAGTTCACCGCGGACGGCTGGTTCCGCACCGGCGACGTCGCGATCGCCTCGCCGCGCGGCTACTTCGTGATCGGCGATCGGACGAAGGACCTCATCAAGTCGGGCGGCGAGTGGATCTCGTCCGTCGATATGGAGCGCACGATCATGGCGCTGCCCGAGGTGGAGGAGGCCGCGGTGATCGCGATCCCCGATCCGAAGTGGCAGGAGCGGCCGCTCGCGTGCGTGGTGGTGCGGCGCGGG
The DNA here is from genome assembly GCA_035558535.1 of Kofleriaceae bacterium. Classification (GTDB taxonomy): domain Bacteria; phylum Myxococcota_A; class Polyangia; order Haliangiales; family Haliangiaceae; genus JABFXX01. The sequence goes on from DATMCI010000255.1 coordinate 128,579, forward strand.
GCCTCGCTCGATCTCGCGCGGCTGCGCGAGCACCTCCTGGCGAGCGGCTTCGCGAGCTGGCAGCTGCCCGACCGCATGGAGCTGATCGACGCCGTGCCGCGGACGAGCGTCGGCAAGTTCGACAAGAAGGCGCTGCGGGCGCGCTTCGCAGCGGGCTAGTGTTATGAAGGCTCCCCAGGGGGAGCTCGCTTGTGTCCGATCGACTCTGAACGGGACGTCACCTCGCGCGTGGCGCCCGCTCGCGCGGTGCGGATCTGGTCGGTCGCGCTCGCGGTGATCGACGGGCCGTCGCGCGGCGCCCGCGCCACCGTCGGCAGCGAGATCGCGCGCGTCGGCACCGCCGACGGCAACGACCTCGTGCTCGCCGATCGCACGGTGTCGCGCTTCCACTGCGAGCTGTCGGTCCGCGGCGACACCATCGTGATCCGCGACTGCGGCAGCACGAACGGCACGCTGATCGATGGCGTGCGCGTGCGCGAGGCCGAGATCCCGCCCGGGACGCTCGTGCGGATCGGCGGCTCGGCGTTCCGCGTCGAGCTCGGCGACGAGCCCGCGTTCATCGAGGTCTCGGGGCGGCCGTCGTTCGGCGAGCTCGTCGGCGCGAGCGTCGAGATGCGGCGCGTGTACGCGATCCTCGAGCGGATCGCGCACGGCGATGCGACCGTCCTCATCCAGGGCGAGACCGGGACCGGCAAGGACGTCGTCGCGCGCTCGCTGCACGCCGCGTCGCCGCGCGCCAAGGGGCCGTTCGTCGCCGTCGACTGCGGCGCGATCCCCGAGCACCTCGTCGAGAGCGAGCTGTTCGGGCACGTGCGCGGCGCGTTCACCGGCGCGACCGCCGACCGCAAGGGCGTGTTCGAGGAGGCCGACGGCGGCACGCTGTTCCTCGACGAGATCGGCGAGATGCCGATCGCGCTCCAGCCCAAGCTCCTGCGGGCGATCGAGTCGCGCTCGATCCGCCGCGTCGGCTCGAGCGCCGCGCGAACCGTGGACGTCCGCATCGTCGCGGCGACCAACCGCGCGCTCGCCGCCTCGATCAACCAGGGCTCGTTCCGCGAGGATCTCTACTACCGGCTCGCCGTCGTCGAGCTGCGCCTGCCGCCTCTGCGCGCGCGCCGCGACGACATCCCGGCGCTCGCGGCGCACTTCTTCCGCCAGCTCACCGGGCAGGAGCGCGAGCTCCCCGCCGAGTTCGTCGCGAGCCTCACCGGGCGGGGCTGGCCCGGGAACGTGCGCGAGCTCAAGAACTACCTCGAGCGGAGCGTCTCGCTCGGCACGATCGCGCCGCGCCGGGGGCCTGCCGAGGGCGCCGCCGACGCGGCCGCTGGCGCGGCCGCCGACGCCACCACCGACGCGACCGCCGACGCGATCGAGCGGCTTGTGGCGCTGCACCTGCCGCTCAAGGAGGCGCGCGACGAGTGGACGAAGAGCTTCGAGGTCGTCTACGTCCGCGCGATGCTGCGCATGGTCGGCGGCAACGTCACGCGCGCCGCCGAGCGCGCCGGCGTGAGCCGCAGGTTCCTGCAGCGCATGATGGCGCGCCTCGGGATCAAGCACAGCGAGGGCGCCGCGGACGCCGCCGCGGACGGACGGGACGGCGGCGCCGGAGATGACGATGGCGACGACTCCGAGACTCACTGAGATACGGAATCTTTATTTAGAAATCGATACAATCTCAGAGCCTTCCGGAGATTTCAGCGTGCGAATGTCAGCGCACTGACCTTCGCGCCGGCAGGTGATCCATAAGAGTGGAAACAATCTTGAGATCGGGTGGCCCGACCAGCTACACGATTGTCGCAGATGCGAAATGCTGTATTGGCGATGATCCTGCTCGGTGGCTGTGCTCGGGGCAGCATCGCCGCGAGCGATGACGACTCCGGGACGCCCGGGGGGGCCGGCGCGCCCGACGCGCCGCCGCGTCCGGACGCGCGGCCGCCCGCGCCGCGGCCGCCCGACGCGCCTTCGCCCGACGCGCCTTCGCCCGACGCGCCGCCTGCGCCGCCACCGCCGCCGCCGCCGCCACCGCCGGCGTGCGTCCCGGTGACGACGCAGCTGCTCGGGAACCCGCTCCTCGACGACGCGCCTTCTGGCGCGGGCTGGATCCAGCAGCCGATCAACGCGTCGTTCCCGCTGATCACGGCGCAGGACGGCCCCGCCGAGCACTCGGCGCCGTACAAGGCGTGGCTCGGCGGCTTCACCGGCGCAAACCTCCGCGACTCGCTGTACCAGGACGTCGTGATCCCGCCGGCGACGAAGCAGGTCGTGCTGAGCGGCTACTACCAGGTGCTCACGGACGAGACGAGCGGCGGCGTCTACGACAGCGCGACGGTCGCGCTGACGCTGCCGAGCGGCGCCACGATCGCGACGGCGCTCCAGGTCTCGAACCTGACGCCTCTGACGACGTGGGCGCAGTTCTATTCAACGGTCGCGTCGACCCCCTCGCAAGATCTGTCGAACCTGACGGTTCGGGTGCGCTTCTCGTCGAGGAACGACGGCGCGAAGCCGACCTCGTTCTTCTTCGACACGATCGCGCTCACGGCGACCCACGGTTGCCCGTGATCGCGGGAGGCGCCCTGCTATGCTGCGGCGATGGGAGCCAAGACCATCGTTTCTGCGGCGTTCGCCGCCGCGGCGCTGTGCGCGATCACGCAGCATGCTGATGCCGATCCGGCCCGCGCGTGGGCCGCAGCCAAGGACAACCTGCCCGCGCAGACGGCGCTCGTGATCGGCGCCGATCTGACGGCGATCACCAAGTCGCAGCTCTTCAAGATGATCATGCCGATGGCGCTCGCGAGTCAGCCCGACGCGCAGAAGCTCATCGAGACGATCAAGACGACGTGCAAGATCGATCCGCTCGGCGCGGTCCACGGCGTCGTCTACGCGTCCGACGCCGATCGCAAGCAGGGCGCGGTCTACCTCTCGCTCGGGGCCGGCCTCGATCAGCCGAAGCTGACGAAGTGCTTCGAGGACGTGGCGAAGGCGACCGGCGCCAAGGACACGAAGCTCGCCGTCAAGAAGGTGGGCGCGGTCACCGAGATCACGCACAACAACGACAAGGCGTACGTGAGCTGGGTCGGCAGCGACGTCCTCGTGATCGGCACCGATCCGCGCGACAAGGCGGCGCTCGAGAAGTGGGTCGGCCAGAAGGGCGGCGTCGCGAAGTCGCCCGTCGGCAAGCTCGCGGCGAGCGCGAACACCAAGGGCGCGATCTGGGGCGCGAGCTCGGTCAGCAAGGAGCTCGAGCCCGGCATGAAGATGAAGAGCGCCTACGGCGCGCTGACGGTCGCCGGCGGCAACCTCACGATCGATCTGCACCCGACGCTCGACAGCGCGAAGGCCGCCGCCGACGCCGTGTCCAAGGCCAACGGCGAGCTCACCAAGCTCGCCGCCGACGGCTCGCTCCCGGCCGGCGCCAAGACGATGCTGCAGCAGATCTCGGTCAAGGCGACCGGCCCCGACGTCACCGTCAAGGCGACCATCGCCGAGAGCGACCTGCTGAGCCTCCTGCCGCTGCTCATGCAGTAGCGCGGGCGATCGCCGCGGCGGCTCGCCGCGGCACTACGGCGACGCCACGTCGACCTTGACGAGCTTGCCGCTGACGCTCCAGTAGACGGTGTTGCCGTCGACGAGGATCCAGCTGGCCATCGGCTGATCGAGGGCGACGGGGCCGACGCCGCCGCCGGTCTTGCGCGCGCGCATCACGGAGCCGTTCGCCACGTAGCTGGTCCAGAAGACGCTCGTGATGCCGACCGCCAGGTCGCCGATGTTCGTCTGGTTCGTGGCGATCGTCTCGACGGCGCCGCCGGTCTTCGGCACGCGCACCACCGTGGTGGCGCTGGCCGCGTAGACGTGGGTGTCGTCGAGCGCGATGCCGCGCAGGGCGCCGCCGATCGTCCCGATGACCTGGTTCCCGAGCGTGGCCTTGTTCAGGCGGTTGATCGTGCCCGTGGTGCCCGAGGAGCCCGAGGTCCAGTAGACGTAGCTCGCGTCGACCTCGATGTCGTCCGGCTGGCCCGTCGTGATCATGTTCATCGCGTTGCCGCCGCTCTTGGGGGTCGTCTGGATCGCGGACGTCCCGCCGTCGGTGGGCCAGTACGCGTTCGTGGCGTCGAGGTGGACGAACTGGGGTGACGACCCGAGGCTCCCCGAGAGCAGCACCGGGGCGCCGCCGCCGAGCGGCGCCTTCATCACGCGCTCGGCGAAGTACTCCGGCCAGTAGAAGCTCGAGGCGTCGACGGCGAGGCTCTGCGGCGTGGTCGTCATCGTGACGATGGGCGTCGCGGCGGCGCTGCCGACCTTCGCGAGGCGCCAGATCTGGCTCGCGCTCGTCCAGTAGACGTACGAGCCGTCCACGGCGATCGCGTTGACCGACTGGTTGTGCACCGTGATCGGATCGGGCAGCGGCGCGTCGGGGCCCGCGTCCTCGGGCGCGGCGTCGTCGGCCCCGCCGGGGCTCGCGTCGTCGTGCCGCGCTGGCTGGGGGAACGAGCCGCAGGCCGCGAGCAGCGCGGCGATGGTGATCGGGGTCAGTCGGGTGAACGCGCTCATCGGTACCTCACGGTGAGGCCGAGCCCAGCGCCGCCGCGCGCGAGGATCGGCTCGAGTCTCCAGCTGCCGGCGCGCGCCGCCTGCGTCGAGCTCGACTCGCCGCCGCCCCGCAGGTACAGCCACACCGCGATCCCCGCGCAGCCGACGCCAGCGATCGCGAGGCCGTTGGCGACGTAGCGCTTCGTGTTCGCCGAGCGCCAGAGCGAGTCCTGCTCGGCCGGATCCGGCGCCGCCTCGGCGCGGTCGTAGGTCGAGCGAGCCCACAGCTCGGCGCCGAGCGCGCCGCCGAGGAGGACGGCCGCGCCCGCGGCGAACACGAGCGGGGCAGCCCCCCGGCGCCGCGCCGTCCGCGGCGTCGGCGCCTTGTCCACCGGGCCCGGCGCCGGAGCGGCCGTCGCGAGCTTCGGGATGTCGACGGTCTTGGTGTCGCCCTCGGGCGCGATCTCGATCTCGGTCGACCACGCCCGGGCCCCCGGCGCGCGCGCGACGATCTTGTACGCGCCGCCGTCGACGGGCAGCGCGCGGTTCCACGATGCCTCGGCGAGCGGGGTCTCGCCGCGCACGATCTCGAGTCGATCGATCCGGCTCTCCTCGGGCACGCTGATCGTCAGCTTCGACACGCGCCGCTCGAGCTTGTTCGAGCGCTCGAGCGCGACCTGGTGGTAGTTCTTCGTCTCCCCGTCGGTCGCGCCGCGGGTCTGGCGCTCGGCCTCGAGGAACAGCCCCCACGCGGTCGCGAGCTGGCCGTTCTTCTCGCGGCAGTTCGCCTCGTTGAGCAGCGTCGAGATCGTCGGATCGAGCTTCTGGCTCTCGCGGAACGCGTCGCAGGCCTCGGCCGTCTTGCCTTGCTTCATCAGGTCCTTGCCCTGACGAAACAGGATCTCGGCCTCGGCCTTGGCGGACTGCGCGCCAGCGGACCTCGCGGTCGCGAGCACGATCACGAGCGCGAGCACGGTCACGATCGCGCGCACGGTGCCTCCAGGTGCGGGTTAACGGGAATCGGGGATGCCATCGCCATCGATATCGGTGGATGGCGGTCTCGCGGCCGCCGGCTTGGGTGTCCCGGCCGTCGGCGCGGGCCGTCCGGCCTGCTTGCTCGTCGGCTTCGCCCGCGGCTTGCCGGAGCCCTTCGCTGGCGCGAGCGCGACCGCGGCCTTCCAGCGCGGGCCCCGCACGGCCGCGGTGACGTCGCGGCCCAGCGACCACGAGGGCAGGTCGTCCTGCGTGCCCGGCGCGCCGTCGGGGCCGGCGGAGACCACGCCGATGATCTGGTCCGCGGGCTGATCGGTGCAGGTGATCGCCATCGGGCGCCCCCATCCGTCGTCGAGCGCGTGGGCGCCGAGGGCCGCCCCGAGGTCGGCCGCCGTCGGGCAGGGCGCGCCCGCGTGCGCGCTCGCCCACGGCGCGAAGCCGGTGAGGATCGCGCCGATCGCGCGGGCCGTCCGCTCGGCCTCGTCGGGCGGCTTCGGCGTGCCAGCGGGGGCGGGGGCGGGCGCCGCGGGGGCGGGCGCCGCGGGGGCGGGCGCCGTGGCCGGTCCGGGCGCGGGCGCGGGGGCTGGCGGCGGCGGCGGTGACGCGACGGCGACCGCGCCATGCTCGCCGGGCGCGTCGCGCGTGACGATCCAGATCGCGGCGCTCGCGCCGATCGCGGCGGCGAGCCCGATGCCGGCGGCGATCACCGTACCGCGGCGCTTCCTCGGCGCGGGCGCCTGGCCTGCCAGCGAAGACAGCGTCGTCATCGGCGGCCGTGTGGTGTACCCGCCCGCCGAGGCGCCGCGCGGGGCGGGGCCGGCCGCGAAGCCCGGCATCGTCAGCAGGGCCTCGATCGCCGACGCCAGCGCCGCGCCCGACGCGTAGCGCTGGTGGGGATCCTTGGCCAGGCAGCGGGCGATCAGGTCGTCGACGGTGGCCGCGATCTCCGGGCGCCGGCTCGACGCGAGCGGCGTGGGCTCGCGCAGGTGCATCGCGATGACCTCGCCGGGGCCGTCGCCGTCGAACGGCGGGTGCCCGGTGACCAGCGTGAACAGGACGCAGCCCAGCGAGTAGACGTCCGAGCGCTGATCGAGCTGGCCGGTGCCGCGGCACTGCTCGGGCGACATATACGTGGGCGTCCCGACGAGCGAGGACGTATTCGACTTCGGGCCGATCGGATCGTCGGTCAGTTTGGCGATTCCGAAGTCGAGGATCTTCGCGCGCTCGCCCGCCGGCATCTCGGGATCGCGCATGAGGAAGATGTTCTCGGGCTTGAGGTCACGGTGGACGATGCCGCGGGCGTGAGCGGCGCCGAGCGAGCTCGCCACCTGGCGCATGATCCGCAGCGCGTCGGGGACGGACAGGACGCTGAGGCGCTGCAGGCGCTTGTCGAGCGGCTCGCCCTCGAGCAGCTCCATGACGATGAACGCGCGGCCGTGGGCGTCCTGGCCGTAGTCGAAGACCTGCACGATGCCCGGATCGGAGATCGCGGTCGCCGCGCGCGCCTCGTTGAAGAACCGCGTGAGGATCTCGGGGCGGTTCGAGAGCTCCGGGAGCAGCAGCTTGACGGCGGCGCGGCGGCCGAGCAGGGCGTGCTCGGCCGCCCAGACCTCGCCCATGCCACCGGCGCCGATCCGCTGGACAAGCCGGTAGGCTCCGACGACGATGGGGGCTTCCACCATCCGAAGCGGAAGCTTCCGACGGCGCGATGGAACCCGTCAACGTAAGCGAGGTCTGTCCATGGTGCAGGTCACTGCAGTTTCGGCAGCATCGACATACTTCAGGATGAAGCGGCGCTGATCCCTCGACGCGCGGGCCGATTCACCCGGCCGCTCACCGGTACGTCTGCCCGGTGTCGCGGGCGGACCGCGGGCGCAGGCCCAGCGTCTACGCGAGCCGGGCAACGGAACGGGCTGGACGAGCGGAGGCACACGTCGCCTTTCAGGGCGCGGTGTACCGCTCGCTTGGGCCCGTCGCATCGCCGAGAGCGATCCGCTGAGCCTCGTGCCGCTGCTCATGCAGTAGCGCTGCGTAAGCGCGGCGCGCGCCGTTGCCCGCGCCACGCGCTACAGCGACATGGGATGGCGACGCATGGCGGCGCAATCACTAGGTGATCGATTCGACCGGCGCTACAACTCCCCCTGGTCAAGTAGATGCTGTTCCGAGATCCATCCTGTACGATCGCTGCCTTGCGGGGGGAACATGCCTGAGATCGGGAACCTGCCTGAGATCGAGATCCCGTCGGGACACCGGGCACTGGTGGCGAAGCTCGTCTCGTTACCGGATGAGCAAGCCTCCAGCCTCATCACCGAACTCAGAAATACGCCGCCTGCATTGTCGCGTAGCGAGCTCGCGAGCCGAATCGCACCAGCTACAAAATTCGACGAGGACACGGCTCGCGCGATCGTCGACGTGCTCACGAGCATGTACGAGGCGATGGCGCGCATCGATGAGAAGCCAGACAGATTCGTTGCGGCCGTCATTGCCGCAGCCAAGAAGCTTCCGTCCGAGTTGTTTGAGCAGAATGTCGACTGGGAGAAGGCGCAGAAGCTTATCGGCGAGTTGATGCGGCTGGAGCGATCGTTGGGTGTATCGTCCAAGGTGCTTGGCGTAATCACGGATCACGCCCACGTCTATTGTCGGTCAAGGGTCCTCACCGATATTCGGCCTGTATTCTCCATCTCTGCTTCTCATCCTCCGGCGGCGCTCGCAGTTATACACACGCTGCGCCTGACGTATCATTCCGGAGACGAGACTCAGGGCTTCTACGTTGCTCTGGACGCAGCCGATCTCGAAGATCTGCGAGAGCAGATCGAGCGAGCCCTTGAGAAGGAAAAGAGTCTGAGGGCGATGCTGACTGAAAAACAGTTGCCGGTGTTGAGCGCGTCGGAGGTTCGTTGAATGTGGAACGTCAACGAAAACAATCGTCACTTCCTCCGGTGGAAGACAGAGGACACTGGACGCTGGCTCATCAACCGAAACATTCCTCGGGACGATGAGGCGCGCTGTCATCCGGCCAGACCGCCAGCGCTCAGTGGCGAAGCAGTGCTCGTAAAGACCTTCAACGAATTGCGCGACTCATGGCGCAATGAAACAGCCCATCTGTCGTCGATGACCGCACGTGTGCTCCACCCTTCGTATCAACGAATCATCGGACTGGGTCCAAGAGTTCTTCCTCTGCTGCTCGCGGAGTTACGCGACCGCCCCGCCCAATGGACGTGGGCGCTGAGAGCGATTGCCGGTGAGGACCCAGTCTCGCCTGAGGCGAAGGGGGCTCTGCGCAAAGAGCGTGACGCCTGGCTTCATTGGGGTCGTCAACGAGGCATGATCTAACCATCTAACTTTGGCCGTGAATGGACGACAAGAAACGAGCACTCGCCGCGAAGGTCGCCGGGCTTGAAGTCTCGACCTTCGAAATTACCAGCAATGAAACTGAAGAATACAACTGCATTGCGTGGGCCGCTCACGACACTGAGCGATGGTGGTGGCCCGGCGCCGGTGTGTATTGGCCATCGGGTGTACGTGAGGAGGAGACCCTAGACGCGTTTGAGGATGCCTACGCAACCCTTGGGTACAAGCGTTGCGATAACGAGGACCTCGAAGAGGATTTCGAGAAGATCGCCATTTACGAACACGGGAACGTTCCGACGCACGCGGCACGCCAGTTACCAAATGGTATGTGGACCAGCAAGCTCGGCGGCCTCGAGGACGTTGAGCATCCGCTCGACGATCTTCGCGTGGTCGGCTACGGAAGCCCCGTGCGGTACATGAAGCGTAGACGGGCATAGTTGGGCTTTGCGGCCTTCAGGTCGCGGATCGCCTGCAGCCGCCACTCTTCGGCCACGTCGCCGGCACTCATGGGTCGGGGCGTGCGGGGCTCATGGCATCGGGCTTTCCAACACCCACCGCGCGCCTTGCTCTGTGAGATGGTACACGCCGCCATCCTTGGTGAGGAGCTGAGCTTGCGCGAGCGACGCTGCGAGCGCTCGAGCCTGCGGTTCGGCCAGACCTGTCACCTCTGCGATCGTCGAAACTGGAAATCCGGGACGGGGCACACCTTGTTGGCGCATCTGAAACAGAACCGACAAGATGCGGTCGCGGTGGAATGAGAGCCAGTCGTTGAGCGGTACCTCCCAGCCGAGCTGCGTCGTCACGAAGTACGCCACGAAGAGACTGTACCAAGTATCCGCAACGCGCACGAGGCACGTTCGTTTGGGAGCTGCAGCAGATCACCGTCAAGGCGACCGGCCCGGCGTCACGGCCAAGGCGAGCATCGCCGAAAGCGAGCTGCTCAGCCTCATCCCGCTGCTCGCGCCGTTGCGCGCGGCGTCCCATGGCGTCGCGGCAGCAGGGATGGCTGGCGCCACGGCAGCATCTTGCGGCGCCGCGGTCGGGACCTCCATGCGTCAGGCCCAAAGTGCGCGACGGGAGCGTGCCGGGGCGACGAGAGCGTGCCGGGCGGCGCGTGGTTCGAGGGGCGCTGCATCAGGCTGACGCTGAGGGTCGATCGGGATAGGCTGCGTCTGGCAACCGCCCGGATCCTCTAGGTACGCCAGCTGGTTCATTTGTCAGGTTGGCATCCCTAGCAACCCGGTCCAATGTAACCTAGAATTACAAAGGCATGGCGGGTCCGAAATCGGCGGCGGTCGCGCTTCAACGTGCAAAGGAAGCCATCACAGCAGGTCGGTTCATCACAGCGCGCCACTTCGAGGAACGAATGGACGAGCGGAGCGTAAACATGTTCGATGTTCACACCGCGATCGATCGCTCTGCACGAGCAGAGGCGTACCTGGATGGGACACCCAGGAAACGGTGGCACGTGTTGGCGTGTGATTGGTCCTGATGTGGATGGTGAGCGGACCCTCGGCATTGGGGTCGAAGTCTACAGCGCGCCCAACCGAACGGTCTGGATCACGTTGTGCACTGTCATCGAGGTGGACGAGTGAAGACCATGGCCAAGAAGAAGACGACGACGAAGGCTACCAAGCCGAGATCATCCACTGGTCCGAAGTGCGAGTGCGGAGGAACATTCAAGCCAGTCACCCTTAGAAGTTTCGACTTCTCTCGGTACTCCGGGCTCCCATCGTTTCTCGATGGAGCTCCCGGTTGGAGGTGTAGCTCCTGCCACCGCGAGATACTTCACGGTCAGGTCATCAACGCATCTCTATTCTTCATCGCGATGGACATCGTAGGGCTCCCCCACCGGCTCACGGCGGGATTTGCACGCTACTTGCGTCGCTCGATGCAGATCACCCAGCAGGAGCTCGCTGACCGCATGGGCATCGCCCGCGAGACAGTGGCGAGTTGGGAGAGCAGCCTCAAGGAGATCTCCCCCCAACACGATCTCATCTTGCGAGTTTTGATGTCGAACCACGCACGCGGCTCGGAGGCGCTTCCGACGAAGGTAGTGGTGGACATCGCGAACGAGGTGATGGCTACACTCTCGGCGGTACGAAGCGAACCGGCACCGCGAAAACCACCCGACATACGGGTGACCGAATCCGATTTCAAGAAACTCCCTGCATCCCGGTTGAGCAAGATGCAAAACGCGGCACCGACGGCCCTCGCCTCGTAGGCAAGCGTAGCGCGAGCGGGCCGAAGACGACGTCGGCGGTCAGAACCAGCCGGCGACGCCGATGCCCGACGCGGTCGGCGCGAGCATCAGGCGCGCTGCGCGGGCCGAGTCCGGCTCGGTCGGCGTACCGCGCTGGCGAAGGTAGAGCCAGACCGCGACCCCGGCGCAGCCGACGCCCGCGACCGCGAGGCCCTGGGCAGCGAGCGCCTTGCGATTGGCCGAGTCGTAGAGCGAGTTGCGCCGCGCCTGATCCATCATCTCGGCCTTCGCGTCGGCGTAGGTCGAGTCGCCCCACAGATAGAGCCCGAGCGCGCCGCCGAGCAGCGCCACCGCGCCAGCGCCGACCGCGATCGGGAGGGCGAGCCCGCGCCGCCTGGTCACATCTGGGAGCTTCGGCGGCTTGGGCGGCTTGACCGGCCCCTCCATGCCGGGTGGTGCTGCCTCCGCCTTCGTCGGCTCTGGAGGCTTCGCCGTGGGGAGCGGCGCAGCCCCCGTCTTCGTCGGCTCTGGAGGCTCCGCCGTCCCGGGCGACACGGCTCGGCGTACGTCGAGATCCCGTTCGCGATTCCGGAGGTCGGGAATGTCGACCGTCTTGGAATCGGCTTCGGTTGCGAGCGTCACGCTCGTCGACCACTCGCTTGCACCCGGGGCGCGTGCCGTGATCGTGTACGTGCCGCCATCGATCGGGAGAGCGCGATTCCACATCACCGCAGGGATGCTCTCCTGGTCGCGCCGGATCTCGAGCCCGTTGATCCTGCTCCTGTCCGGCACGCTGATCGTCAGCTTCGGCACGCGCGGCTCGAGCCCTGCGGCGCGATCATGCGCGATCTTGTAGAGTTGCTCGGTGGCCCGGTCGCTTGCTGACCGGGTCTGTCGCTCAGCGTCGAGAAACAGTCCCCACGCGGTCGCGAGCTGGCCGAGCTTCTCGCGGCACGCGGCGAGGTGGAGGAGCGTCGTGACCGCGGGATCGAGCTTGTGACTCTGCTCTAACGTGGCACACGCCTCGGCGATCTTCCCGGCCTTCATGAGGTCGCGGCCCTCGCGGAACAGCACCTCCGCTTGGGCTCCAGCCGGCTGCGCGTGCACTGGTGTCGCCGCAGCAATCAGGGAATACGCGATTATCACTCTGGTTGAGATCACGAGGTTCTCCCCTGCTCAGCGATTGGCCGGTAACCCGTTCTCGTCGAGCTCGATCTCCTTGCCGGGCTTGGGCTGATTGGGCTTGGCGGCCGCCGCAGGCTTGAGCTCCGTCGGCCTGGCACCGGCGGTCCCTGGCGCTTGCCTGGTGCCGGCGGCCAGTCCGCGCTCGATTCGGAGCGGCTTGCTCGGTTGGAGAGCGGCGGCAACCCAGCGCGTGCCTCGCACGGAGTCCGTCACCTCGCGCCCGAGCTGCCATGACGCGATATCGTCGGTTGTGCCCGGCGTGCCATCGGGCCCGGCTGAAATCACGCCGATGATCTGGTCGCCGGGCTGATCGGTGCACGTCAGCCGGAACCCCTGGTTCCAAGGATCTCGAGGCACGTCGTCGAGCTCGGTGATCTCGGGACAGGGCGCGTCTTGATGGTCACGCGACCATGCGACGAACCGGCTCAAGACATCCTTCGTCCGCGCCGCGATCTCGGCATTCGGATCGGACGCTCGGGGCGCCGGCTCGGACGGTGGCTCAGCTGGTGCCGCGACTGCTGGCTCTGGTGCCGGGGCGGGTCCGGGCTCGAAGCTCGGCGTATTCGAGCCGATGGCGGTCGCCCCGATGGCGAACGCGCCGCCGGTTGCCATGAGGCCAAGCCCCACGTAGATAGCCGAACGTCTGGATCTGGCCGGTCTGGCCGAGATCGCCGCGCTCGTCGCCGATGAGAGCGTGGTCGGGTCCGACGCCGTGTACGTAGTTCTCGGGCCGGGCGCTTCGAGCTGCAGCGACAATCCGAGCAGTCTGCCGATCGCGGTCGCGAGCTCACCGCCGTGGTCGAAGCGCTGCGCCGGATCCTTCTCCAGACAACGCAGCACGAGCTGATCGATCTCCGGCGGAATCCCGGGACGCAAGCTCGACGGCACAGGCGGAGGCTCGCGCATGTGCATCACGATGAGCTCGCCTACGCCTTCGGCGTCGAATGGCGGACGGCCGACCAGGAGCGTGAACAGCAAGCAGCCGAGCGCGTACACATCTGACCGCTGGTCGACCAGCCCCGCGCCGCGGCACTGCTCCGGCGACATGTACCTCGGCGAGCCCATCACTGTCTGGGTTCGCGTCTTGACGGCTCCGGGATCCCCCATGAGCTTGGCGATGCCGAAATCGAGAATCTTCGCTCGCTCGCCGCCGTCGACCGCCGGATCGCGCACGATGAACACGTTCTCGGGCTTGAGGTCCCGGTGGATGATGCCGCGCATGTGCGCGGCGCCCAGCGCGCTCGCAATCTGGCGCATGATGCGCAGTGCTTCAGGTAACCCGAGCGCGCCATGGCGAGCGATCCGCCGATCGAGCGGCTCGCCGTCCAGTAGCTCCATCACAATGTACGCACTGCCGTCGGAGTGGCGACCGAAGTCGAAGATCTGCACGATCCCCGGATCGTTAACTGCCGTGGCCGCGCGTGCCTCGTTGAAGAACCGCATCACGAGATCGGAGCTACTCGAGTACTCCGGGTGCAGTACCTTGATCGCCGCGCGGCGGCCGAGTATCGTATGCTCGGCGAGCCACACTGCGCCCATGCCGCCGTCCCCAATCCTCTGCAGCACGCGATAGGCTCCGACCTGAGTGCCTTCCATCACTGGCGTGCGCCGTGGCGGAGTAAGAGGATGGCGAGGGTGTCGCTGATGATGATGGAATCACCGATGATCTCCAGACCGATGGGGGATGCAAGTCGAGGTGTTGTGCCGAGGACGATTCCTCTTATTGCGGCCATCCCCGCGATCGTAGTGGTGATTCCCGCAGTTGTGATCTTGCGAATGGTGGAGTTGTTCTGGTCGGCGACGTAGATATTGCCGGCGCTGTCGACTGCCACGTCGGTGGGTCTGTTGAAGCGCGCCGCAGCGCCGGTGCCGTCCGTGCTACCCGACGTGCCTGCAGTGCCAGCCAGCGTCGTCACGATTCCGATGGCAGTGACTTTGCGGATGGTGTGATTGTTTGTATCGGCGACGTAAACGTTTCCGGCGCTGTCGACCGCCACGCCCCTCGGAAGGTTAAAGCGCGCTGCTGCGCCCGTGCCGTCTGTGCTACCCTGCATACCCGCAGTGCCGGCCAGCGTCGTCACGACCCCGGCGGGGGTGATCTTGCGAATGGTGAAGTTATAATCCTCGGTGACGTAGATGTTGCCGCCAATGTCGACTGCCGCACTGGCGAGGGAGTCGAAGCGCGCCGCGGCGCCCGTGCCGTCCGTGCTACCCCGCATACCCGCAGTGCCGGCCAGCGTCGTGACGACCCCGGCTGGGGTGATCTTGCAAATGGTGAAGTTACAACCGTTGGTGACATAGACGTTTCCGGCGCTGTCGACCGCTACTCCCCGGGGGGCGCAGAATGCAGTGCCGGCCAGCGTCGTGACGACCCCGGTGCCGGTAACCTTGCGGATTGTGTATCGGTTCACTTCGGAGACGTAGACGTTGCCGGCACTGTCGACCGCTACTCCCCAGGGGTAGTCGAAGCGCGCCGTGGCTCCCGTGCCGTCCGTGCTACCTGACATACCTGTAGTGCCGGCCAGCGTTGTGACGATCCCAGCGGCGGTGATCTTGCGGATGATGTGGTTGCCGATGTCGGAGACGTAAACGTTGCCGGCACTGTCGACCGCCACGCCGGCGGGGTTGGAGAAGCGTGCCGCGGTGCCCGTGCCGTCCGTGCTACCCGACTCGCCTGCAGTGCCGGCCAGCGTCGTGACGACTCCGGCGGCAGTGATCTTGCGGATGGTGTGGTTGAAATAGTCGGCGACGTAGACGTTGCCGGCACTGTCGACAGCCACGCCACTGGGGAAGTAGAAGCTCGCCGCGGCGCCCGTGCCGTCCGCGTTACCCGACTCGCCCGCAGTGCCGGCCAGCGTCGTGACGACTCCGGCGGCAGTAACCTTGCGGATGGTGTGGTTGTATTCGTCGGCGACGTAGACGTTGCCGGCACTGTCGACCGCCACGTAAGTGGGGGAGAAGAAGCGCGCTGCGGCGTTGGCGCCGTCCGTGCTACCCGACATGCCGGCAGTGCCGGCCAGCGTTGTCACGACCCCGGCGGCGGTGATTTTGCGGATGGTGTGGTTGAAAGCTTCGGCAACATAGACGTTGCCGGCGCTGTCGATCGCCGCGCCGATGGGGTAGTTGAAGCGCGCTGCGGCGCCCGTGCCGTTCGTGCTGCCTGCCATGCCCGCAGCGCCGGCTAGCGTTGTCACGACCCCGGCGGCGGTGATCTTGCGGATGGTGTTGTTGCCCCTATCGGCGACGTAGAGGTTGTTGGCACCGTCGACCGTCACGCCGACGGGGGAGGAGAAGCGCGCCGCAGCGCCCGTGCCGTCCGTGCTACCCGACTCGCCCGCAGTGCCGGCCAGCGTCGTCACGTCTCCGGTGGCGGTGATCTTGCGAATGATGTGGTTGCCATTGTCGGCGACGTAGACGTTGCCGGCGCTGTCGACCGCTATGCCGCAGGGGCCGTGGAAGTGCGCCGCGGCACCGACGCCATCAAGATTTCCGGGGCCACCAATGTCGCCCGCGAGCAACTCAAGCCCAAAAGGGGCTGGCGCGGCGTCGATGATGGCGTCATCACTGCTGATTGCGCCATCGCTGCTGTCTCCTAGAGGTGCGAGATCAGGCAGTGGCGAAAAGCGACACGAAGCCGCTGCTAGGGCAACGAGACCAAGACTTACCCATACGCGTCGCATCTTCTTCATCGTTGTCACCTCGTCACTTCTCGTAGCGACGTAGTTGCGGTATTGTGCTCTGGCTGCTTTGGGCGTGGCCGCTAAGCTAAAATCTCTCTCGCATGCGCTTTGGTTTGTCACCAGCCTCCCAATCCCCATTGAGGATTTCACAAGTCATCCGGCCTTACCCTTTCTCGGCCGTGCTGCCGTCGGAGTGGCGACCGAAGTCGAAGATCTGCGCGATCCCCGGATCGTTGACTGTCGTGGCGGCGCGTGCCTCGTTGAAGAACCGCGTCACGAGATCGGAGTTACTCGAGTTGCTCTGGGTGCAGCACCTTGATCGCTGCGCGACCGTGTGCTCGGCGAGCCACACTGCGCCCATGCCGCCATCGCCAATCCTCTGCAGAACGCGATAGGCTCCGACCTGGGTACCTTTCATCACTGGAGAGCACCGTGGCGGAGCAAGAGGATGGCGTTGGTGTCGTTGATGACGAGGGAATCACCGATGACCGCCAGGCTTGTGAGAAATCCAAATCCGGGTGTTGTGCCGAGGACGATCCCTGTCGTTCCGGCCATCCCCGCGATCGTCGTAGTGACCCCCGCGGCTGTGATTTTGCGTATGGTGGAGTTGCCCGAGTCGGCGACGTAGACGTTGCCGGCGCCGTCGACCTCCACGCCAGTGGGGTAGCGGAAACGCGCCGCGGCGCCTGTGCCGTCCGTGCTACCGTACAAGGCCGCCGTACCGGCCAGTGTCGTCACCACTCCGGTAGTAGTGACCTTGCGGATGGTATGGTTTGCTGTGTCGGCGACGTAGACGATGCCGGCGCTGTCAACCGCCACACTGTTGGAGTCGTTGAATCGCGCCGCAGCGCCCGTGCCATCGATGCTGCCCACCATGCCTGCAGTGCCGGCTAGCGTCGTCACAACTCCGGCAGCGGTGACCTTACGAATAGTATAGTTAGCCGAGTCAGCAACGTAGACGTTGCCGTCGTCGTCGACTGCCACGTCCTTGGGGAAGTAGAAGCGCGCTGCGGCGCCCGTACCATCCGTGCTACCATCCATGCCCGCAGTGCCGGCCAGCGTTGTTACGACCCCAGCGGTAGTGATCTTACGGATGGTGGAGTTTTCTGTGTCGGCGACGTAGATATTGCCAGTGATGTCGACTGCCACACCGGAGGGCAAGGTGAAGCGCGCCGCGGCGCCTGTGCCATCGGTGCTATTCATCATGCCCGCAGTGCCGGCCAGCGTCGTTACGATTCCGGCGAGGGTCAGCTTGCGGATGGTGGAGTTGAGATAGTCAGCGACGTAGATGTTGCCGGCACTGTCAACAGCCACACCGGTGGGGTAGTAAAAGCTCGCTGCGGTGCTTGTGCCATCCGTGCTACCCGACATGACCGCGGTACCGGCCAGCGTGGTCACGAGCCCGACGGTAGTAACCTTGCGGATGGTGTGATTGCCTTTATCGGCGACGTAGACATTACCGGCACTATCGACCGCCACGCCGCTTGGAGAGGTAAAGCGCGCCGCAGCGCCCGTGCCGTCCGTGCTACCTGTTATCCCCGCAGTGCCAGCCAGCGTTGTTACGACCCCAGCGGCAGTGATCTTGCGGATAGTGGAATTGTTCACGTCGGCGACATAGACGTTGCCGGCGTTGTCGACCGCCACGCTGGAGCCCGCAGTACCAGCCAGCGTGGTCACGACTCCGGTAGTGGTGATCTTGCGGATGATGGAGTTGTCCCGGTCGGCGACGTAGACGTTGCCGGCGCTGTCAACCGCCACATCGGTAGGGTAGCGGAAGCGCGCTGCGGAGCCCGTGCCGTCGGTACTACCCGACATGCCCGCAGTGCCGGCGAGCGTCGTCACAACCCCGGTGGGGGTAACCTTGCGAATGGTGTGGTTGCTGCTATCGGCGACGTAGACATTACCGGCACTATCGACCGCCACGCCAGTGGGGAAGCTGAAGCGCGCCGCGATGCCCATGCCGTCGGTGGTACCCGGCATGCCCGCCTTACCGGCTAACGTCGTCACCACCCCGGCGGCGGTGACTTTGCGGATGGTTTGATTGTACTGGTCGGCGACGTAGACATTGCCGGCACCGTCGACCGCCACCCCCGAAGGGTACCCGAAGCGTGCTGCGGTGCCTGTGCCGTCGGTGCTACCCGACGCGCCCACAGAGCCGGCCAGTGTCGTTACAATCCCAGCGGCGGTGATCTTGCGGATGGTCAGGTTAGCCGTGTCGGCGACATAGATGTTGCTAGTGCTGTCGACCGCCACGCTGTTGGGAAAGTAGAAGTGCGCTGCGGCGCCTGCGCCATCAAGATTCCCGGGGCCACCAATGTCACCCGCGAGCAATTCGAGTTCAAAAGGGGCTGGCGCGGCGTCGATGATGGCGCCATCACTACTTTCTCCTGAAGGTGCAAGCTCAGGCAGCGGCGAAAAGCGACACGAAGTCGCTGCCAGGGCAACGAGACCGAGGCTCAACCACACACTTTGCACCTTCTTCATCGTTGCCACCTCGTCGCGTCTCATCGCGACATCGTTGCGGTGTTGTGCTCTGACTGTTTGGGCGTAGCCGCCAAGCTCAAATCTCTCTCTCATGTGCGCTTTGGCTTATCACCAGCCTCCCAATCCTCATTGAGGATCTCCCAAGTCATCTGGCCTTATCTTGCTCGGCTGTACTGGTACTAGCGTTAACAGATGTGGTGCGTGTCCGCGAGACGCGAGAGTGCCGCATATCGAGGCACCCGCCGATGTAGGCGCGGAAGCGTGTGCACTCATCTCCCACCGACCGTCTCGTCCGGCCGGCAGCGGTCTACCCGCCTTCAACTACGTGAGCACTCGACAGGTCAGCGGAAGCGGCCGCCGAGCACGAGGCCGGCGTGGCCGGGGCCGAGCTCGGGCGTGAGGCGGAGCGCGGTGTCCGAGGTGGAGGACGCAGAGGGCGCTGTGAGCCAGAGCGCCGCGCCGGCACCGAGCAGGACAGCGCCGCCGAGCACGAGGCCCGTCGACAGGTTGGCGCGCGTGCGTGCGTCGTCGACGAGGGCGTTGCCCTGATCGAGCGTCGCCGGGTCGTCGCAGATGGCGTCGCCGCCGCACAGCGAGCGAGCCTCGTTCCACTTGCTGCGCGCGAGCAGGCCGAAGACGACGCCGGTGGTGAGTGAGGCGGCGCCGCCGATGCCGACGACGAGGCCGATCGTTTTGCGGCGAGACTTGGCGGTGCGGGACGGCGGGCGATCGATATCGGAGGAGCCGGTGACGGAGGAGCCAGAGACGGAAGAGCCGGTAATGGTGCTGGCAGAGCTGGTGCTGAGAGAGCCGGCGCTGGCAGAACTGGTGCCGGCAGTGCCGGTGCTAGTGCCGGTGCCGCCGGGCGAGCCGGTGGGCGAGGGCACGGTCGGCTTTGCGGCGGTGACGGGCTTGGCCGCGGTGACGGGCTTCGGCGGAGTGACGGGCTTCGCCGCGGTGGCCGGCTTGGACGGCTCCTTCGCGCCGGGGCGCGCAAGCTCGATCGCGAGCGTCGTTGTCTTGCCCTCGGCGATCTTCGCCGTGGTCTCCCATGGGGCGAAGCCGGGCGCCGTCGCACGGAGCTTGTACTCGGCCGGATCGAGCGGGCTTTCGGTGCCGATCAGGGCGGTCACGTTGGCGCCGTTCAGCGTGACGGTCAGGCCCGGCGGCGCGGCGGCGATCGTGAGCAGGAGCCGGGGCAGCCGTTTCTCGAGCTCCTTCGCGCGCCGGTCGGCGTCCTTCTTGCGGCCGGCGTTGGCATCGCGCTGGCCGACCTCGCGGAACGCCGTCCACGCCGAGGCGAGCTTGCCGAGCTCGGCGTAGCAGAGGCCGAGGTTGTACTGCGTGCCGATCTGCGGATCGAGCTTCTGGCTCTGCTCGAACGCGGCGCATGCCTCGGCGTACTTCTTCTCCTTCATCAGCGCGCGGCCCTTGTCGAACTGCAGCGTCGCCGCCGCCGCGGCCGATGGCTGCGCGCGCGCCTCGGGCAGCGCGCCAATGCTGACGCCGAGCCCGAGGGCGACGGCGACCGCGATCGCGGCAGGCTCAGTACCGGCTCTCACCGAAGTCCTGTCCGCCGGACGGCTTGCTCGCCGGCTTGCCAGGGCGCCCCGACGGCTTCGCCGGCTTGTCGGGCTGCTGCGGCGACTCGGGCTTGCTGGCGGCGGGCTCGGCCGGAACGTCGGGCGGCGCCGCCGCGACGGCCGCGTCCACGGCGACTGGCGCGGGCGTCGCGATCGCCGGCACGGCCGGCACGGCCACGGCGGCGGCGGGCTCGGCGGCGGCGGGCTGCGGTGCCGGCTCGGCGGGGACAGCGGGCGCCGCAGAGGAAGACGACGACGAGGCCGCGCGATCATCGCCGCGCGTGGCCATGATCCCGACCCCCGCGCCGATCACGACGACCGCGGCCCCGGCGATGATGCCCCAGCGCGCCGTGCGAGAGCGGCCGCCGCGCTCCGTCACCACCGACGAGCTGGCCGCGCAGCCGATCGTCGTCGGCGCGTTGTGCGCACTGGACGCGCTGTGCGCGCTGTGCGTGCTGTGCGCGCCATAGCCGGAGACGGGCGGCATCGATCCGGTCCCGGGCACCGGCGGGCTCGTCGGTGGCATGCCGTGCTGCGGCCCTGTCGGCGACACCCCGCCGTGCGGCGACACCCCGCCGGCCGGTGCCGTCAGCGGGACCATGCCGGCCGTCGACAGCTTCGCCCCGGAGAGCAGGCGCGCTACCCGGTTCGCGAGCTCCCAGCCGCCGGGGCTCGCGAACGCCGCGAGCGCGTGCGCCAGGTGCGCGAGATCTGGATAGCGCTGCGCCGGATCCTTCGCGAGGCACCGGCTCACGATCTCGTCGAAGCCGTTCGGCATCTGGCCGACGAGCGGCGGCATCGGATCGAGCGTCACGCGGATCGCCAGCTCGGTGATGCTCTCGGCGCGGAACGGCGGCATGCCGGACACCAGCTCGAACAGGATCACGCCGAGCGACCAGATGTCGCTGCGCGCGTCGACGTCGCGGCTCGAGCGCAGCTGCTCGGGCGACATGTAGCCCGGTGAGCCCATCACCGAGGCGGTCCGCGTCAGGCTGAAGTTGGTGTCGCTCTGCGCCTTGGCGATCCCGAAGTCGAGCACCTTGATGAGCGGTGTCCCGTCGGGCCGCTGCGTCAGGAACAGGTTCGCGGGTTTCAGGTCGCGGTGCACGATCCCGAGCGCGTGCGCCTCGGCGGCGCCGACACACCCCTGCAGCAGGTAGTCGCACGCCAGCTGCACCGGCATGGGCCCGTGCGCGGCGACGAGCCCGGCCAGATCGCTGCCCTCGAGCAGCTCCATCACGATGTACGGCGTCCCGTCGTCGAGCGCGCCGACGTCCGAGACCCGGCAGACGTGCTCGCCGCGCAGGGCCGCCGACGCCCGCGCCTCGCGCACGAACCGCTCCACGATCTGCACGTTGTTCACGTACTCGGGCAGGAGGAGCTTGAGCGCCACCTGCTGGCCGAGCGTCAGGTGCGTGGCGGCGACGACCGTGCCCATGCCGCCCTGACCCAGGACGCGGTCGACGCGGTACTTGCCCGCGAGCACGGTCCCGGCGGCAAACACGCCGGCCAGCGTAACACACGACGTTGCGCCTGCCGCAGGATGCTGCAGGCCCCGCGCGCCGGCTCAGGTGCCGTCCAGGAGCTTCCGCGCCAAGGCGATCGCGTCGTCGGAGCCCGCGAGCGCGAGCACGTCGCCGCGCTGCAGCGGCTCGGTCGGCGAGGGCATCGCGTGGCCGTGCTGGCCGGGCATGCCGCGCGCGATCGCCAGGACGGTGGCGCCCG
The DNA here is from genome assembly GCA_035558535.1 of Kofleriaceae bacterium. Lineage (GTDB taxonomy): Bacteria > Myxococcota_A > Polyangia > Haliangiales > Haliangiaceae > JABFXX01. The sequence continues at coordinate 150,310 of DATMCI010000255.1, forward strand.
TCCGCGCGCGCAGGTCGAGCTCCGCGAGCGAGCGGCCGATCGCGGCGGCGCCCTCGCCGAGCACGTGCGACGCGGTGCCGCCGAACCCCGGCAGCATCGCCTCGACCTGGGCGAGCGGCGCCTCCTGCTGCTGCGGCTGCGAGAGCAGCTCGAGGATCAGCTCGCTGCCCGCGCGCACGTGGCCGTGGAAATCGGCGATCGAGCGCCGCACCGTGAGCACGATCAGGAGCGCGCCGATCAGCACCACCACGAGGCTGCCGGGCAGGAACGGCTGCACCGCGGCCGCCATCGGCACGGCGAGCGCGAGCCCGATCGCGAGCTCGAACGTCAGGGTCAGCGCGCGGCGCGGCGCGCGGCCCAGATCGACGGTGGTGGCGGGCGCCGGCAGCTCCGCTCCGCTCGCCGGGATGACCTCGCGCGCGAGCCGGTTCGCGAGCACGGTCACGCGCCGCACCATGCTGATCACGAACGGCGCCGCGGCGAGGGCGGCGGCGACGACGAGCACGCCGTCGAGCAGCCAGCCGTGGAGCCAGCGATCGAGCCGGAGCTGCGGCAGGTAGCGCGGGCCGAGCGTGGCGGCCGCGATCGCGATCGTGGTCACGAGGGCGGCGTCGAGGACGAGCACCAGCACCGGGCGGCGGAACCGCTGCCACGTCGAGCGCTCGCGGGACCGCAGGCGCGCGAGCCACGACTCGTAGAACGAGACGAACGTCGCGACCCGCTTGGGCAGCCGCGCCGCGGTCCACGCCGCGATGCGCTCTGATCGCCCGATGAGGAGCGGCGACGTGATCGTCGTGGCGCACGACACGCCGACCGCGATCGCGAGCAGCGACGGATCGCCCGCGATGCCGGCGATCACGAACGACAGCTCGCCGATCTGCGCGAGCGACAGCCCCGCGCGCACGGCCGCGTTGATGCCGTGGCCCGACAGGAACACGCCGACCGAGACGCCGAGCGGCTTCATCACGAGCACGACGGCGGTGAACGCGGCGATCCGCGGCGCCTCGACCAGGAGCGTCGCCGGATCGATCGTCATCCCGACCGAGACGAAGAAGATCATCGCGAACACGTCGCGGAACGGCCGCACGAGCTCGAACACGGCCTCGCCGCGCCCGGACTCGGCGATCAGGATGCCGCCGACGAACGCGCCGAGCGCGACGGAGTAGCCGGCGTACGACGTGATGCCGGTGACGGCGAAGCACACGGCCAGCGCGGCGATGAGCAGGGTCTCGGTGCGCGCGCGCTGCGCGATCCACCGGATCGCGCGCGGCACCACGAGCAGGCCACCGACGAGCATCACCAAGAGGAAGCCCGCGAGCTTGGCGAACAGGATCGCCACGTCGGGCGCGGCGAGCCCGGCGCCCGAGGCGACCGCCGCGAGGATCGCGAACAGGAGGATCGCGATCAGGTCCTCGAACACGAGGATCGCGAACACCGCCTCGGTGAAGCCGCCCTTCCAGCCGCGCTCCTCGAACGCCTTGGCCACGAGCATCGTGCTCGAGATGCCGAGGCACGCGCCGGCGAACACCGCCGCGCCGGGCGGGAACCCGACGGCGCCGGCCACGAGCGAGCCGACCGCGATGACGAGCCCGACCTCGAACAGCGCGGTCCCCGCCGCCGGCAGGCCGACGCGCGCGATCGTCGACAGCCGCAGCTCGAGCCCGATCGTGAACATGAGCAGGATCACGCCGAGCTCGGACAGCACGCGGATCAGCTCGGCGTTCGCGACGAGCGGCACCGGCACGTTCGGGCCGATCACGAGCCCGGCCAGCACGTAGCCAAGCACCACCGGCAGGCGGAGCGCCTGGAACAGGACGGTGATCACCGCCGCGGTGCCGAGCACCAAGACGAGCTCGATCAGGACGCGCGTGTGGGTCACAGCCGGGCTCCCGGGCTCATCGCTTGCGGTGCAGCGGATCGGCGAACCGCTTGTGACACTGGGGGCAGATCCGGAACTGCTTCGGCGCGCGCGAGGCGAGCTTCTTCTTCTTGCAGTGCGGGCAGGTGATCTCGACCAGGCGCGAGAGCCCCACTGCGAGCGCGATCGGGCTGGCCATTCCTCATGATGGTGCGCGCGCGCGGTCGCCGCCAACGCGCCCGGGCGCAAATTTCCTGCCTTTACGCCGTCACGCCCGCCGCGGCGTCAGCTCGGCGGCGGTGAACGTCTCCTCGTAGAATCGCTCGCCGCCGGGCGAAAGGCCCCAGGCCGTCAGCCGATCACCGTCGATGTCGATGATCCCGGCGTTGTAGTCCAGCCGGCGGAACAGGACGCCGGGCGCGGCGGGCGGCGGCTGGAGGATCCCGCGCGCGAACGGGCCGACCTGGAATTCTCGGATGCCGTACGCGTGGCGGTGGGCGGCGAACCAGTGCTGATCGGCGCTGAGGAACAGGACGCCGGGGATCCCGACGAGCGCGTCGAACAGCACCTGGCGCTCGGCCGCGAACGCGCGCCAGTGATCGTCGCCGTTGCCGAAGTCGAGCGGCACGCTCGTCAGCACCAGCTTGAACGTCGCCGTGCTCGCCGCGATCGCGCCGGTGAGCCACGCGAGCTGCGCGGCGCCGAGCATCGTCTTGGCGGGGCCGTCCGGCGCGCCGTTCGCGCTGCGGAAGCGGCGGCAGTCGAGCAGGAAGCACTCGGCGTGGGCGCCCCACCGCCAGCGCCGGTAGCGGATCTCGCCGACGGGGTCGCGCAGCGGGAAGAGCTCGTCCCAGACGGCGAGCGCCGCCGCGTAGCGATCGGGCTGGGTCGCGGCGCGCGCGGCGTCCCAGTCGTTCGCGAATTCATGATCGTCATAGATCGCGCACAGCGGCATCGCCTGGAGGAGCGTGCGGATCTTGCTCAGCGTGCGCGTCGCCACGTGGCGCTCGCGGTACGTCGCGACGTCCGCGGCCGGCGGGCCGTTGTCGGTGTACGGGAAATCGCCGAGCGAGATCAGGAGATCTGGCGCTGCGGCCACGACGTGGCCGGCCAGATCGGTGTCGAACTCGGGGCTTGTGTCGACGTCCGCGATGATCGCGAAGCGGACCCGGCGGGCGTCGTCGTCGCGCGGCGCGGTGCTCGCGCGGTACGGGCCGGCCTCGGCGCCGTCGGCGCGGACGACGAGCTCGTACGCGGTGCCCGGCAGGAGCCCCCGCACGTCGAGCGCCCCGATCCCCGACGCCGCGAGCGGGACGGCGTGCGTCACCGCATCGCCGCCGCTATGGCGGAGCAGGACCGTCGCCTCGCGCGCGCGGCGCGCCCAGACCGAGACGAGGAGCGCGTCGCCCGCGGGCTCGAGCACCGCAGCTGCGAGCTCGTCTGTGCCGGGCTCGTCGCAGCCGACCGCGAGCGCGGCGCCGCCCGCGCCGACGATGCGCATCCACTCGCGCCGCGACAGCCCGGGCATCGCCCGAGCCTACCGCGCCTGGGCGCGTCTGAGCGCGCGCGGACGCGCGGTGCGGCGCCGCCGCGCTCGGGCGTTCCCCCTGCGCCGCGTCGGGGGCGCGCGGCACGCCGCGTGCTCGTTCTCCTGTCATGCGTGTCAAGCGTCTCACCACCTGGCTCGTCCTCGGGATTGCTCTGGCGTACGCGGCGCGCCGCCGCGGCCGCGCGGTCGCCACCCGGCGCCGCGCCGTCTCCGACGCCCCTCGCGTCCCCCTGACTCCCGCCCAGATCGACGGGACCACGCTCGGCCGCCCCGATCGGGAGGGCGAGCTGTTCGTCGAGGCGATCTCCGCGTGGGACCTCGCGCCGGATCCGGATCTCGACGTCGGCGTGGCCGATCCGCTGGCCAGCCGCGTCGACCTCGATCCGGATACGCTCTCCGATGATCTGGGCGAGCTCGCGGGCGCGGGCGCCTACGGCGCGCGCCAGGTGCACGACAGCGGCGACCTCTACGGCGTGCACGTCGTGCCGGGTATGGGCACCCAGCTCCCCGACGACGACCGGACGTACGACGTCGGCGAGAGCTGGCTCGAGCACCTGGAGCACGCGGCGGCCGAGCTCGGCCCCGAGCCCGAGCGGGTCCTCGACATGGCCGACGACTCGGACCACGCGCCGCGCGGCCGCCGCAAGAGCGCGACCGGCGACACGCCCGTGGCGGATCACGGATCCGGCGGGCCGCGCGGGCTGTAAGCTCCGCGGCGGATGACGCACTCCGCCGCCGCGCCCCCGCTCGATCTCGCCGGCCTCACGGCGCGCCTCGTCGGCCCGCCCGAGGCGGACCTCCACGTGGTGCTGCTCCACGGCTTCGGCGCGCCCGGCGACGATCTGGTCCCGCTCGCGGGCGAGCTTCTGCGCGCCACCGGGAGCGAGCCGCCGCCGCCGTCGGTCTGCTACGTCTTCCCCGAGGGGCCGCTCGAGCTCGGCGGCGCCTACGGCGACGCGCGCGCGTGGTGGCTCCTCGACCTTTCGCGGCTCGAGGACGAGCTCCGCCGCGGCGTCCCCCGCGACCGCCGCGACGAGGTGCCCGACGGCCTGCCCGAGGCGCGCACCCACGTGCTGCGCCTGCTCGAGCAGCTCGAGGCTCGGTTCGCCACGCCCACGACGCGCCTCGTGCTCGGCGGCTTCTCACAGGGGGCGATGCTCGCGCTCGACGTGGCGCTGCACCGCGAGCGGCCGCCCGCCGGCCTGGTCCTCATGTCGGGGACGCTGCTGAACCAGGCCGAGTGGACACCGCGCTTTGCGTCGCTGCGCGGCGTGCCCGTCCTCCTGTCTCACGGCCGCGCTGACGCGCTCCTGCCGTACGCCATCGCCGAGGTGCTGCGCGATCGGCTGAGCGCCGCCGGGGCCGACGTCCAGTGGCATCCGTTCGTCGGCGGCCACGAGATCCCGCGCGCCGTGGTGGCCGCGGGCGGCGCGTTCCTGCGCGCTAGAACTTCTGGCTGATCGTGTCGCAGGCGGGGCCGAGATCCGGGCAGCAGGCATCGAAACCGAGCCCCTGGAAGGTCGTGTGCACGCACACGTGCGAGCCCTTGGACGGGTAGTAGTACGCCCAGAAGAAGCACATCTCGTCGTTCGCCGACTCGCCGAACTCGACCGTCTGGTTCGACGTGTTGTGGTAGCTGCACTTGATGTCGAACCCGGCCTGCAGGTCAGCCGGCATCGTGAACCCCGGCGCGTGCACGGTGGTCTCCGGCTCGCTCCAGTCGAACCGGCTCGGTGCGTACACGCTGGTGCGCTCGCCGCCGGCGGTCTGCGCCGTCGAGACGGTGACGTTCGTGCCGTGCTTGTGCGTGTGCCCGGTGATCGCGAAGAACTGCGCGCCGGAGAGGTCGAGCTGAGCGCGGCTCGGGTTGAAGTACGCCTGCACGTCCTTGGTGGCGCCCGCCGGGATGCTGATGTCGGGCGTGCCGATGAACAGGATGTTCGCCTCGTGGTCGATGGCGGACTCGGGCACCGCGTAGAACTCCGAGGTCGCGCTCACCTCGAGCGGCGTGTCGGAGCTGTTGATGTAGTGCATCTCGATCCGGATCATCTGGCCTGGCGCGAACGTGTACGCGACCCGGTTCGGCAGGGTCAGCGCGTCGTCGGCCTTCTGGGTGATCATCACCGGCGCGACCCTGCCCGAGGGGTTCAGCGTGCCGGTGAACGGCTGGCAATTTTCGGGCGTGGCACGCTCGGCCGTGCTCATGTCGTCCTTGTAGACGATCAGGTGGTGCGAGCCGTCCGAGAGGAGGTTCCGCATCCCGTGGATCTTGATAGGGTCCGTGTTCGACAGCCGGAGGACCACGCATTGGGTGGCCTCGTCGCCCGGCGCGACCGTGATCGGGCCGAAGCTCAGCTTGTACGTGCCGATCACGGGCGGCGGTCCTTCATCGTCGTCGGCGACATCGTCGGCTTGCGTTCCGCACGCGGCGGCCGCGACGAGCAAGCAGGGCAGAACGAGGCACTTCATCGGGATCTCCTGGGGCTGCGAGTATCGCCGAGATCGGCCCCCGGTCACCGAAAATCTGTACCTCCGCGCGGCGGTACAGCCGTCAGGGGCAGGGACGCCAGCGTGGGTTTCCGTCGGGTTGACTATTATTTGTGACACGAACCGGGTTTGACCCGTCAATATTCGCCACATAGATCTCGTAGTTTCCATCCCGCTTGCTGGACCAGGCGATCTTGGTTCCGTCTGGAGACGGCTGGGGATCCACATCGATGGATCCGCCGATGAAGAGGCGCTGTCCCGCTCCATTGGCATTCATTACCCAGATCTCGCCGTCACCACTGGTTCCACGCACGAAATAGATCATCTTACCGTCGTGCGACCAGATCGGCTCTCGGTGGCTGAATGAGCTGCCCGTAAGATTCTTCGGATCCGAGCCATCAGCATTTGCAACCCACACTTGACCCAACCCTATGTAAAGGATCTTCGAGCCGTCTGGTGACCACCGAAGCCCGTCGCGGCCATCGCTGCCGCTTCGGTTGCTCAGGTTGATTGGCTCCGATCCATCGGTAAACATCCTGAATACCTCGTAGTCCCCGGTTCGGATCGAGGTGAATAGGATCTGCGTGCCATCTGGCGACCAATCCAGGGGAGCCTGCGCATCCTGGCCAGGCGTCAAGTTGGTGGGGATGCCTGTTCCGTCGGAGGCTGCGACCAGGATAGCGGTCGTTACGCCTCCGCCTCGCCAAGGCGTCGATGTATATGCGACCTTGCTTCCGTCCGGCGACCAGGCCGAGTAGAACAGGGCGTTGCCGGACTCGCTTGCTAAAGGGATCGGATTGGATCCATCGCGGTTCACGACCCAGATCGAGGTCAGATTTCGGGTCAGGGCGATCCGATTCCCATCTGGGGACCACGCTGCCTCCACATCCTCATCAATCTTGTTCGATACCGGAACCTCTTCGTAGCGCTCGAGATCCACGCGGAAGATCTTGGGGCCCTGGAAGAGCCCTCCTCGCTGGAAGATCAGCTCGGGCACGCAGGAACCGAATTGCGCGGCTACGTGGTGATCCTGGTCCATGACGAGCTCGCACGAGGCGAACCCGCTACAGGCATCCGACCATCCGAGGAACGACCCTGCAAGAGATGACGCTACGAGCTGAATGCGTGTGCCCGGCTGATAGAAATGCGTGCACGTCTCGTGGTCGCACTTGATCCCTGCGGCTTCGGAGGTCACGAGCCCCGGTACGCTCCCTCCGATCGAGATCGTCAGCCCGAAGTCCAGCACGCACTTGCTCTCCACGCCGTCGCCGACATCCAGATCGGAGTACCGGTAACCGCTGGGGCACCCGTCATCAGGGTAAGAGCACCAGTGATTGCCTGACGGAGCCACTTGGCACACACCACCGGGAGCCCGGTTGCAGTTGCCGTCCTCGGCGCACTGCACGTTGGCCGCACCTGAGCACGCTGACAGGAGCGGACTACAAAGAGCTACGAGTGCGACATGAAGCTGGTGCATGAGGTTCTCCGTGGAGATGCTCGCAACACGCAAAGCTAGAGAGCGGGTGAAGTACAGCTATGTGAACAGCGGTAAGGTCAGGCGCAGCGACGTGAACCAGTCATGCAGCGTCGATCTCGGGATCGCGGTCGCGGCGGCGCGCTCGCGCCAATCCAGAGTATCCCAATCCTGCACTCGAGAGATCGTGGCGAGCCGGTCGGCGGCTGTCCGGAGGCCGTTGAAGTTGTCGCGCCACTCCCACGTGGCCAGAGCCTCTTGATTCTTGAGCGTCAAGTCGGCGACGCGGAGCGCTGCCGCGCGTTCCACGAGCATGCGGTCGAGAAGGTCGAGGAGGTCTCCGGGACGCTCGGAGAGCGGACGGACCCAGATGCGCTGCATCCACTCGACGTTCTCGACAGGGAGCAGTTTCCGTGCGGTATTGGTCGTTGGCGCGAGCACGATCACACGGACGTGATACTCGCTGGAGAACACCATCGAGCAGAATGTCGGATCGAGCGACGCTGTAATCTGATGAAGGTCGATCACGAGCGTCGAGTGAGTCGCGCGTTTCACGATCGCGCGCTGCCTCGCTCGCTCGGTGGGCAGCTCCGCGAGCTCAACGAGCTGCCGGGACCTCCGCAGCGAGACCGCGTGAATCGCGCGGGCGAGCCGGTCGAGGTCGCATCCTGGCTCTCCCGTGATGAGGAGGTGGCTCGAGTGCTTGACGGCATCGACGAGCACCCGATCGGGTGATGGCGTGAACCCCGTCCCGACGATCTCGGCGATGGTCGGTCGATGCGTACGCATCTCGTGGTTCATGGCGAGGAACGTCACCGGAGCAGGCGTGAACGTGTCTCCGGGGTAGAGGTCGATCACGTCGACACGGCGGCCTCCGAAGAACATGCCGTTGGTGCTGTGCTGGTCGTAGACACGCAGCCGGTTCCCCTTGCGCTCCAGCAGGCAATGCAGCGCCGAGAGGTCGCTCCCCGGCACCGGGAGATCGCAGCTCCGGGAGGTGCCGAGCGTGAACATGGGCCTGCGTGGCAGCTCGTACTCCACGTCACCGTCGTACACGCGAAGCGCGGTGATGTCGTCTGGGCCTTCGAACCACGCATCACGCTGAGCGGCGGCGAGCGGCTTGGTCTGTGCCGGAGTCTTCCCTGATTCAAGATCTCCGCCCGGCGGCAGTGACTTCTGGTCGGTGGCGGGTTCATCGGAGGGCGGCATCGAGAAAGAGACGCATGATCGAGAGATATCGCGCAAGCCTTGTCCGGTGTGATCTCGTTCGGTCGAAAACGCCGGACAGACGAGAGAGCCATTGAGGACGAGCGATCGGCAGGTTAGCGGCCAGTGTTGTATGCGGCTATACGAACCCTCTCGTGCGATCCCGGTCAAGGATCCAGGCCGAGACTGACTTCGCCGGACAGCCCTTGACCGGCGCGCGGTTTCAGCAGAGTAGTAGGCCACAAGGTGATCGGGCAGACGGTCCACGAGTTCCGGATCGAGAAGAAGCTCGCTGAGGGCGGGATGGGGGCCGTTTATCTCGCACGGCACCGGCTGATGACGAGCACACTCAAGGTCATCAAGGTCCTGCTCCCCGAGTACGCGAGGAACGCGATCCTCCGCCAGCGCTTTCACCGAGAAGCGGAGGCGGCCTCCCGGCTCAAGCACGAGAAGATCCTCGGGATCGACAACTTCGGCACGCTCGACGACGGCCAGCTCTTCATCATGGTCCCGTATCTCGAGGGGCAGCCGCTCGACGCCTATCTCCACTCGCGGGGCGGCAGCTTATCCCCGTACCGCGCACTTCATCTCGTGGTGCAGCTCTGCGACGCGCTCGACTATGCCCACGCGCAGGGCATCATCCATCGCGACCTCAAGCCAGGAAATGTGTACGTCATCCCCACCAGCTCGAATCCGTATATGCTCAAGTTGCTCGACTTCGGGATCGCCAAGCTGATCGGGATCCCCGATGGCGAGCCCATGACGCAGCGGGGTATCGCGATCGGGACGCCAGGTTACATGGCGGTCGAGCAATACGAACGTGCCGACGAGGTGACACACCTCGCGGATGTCTACTCGCTGGCGGTCATGACCTGGACCATCGTGACCGGGCGACTGCCGTGGCAGCACGCGGAGCCCGCCGTGCTGTATCACTTGCAGCGTACACGGGTCCCAGGGCGTCCGCCCGTCGACATCATGCCGGCGGAGTGGGCCGAGGTTCTACTCGAGGCGATGAGCGTCGATCCGAGCGCCCGTCCGCAGTCCGCGCGCGAGCTCGCGACGAGGCTCGCATCGGCTCTCCCCGCAGTCGGCCGCTTGCCGAGCGGGGCGGAGATCCTCTCAGGCCTGGCGCCGCACTTCATCCGAAAGGCCGCCCCGGGCGACGAAACGGTCCGAAACGCGTCTGACGTGGATCGCATCGGTCCGCTGCTGTGGCCGCCGCGCGAGACAATACCCGGCGCACCGCGTAAGATAATGCCTGACGCGCAGTACGACGCACTGTTCTTGCACGTAGGCACGTCTCCAAAGGCGGAACGCGGTGCTGCAACGCGAGCGGTGTCGCCGATCACAGTCGAGCCAACGGGCGCCGCGCCGCCCGCTGGTCTGCCGACCACGCTCTCGGCGGGGACCGGAGTTACGAGCGTGGTCAGCGAGCGACGAGGCGCACGCTGGAAGCTTGCGCTCGGCGTCATCGGAACGGCCGCCGGCGGAACGCTGATAACGTTCATGATCGCAAGCCGCCTATCGACGAGCGCAGCATCGTCGCCGGATATGCCGACTCCCAGCAGCGCGGAGGTGCACGCGTATGGTGCGGGGGCAAGCAGCGCAGCAGCTCACAGCGCGCCTATAACGCCAGCACCAGCGGTGTCACCAGCGATGGCCACGCCTGAACCGGCCCCTGCTCCAGCTCACGAGCCAGCTCTGGTGATCGAGAGTGAACGCGCCCCAGTTCCTGGTTCCGTGCGTGAGCTGGCTCCAGGTCAGGGGAGCGGAGCGCGTGCGCAGGATGGACGTGCGCCTCGATCCAATGTGCGTGGAACACCCGCAGTGAGCGCTCGTCTACCGGTGCGGCCGATCGTGCGGGACTCAACCAAACCAGTTCAGAACATGCGGAGCACTCCCGATCAGCCTCGACGGCCCGCGGTGTTCGATCCGGATGACGTGTCCGGTCCAGAGGAGTGATATGAGACCGATGGGGGCATGGCGGATACTTATCATTGTGCTGCTGTTGAGTTTGTTTGCATCCTCGGCGTGGGCGAACGATCCGGCGCTGGCAGCCCCGAAGGGGCCTACGGCACGCCAGCGCTTCACGCAGGGCAATCGGCTCTATCGCATTCGCAAATTCGACGAAGCCATTATCGAGTATCAGGCTGGTGCGGTGATCGAGCTCGCGCCAGTCTTCGATTACAACCTCGGCCAGTGCTACCGCCAGCTCGGCCAGTACACGGATGCGATCTGGCACTATGAGCGATTTCTCAAGAACGGTCGCCCGGGGGCCGAGTTGCACGCGTTCGTGACGACGATCCTCCGCCAGATGCGCGTCGAGCTGGAACGAAAGGCGATGGCGCAACCGCCAACGGACGTTGGGGAGACCGGCTCACCACGCGCCCGGTTGGGCGGTTCGTCTTCGGCTTCGCGCACCGATCTGGCGTCCGCCATGGTCGTGCACAGCGATGCACAGTGGTATTCCGACAGAATTGGCTGGGCTCTCGTTGCTGGCGGTGGCCTCGGAGGCGGAGTCGCTACCTACTTGCTGATGAGCGCGTCCAGCCTCCGCGAAGATGCAGATCGGACGCTGGCCGAAGATCGCCGTGGCGATCTTCGGGACACATCCGGAACCCGCCACTTTGTCGGCATTGTTGTCGGTATCGGAAGCGCGGGGCTGATCGCGACCGGCATGGTCAAGTTGGCGTTTCATGCGAACGAGCGGCTGCATCCCAAATCGGTATCGTGGGGCGTCGCCGCGTCGCCTCACAGCGCGTATGTATTTGGTCGGTTCTGATCTGATGAGCGTCTGCATGCGGCTGCTGTGGACATGCCCAACGCACGCACGCGGGCAGTCTTGCGGACGCTCGGCCGGCCGAATTGCGCGTGAAGCGCGGACGAGTCGTGGATGACGTCCGAATCACAAGGAAGCAGGGCGCATGTTCGACAGGTTCAAGCGAACACCAGGGGCGGGATCGATCGGCGGGGGCGGGATCTCGATCGCACCGGGCAAGCGCACGCTGACGGCGTCCTTGTCTACCGCAGCTCCTCGGAGCGGCGCGGCCCATGCGACACCGCCCAAGCGCGTAGCGGATGGTAACGACCAGAATCCCGCCAAGCGCGCGGAGCCCAACGCCGTCATCAAGGTCGTCGCGTACTCCAAGGGCAAGCTCATCGGGCAACCCTTTGGGGCGAAGGCGCGCTGGGAGGGGCCGTTGCCGCAGCGGTACACCGGTACTCGCAGCGCGGCTGGCTGGACGTGGGACAGCCCGGACGCGAAGACCGTGCGCATCGGCAGCGACCTGCAGGGCCAAGGCGGCAAGACGCTCGAGGAGTGGGCCGGTGCGAACGCGGATCAAATCGTGGTGTACGCGGCCGCGCTGGACACGGTCACGAACGCCAAGGGGGCGGCGCCAGACGAACGCGCACCCGGCCAAGCGACCGATGCGCGGGATGCCAGCGACGCCTCGGCGACCTCGGCTTCACCGGCCGGCAGGAGCCCGGGCGACGCTGCGAGCACTAACGCGAGCGACACGCGAGGCCATGGCCACCGTGCCGTCGGCGCGCCGGAGGCCACTGGTGAGCTCCTCGCTGACAGCGACCGAGCCGCCGTCGGCGAGGATCTCGACGCCGGGATCGAGCAGCTCGTTGAGGCGGAGGCGGGGTCAGCGGACGATGGCGACGACGACATCGGCGGCGCGCACCACGGACGGACGGGCGACGACACGCGCATCGGCGGCACCGGTCCGGGCGGCGACCGAGCGCGTGGCGACGGCGATGGTGAGGGCTCGGACGACGGGGGTAGCGGCGGGACCGCCGAAGGCTCGCGCGACGGCGGCGAGCGCGGCGCCTCTGACGGCATGTACGGCGGCGAGGGCAAACCCGGAGATACCGGCATACCGAGCGGCAGCGGGGTCATCGGCATCATCGGGGTGCCGGCTGCGCTCCGAGGTGCGGTCGAGGTCGCGCTGATCGCCTCGGACGGCAACATCACCGGTGCCGGGTCGGGTCTGTTCAAGCAGGGCCTCGGCAAGATCACGTCGGCGGTCGCGGCGCGCAAGATGATCGCCTCCCAGGCGCGCGTCACCGCGTCCAAGGAGACCAAGGCCGCGCTCAAGCAAATCGCGACGAACCCCAAGACCGCGGCGGCGTGGAAGGCCGCGAGCAAGGAAGAGAGAGCCGCGGTCACCCGGCGCTTGTACTGGGGGATGCAGCGCCGCTACTTTGACGCCTACCTCGCGGCTGCGAAGCAAGCCAAGCGTGAGGCGACCACCGCGCTGAAGCGGTCGGCGAAGGATGTGGCCTCCCGGCAGAAGCTCGCGGCCGCGGAGATGGCAGAGGAAGCCGCGACGGTGAAGCCCGTCGCGGGGCGGCTGCCGCAGAACCACGAGCTCGCCGGCAAGCAGTTCCCCGCCGACCTCCTGTCCGCGCAGTACCGCTCAAAGGGCGTCAAGTTCACGCCCGAGGGCTACCCGGACTTCAGACCCCACGCCAAGCAGCTCCCTAATGGCAAGAGCCACGTCGAGATCGAGTACACCGGATCGCGCGACGCCGACGAGGCATTGGCAAATGCGAAGGCCGGGTTGTCGAGCACTCCGCTCGATTGTACATGGCATCACGTCGAGGACGGTAAGACGATGATCCTGGTTTCAAGGAAGCTACACAGAGTCGTGAAACACACCGGCGGCACCGCCACTTACAAACATGCAACAGGGATTGGCCGATATGGCAACTGAGTGGCCCCCCATGCAGCTTAAAGGCTCAACCATCGATGAGTCGGTCGTCACGGCGTTCGAACAACGCCTCGGCCACCGCTTACCAGATGACTACCGGCGATTCCTGATCGAGGTGAACGGTGGGCGCCCGGGCGACACGCACCGAAGGGCATCTTTCGGTGTCATGAACTGGTTCTTCAGTCTCGCCGACCCGGACGACGAAAGAAGCCTCGCAGGTGCCAACAGCGGCATCCCGGAACTACCGAGCCGCGATCTGCTGTGCGTTGGCTACGACGGCAGCGGAACAGATGTCTTCGTCGTGATCGCAGGCGAGCGCCGCGGTCAAGTCTGGATGCAGGACACCGAGGACCCACGGCCAGCGGACGCGAACCCGCGTGTCTTGTGGCACGACCGCCGCGACATGGAGAAGATCGCCGACAGCTTCTCCGAGTTCATGCGCCAGCTGGGGCCGCTCGAACGCTGAGCGCCACCTTCTACGCTGCACGACCTGCGCGCGCCAGGTCGTCTCGGTCGCGCTGCGCGCTGCAGCTTGTCGCGCAGCTCGGGACGGCGATCCGCGCCAAGAATCGCGCGCGCATCCTCGAGATCCTCGAGCGCAACGGAAGCCCCGTGCACATGCATGCGCTGATGAGCGTGTGGGGCGGTCCCGCGGCGCCTGAGCCAGAGCGCGACGGACAGCCCCGCGCTCGCCGAGGCGCTCACCGCGTTCGATGCGCTGTACACGACGAAGCGGCTCGGCGGGCTCGACCGAGCCGATCTGGCGCAGCTCGCCGAGCTGTATCACCGCGCGGTCCGCGTGCTCGACGAGACGAAGCGGGCCCACGCAGCGGAGAACGAAGCGCTCGCGCGGATCGGGGCGACGGTCGCCGCCACCGTCGCCGCGGTCGTCGTGACGATCGCCACCGGCGGGACGCTGGCGCCCGCCGCAGCTGCGGTCCTCTCGGCGTTCAGTGCCGGTGCTGCGTCCGCGATCACCGGCGCCGCCATCCGCGACGACGACACGTTCGGCTCGGTGGCGCGAGACTTCGGCGCGGGCGCCGTCGATGGCGCGATGTCCGTCGCTGGCGCCGGGCTCGCCGCGCGGGTCGTGCGCGGCGGCGCCATCGGCGTCTCCGCGGGTCAGGCCGCGACCGCCGCCGGTGGTCGCTCCGCCGCGCACGCGGTCGGCTCCCTCGGCGCCAAGCTCGCCGAAGGCGCGATCGACGGCGCCGTCGGCGGCGCCGCGGGCGAGCTGTTCATGACCGCCACCGACGAGGCGACCTGGGATCGCGGCGTGAGCGAGGCGTTCGCCGCGATGCTCGCCGCGGTCGCGCGCGGCGCGGTGACGGGCGGCGTGCTCGGCGGCGCCGTGGGCGACGCCATCGGCGGGCTCGGCAAGCTCGCGGCGCACGCTGGCGACGACGTCGCCGCGGACATCGGCCGTCTCGCCGACGCCGCGGGTGTCAGCCGCAAGCTCCTCGATGAGCTCCCGGAGTCTGCACACGCCGATCTCGCGGAGCTGTCTCGCCTCCTCGAAGCGCGCCAGTTCGCCGAGGCATCGGAGCTGATCGAGAGTCTCCAGGCGCTCCCGCGCCACGCACGCGACAAACTGCTCGAGGCGGTGCGCGCATCCCGCGCGCTGCCCGCTCCCGGCGAGCTCGGCGCGATCGAGATCGACGGCGCAGCGATCCTGCCGGAGATCGTCGCCGACCGAGAGTTTCGTCAGCTCGCCGGCGGCAAGCGCGGCGACGCCGTGGTGATCATCGAGGGCGGACGGCCGCGGATCGTCGCGCGCCGAGGCGCGCCCGCGGCGGCGATCCGCGAGGAGGTCAACCACCTCGCGCAGTGGCACGGCGACTTCTTCATGCGGCAGCGCATGGCGCTGCTCGCCGAGGAGCGCCGCGCCGACTGGA
>DATMCI010000256.1:0-26731 GCA_035558535.1 Kofleriaceae bacterium
GGGCGCGCGCGATCACGCTGGGGGAGATCGCCCGCGTATTGAATGCCCGTGGAGAGTGGGACGAGGCGCTGCGGATTCTACGCGAGGAATCGCTGCCTGTTTTCGAGCGGTTGGGCGACGTGCGGGCGCGCGCGATCACGCTGGGGCAGATCGCCGACGTGCTGGCGGACCGAGGTGAGCGCGATCGCGCTCTGGCCATGTGGGCCGAGGCGCTGGCCGTCTTCGAGCACCTCCGCGCGCCGGACCTGATCGCGATCGCGTCCCAGAGAATCAGCCAGCTCCAACCGTGAGGAGGGCGTAGCTGCCTCGGGCATGGGTGCCCGAGCATGCCTCGAGCACATCGTGCGACGGCGTGGGTAGCGGCCGCAGCGTCCCAACTAAGATGTCACGTGATGACGGCGCCTCGCGAAGACCGGCCACGTTCGCAGACCTGATGGCGCGAGCGAATCACTCTCGCCTCGAGATCAGCGGCGGCGAAATCGTCGAGAGGGCGGTGCCATCGCCGGCGCACGCCGCGGCCGAGCTCGAGCTCGCGGCGGCGGTCGCTCCGTTCAACCGGCGACCGGGTGGCCGTGATCGGGGTGGCTGGTGGATGTTCACGGGGATCCATGTCGCGTATCCGCGCGGCGAGATCTATTGCCACGATGCCGCCGGGTGCCGGCGTGATCGCGTGTCCGAGCGGCCGAGCGAGTGCCCGGTGCGCGTTCGACCCGATTGGGTCTGCGAGATCGTATCGCCCAGGAACAAGAAGCAGGACATGGTCGACAAACCGCGCGTCTTGCACGCCGCGGAGGTGCCGCATTACTGGGTGCTCGACCCGGAGGAGCGGCTCCTGCTCGTCCATCGCTGGTCGCGCGACGGATACATCGTCGTTCAGCGAGCGGCTTGCGAGCGGATTCGCGCCGAGCCGTTCGAAGCCATCGAGCTCGACGTTGGTCTTCTGTTCGGCCAAGACAGCGAGGGTTGAGCTCGCGCGCCGAGCTTCAGGCGATCTTCGCGAGCGCTCGCTCGAGTCCGGTGCTCAGCGGCGACGGGCTTGGGCCTGCTGCTTCGCACGCTTCTGAACCTTTGCCCACCGGCGGCGGACTTGCTCCACGCCGCGCTCGGCGAGCTCATCGCGCGGCCCAGGCCACAGGCCCATTTCCTCCAGGGCGTTCAGCGCGGCCAGGGACTCGGCGACGGCCTGGGCAGGCGGGGGCCTTCCTCGGCCAGCAAGCAGCGTTGACGCTCGGCCGCGGCCGCGTGGCCGAGCCGCCAGCGCTTCACGAGCTGTGCTTCGGAGTGCTGCCTCCGCATGACCGGAGGCTATCTCACGGGCTGGGAGCGCGCGAACCGTTCTGTGATGTCGGTCGCCAGGCCATCGCCCACGCGAGCCCAGCCACTGACGGATTCGCGCCTCGAGCAGCGACCGCGCCAGTGGCAAAGTCTGGGTGCGACCCTGTCAATTTTGCACGCGCTGGTTATCGTCGAGTGCAATGAGGCATCGCTGGTGGATCGAGAGCGTTCCCGTCGGCGGTTGCGCGAGGCAGAGGTTGTTGACCAGTCCGGTTCCGAAGCAGAGATCATCCGGCAGATCGAATCGGCACGCGGCGAGCGTGCACGCGAGCGCGAGCTTCCACCATAGCCGCATGCCCCGATCCTACCGAATTCGGGGAAGCACATTCGCCGAATTTGCGGTTGCCTCACGACGATCGACGAGGACGGCAGTGAAACGAGAGCCGCTCACGGCCTGCTCTTCGAACGTGAGCTCGAATCGGGCGGCGCGGCAGCGTTGCAGGTGTCACGGACCCAATCGCTCAGGCGCTGCTCGCGCTCACGCGCGGCCCCGTCCCAGGCCGCGCGCTCTTCGTCGGTGACCCGGATCGTGATCGACCTGCTCGCTGCACCGCTCGATGAACGAGGAGCCGGACCGCGCCCGCCGCCCGGCCAGCCGCTGCCGCGCGCGAGCGCTGGGTCCACCTCTTCGAGCTGACGCTTCCCGCCAGTGTATGGCGTACGCTGCGCCCAGCCGCCGCGCTCCGCAGGCCAGTAGACGAGGCCGCCGAGCTTGTCCTCTCCGATCCAGTGCTTGGGCATCTGGCGCGAACGGTAAAGCTTCATCTGTGTGGCGAACCTAAGCTCGCAAGACGCCTGGGTCCAAAAAAGTGCAAGACGGATAAAATGGGGTGCGGGTGGTGTTTTCAATATGTAGTGCGTGTTATACGTCGGGCGTCGCTTGCCATCCTCACGTGGCCGTGACGCCGTAGCCCGCAGCTACGGAGAGCCGAGGCGCCACACCTTTGGTTCACGCGCGATCGCACACTGCAATTCAGGAAGGAGTCCCATGCCGCCGTCGAGGAAGTCCGCCGGGCCCAAGCGCTTGCGCGAGAGCCACGTGCGCCCCCGTCACGTGTCGAACGCTGCGCCCAACGCGGGTCCGCCGTCGTGTGCCTGCCCGCTCGAGCGCCACTTCCTCGCGCTTGATGCCGTCGGTTGGCGCGTCGTCGAGATCCGGCCTCCGGTCTCTCGCGACGAGGGCGCGCTCTGGCGCGTGGCGATCACCCGCGTCGATCTTGTCGCGAGCATGACCGCGACCGCGTCCGATCCCGACGTCGCGCTCGCCGAACTCGTTCGCTACGCATCGGCGGACGGCCGGGAGCAGGGCTGATCGGACCGACACGCCACAGCTGCCGGAGATCGCCCTCCTCTGAGCTCGTGGAGCCGGGCGCAACTCTCGGCGAAATCAAGATGCGGCGCTGGCGCGGCAGTCGATGCTCTACCTCGAGAAGCCGAACGCGACTCTCGGCGAAATCAAGATGGCGGCACTGGCGCGGCAGCTGGTGCTCTGCCTCGAGGCGCCGCTGAATCTCCGCTCGCCCTCGGCGCCGGGATCCGAGCCACATGGCCGGTCGCTCCTCGGTGAGCCCTTATGACGCACTGCGTCTGACGCGGCGCGTCTCTCCTTTATACAGAAGCAGCGGGCACCTCACTCCGGACCTCGCCGAAAGCGGCGCTCTCGTCAACGCGAGGCGCCGTGCCCGTCGCCAGTCGTCCTCCTTCTCGGAGAGCGAGGCCGAGCGGTCGGGGACCCCCAGCGGACTGGCGCGCGAAGCGCGCACAGGCCGCGTGGGCTCGACGGTGGTGCGTGCACGACGGTCGCCGTGCCGCAGCCCGGGAGGTCACAGCGAAGCAGTGAAGCCCGGGGGCGCGCGAGGCCGGAGCGGGTCCGAGGAGGAACCCTGAGGCCAGCGCCGCGCGTCCTCAAGCAAGCACCGACGCTCGCGCTCTGGATCTTCAGGCGCTCGCGTTCGCGTTCGCGTTCGCATCGCGACTCGCGCGTGCGTGCAGAGTCGCGATCGGCGCTACGCGATCGACTCGAACAGGCCGGCTGCGCCCTGGCCGCCGCCGATGCACATCGTGACGACGGCGCGCCGGCCGCCGCGGCGGCGCAGCTCGTAGAGGGCGGTCGCCGTGAGCTTGGCGCCGGTGCAGCCGAGCGGGTGGCCGAGCGCGATCGCGCCGCCGTTCACGTTCACCTTGTCGTCAGGGATGCCGAGCTCGCGCTGGCAGTAGACGGACTGGCTCGCGAACGCCTCGTTGAGCTCGAACAGATCGATGTCCTCGATCTTGAGATCGTGCTTCGCGAGCAGCTTTCGGACCGCAGGCACGGGGCCGATGCCCATGATCTCGGGATCGACACCGACAGTCACGAAGCCCCGGAACACGGCGAGCGGCTTCACGCCGAGCGCCTCGGCCTTCGCGCGCGTCGTCACGAGCGCCGCCGCGGCACCGTCGGAGATCGGCGAGCTGTTGCCGGCGGTCACGCTGCCACCCTGCGCGAACGCGGGCGGGAGCTTCGCGAGGCCCTCCAGCGTCGTGTCGGGCCGCGGCATCTCGTCGACGGTGAAGTCCTTGTAGACGCGCTCGCCCTTGTCGTAGCGCACGGCGCGCACGGGCACGATCTCGTCCGCGAACCGGCCGGACTCGAGCGCGGCCTTGGCCTTCATCTGCGAGCGGTACGCGAACTCGTCCTGCACCTGGCGCGTGATGCCGAACCGGTTCGCCACGTTCTCGGCGGTGATGCCCATGGGCGTGTTCGCGCCGGGGAGCTTGCCCATGAGCTCGGGCGACGCCGAGAGGTGGAAGCCGGTCATCGGCACGTACGTCATCGACTCGACACCGCCGGCGAGCACGAGCTCGTTCGTCCCGAACAGGATCGAGCCGGCGGCGGTCGCGATGGCCTGCAGGCCGCTCGAGCAGAAACGGTTGATGGTCTGCGCCGGGATCTCGATGCCGAGATCGGCGGTGAGCGCGATCAGGCGCGCGACGTTCAAGCCCTGCTCGCCCTCGGGCATCGCGCAGCCGAGCACCACGTCGTCGACGTGGCCGCGGGCCTGGGGCACGCGCCCCAATAACCCGCGGATCACGTCCGCGGCGAGCTCGTCGGGACGCTTCGTCGCGAGGGTGCCCTTGTGACCGCGGCCGACCGCGGAGCGAACAGCTTCGACAATGACGATCTCGGTCATGGCTAGTTCCTCAGGGGTTTCTGGTGCTGGAGCATGTGCTGCATGCGCGCCTGCGAGAGCGGCTCGCCGCACAAGGACAGGAATGCCTCGCGCTCGAGCTCGAGGATCTCGTCCTCGGTCACGGGCCGCACGGCGCCGGAGACGCCGCCGCACAGGACGTTCGCGAGCTTCATCGCGATCTTCACGTCGTGATCGGAGGCGTAGTTGCCGGCGCGCAGCGTGCTGACGAGCATCTGCAGCGTCGCGATGCCGCTCTCGCCGGGCAGCTTGTACGCGCGCGGCACGGGCGGGTGATAGCCGGCGGCGGCGAGGCCGATCGCGCGCTGCTTGGCCTCGTGGAGCTGGCGCGCGCGGTCGAACGACACGCCATCGGTCTGGCGGAAGTAGCCGAACGCCTTCGCCTCGTCGGCGGACGTCGCCACCTTCGCGAGCGCGATGTTCTTGAACGCCTGCGTGACGAACGCGTAGGTGTCGATCTCGACGCCCTCGGGCACGCCCTCGAGCGCGCGCCACAGGAGGTTCAGCGTGCCGGCGCCGCCGGGGATGAGCCCGACGCCGACCTCGACGAGGCCGGCGTACGTCTCGGCGGCGGCCTGCACGGCATCGGCGCCGAAGCACAGCTCGAGGCCGCCGCCGAGCGTCATGTTGTACGGCGCGGCGACGATGGGGATCTGCGCGTACTTCATCCGCTGCGTCGCGTACTGGTAGCCGTGGATCATCTCGCGGAGCGGATCCCACTGCTTCTGGCCGGCGGCCATCACGACGGCGAACAGGTTCGCGCCGACGCAGAAGAACTCGCCCTGGTTCCACAGGACCATCGCGCGGAAGTCGCGCTCGGCGCGCTCGGTGGCCTCGTGGATCATCTTGATCACGTCGGCATCGATCGAGTTCGCCTTGGTCTTGAACGAAAGCCCCAGCACGCCATCACCGAGATCCCACGCCTCGGCGCCGGCGTTCTTGAGTACCGGGGCCTCGCCCTTGCGCATCACCTCCCACGTGGCCTCGCGCGGATCGGCGGCGCGCGGCGCGTAGTCGCCGCGGATCGGATCCCACACGCGGTCCTGCGCGTAGAAGCCCGTGGCCTTCGCGGCGACCATCTGATCGATCCACGCGGGCAGCGCGATGCCGTCCTGCTTCATGCGCTCGGCGGTCTCGGCGAAGCCGAGCGCGTCCCACGTCTCGAACGGGCCGAGCTCCCACGCGTAGCCCCACTTCATGGCGTTGTCGATCGACTCGATCGACTCGGTGATCTCGGGGATGCGGCGCGCCGCGTACGCGAGGCTCCGGGACAGGACGGTCCACGCGAACGCGCCGGCGGGGCCGCCGGCGGCGACGAGCTGCCGCACGCGCGTCCGGGGATCCTCGACGCGGCCGATCTGCTTCATGGCCTTGGCGATCTCGGCGTCGCCGCCCTTGGGGCGGTACTCGCCGGTCGCGGGATCGAGCGTGGCGAGCGTGTCGCCCTGCTTCTTGTAGAAGCCGCCCTTGGTCTTGTCGCCGAGCCGGCCCTGCTCGATCAGCTTGGCGATGTACGGCGGGGTCGCGAACGTCTCGCGATCCTCGTCGGAGGTCAGCGTCTTGTAGCAGTTGGCGGCGACGTGCCCGACGGTGTCGAGGCCGACGACGTCCGCGGTGCGGAACGTGGCGCTCTTGGGGTGCGCCATCGGGATGCCGGTGATCGCGTCGACGTCCTCGGGAGCGAGGCTGCGCTCGATCATCAGGTGGATCGCGGTCATCATCGACTGCAGGCCGATCCGGTTGCCGATGAAGTTCGGCGTGTCCTTGGCCCAGACGATGCCTTTGCCGAGGACCTCGCGGCCGAAGTGCTCGATGCGCTGCCGGGCCGCAGCGGACGTGTCGGGCCCGGCGACGAGCTCGAGCAGCTTCATGTAGCGGGGCGGGTTGAAGAAGTGGGTGACCATGAACCGCTGCCGGAATGACTCGCTGCGCCCAGCGAGCATGTCCACGATCCGCAGCCCGGACGTGTTCGAGGCGATCACGGCCTCGGGCCCGATCAGCGCCTCGAGCTTGGCAAACAGCGCCTGCTTGAGATCGAGCCGCTCGATGATGGCCTCGATGACGAGATCGCACCCGGCGACCTGGCCGAGATCGTCGTCGAAGTTGCCGGTGGACACGAGCACCGCGTTGCGCGGGTGCATGAACGCGGCGGGCTTGGCCTTCTTGAGCTTGTCGAGCGCGCCGGTGGCCAGCGCGTCCCGCGCGGACTTCACCTGCTTCTCCGCCTCGGAAAGTTTCGGCGGCACGATGTCAAGCAGGACGACGGGGATGCCGGCGTTGGCGCAGTGAGCCGCGATGCCGCTGCCCATGACGCCGGCCCCGAGCACCGCCACGCGACGGATCGGTTGAGTCATGCGGGGGACCATAGCGCAGCGTCGGTGCGGTGTGTGGGTGCCGCGGATTTCGTCGACGGCGGCGGCAAGGGCGCTGTAGAATCACAGCTCGCGGCGGGATCTGGGCACGGGTCATCCCCAGCGCCAGGAGTTGAACCGCGTGATGCAGGACGGACTCGACAACTCTTCGATCCCCGTGCTGGTCGTCGACGACGAGCCGGATCTCCTCGACGTGATGCGCTTCGTGCTGGAGAGCGAGGGGTTCGGCGTGGAGACGGCACGGAACGGCAAGGAGGCGCTGGAGCGGCTGGGCGCGGGCTGGTCGCCGGGGCTCGTGCTCCTCGATCTGATGATGCCGGTGATGAACGGCTGGACGTTCCTCGATGAGGTCTCGAAGAACCCGGTGCTCAAGGGGATCCCGGTCGTGGTCCTGACGGCGAGCCGGGCCGAGGGAGTGCCGGGCGCGGCGGTGGTCCTGCACAAGCCGGTGGATCTGGGGCTCCTGATCCAGACAGTGGAGCGGCTCGCGCGCGGAGCCATCTGAGCGTGCACGCCTCGCTCGAGCGGCGGGTGGGGGCGCCGCTGCCGCTGAGCGAGCTCCTGTCGCTGGCGATCGGCGTGGCGGGCGCGCTGGCGGAGCTGCATGCGTGCGGCGCGATCCACGGGGAGCTCCGGCCGGCCAACATCTGGCGCGACGAGGCGACGGGCGAGATCGCGCTCGCGAGCCCGGGGAGCCTGGTGCGGGGGGCGGGCGCGCTGAGCGAGGGCGCGCTGCCGTACCTGTCACCGGAGCAGACGGGGCAGATGAACTGGCCGATCGACAGCCGGTCGGATCTGTACTCGCTCGGCGTCGTGCTGTACGAGCTGTTGGCGGGCCGGCTGCCGTTCGAGGCGGACGACGCGGTGGGGTGGGTGCACTGCCACGTGGCGCGGCAGCCGCGGCCGCTGGCGCAGGTGCGGGCAGACGTGCCGCGGCCGGTGGCGGAGATCGTGGGCAAGCTCCTCGCGAAGCTGCCGGACGATCGGTACCAGAGCGCCGCGGGGCTGCGCCACGATCTGGAGCGCTGCCTGCGCGAGCTGAGCGGGCTACGCGAGTCGAGCGGGCTACGCGAGTCGAGCGAGCCTGGAGGGCTCGCGGGGGTTCGGCTGGGCGAGCGAAGCGAGCCGGGAAGGCTCGCGCCGTTTCCGCTGGGCGAGCGGGACG
The DNA here is from genome assembly GCA_035558535.1 of Kofleriaceae bacterium. Lineage (GTDB taxonomy): Bacteria > Myxococcota_A > Polyangia > Haliangiales > Haliangiaceae > JABFXX01. The sequence goes on from DATMCI010000256.1 coordinate 8,061, forward strand.
TGTCCGAGGAGCTGCGGATCCCGCAGAAGCTGTACGGGCGCGACGCGGAGGCGGCGGTGCTGCGCGAGGCGTTCGAGCGCGTGGCCGAGGCGGGCGCGCCGGAGCTGATCCTGCTCGCGGGGCAGCCGGGCATCGGCAAGTCCGCGGTGGTGCGCGAGCTGCTCCGGCCGGTCGCGCGGCGGCGCGGGCGGTTCGTCGTGGGCAAGTTCGAGGAGCACAAGCACGACATCCCGTACTTCGCGATCCGGCAGGCGCTGGGCGCGCTCGCGCTCGACATCCTGGCGGAGAGCGACGCGGGCGTCGCGCGGTGGCAGCAGCGGCTGGTGCAGGCGCTGGGGCCCAATGGCCAGCTGGTCGTGGATCTGATCCCGCAGCTGGGGCTGATCGTCGGGCCGCAGCCGCCGGTGCCCGAGCTGCCCCTGACGGACGCGGCGGCGCGGCTGCGCGCGGTGATCGGTCGGCTGTTCGCGGCGTGCGCGGTGGCGGAGCACCCGCTCGCGATGTTCATCGACGATCTGCAGTGGGCGGACACTGCGAGCCTCGCGCTGATCGCGAACCTCCTGACGGACGGCGAGGCCCGCCACCTCCTGATCGTGGGGGCCTATCGCGACACGGAGGTCGACGCGTCGCACTCGCTCGTGCGGGCGCTCGAGCCGGTGCGGCAGAGCGGCGCGCGTGTACGGGACATCGTGCTGGGGCCGCTGCCGGACGAGGAGCTGGGCCGGCTGATCGCCGACACGGTCCACGCGCCGGCCGCGGAGGCGGCGCCGCTGGCGGAGCTGGTCCGCGCCAAGACGGGCGGCAACCCGTTCTTCGCGATCCAGTTCCTGACGGCGCTCTACCACAAGCAGTCGATCTGGCTCGATCGCGACGCGCGGCGGTGGCGGTGGGATCTGGAGCGGATCCGCGCCGAGGGCGTGGCAGACAACATCGCGGAGCTGATGCGGGGGCGGCTGGGCGCGCTGCCGGCGGAGACGCAGGCGGCGCTGGGGATCCTGGCGTGCCTGGGCGGCGCGGTGGACGAGGCGACGCTGGTGATGGCGGGCGCGCGCGACGCGGCGGCGGCGCTCCGGCCGGCGATCGAGCAGCACCTCCTGCAGGGTGGCATCCAGGCGGGCCGGCACACGTACCGGTTCCCGCACGACCGCGTGCACGAGGCGGCCTACGCGCTGGTGCCGGAGGCGGAGCGCGCGCGGACGCACCTGGAGCTGGGCCGGCGGCTGTTCGCGCGCACGCCGCCGGAGGAGCTGGCGGAGCGGGTGTTCGAGATCGTGGGCCAGCTCGAGCACGGCGCGGCGCTGATCGAGTCGCCGGACGAGCGGGCGCGGGTCGCGGAGCTGCACCTCATGGCGGGCACGCGCGCGCAGGCGGCGACGGCCTACGCGTCGGCGCTCCATTATTATGCGGCGGGCGCAGCGCTCCTCGCGGCGGGGGCCACGGACAGCCGCCCGGAGCTCGCGTTTGCGCTCGAGCTCCACCGGGCGGAGTGCGAGCTCCTGACGAGCGCGCTCGACGCGGCCGAGCCACGGCTCGCGGCGCTCGCGGGTCGCGCTACGCGCCTCGTCGATCTGGCGGCGGTGACGACGGCGCGGCTCGCGCTCTACACGATGCTGGGGCGGTACGATCTCGGCATCCTGGCGGCGCTCGAGTACCTGCGGCGCGCGGGCCTCGCGTGGCCGGCACACCCCGGGGAGGAGCTGGTCTCGCTCGAGTACGCGCGGATCTGGGAGCTGCTGGGGCCCCGCGCGATCGAGGACCTCGTCGAGCTGCCGCTCATGACGGATCCGGAGCTCCGCGCGACGATGGACCTGCTCATGTTCGCCCTGCCGCACGCGATCCTGACGGACGAGCGGCTGCACGCGCTGATGCTCTGCCGGATGGTGAGCCTGAGCCTCCAGCACGGCAACAGCGCCGCCTCGTGCGCGGGCTACATCGGGCTCGCGTCGATCCTTCGGCCGCGGTTCGGCGATCCGGTGATGGGGACGCGGCTCGGCCAGGTCGCGCTGGCGCTCGTGGAGCGGCCCGCGCTCGCGCGCTGGCGGGCGCGCGTCTACAACGAGCTCAGTCACCGGATCCTGCCGTGGACAAGGCACGTGCGCGCGGGCATCGCGCTGGGGCGGCGCGCCATCGAGACGGGACGGGAAGACGGCGATCTCACGTTCGCGGTGTACTCCCTCAACATCCCGATCACGCTCGCCTGCGCGGCGGGCGAGCCGCTCGCGCCGACGGAGCGCGAGTCCGAGGCGATGCTCGCGGCCGTGCACAAGGTCAAGTTCCCCTTCATGGTCGACATCGTGGGGACGCAGCTGCAGCTGATCCGCGCGCTGCGGGGGAAGACGCGGTCGCTCGGCTCGTTCGACGACGGGACGTTCGACGAGGCGGGGTTCGTGCGGCGCATCGAGGCCGAGCCGGGACTCGCCACGAGCTGGTACTGGATGCTCAAGGTGCAGGTGCTGTTCTGGGCCGGCGATCACGCTGGCGCGCTCGTGGCGGCGGCCAAGGCGCGGCCGTACCTGTGGATGATCCCCGCGTTCCCCGAGACGGCAGAGAACGTGTTCTATGCCGCGCTCGCGGGCGCGGCCTATCACGATACCGCGCCCGCGGCCGAGCGGCCGGAGCTCCTCGCCGAGCTGGCCGCGCAGCACGCGCGGCTCGCCGGCTGGGCGGAGCACTGCCCGGACAACTTCCGGGCCCGCGTCCTGCTCGTCGGCGCCGAGCTCGCGCGCATCCGCGGCGAGGCGGACGCGGCGGTGCGAGGCTACGAGCAGGCGATCCGCGCGGCGCGCGAGCTGGGCTTCGTCCAGACGGAGGGGAACGCGTACGAGACGGCGGCGCGGTTTCACCGCGGGCGGGGCGAGGCGCTGATCGCCGACGCGTACGTGCGCGAGGCGCACGCCCGCTACGTCCGGTGGGGCGCCGAGGGCAAGGCGCGCCAGCTCCGGGACGCGCACCCGGCGCTCGAGCTGGGAGTGGCGGGCGCGACGGCCGCGGCGGCGGCGCTGCGCCTCGAGCAGCTGGGCCAGGTGTCGGTGATCAAGGCGCTGCAGACGATCTCGAGTGTCATGGACAAGGACGCGCTGTCGCGCACGCTGCTCGGGTTCGTGCTCGAGGAGGGCGGCGCGCGCCGCGTGGCGCTGATCCTGCTCGGCGGCGACGGCGGCGGCGACGGCGAGCTGGAGATCGCGGCCGAGGCCAAAGTGGAGGGGACGGCGGTGGCGGCGGGGGCCGCCGCGCCGCTGGCCGAGCCGCGCGTGCCGCGGTCGGTCCTCGCGTACGTGCAGCGGACAGGCGAGCCGGTGCAGCTCGACGCGGCGACCGACGCGGGCCGGTTCGCGGGCGATCCGTACTTCGCGGCCGCCCGCCCGCGCTCGGTCCTGTGCCTGCCGGCGCGCCTGCGGGCGGAGTCGATCGCGCTGCTCTACCTCGAGAACGAGCTGGTGCCGGGCGCGTTCACGCCCGAGCGGCTGCGCGCGCTCGAGCTCCTGGCGGCGCAGGCGGCGATCTCGCTGGAGAACGCGCGGCTGCTCGAGCGCGAGCGCGCGGCGCGGATCGAGGCCGAGGCGGCGGAGCGACGCGAGATCCTGCTGGGCGAGGCGACGGCGCTCCTGTCGGAGTCGCTCGAGCACGGCGGCGTGCAGGGCGTGGTGGCGCGGCTGTGCGCGCGCGGGCTCGCGGACTGGGCGGCGATCGACGTCGAGCAGGACGGCGCGATGGTGCGGGTCGCCGCGGCGCACCGCGATCCGGACGATCCGGACAAGCAGTCGATCCTGCGCGAGCTGGTGACGCGCTACTCGCCGCGCCCGCGCGCGGAGGAGGGGAAGCCGCGCTGGCAGATCGTGCGGGGCGGCGCGGCGCTCGCGCTGCTGGTCATCACCGACGAGTGGCTCCGGGCGAACTGCGTCGACGATCACCACGCCGAGCTGATCCGCCGCCTGGGCACGGAGAGCGCGATCTCCGTGCCGCTCGTGGCGCGCGACCAGGTGATCGGGGCGCTGACCGTGTGCGCGGCGGTCCCGAACCGGTACAGCCGCGCGGACGTGGAGCTCGCGGTGGAGCTCGGCCGGCGCACGGCGCTGGCGCTCGACAACGCGCGGCTCTTCGAGGAGACGCGCCGGGCGCTCCACCTGCGCGAGGAGTTCTTGCGGATCGCGTCGCACGAGCTGCGCACGCCGCTCACGTCGCTCAAGCTCTCCGCGCAGGGGCTCCTGCGCGCGGCGGAGCGGCGGCGGGCGGTGTCCGCGGAGGTCCTCGAGCAGAGCCTCCGCCGCATGCTGAGCAACACGATCCGCCTCGAGCAGCTGACGTCGGAGCTGCTCGACGTCACGCGGATCGAGCAGGGGCGGCTGCGGCTCGCCCCGGACGAGGTCGCGCTCGACGCGCTGGTGCGCGAGGCGGTGGAGCGCCTCGCGCCGGATCTCGCGGCGGCGGGCTCGTCGATCTCGATCGAGCACGTGGAGCCAATCGTCGGGTGGTGGGATCGGTCGCGGCTGGGGCAGGTGGTGACGAACCTCCTGACGAACGCGATCAAGTTCGGCGAGGGCAGGCCGATCGAGATCCGGATCGACCGGACGGGGGCCGCGGCGCGGCTGACAGTGACGGATCACGGGATCGGGATCGATCCGGCGCGCCGGGCGTACGTGTTCGAGCGGTTCGAGCGCGCGGTGCCGTCGGAGAGTTACGGCGGGCTGGGGCTCGGGCTGTACATCGCGCGCTCGATCGTGCTGGCGCACGGCGGCACGATCACGGCGGACAGCACGCTGGGCGCGGGCTCGACGTTCACGGTGACTCTGCCATGCGCGCCACCGGAGCGGGCCGCCGCCGCTGGCGTTTGACCGCGCCGCGGCGGGATTTCCGGATCTCCACGATCCAAACGATCAGTATCGCGGGCCGGGGAAAAACTGGACGCAGATCGCGGGTGTGGGCAGTGTGGACGACCTGATGTCTTCGGATCTTGGGGCACGCGATCAGGCTGCGTTGGCGCGCTGCGTCCCGTGCCTGCGCGTGTTCCCGGACACGCTGTTCGTCGATGACGGCAGCCGCCACGGCGAGGAGATCGCGACGGCGATGCTCCGGCTCGAGTTCGACTACGAGGGCCGGCGGGTGCGCGCGGGCGAGCCCTCGCGCGGCGCGCCGGGAGCGCCGGGGCGCGAGCGCGACGTCGAGGCGCACGCGTGTCGCGTGCTCGAGGGCTTCGGCGCGATCGAGCTGGCGCACCTCGACGACTGCGCGGTGTCGCCGGGGATCGGCGCCGACTACGTCGTGGCGGTCGACGGCGATGTCCACGCGCTGTGCGCGTTCATGGCGTACGCGGTGCCGCAGCTCCGGGGCCTGGGCTGGCGCGTCGACGTGGCGCCGGAGCTGCCGTGGCAGGTGGTGTCGTCGGATGCGCCGCTCTACGCCGCGGCGCTGCCCGACGGCGAGCGGACGGACTGGTTCGCGCTCGAGCTGGGCGTCGAGCTGGACGGGCAGCGCGTCGATCTCCTGCCGACGTTGCTCGAGATGCTCGACGGGACGGGCGATCTGTCGTCGCTGGTGCGGCCGGCGCGGCGCTGCGTGGCGGTGCGCGTCGACGAGAAGCGCTGGCTGCCGGTGCCGCCGGCCCGGCTGCGCCTCCTCGCGAAGGTGCTGCTCGAGCTGTACCGCGGCGACGGCGGCAAGATCAAAGCGCCGGCGATCCGCGCGCCGGTGATCGCCGAGCTGTGCGCGACCCTGCACGACGGCTCGCGCCCGCTGCGCTGGGTGGGCGACACGCGGATCCGCGAGCAGGCGTACGCGCTCGCGCTGGGGCCGCGGCGGACGGCGCGCGTGGCGGCGCCGTCGGGGCTGTGCGCCGAGATGCGGCCGTACCAGCGCGACGGCGTGGCGTGGCTGCAGCACCTGCGCGCGCACGGCGCCAACGGCGTCCTGGCCGACGACATGGGCCTGGGCAAGACGCTGCAGACGATCGCGCACATCCTGCTCGAGAAGGAGGCGGAGCGGCTGGATCGGCCGGCGATGATCGTGACGCTGACGAGCCTCGTCGGGAACTGGCTGCGCGAGGTGAAGCGGTTCGCGCCGTCCTTGCGGCCGATCGTCTATCACGGGCCGGATCGCCACGAGCGCCTGGGCGAGCTGGGCGCGCACGACGTGGTGATCACGACGTACCCGGTGGTCGCGCGCGACCGCGATCGCCTGGCGCCGATCCCGCTGCACCTCCTGGTCCTCGACGAGGCGCACGCGATCAAGAACTGCGACGCGCAGGCGGCGGAGTCGGTGCGCCAGCTGGACGCGCGCCACCGGCTGTGCCTGTCGGGCACGCCGATCGAGAACCACCTGGGCGAGCTGTGGTCGCTGTTCGACTTCTTGATGCCGGGGTTCTTGGGCGCGCGCGACGAGTTCACGACGCAGTTCCGCGGGCCGATCGAGGAGAAGGGCGACAAGGTCCGGCTCGAGGCGCTGCGCGACCGCGTGCGGCCGTTCATCATGCGCCGCACGAAGGACGCGGTGGCGCCCGAGCTGCCGGCGAAGACGCAGCTCCTGCGCGCGATCGAGCTCACGGGCACGCAGCGCGAGCTGTACGAGAGCATCCGCGTCGCGGCGCACGCCGACGTGCGCCGCCAGATCCGCGCGCGCGGGCTGGCGGGCTCGACGATCGCGATCCTCGACGCGCTGCTCAAGCTCCGCCAGGTGTGCTGCGATCCGCGGCTGGTCTCGGTCGACGCGGCGCGCGACGTCACGGGCAGCGCGAAGCTCACGGTCCTGCTCGAGCTGATCTCGCAGCAGCTGGCCGACGGGCGCCGCATCCTGGTGTTCTCGCAGTTCGCGCGCATGCTGGGCCTCATCTCCGAGGGGCTGCTCGCGCGCGGCATCGGCCACGTGACGCTGACGGGGCAGACGGCGGATCGGCAGAAGCCGATCGACGCGTTCCAGAACGGCCGCTCCGACGTGTTCCTGATCTCGCTCAAGGCGGGCGGCGCGGGGCTGAACCTGACGGGCGCCGACACGGTGATCCACTACGATCCGTGGTGGAACCCGGCGGCGCAGGCGCAGGCGACGGATCGCGCGCACCGGATCGGCCAGACCAAGCCAGTGTTCGTGCACGATCTGATCGCGGCGGGCTCGGTCGAGGAGCGGATGCTGGGGCTGCAGCGGCACAAGCGGCTGCTCGCGGACGCGATCCTCGATCGCGGCACCGCGGCGGCGAGCGCGCTGACCGAGCGCGACGTCGACGATCTGCTCGCGCCGCTCTCGCCCTGACGGCGCGGCGGGCTAAGCTTTGGCGATGATGCGCTGGCTCGTCGCCGCGGCCGCGTGCGCCGCGTGGGTCGTACGGATCGGGCCGATCGCGCCGATCGCGCCGATCGCGCCGGTGGCGGCCGAGGCGCCGCCGCGGCCGGCGGCCGACGGGCGCGTCGACGAGCACTCGTACGCCGAGCCGGCGAAGGTCCGCGTCAAGCGGCTGCGCCTCGAGCTCGGCGTGGACTTCGCCCAGAAGCGGCTCGCGGGGACGGCGACGCTCGAGCTCGAGTGGCTGCGCCCGGACGCGGCGCCGCGGCTCGTCCTCGACACGCGCGATCTCGCGATCGAGCGCGTCGAGGTCCCGGCGGGGCCGGGCGCGGGCAAGCCGGGCGCGGCGCCGGCGTGGCGCTCGGTGCCGTTCGCGCTCGGCAGGCGCGATCCGACCCTCGGCAGCCCGCTCACGATCACGCTCGATCGGCCGGCGCCCGAGGTGCGCATCACGTACCGCACCGGCCCGCAGGCCACGGCGCTCGCGTGGCTCGCGCCGTCCATGACGGCGGATGGCAAGCACCCGTTCCTGTTCACGCAGTCGCAGGCGATCCACGCGCGGAGCTGGGTCCCGCTGCAGGACACGCCGAGCGTCCGGTTTTCGTACACGGCGCGGATCACGACGCCGAAGGAGCTCGTCGCCGTGATGAGCGCCGACAACGATCCGAACGTCGCGCGCGATGGCGACTACCGCTTCGAGATGCCGCAGCCGATCCCGTCGTACCTGCTCGCGCTCGCGGTCGGCGACCTCGTCTTCCGGCCGCTCTCGCCGCGCGCGGGCGTGTGGGCGGAGCGCAGCGTCGCCGACCGCGCGGCCGCCGAGTTCGCCGACACCGAGCAGATGATCCGCGTGGCCGAGGGGCTGTACGGCCCCTACCGGTGGGGCCGCTACGATCTGTTGATCCTGCCGCCGAGCTTCCCGTTCGGCGGCATGGAGAACCCGCGGCTCAGCTTCATCACGCCGACGGTGATCGTCGGGGACAAGTCGCTGGTGTCCCTGATCGCGCACGAGCTGGCGCACAGCTGGTCGGGCAACCTCGTCACGAACGCCACGTGGAAGGACAAGTGGCTGAACGAGGGCGTCACGACGTACGTCGAGGGCCGCATCGTCGAGGCGCTGTACGGCAAGGAGCGCGCCGACATGGAGGCGGTGCTCGGGCAGCGCGAGCTGCGCGAGCGGATCGCGGGCGTGCCGGCGGCGCTGCAGCGCCTGCGCATCGGCTCGCTCGCCGGGCTCGATCCGGACGAGGCGGCCGACACGGTCGCGTACACGAAGGGGCGGTGGTTCCTGGCGACGCTCGAGCAGCGCTTCGGCCGCGCCGCGTTCGACGCGTTCTTGCGGCGGTGGTTCGATCGCCACGCGTTCCAGAGCGTGACGACCGAGGACTTCGAGGCGGCGCTGCGCGCGGAGCTGATGACGAAGACTCCGCGCGCCTTCTCCGGCGCCGAGCTCGCCGCGTGGCTCGACGAGGGCGGCGTGCCGGCGTCCGCGGTGCCCGCGGCGTCGCGGCGCCTCGCGGCGGTCGACGCGGCGCGCGGGGCCTGGCTCGCGACGGGCAAGGACCTCGCCGGCCAGGGCGCGGCGGCGTGGAGCACGCAGGAGCGCGTCCACTTCCTCGAGGGGCTGCCCCCGATGCTGGCGCGCCCGCAGCTCGCGGCGCTCGATGTCGCGCTCGCGCTCACGGGCACGGCGAACGGCGAGCTCGCGCAGCACTGGTACCCGCTCGCGATCCGCTCGGGCCTCACCGAGGCCCGGCCGGCGATCGCGGCGTTCCTCGAGCGGGTCGGCCGCCGCCGCCACGTGATGCCGATCTACCGCGCGCTCGTCGCCACGCCAGACGGCCTCGACTTCGCGCGCAAGATCTTCGCGCGCGCCCGGCCGGGCTATCACCCGATCACGGCCGCCTCGGTCGAGGCGCTCGTGACAGCAGCGCTCACCGCGCCGCGGTCGCCGGCCGCGCCTGCTGCGCCGGCTTCGCAGGCTTCGCCATCCGCGCCTGCGAAGCCGCGGTAATCGAACGCACTCCCGGTGGGATCCTCACGGGACGATCGCGCGCGGCGACGCCGCGGTGAGTTCGCGCGAGCTTCCTGGCCGCGAGGTCAACGCTCGTCAGTGTGAACTCTCGTGAAGCTCGGCGATCCTGGACCGTGGCCGTGTGTACTCTCGTCAGGTCGTACCCATGAAGCTGGTCTTGTCGAGAGCTCTCCGGCGAGGCCCATCTCGCCTGGATGCGCGCGCGGTCGGAGAGGCCTGACGTGTCCAAGGTCGCCCAGCTCCAGGGGCAGTTCCTGGCTCGCTTCTGCGAGACGGCCCGGGCGCGGCTCGCGCGCAGCCTGGAGCTGCTCGGCGCGGGCGCGTCCACGCACGCCGGCGCGATCCGCATCGAGCTCTACTCGCTCGCCGGCGAGGCGGCCTTCCTCGGGTGCACCGACGTGCTCGCCCTCGCCCGCCAGGGCGAGGCCGCGGCCCGCCGGATCCCGGAGGATCGGACGGCGGTCCTCGCCTGCACGCGCGCGGTCCGCGCGCTGGGCCGCGCGCTGGACGCGCTGGAGGCGCTCCCGCTCGGGGGGCCGCGCGTCCAGGACGCGGCGGCGTTCTCCGCGGCCCGGCCACCGCGCGCGGCCGCCTTCCGCGGCCGGATCCTCTTGGTGGACGACAGCAAGCTGAGCTCGGACCTCCTGACCTCGATGCTCGTCGAGGAGGGCTACGCCGTCGAGACGGCGAGCACCGCGCCGGGGCTCGAGCGGGTGCTGGCGAAGTTCTCGCCCGATCTCGCGCTCTCCGACGTCAACATGCCGGAGCTCGACTGCGCCGTCGTGTGCCGCCGCGTGCGGGAGGTGGCGCCGCGCGCGCGGGTGGTGCTGATCTCCGGGCTCGCCGAGGAGGCCCTCGCGCGCGCGCGCGTGCGCGTGGGCGCGGACGGTCACGTCACGCGCGAGCGCGGCCTCGCGGCGGTCGTGGAGCGCGTGCGCGCCGAGTTCGCCGCGGCGGCGGAGCCCCGCGGCGGAGGCGCCGATGGCGGATAGCCTCGAGCCCGGCGCGCACTACGTCCTGGTCTTCCGCGTGGACGGGAGCCTGTACGCGCTCCCCGGCGGGCTCGTCGATCACGTGTCCGAGCGCGCGCGGATCGTGCCGGTCCCGACGGCGCCGCCGTGCTTCGCGGGCGTGGTGCACGAGCGCGGCCGCGTGCTGGCGGTGGTCGATCTGGCCCGGATCTTCGGCGCGGGCGGCGAGCGCGCGCCGGAGGGCTACCGCCGGCTCGTGGTCGCCACGCTCGGGGGCCGCCCCGTGGTCCTGCTCGCGCACGAGGTGCTGGGGCTGCGCGAGGTGGCGGCGGACGTGGTCCGCCCGGCGGCACGCGGCGACGCGCTCGTGGCGGGCGAGCTCGTCGACGCGCGCGGCGTGGTCACGCTGCTCGATCCGGACGAGCTGCTCCACCGGCTGCGCCCGGGCGCGGAGTCCCGCCATGCCTCGTGACGCGAGGCCCGGCGCGTGAGGGCGCCGGGCCGCCGCGCCGGCGCGATCTGCCTGGTCCTCTTGCACGGGCACGCGAGCGCCGCCGCGTCCGACAAGGTGGACGAGGCGATCCAGGAGCTGCTCCTCGGGCGGATCGTCTACCCGCAGGACGCGCTCGAGCTGCAGGTCACGAGCGCGCTCGGCGCCGCGCGCGCGGGCGGCGCGACGCTCGCGACGGCCGAGCTCGAGGTCGAGCTCGGGCTCACCGATCGGCTCCAGGTCGCCGCGGAGATCCCGCTCGCGTGGCGCTCGCCAGCGATGCAGCCGGCCATGACGCAACAGGCCGGCCTCGGCAACGCCGAGGTCTCCGTCCTCTACAACCCGCTGAGCGATCGCGCGCGCGGCTTCGCCGTGTCGGCGGGGCTCGGGCTCGCGTTCCCGGCGCTCTCCGACGCCGGCACGGACGCCTGGGGCCCGGAGGCGTTCGCGGTCGCGTACCAGGTGCTCGGGCGGGTCCACCTCAACCTGAGCGTGGCGCTCGGCGTGGAGCTCGAGCGGGGGACCGGCGCGGGGACGGAGCCCGAGGTCGCGCTCGACGGATCGCTCGGCGTGTTCGTGCCGCTCGGACGGTGGGTGCCGGTGCTCGAGCTGCGGGCCGGCAACGAGGACGGCCCCGCGTGGGAGGTGTCGGCCGGGGCGCTGTGGCACCCGATCCCCGAGCTCGAGCTCGGCGCGGCCATCCAGGCCGGGCTCGATCCGCGCAGCATCGGCGGCCTCGTGATCGCGACGGTGGAGCTCGAGCTCGCCGATGACTAGCCGGTGACCAGCCTGGATCGATGAAACAACGGAGCACACCACACGATGAGCGCTCAGGAAGACAGCCCACCCCGCTGGCCGCGCATGCCGGCCGTCTCGTACGGCGTGTTCATCGGCGCGGCGGTGTTCGCGATCGCCGTCGTGATCGTGATGAACCAGTTCCACAGCCGCCTTGAGCAGGCGCTGGATCTGGTGGAGCGCCAGTACGACGAGGCGCTCCAGTACGCGACGCTGGTGCGCCACGTCCAGGGCTACGCTCAGGAGTCGGCCGAGGTGCTCTCGCGCGGCGGCGAGGTCAGTGAGCGCGAGACGCACAAGCGGGCCGCGCGCCGGATCCTGACGGAGCTCGGGGTGAAGCACGAGCTCGAGCTCATGACCGAGGGCGAGGACGAGGTCTCCGCGGACACGCGCGAGGCAGCGGCGGTGGCCGAGCTCTTCGAGACGTTCGTCCAGCGGATCGACGAGCTGGCCCGGCTGGACCGCGCGGCGCCCGAGTACAAGGAGCAGGTCCACGTCGTCTTCGACCAGATCCTGCGGCAGAAGCTCCTGCCGGCCATCGATCGGGCGCAGGACGGCGAGCGGGTGGACGCGGATCGCAACGTGACCGAGTACCGCGGGGACGTCACCACGTGGACGTGGGGCGTGGCCGTCATCCTCATCCTCATCGGGGCGCTGTCGGTCCCGCTCTATGTGCGGATGGATCGGGGCGTGCGGCGCCTCGCCGAGGGCGCGCGCCGGATCGCGGCGGGCGACTACACGGCGCGCGTCGCGGAGCGCGGGATGTTCCGGCCGATCGCCGACGCGTTCAACGGCATGGCGCAGCGGGTGCACGAGCATCAGCAGGCGCAGCTCAAGATGGCCAAGGAGCTGCAAGCGTCGTCGGCCGAGCTCCTGGCGGTGGCGAAGCAGACGGAGACGAACGCGGCCGACGAGTCGTCGGCGGTGGAGGAGACGCGGCGCACGATGGCGGCGCTGCTCGCGTCGGCGACGGACATCGCCGAGAGCGCGGACCAGGTGGCGGCGAGCGCGGAGCAGTCCACGCGCGCGAGCGAGGGGATCGGCGAGCAGATCTTGAAGCTCGCCGCGCAGTCGCAGAAGATCCGCAAGATCACGGCGCTGATCCAGGGGATCGCGGACAAGAGCGACGTCCTGGCGCTGAATGCGTCGCTCGAGGGGGTGAAGGCGGGGGAGGCGGGGCGCGGGTTCGTGCTCCTGGGGAGCGAGATGCGGCGGCTGGCGGAGTCGGTGAGCAGCGCGGCGAACGAGGCGGGGGATCTCGCGTTCGAGATCGAGGAGCTGTCCAAGCGCGCGGTGATCTCGACGGAGGTGGGCCAGAAGCTGGCGCAGGCGACGCTCGAGAGCTCCAAGCGGATCAACCTGATCACGAGCCAGCAGCGGGGCGCGACGGAGCAGGTGACGCGGAGCATGGACGACGTGCACCAGTACACGCAGCACTCGCTGGCGGCGGCCAAGCAGACGCGGGCGACGGCGAGCGATCTGGTCCGGACGTCGGACGAGCTGGAGACGCTGGTCGCGGCGAGCCCGGGCGCGCTCGAGGCCGGCGCGTGACACCGGAGGAGCGCGCGCGGCGCAAGGTGATGGAGGAGTTCCAGCGGACGGCGCTGGATCGGATCGCGCGCATCAACGTGCTGTGGATCGGGCTCGAGGGCGATCCCGGCGCCGCGGCCACGGCGGACGAGCTCCTGCGCGAGCTGCACACGCTCAAGGGCGAGTCGCGGATGATGGGGTTCACCGAGGTGAGCCTCCTGGTGCACCGGATGGAGGAGATCGCGGTGCGGGCGCAGCAGTGGGGCGGCGGGCTGCCGTCGGAGCTGGGGGATCTGGTGATGGACGCGAGCGACGCGGTGGGGCGGCTGCTCGAGCCGGGGGCGGCGGCGCTCCCGGCCGTGGAGCTGGCGGATCTGCTCGAGCGCTTCGAGCGGGTCCTCGAGCACCTCGGCGCTGCGGGCGTCGGCGGCGCGGGCGGCGTGGGCCCTGCGCCCGCGGAGCTGCCGGCGCGCGCGGCTGCGGTGGCAGCTGCTGCTGCGGCGGCGGCGTCGGCGGCGGCAGCTGCTGCGGCGGCGTCAGCGGCACCGTCCGGCCGGCACCGCGGCGACGAGGACTTCCTCCGCGTCGACGCCGCGCAGGTGGCGGCGTTCTCGGAGGCGACGTTCGAGCTGCGGGTGCGGGCGCGCCGGGTGACCCAGGAGGTGCGGCAGATCCTCGAGGTGCTCGCGGTCAAGCGCGGCCGGCTGGCCGAGCTCGAGCTCGCCGACCTGCGGGCGCTGGCGACCCGCGCGGGCGCGGGCACCGATCGCGCCGACCGCGCCGATCGCGCCGATCGCGCCGATCGCGCCGCTGCGCGGCAGCCCGCCGCCGAGCGGCTCGAGCTGGCGGAGCTGGTCGGCCGGCTCTTGCCGCTGTGCGCGGAGCTGCGGCAGGAGGCGGAGGAGTCCGAGGTCTTGCTCCAGGAGCTGGACGCGCAGGTCCGGACCTTGCGGCTCGTGCCGATCGCGACCCTGTTCGAGCGCTACGTGCGGCTGAGCCGGGATCTGGCGCGCGACCTCGGCAAGGAGGTCACGACCAAGGTGCGGGACGCCGGGGTGCACCTCGACAAGGCGATCCTCGATCGGCTGGCGGGCCCGCTGGCGCACCTGATCCGCAACGCGATCGATCACGGGCTCGAGAGCGCCGCGGAGCGCGTGGCCCTGGGCAAGCCGCGCGCCGGGAGCCTCTCGATCACGGCGGAGCCGCGCGACGGCATGGTGCTGGTGACGATTCTGGACGACGGGCGGGGGATCGATCCGGCGGCGGTGCGGGCGCGCGCGGTGGCGCTCGGGATCCTCGGCGACGCCGAGTCGCGCGCGCTCGGACCCGAGGAGCTGATCGAGCTGTTGTTCCAGCCCGGCATGTCGACGCGCCAGGAGGTCACCGAGACGTCGGGCCGCGGCATCGGCCTCGACGCGGTGAAGCAGGAGCTCGAGCGGCTGGGCGGGCACGTGCGGATCCACACCGAGCTCGGGCGGGGCGCGGCGGTGGAGCTGCGGCTGCCGGTGAGCGTCGCGCTGACGCGGGTGCTCGTGATCCGGCAGGGGGACATGCGGCTCGGGGTGCCGAGCGCCGCGCTCGGCGCGGTCGTCGTGGCGAGCGCCGACGATCTCGAGGAGGTCCACCACCGGCAGACCTTGCGGGTCGGCGACGAGCGGCTGCCGATCGTGGAGCTCGCGGCGCTGCTCGGCCCGGCGGCCGTGGCCGCGCCGTCCCCCGCGATCCACGCGATCGTCGTCGGCGAGCCGGGCCGGCGGGTGGCGCTGGCGGTCTCCGGCTGGGAGGCCGATCAGGACGTCGTGGTGAAGCCCCTGGGCGAGCTGCTCGAGGCGGCGCGGCTGTTCTCCGGCGCGTGCCTGCTCGAGAGCGGGGAGCTGACCCTGGTGCTGAACCCGGCGACGGTGACGGCGCAGGCGCGCGAGACGCACCGGAGATCCGGGCTCCGGGTGCGGCGGCACACAGGTGAGCTGGCCCGGCGGCGCAAGCAGCGAATATTGCTAGCGGAAGACTCGCCCGCTACGCGTGCGATGATCCTTCGCGTTCTGAGCGATCTGGGTTATCAGGTCACGGTGGCTCGCGACGGCAAGGAAGCGCTGGAGCTCCTCCGGGAGCGCGGGGCCGAGCTCGTGCTGACCGATCTGGACATGCCCGTCCTGAGCGGCTTCGAGCTGATCCGGCAGGTGCGCGGCCACGAGGCGTGGCGGCAGCTCCCGATCGTGGCGCTGTCGACGCGCGAGGCCGCGGTGGACCGGCAGCGCGTGCTCGCGGCGGGGGCCGACGAGTACCTGACGAAGACCGAGGGCTGGGAGGCGGCGCTCCGCGAGGCCCTCCGCCGCAGGCTGGAGCCGCCGTCGTGAGCGAGGCGAGCGGGGTGCGCGGCGCGAGCGGGGTGCGCGGCGCGGGCTGCGCGAGGCTGGCGCCCCAGCGGGGCGTCGTGACCGTGCTCGTCGTCGACGACTCGCCGATCGTGCGGCGGCTCCTGATCGCGATGCTCGAGGCCGATCCCGCGTTCCACGTCGTGGGCGAGGCCGGGACCGGACGACAGGCCGTCGAGCTGGCGCTGCGCCTGCGCCCGCGCCTCATCACGATGGACCTCGAGATGCCCGAGCTGGACGGCCTCGCCGCGATCGCCGAGATCATGGCGCGGGCCCCGACGCCGATCCTCGTGATCACGAGCCACCCGACGTACCGAGGCCAGGGCGCGCGCGACGCCGCGCGCTCGCGCGGCGCGCTCGAGACGATCCCCAAGCCGGGCGCGGGGCCCGAGAGCGCGCAAGAGGGCGAGCGCCTGCGCCAGCTCGCGCGCCTGCTCGCCACCGTGCCGGTCTTGCCCCACGTCGAGGACGAGCGGCAGAAGCGCCGCGCCGCCCGCGAGGCGACGCAGCTCGCGTCGCGGCAGCGAGCGGAGGCGCGCCGCGGGGTGCCGCCGGCCGGGATCGGCGTCGTCGGCATCGGGGCCTCCACCGGCGGGCCCGGCGTGCTGAAGGAGCTGGTCGAGGGGCTGCCCGCGGACTTCCCCGCGCCGCTCGTGATCGTGCAGCACCTGTCCGAGCTCCACGCGGACGACTTCGTGCGGTGGCTCGGGCGCGGCGCGCGGCTCCGCGTCGTCGAGGCGCTCCCCGGCGCCCGGCTCGAGGCGGGCACCGCCTACGTCGCGCTGCGCGGCGCGCACGTCGCGATCGCCGCTGGCGGCTGGATCGAGGCATGCGACGAGCCGCCGCGCGACGGCAACTGCCCGGCGATCGACGTCCTGTTCGAGTCGCTCGCCCGGACCCACGGCGCCTCGGCGGCGGGCGTGCTCCTCAGCGGGATGGGCCGCGACGGGGCGCGCGGGCTCCTGCGCCTCCGCGAGGCCGGCGGCGTGACGCTGGTCCAGGACGAGGAGACCTCGTCCATCTTCGGGATGCCCCGCGTGGCGCTCGGGCTCGGCGCCGCGCAGCGGACGGTGGCCCGCCAGGAGCTCGCCGGTGTCCTCGTCGACCTGGTCCAGCGGCGCGCGCGCGTCGGGGCATAAGGAAGCCATAAGGATCCTCACGCCGGATCCGGGCAGAGACTGCGCGGAGGCAACCCGGACCGCTGCGCACATGCCCCTGCGCACATGCCCCTGCGCACATGTCAGACACGCTGTAATTCGATCGCCACGCGTCCACCGCGATGAGAAGATGGGAATCTCGAGGGGGCGTGGCAGGTTGTCGCCAGCGCGCCGATCCTCATGCCGTCGCCCCCATTTCCTGATCGCACCGAGACGCTCGTGCCGCGCGCGACCCCGCGGTCCGAGCCGGCGAAGGATCTGACGAACGACGCCTCCGATGCGGCGCCGATCCGCGGCTCGCAGGGCCTGCGCCCCGCCGCGCACGTCGACGATCCCGAGCGCTACGAGCAGGTCGGCGAGCACGCGCGCGGCGGCCTCGGGCGCGTCGTGCGCGCCGTCGATCGGAAGCTCGGCCGCACCGTCGCGGTGAAGGAGCTCCTCCGCCACGACGCCTCGAACGAGGCGCGGTTCCTGCGCGAGGCGATGATCACCGCGCGCCTCGAGCACCCCGGGATCGTGCCCGTGCACGAGGCCGGGCGCTGGCCCAACGGCGATCCGTACTACGTCATGAAGCTCGTTGAGGGGCGCACGCTGAAGGCGCTGATCGACGAGCGCACGACCTTGCGCGATCGGCTCGCGCTCCTGCCGCACGTGATCGCGATCGCCGACGCCGTCGGGTACGCGCACAGCGAGGGCGTCATCCACCGCGACCTGAAGCCGTCGAACGTGATCGTCGGCGCGTTCGGCGAGACCGTCGTCATCGACTGGGGGCTCGCGCGCGACCGCAAGCGCAACGTGCCCGACCCGCCGGCCCCGCACGTCATCTACACGGCAGGCTCGGGCATGTCGACCGTGTCCGGCAAGGTCGTCGGCACGCCCTCGTACATGTCCCCGGAGCAGGCGCGCGGCGAGCTCGTCGACGAGCGCGCCGACGTCTACGCGATCGGCACCGTGCTCTACGAGCTGCTCGCCGGGACGCCGCCGCACCACGACGCGACGCCGCAGGCCACGCTCGATCGCGTGATCGCCGGGCCGCCGCGGCCGCTCACCGCGCTCGTGCCGCAGGTGCCGAGCGAGCTCGCGACGATCGTCGCCAAGGCGATGGCGCGCGGCCCCGACGAGCGGTACGCGAACGCGAGCCTGCTCGCCGAGGACCTGCGCCGGTTCCACTGCGGCAAGCTCGTCAGCGCGCACTCGTACACGGCGTGGTCCTTGCTCCGCAAGAAGCTGGCGCAGCACCGCGGCGTCGTCGCCGTCGCCGTCGCGAGCGTGCTCGCGCTCGGCGCCGTCGGCGTCGAGTCGTTCCGCCGCGTGGTGGCCGAGCGCAACATCGCGCAGGTCGAGCGGGCGCAGACCGAGAAGCGGCAGCGCGAGCTCGTGCTGCTCCAGGCCGAGACGTCGCTGCGCAAGGATCCCACGGCGACGCTCGCCTGGCTCAAGGACTACCCGATCGACGACACCGATCGCGCGAAGGTGCTCGCGCTGGTCGACGAGGCCGCCGCGCTCGGCGTGGCGCGCCACGTGTTCCGCCCCGGCGACTGGGCGCACGACGCGATGTTCACGCCCGACGGGAGCACGGTCGTGGCGTCCGTCCGCGACGGGACGCTCCGCGTCTACGACGTGGGCACCGGCGCCGGGCGCACGCTCGGCCCCCCCGCGTCGACCGCCGACATGATGCTGATGGCGCCGGACGGCCGGTTCGTGGTGACCGCGGGCCGGCTCGGCGACATCACGGTGTGGCCGCTCGATGGCGCGCGGCCCCGGGCGCTGGTGGACGGCCGCCAGGTCGCCGCCGGCAAGCTGGCGAGCAAGATCAAGCTGTCGCCCGATGGGCAGCGCGTGCTCGTGCTGCGCGAGGGCACAGCGCCGACGGTGTACCCGGTCGACGGCGGTGCGCCGGAGCCGATCGGCCCGGAGCTGCCCCGGTGGATGGTCGTCGCCGACGGCGACTGGTCGCGCCAGGTCGCGGTGGTGTCGCCGAACGAGGTGGCGGTGGCGTCGCCGGACGGTACGCTGCGCCCGCTCGGCAAGACCGCCAAGGCGCTCAAGTGG
>DATMCI010000257.1:0-112091 GCA_035558535.1 Kofleriaceae bacterium
CCGACATCGACCGTGAGCGCGCCGTAGTTGCTGAAGTAAGCGCGTTGATCGTAGCGGTCGGTGGCGGCCACCGAGATGATGTTGGTGAGGTCGTACGATGATGGGTAGTGTGGGGACGCGTCGGTGTTCGACCCGTTGTTACCCGCGGCGGCGATGAACAGCATGCCCGCCTGCTTGTGCGCGCCGATCGCGTCGTACAGCGCCTGCGAGAACGCACCGCCGCCCCACGAGTTGTTCGTGGCGACGATGTCGACCGGGTTCGTCGACCGCGTCTTCAGCGCGAGGAAGTAGTCCATGCACTGCAGGATGTCGCTCAGGGCGCCGGACGGGTTGAACGCCTTGCAGCTGACGATCTTCGCCTTCCAGTTCACGCCGGCGACGCCGACGGCGTTGTCGCCGCGCGCGGCGATCGTCCCGCTGACGTGCGTGCCGTGGCCGTCGGTGTCCATCGGGTTGCCCGACTCGGCGGTGGCGCTGATGCCGTGGACATCATCGATCCACCCGTTGTCGTCATCGTCGACGCCGTTGCCGGCGATCTCGCCGGGGTTCACGAAGATGTTGGGGGCGAGGTCGCCGTGGGTGTAATCCACGCCGGTGTCGAGGACGCCGATCGTGACCGCGTCGCTCCCCTTGGTGATGTTCCAGGCCTCGGGCGCGTTGATGTCGGCGTCGACCGTTCCGCTGTTCTGCCCGGTGTTGTGCAGCCCCCACAGCTGGCTGAAGCTCGGATCATTGGGAGTCGCGTTCAGCTCGTAGATGTAGTTGGGCTCGGCGTAGACCACCTCGGGATCGCTCTGGTACGCCGCGATCGCGTCCTCGATCGTCACGCCCTGCGCCACCTGGACGAGCTGCAGGTCCGACGGGGCGTGGAACTCGCGCAAGACCTGCGCCGAGTGCGTCGCGTGCACGGCGGCAGCGCGGCTGCTCGCGGTGCCGCTCTTGAACCGCACGAGGATCTCGCCCTGCTTGGACGGCAGCAGCGTGCCCGATGCCCCGGCGCCCGGCGCGCCGAGCGCCTGGCCGGTGCTGCCTTCGCCGAGGTCGTCACCGTCGCCGGTGCACGAGATCATGCCGAGGAGCGCGAGCGCTCCCATTCCCGTCGTGATCCGACGGCTCACACAGATCTGCTTCTTCATTCCCGTTACTCTCCCCATTGCCAGTGCGTTACAGACGCGACCTGCTCGCGTGGCCGCGAAGGCCCGCCGCGGTCGCCGATTCATCGTGTTCGGCCTGTCAGGCGACGGACCATCCTGCGCTACGACAAGAATCGACACGCCCGACGACGCCCCCGGCGCCTGACGAACACCGGGCGCGCCGCTGACACCGGGCGCGCCGCTGTCAACTCGATTGGACAGCCGCGCCGCGGCGCGCGCGCGCTGCCCGCGTTTGCCGGCTACGGCCGGCCGCGGCTCGCGCCCCGCTCGACGCCGCCCGCGATGATGTGCGCCAGGCGCAGCGGCTCGGGGATGTTGCCGTGCGACGTCGTCGCGGCGAGCAGCTCGGCCGCCTCGCGCAAGGTCAGGCCGACGCGCTGGATCCACAGCGCGCCGCAGCGCTCGAGCGGGCCGTGCTTCTCGATCAGCCGCCACTTCTCGGCGCCGCCCGCCGTGCGCTCGAGGAGCGCGTCCTTGACCATCTGGAGCCGCGGCTGCTTTCGGACCACCACGAGCACCGGCACCGCGAGCGCCTCGGAGAGCCGCTCCAGATCGACGACGTTGAAGCCGGCGAGCGCGATGCCCTGCAGGAGGATCGCGCGGATGTGCGCCTGGAACCGGCTCGCGTCGATCAGCTCGATCAGCCGATCCGTGGCGTTACTGCCGTCGCGGCGCACCGTCGTCGAGAGCACGCCGTCGAGGCGCGTCCGCGCGCAGACCGCGCCGATGACGCGCACGTCACCACGGTGCTCGAGATCGAACGGCGAGTCGTCGAAGCCGACGACGTTGCTGAGCGAGCGGGCCACCCGCGGCTAGTCTACCTCGTCGAGGCCGTCGCCCTCCACGGCGCCGTCGCCCGCCATCTCGCCCGACGAGGGCGGGCTCGCGTCCGCTGGCGCGTCGGCCTCGGCCGGGCCGGCCGTCGGATCCTCGTCGCCGAGGTCCCAGCCCGTGTCGAGCTCGTCGTCCGGCGGCGGCATCGTCGGCGCCTTGGCGCGCGGCGGCGGCGGCGGCGGCAGCGGCTCGACGACGACCGGCGGCAGATCGACGCCCACCGGCGGCTCCGGCGGCAGATGCGACGGCTGCGTGATCGCGTCGTGCACGGACGCCGGCACCGTCGCCGACACCGGGCCCGATAGCTCGTCGGCCGTCGCGATCTCGGCCAGCGCGGTCGCCGACGCGTCCGGCACGACCGTGATCGGCGGGATCGCCGGCACCGCGCCCGGGACCGCCGCCACCGCGAGCGGCGCGAGCGGCTCGGTGGCCGAGGCCGCCGGCTCGCCGCCCGCGCCCGACGGCTGCGCGCCGTGCCGATCGCGGCGCCGGCGCCCGCCCCGGTCGCCTCGGTCGCCTCGGTCGCCCCGGTCGCCCCGGTCGCCCCGGTCACCGTGATCACCGCGGTCGCCCCGCTCGCCGCGCGCGGCCGCCCGCGACGCGATCGCCTCGTCGGCCAGGACGCGCGCGAGCACCTGCTCGAAGCGCTCGTCCTGCGCGCGGTCGGCGTCGTCGAGGAACGGGCCCGACTCGGCCCAGCTCGCGCGCAATTCGTCGATCACCTCGATCGGATCGCGCCCCGAGAAGCGCAGCGCGCCGAACGCGTTCTGCCGCATCGCCTGCTTGAGCTGCGCCGCCAGGTCCACCGGCCGGTCGCCCGCGGCCGCCGGGGCCGCCTGCTTCGGCAGGAGCTCCTCGGCGCGCGCGATCAGCTTCTCGCGCTGGGCGCGGAGCTGCGCCGGATCCAGCTCGGTGCCCTTCACCGCGTCCGGGTACGAGGTGACCAGCCGGCGCACCATCGCGTCGACCTCGGCGCCAAGCCCGCCGTGCTCCGCCGCGCGGGCGCGGACCGCGATCGCGCGCGCGACCAGGTCGGCGTCCTCCCCGTCCGTCGCGTTCGTCACCGCCAGGAGCTCGGCGCGGACCGCGTCCAGCTCCGCGCGGTGCGCGTTCGCCTCGCCGTCGCGCGCCGCGTCGCGCTTGGCGAACAGCACGTCGCACGCCGCGCGGAACGCGCGGTACACCGCGTCCGCCTCGCGGCGCGGCACGAAGCCGATCTGCTTCCACTCCGCCTGCAGATCCTTGATCGCGCCGATCGCCTTGCCCCAGCCCCCCTCGCCCGGCGCGCCCGCGGCGATCGCCTGCGCGCGCGCGATCAGCGCCTGCTTCTTCTGGAGGTTGCCCGACTGCTCCTGGTGCTGCGCGTCGAGCACCGGCTTTCTGCGCTCGAAGAACCGATCGCACGCCGCGCGGAACCGGTTCCACAGCTCGTCGCCCTGCTTGCGCGGCAGGTGGCCCGACTGCTTCCACTGCGCCTGCAGCTGCTTGAGCTTCTCGGCCGTGGCCGCCCACTCCGTCGACTCGACGAGCCCCTCGGCCTCGGCGATCAGCGCCTCCTTCACCTTCGCGACCTCGGCGAACTTCTCCTGCTCGACCGCGCGGACGCCCTTCACCTTGTCGTAGACCTGATCGCAGGCCGCCTTGAACTGCTCCCACAGCTCCTTCGAGCGGCGCTGCGGCATCGGGCCGACCTCCTTCCACAGCGCCTGCAGCCCGCGCAGCCGGTTGCCCAGGTCCGGCGTCGTCGGCGCCTCGAGCATCTGCTTGGCCGTCTCGATCAGCGCCTCGGCCTTCGGCACGTTCGTCCAGCGCTGCCAGTCCTCCGCCTCGCGCAGCTCGCCCGCCTTCGTGACCAGCTTGCCGCGCGCGCCGCGGTAGCGCTCGGCCAGCCCGTCGCGCTCCGCCGGCGGCACCTTGCTCAGGCCCTCGAACGCCTTCGCCGCCTGCGCGAGCAGCCGATCGATCTCGCGCGTGCCCTTCTGCTCGGTCGTCGCCAGCTGCTCCATGTCGGCGCACATCGCGGCGAGGCTCGCGGCGATCGCGGCGCCGCGCTCGGCGTCCTCCTTCGCTTTCGCGGCGCGCTCCGCCGCCTGCGCCTGGCGGCGCGCGTCCTCCTCGGCGCGCTGCTTCTCCCGCTCCTCGCGGCGCGCGCGCGCCTCCGCCTCGCGGGCCTCGCGCTTGGGATCCGGCGCCGACGCGTCCGGCGGCCGCACGTACTCGTCGCTCGGCGCGTCCCCGTCCGCCTCGGCCGGCGCTGCCGCTGCCGCCGCCGACGACGACGACGACGACGCCTCGCCCGCCGCGCCCGCCGCGCCCGCCGCGCCTGCCAGGCGCTCCGCCGACGCCCGCGCCTTCGCCGCCGACGCCTCGCGCCCGATCGCGCGCAGCTCCTCGCCCGAGCGGGACTGCGAGTCGTGCAGCTCCTTGCGCCGCCAGAACCGCTCGACGTGCTTGGCGAACCGATCGTCGCCCGGCTCGTCGCCGCCCAGCGCCGCCCACGCCGCCGACGCGCGCGTCACGATCTCGGCCGCCTTGCCGAAGTCGTGGCTGTCGGCGACGTTCTCGACCTCGCGCAGGAGCTGCGCCCGCTCGGCGCGCTTGCGCTTCACGTCGTCGGGGACGGCCGGCTTCTTCGCCGCCTCCGCCTCCTGGATCTCGGTGACGATCTTGCGCGCCTTCTGGCGCACCGCCTTGTTCTTGGCCTTCTGCGCGACGTGCTCGAGGCGCTCGACGTCGTCGATCTTCTCGACCGCCGCCAGCCCCACCTCCTTCGTCGTCGTGTCGATCGCGAGCGCGCGCAAGACGTCGCCGTCGTCGATCCGCGCGACCGCGGCCGTCCGCAGCTCCTGCGGCGCGTCGCGCTTGGCCAGCTCCGCCAGCGCCTTGGCGTCGCGCAGCTCGCCGAACGCGCGCTTCCGGATCGCCGCGTTCTCGCCGCGCGCCGCCACCTCGACCAGCGCGTGCTGATCGCCCAGCTTGATGATGCCGCCCAGCGCGGCGCCCGCCGCGTCGGCGTCCTCGCCGCAGGCGGCCGTCAGCCACAGCTCGGCCGCGCGACCGCCCGCGAGCTCGCGCACGCCCGCGTCGGACTCGGCCGCGGCGATCTCCGCGAGGACGTCGGCCTTGGTGATCTTCTCGATGGCGACCTTACGCACGCCTGCGTCGCGGTCGGTTCGAGCGATCTGGATCAGGGTGGCAGCGTCCTCCGCGGTCATGGCCCGAACGGCCTCGAGGCGTACGCGGACGTCGCTGTGGCGATGCTTGGGGCGGAAAAAGTCAGCGATCCCCATGGATAGGGGCGGGAATCTATGCGGAAGCCCCCGCGCCCACAAGGCGCGGCGGGACAAGCTTCCCCGCCCCCGTGGCGCCGTGTGCGTGATTCACTTCCCCGCGCTCACGCACAGGTCGACGAGCGCGCCCACGACGTCGACGAGCCTATAGTCCTTCGGTGTGAAGACGCGTCGCACGCCCAGCCCCGTCAGCGCGTCGTGATCGCGCGCCGGCAGGATCCCGCCGACGACCACCGGGAGCTCCGCCGCGCCGCGCGCCGCCAGCTCGCGCATCACCGCGGCCGTCAGCTCCACGTGCGATCCCGAGAGCACGGAGAGCCCGACCACGTCGACGTCCTCCTGCACCGCCGCCTGCGCGATCGCCGCCGGCTCGAGCCGGATGCCCGCGTAGACCACCTCGAAGCCCGCGTCGCGCGCCGCCACCGCGATCACCTCGGCGCCGTTCGAGTGCCCGTCGAGGCCCGGCTTGCCCACGAGCAGCTTCGGCCGCCGGGGCAGCGCCGCGACGCGCGCCCGCAGGCCATCCCAGCCATCGCCCCCCACGCCCAGGGTCGCGCCCCCGACGCCCGTCGCGCCGCGGTACTCGCCCCACACGCCGCGCAGCGCGTCCGCCCACTCGCCCGTCGTCACGCGCGCGAGCGCGCACGCGATCGACGCCTCCATGATCGGCCCACCCGCGCGCGCCGCCGCGACCAGCCGCGAGAGCGCGTCTCGCACCCGCCCCCGCTCGCGCGCCGCGCGCGTCCGCGCCAGCGCCGCGAGCGCCGTCTCCGCCGCGCCCGGATCGGCGCGGAACACGCCGCCGTCGTCGCCGCCCACCAGCGGGGAGGAAAGGCCCTCCGTCCACCGGTTGACGCCGACCACCACCTGCTCGCCCCGCTCGATCCGCGCCATGCGCGCCGCCATCGAGCGCACCAGCTCGCGCTTGCCGTACCCGCTCTCGATCGCGCCGCGGATGCCGCCCAGTTCGGCGATGCGGGCAAGCTCCGCGCGCGCCGCCGCGCACAGCGCGTCGACCTTCGCCGCGATCACCGGTGATCCCGCGAACAGGTCCGCGTACTCGAGCAGATCCGTCTCGTACGCCAGGATCTGCTGGAGCCGGAGCGACCACTGCTGATCCCACGGCCGCGGCAGGGAGAGCGCCTCGTTCCACGTCGGGAGCTGGAGCGCGCGGCACCGCGCGTCGCGCGACAGGGTCACGCCCAGCGCCTCGATCAGGATGCGCCACGCGTTGTTCTCCGGCTGCTGCTCGGTGAGGCCCAGCGAGCCCACCTGCACGCCGTACCGGAACCGGCGCAGCTCCGGGTCACCGACGCCATACCGATCGCGCACCAGCTCGTCCCACAGCGCGGCGAACGCGCGCATCTTGCACATCTCCTCGACGAAGCGCATCCCCGCGTTGACGAAGAACGAGACGCGGCCCACGCACCGCGCGAAGGCGTCGCCGTCCACGCGCCCCCGGGCGCGGACACGATCGAGGACGCCGATCGCGTCCGCCAGGGCGAACGCCAGCTCCTGCACCGGCGTCGCGCCCGCCTCCTGCAGGTGATAGCTGCAGATGTTGGACGGGTTCCACTGCGGCAGGTGAGCGACGCAGTACTCGTACGTCTCGGCGCAGAGGTCGAGCGACGGCTCCGGCGGGAAGATGTACGTGCCCCGCGCCAGATACTCCTTCACGATGTCGTTCTGCGTGGTGCCGCGCAGGCCCGCCTCCGGCACGCCGCGCTCGCGCGCCACGGCGATATACAGGGCGAGCAGCCACACCGCCGTGCCGTTGATCGTCATCGAGGTGTTCATCTGCTCGATCGGGATCCCGTCGAGCAGCGCGTGCATGTCGTCGAGCGACGCGATCGGCACGCCCACCTTGCCGATCTCCGGCCGCGCCATCGGATGATCCGGGTCATACCCGCACTGCGTCGGCAGATCGAACGCGATCGAGAGCCCCGTCTGGCCCGCGGCGAGGTTTTGCCGGAACAGCTCGTTCGACGCGCGCGCGCTCGAGTGCCCGGCGTACGTGCGAAAGATCCACGGCGGGTCGCGGTCGGCCATCCGCCAACGCTACGTTCGCGGGCCCCGGCCGTCTACGGCCGCCCGGGGCCGCCCGGGGCCTGGCCTGGCTCGCCGGCTCGCCGGCTCACCGGTTCGCCGCTTCGCTGCCCGACCACCCGGCCGCTCTGCTGGCTGGCTCGCTCGCCGGTTCGCCGCCAGACGCCGAACCGCCCGGCCACGTCGCGCATTGTCGCCTGGCCCTCGCTCGGCTACGGTCGGAGCATGCGCCCCTTGCTCCTCGCGACGCTGCTCGGGCTCGCCGGCGTCGCCGGTGCCGCCGGCTGCTCGCGCTCTTCCAGCGAGGCCACGCAGGGCGTCCAGATCGGGAGCATCCCGGCGATCTCGGTCGACGAGCTCGCGGCCCGGCTCGCGCGCGGCGAGTGCCGCGCCGTCGATGCCAACACCGACGCGACCCGGCGCCGCCTCGGCGTGATCCCCGGCGCCGTGCTGCTCTCCGACTACGAGACGTTCCTCTGGAGCGAGCTCCCCGCGGACAAGTCGAAGGGCCTCGTCTTCTACTGCGCGAACGAGCACTGCGGCGCCTCCGACGAGGCGGCCGCCCGCGCGATCACGGCCGGCTACACCGACGTGAAGCTCCTGCCCGCTGGCATCACCGGCTGGGCCAAGGCCGGCCAGCAGACCGCGAAGCTCTAGCTAGAGCACCGATCGGTTAACAACAAGGGTGAATTCGATCAGTTGCATGCGTGGACTTGTGGGGAATCGACTCCCGCGGGTCATCGTGATCTGCTCGCCGCATGCCCTCGAGTGCTGGCGACCGCGAACCGCTACACGAAGCAGGAACAGGTGCTGCGGCACCGGCTGACCCGAACCGGGAAGCTGTTCGGATTCCGCCACGACTATCGGCAGCTCGCAGAATTGATCAGGTCTCTGCCACTGCAGAAGATCCACACCCTCGAGAATCACACTCTCGCGACTGGGCACCTTACCTCGATGTGCTAGATTTTCGCCTCTTCTGACGCTTCGAGCGTGGGGGCTGGGGCGCACGATCCTCTACCTGTTCCTGCCGTGGTGTCTCTGGGGGACCAGGAGGAGCAAGCTGACCGCGCCGTCCGGAAGGTCGAGCCCGGTGGGCCCCTCCGCCGACACCGCGGCGATCCCGATCCGATCGGCGCGGCCGAACGCGCACCTAAAGCTCCGGCGCGCGCGGTACGCTGGCTCGATCGTGCGCGAGCCCGTCGGCGCGCCGCTCGCACGCCAGCTCGTGGTCCTCGATCTCTCGCACGGCAGCCTCAACCCGGCCGACATTGAGGTGCTGGTCCAGTACAAGAATCGCTTCGCGCAGCTGCGCGAGCTGTGGCTGCCGCTCTCGCGCCTACGCGATCAGGATCGCGGCCGTGCAATGGAGATGGCCAGGAACGTGATCTCCGACGCCCGCGGCCCGCAGGACCGCCTCGACGACGAGGTCCACGAGTACGGGCTCCGCACGCGCACCTCCGGTGCTCGCCGCGCCCTCCCGCCCGACCGGCTATGATCCGGTCTCCGCGCGTTTCGCGTCCAGGGCGAGCGACGCAGTGCTGCGCGGTGCTAGGCTCCTTCCATGGTGCAACCGGCACGCGATCCGCGAGACGAGCTGTACGAGGCGTATCTCCGGGTGCCCGAGCACCAGCACGCCGAGATCGTGAACGGGACGCTCTACGTCATGTCGCGTCCGGCGCCGCGGCACGCGATCGCGGCCTCGGCGCTCGGCGGCGAGCTTGTGGGGCCGTTCCAGCGCGGCCGCGGGGGACCCGGGGGATGGTGGATCCTCGACGAGCCCGAGCTGCAACTCGTCCCGAAGGAGCCGGTCGTTCCGGATCTCGCCGGATGGCGCGTCGAGCGCATGCCGCAGCCGCCGGACACGGCCTGCTTCACACTCGCGCCCGACTGGATATGCGAAGTACTGTCGCGCTCGACCGAGAAGCTCGATCGCGACGAGAAGCTCCCCTACTATGCCGAGCACGGCGTGCTCCATGCGTGGCTGATCGATCCGATCGATAAGCGACTCGAGGTGCACGCTCTCAACACAGAGACCAGGCGCTGGCGCGAGGTGCGGATTTATCAAGGCGACACGACGGTTCGCGCCGCGCCGTTCGACGCAATCGAGATCGATCTCGGCGCGCTCTGGTCGCCGCCTCGCCTCGCCTGAGATCGTTCTTCCGATGACCGTCTGGTTACGTGACCCGGAATCCGCGGTTAGGTGCAGAGGCCGAGGCATATCAGCTCGGCAACTCGATCCGCTCGAAGTCTCTCCGATTCCACGTTGCGACCTCGTATCCGCCGCGGAGCGCGGGCTCGGAGTCACTGCGGGCAGCCTACGGAAAGCCGCGTTATGAGCCCACTTTCAAACCGTTCGGTGTTCTAGCTCGGCACTCCCGGCCCTCACAACAGGCCGCTCCCGCAGCCTCACAGGCGTGATCGCAGCTGTCCGGAGCTAACGGCTCGCGACGACCGTGCCTCGGCATCTTCACCGCGGGCGATGGCCGAACCACCGCGGTGCGAACCCGGCTCCTCCATCACGCGCTGTCCGGAGAGCGGACCTCGGCTCGCCGCGCTTGGCAAGCGGGCCTCGCTTGAAGATGCTGCGCGCGCCGGGAAACCACGTATCTGAAAGGACACACGATGAAGAGATCGATACTGCTCGCGCTCGCACTGACGATCAGCCTCCCTGCCGCCGCCAGCGCCGGGGTCTACAACATCCACCTGAGCGGGATGTGCTCCACCGACTGGATCGATGGCGGCGGCAACGGCCAGCTCGGGGTGTGGCCCGGGGAGACGAGCATCAACGCGGTCGTCGATCAGCGCGACAGCATGTCGATCGCGACGGCGCAGTTCGCCAAGATCCTCGACACGTACTGCCTGGGCGACAACTACTGCTACGTCTACACGTTCAGCAACGGCGGCGCCGTCCTGTCGCGGACGCTGTCGATCTACTCGACGCCGTGGAACATCGGCTACGGCATGTCGTCCGCGAGCAACGAGGGCGGCAGCGAGATCGGCGGCACCGGCTGGATCGGCGAGATCTTCGGCGGCTGCACCATGGCCGGCCACATCGGCACCAGCGATCACCGCAACGGCTGGAACCACAACGACACGCACGGCCGCGTGATCGGCATGATCGGCGGCAACGGCTGGCTGTCCCCGTACGTGCAGAGCTCCATCCTGCCCGGCCACGACGACGGCGCGGTCGCAGCGCACTCGGCCGGCGGCTACGCCCAGACCGGCAGCTTCTCCACGCTGTGCGGAGGCACAAAATATACAGGACACCAGATCTGGTGGTCGTGCGAGTACGGCTCGCTCAATCACTATGATTTGAAGATGAAGGGCGTCTGTAACGACGGCGGCGCGACGGGCTGTCCATGAGCGCGCACCGTCATCGGCATCGTGCCGGCGCGATCGCGCTCGGGCTCGCGCTCGCCGCGGCGCTCGTCGGGCTGATCGTGTGGCGCACGACCGGCGAGCCCCCGGCGGCGCCGCGCGCCAGCGCCAGCGCCGCGCCCGCGCCCGCGCCCGCGCCCGCGCCAGCGCCCCGGGTCGCCGCGGGTCCCGCGGCCGCGCCGCGGCAGTGGGGCGTCCCGGTCGTGGCGCCGGCCTCCGCGCCCGGGGGTGCGGGCGTCTCCACGGACGACCCGCTCACCGCCTACCGCAAGCTCAACGTGTACCCGCCGGCGTCGCGGCCGCTGACGCGCGAGCAGACTGACCTGCTCCGGCCCGGGGATCGCCACGAGCAGCGCCGGCCGACCGATGCCGATGACGGTGTGGACTTCCTGTTCACCGCCGACCGCTACTTCGTGTTCGGCGACGAGGCGATCGCGCCGTCGCTCGACGTTCGCCGCGACGGCAAGCCCATCCCGGTGACGATCACGCAGTCGTTCGCCGCCGTGATGGATCCGGCCAACCGCAACCCGGCGCGCTTCCCGATCGAGCTCCGCGGCGGCCCGCCGCTCCGCGGGGCGTTCGCGCCGTCGGCGATGGGCGTGTCGCGCCAGGCCGCCATCGGGCTCTACGTCGAGTTCGACTACGGCGGCGCGCGGCAGCGCGCGCGGATCGATCTCCAGTACACGCCATCGGCCGGCATCCCGGCGCGCTTCACCGGCTCGTTCCAGGACGCCGCCGTGAAGGGCTCGCTGGTGGTCCGCGCCGGCATCTCCGTCGCGCGCGGCGGCCACTACCTGATCGACTGCAACCTCTACGACGCGGAGGATCGCCCCGTCGCCTGGACGCGCTCGAAGGTCGAGCTCACCGAGAGCACGCGCGAGGTCGAGCTCTCGTTCTTCGGCAAGGTGCTCACCGATCAGGGCGCGCGCGGCCCGTTCAAGATCGGCCAGCTCCGCGGCGCACGCTTCGACGCGGGCCGCGACCCGGATCTCGAGCAGATGCAGCCGTTCACCGGCAGCTACACCACGCGCGCGTACCCGGCCGACGCGTTCTCCGACGCCGAGTACGACAGCCCGGAGAAGCAGCGGATGCTCCGCTTCCTCGCCGAGCAGCAGGCCAAGGGCGTGCACCAGGCCGGCGCGCGCTCCGCCGATCCGGGCACCCCCGGCGACGACAAGTAGCCCGCGTCCGCCGCCCTATACCATTTATTGATTCAGTGCCGTATTTACTCGGCAGGCCTCGAGGCCGCCGGCGCGAATCGATGTCCGAGATCTCGATATGTCAGAGACCTCGAATAGCGTCACGGCATGGCTCGCAAGAAGATCAAGCAGCGGCGTCCCCGCTCCCCGGGGTGGACGGTCCAGCTTCTCGGTAGGCAGGCGCCGCGCCGTATGTCCGACACACTGGTCGAGTTCGCGGGGCCGGAGCTGCTCTGCGAAGCAGAGTCGGCCGAGGAGTGGCGGTCTGTATTGACGCTGGCAGCCGCGGTCTGGAACGGCGCGCTGCTCGGCAAGACCAGCGAGGAATTGCTGAAGATACTGTGCGAAGAAGGAGCGCCCGCGCCCGAGCCCGAGCTCGAGGCGCTCATCAAGCACCTCGTTCGGCGCAGGCAGACCACCTATGCACAGGACAAGCGGTTCGTCGCCGCCGTCGAAGTGCACCGGACGGACGACGAAGTCCACGTGACCGCCGCCTACGCGATGTTCGCGAGCTCGGTGCCGCCCACGGGCCCTGCTCGGCATTGAGATGAAACACTGCTCCAGTCCTCGGCTGCGCGGCTGTCGGCGCTATTGACGCTTTCTTTCCGCAGCTGCGATTGCGGCAACGACTGAGATCGTGGTCTACGCCAGGCAAGTCGTGAGGCGTGAGGCAAAGCCTGCCCCAAGCGTGCGTACGCCATCTGCAGATGGGTCGGCGTCGGATAGTGAATCCGCCCATCGTCACGCCGGCCGCCAGCGTGCCACGCAGCACCTCGTCTACTCTTCAGCAGCGTGCACGAAGCGCTCCGCATGAGAAATATATCCAGTCACGCTTGGCTTCTGTGACCCGGGCGCACGTCGTAGTTTTTATGCACTCTTTAGGCTCAAGACGTTGTGGCAGGAAATGAGGATGTGGTTTATCCGGGCACGTCGTGACGAAAGGCAAATCGATGGCGAAGTCGGCTCGGCTCGCGCCGGGCGGGTCCACGCTCGCCGAGTCCCTCTACCCGACTCAGATCGGCGCCCTGCGCGTGCCCGAGACACAGCTCGAGCTCGCGCCTCGCCAGCTCGCCGCGCTGAAGGCCGCGCGGGCAGCCGCCTGGGTACACGCAGGCGCGGCGAGCGAAGCTGGTGCCGCCATGCTGCCGACCGCCGCGGAACGCTGGCGTCATGTCACCGCCCCCGACTACCGCATGACCGCCTGCGCGATGCGCAGCCAGCTCGCCGATGAGCTCCAGAAGGAGGGGAGCACAACGGTAGGCGCCGCCGCCATCGCGAACGCCGGCAGCCTCGCGTGGGAGACTTCGGCGAAGCAGGGGGAGCCCCCCTCACCGGAAACGATCGCGCACGGTACGGTCCGGATGGAGGACCACCCCGACTGCAGCGCACTGCTCGACAAAGCCTCCGCGGAGGGGGTCGTGATCAGCTATGGCAATAAGGCCCGCGTCAAGCGCACGCAGTTCGTCGATGGGGCTGGGGAGCCCTTGGAGATCCGGCTGGAGTTACAGTTGGTGCGAGGAATGCGGTACCTGGATCTCGAGCATGAGATGGGGCATATTCGCCAGCTTGAGCGTTTTGGAGATGCGCGGCCGATCACGGGGAAGGTAGTGAGGCGCGACGAAATCGAGGAGAGGGCCCGAGACCCTCTGGCTGTGGGCGTGTTGACCGAGAGAGAGCGCTCGATCTTCGAATATCACAATCGGCTGGATGAGTTTATCCGCCTCGCAGAGCGCAAGGTTCCATCTCCCCTCCTCGAAGAGTGCGCGGAAGAGCTCGACTTCTGGAGAAGGGCGGCAGAGACCGCGGGGCTTGGCCACGCTGGCAACCTCAACGAGTGGGCCCAGCGGTACTTTTCAGACATTCCGGAGCTGGAAGCCCGGTGCCGTGAGCTTGGCCTCGTGCTCGTGCCCACGACAAGCCGGTGGTAGCGATACGATGAGAGAGTACCCTGAAGCCAATTACTTCCTGAGCGTATCGCCGGTTGGAGAGTCCATTGATTTGCAGCTAGGCCGACTCCTGCCGCGCTCTTATCTGATCGTTGTAAACCTGGTCACGAAGATCGCCTTCGTATCCTGGCTCCCGGCATCACCGTGGCCACCGCCCTACCCGACCAGCTGGGATCACTGGCGGGATCGCGACGAAGCAGCCTGGTACCTGTTCGCGACGGATGCAGTCACGGTGGCTCCGACCGAAGAGCGCGAAGCACGGATCCAGACCGTGGTATTCGACGAGTATCCAGAGACCGCACACACGGTATTCTGGCGCCCGCGAGCAGACTACGAAGCGTTGCTCGCGGACCTGGAGCGCGCCTACGGCACCCCGGATCCCAGCGAGCTGCGACTCGACGAGCTGGCCGAGGGCCCCCTGGCCGAGTTCCTCAGGCACGATTTGCCGCATGCCGACTTGAGCGCCTACGAGCGCAAGATCCTCTGCCTCGCCTCATCATCGGACTCGTCGAGCTGATCGCCGCAGTCCCCACAGCACCCGCGGCGGCCGAGCGCGCGCCTACGCCGCCAGCGCCGCGCGCAGCGCCGCGGCGACGTGGTCGATCTGCGCGTCCGTCAGGTCCGGGAACATCGGCAGCGAGATCATCTCCCGCGCCGCGCGCTCGGCGACCGGGCAGCTGCCCGGCCCCTGCCCCAGGTGCACGTACGCCTTCTGCAGATGGATCGGCGTCGGATAGTGGATCGCCGTCCCCACGCCGGCCGCCGCCAGCGCGTCCCGCACGGCATCCCGCCGCGCCGCGTCCACCCGCACCACCATGAGGTGGTAGACGGGCACTGCCCCCGGCGCCTCCGCCACGAGCCGCAGCCCCGGCACGCCGGCCAGCTGCTCGCGATACCGCGCCGCGTGGCGTCGGCGCGCCTCGTTCCCCGCCTCCAGGCGACGCAGGCTGATCGACAGACACGCGCACTGCACGGCGTCGAGCCGCGCGTTGTAGCCGACCGCCACGTGATCGTGCCGGCCGGCCTGGCCGTGATCGCGCAGGCTGCGCACCACCTCGAGCAGCGCCGGCTCGCTCGTCGTGATCGCGCCGCCCTCGCCGAACGAGCCGAGGTTCTTCGTCGGGTAGAAGCTGAACGCCGCGATCCGCGCGGCCGAGCCGGCCCGCCACGCGCCGCGCGCCGCGCCGTGCGCCTGCGCCGCGTCCTCGAGCAGCGGCAAGCCGAGCGCCGCGAGCCGCCCCATGTCCGCGACCTGGCCGAACAGGTGCACCGGCACGATGCACGCAGTCGCCGCGGTGATCCGGCGCGCCACGTCCGCTGGATCGATCAGCAGCGTCTCGTCGTCGACATCGGCGAGCACCGGCTTCGCGCCCGCGTGGCTGATCGCCTCGGCCGTCGCGAAGAACGAGCTCGCGGCCGTGATCACCTCGTCGCCCGGGCCGACCCCGAGCGCCCGCAGCGCGAGCAGGAGCGCGTCGGTGCCGGTCTTCACCGCGCACGCGTGCGCCGCGCCGGTGTAGCGCGCGAACGCCTCCTCGAAGTCGGTCACCGCGGCGCCGCCGACGAACGCGCCCGTGTCCAGGATCTTCGCGAACGCCGCGAGGTACTCGTCGCGCGATGGCCGCACCAGCGCGGCGAGATCGACGAACGGGACCTTCATGCTCACAGCGCCCTCACAGCGCCCTCACAGCGTCACCCTCGCCCCGTCGGCGCGCAGCGAGCGCTGGGCCGCCTCGAGCATCCGCACCACGCGCAGGCCGGTGTCGCCGTCCGACGGCGACGGCTCGCGATCGAGGCACGCGGCCGCGAACGTGCTCGCCATCACCGACAGCGCCTCGCGCCCGTCGAGCTTCGGCGACAGGACGTCGCCCGAGCGGTACTGCACGTTGAGCGCATACGCCGACTCCTTGTCGATGTGCTGCACGTCGACCGAGCTCTCGTAGAGCTTCACCGGCTCGACGGGCGACGTGTCGTCCCAGACCAGCATCTTCTTCGTGCCGGCGATGATCATCCGCCGCGTCTTCACCGGCGCCACCCAGTTGACGTGGACGTGCGCGAGCAAGGACTCGTCGAACCCGATCGTCAGGTACGCCAGGTTCTCGTGCCGCCCGTAGTGCGACACGCCGATCGCCGAGATCCAGCGCGCCGCCGTGCCGAGCGTCTGCGACAGGACGTAGTCGATGATCGTGAGATCGTGCGGCGCGAGGTCCCAGATCACGTTGAAGTCGGGCTGGAACAAGCCGAGGTTGATCCGCACCGAGTCGACGTACAAGACGCGCCCGAGCTCGCCGCCCGCGACGAGCTCGCGGATCTTGCGCACCGCCGCCGTGTACACGAACGTGTGATCGACCATCAGCGTGCGCTGCTGCGCGGCCGCCAGGCGCACCAGCTCCTCGGCCTCGGGCACGCTCGCCGTCAGCGGCTTCTCGACGAGCACGTGCTTGCCGGCCAGGAGCGCCGCCTTCGCGAGCGGGTGATGCGTGACGATCGGCGTCGCGATCGCGATCGCGTCGACCTCGGGGTTCGCGATCAGCTCGGCCGCGTCGGCCGTGACCGGTACGTGCGGGTAGTGCGCCTGGGCGACCTTCTGCCGGCCGGGGCTGCTCTCGGCGATGCCGGCGACCGTCGAGCGCGCCGCGGTCGCGAAGTTGCGGACGAGGTTCGGCCCCCAGTAGCCGAATCCGATGACACCGACGCGCAGTCGCACGCTGCGACGGTCACACCCGCTCGGCTCGCCGTCAAGCGGCGGTGCTATCATGCGACGTGCTGTCCAAGCGCC
Source organism: Kofleriaceae bacterium (assembly GCA_035558535.1). Classification (GTDB taxonomy): domain Bacteria; phylum Myxococcota_A; class Polyangia; order Haliangiales; family Haliangiaceae; genus JABFXX01. Next base: position 16,627 of record DATMCI010000257.1, read on the forward strand.
TGCGCGATCGCCGGACCACGTACTGGGCGCGCCGGCTGCTCGACGATTTTTTGCCGCCGGTGATCCGCGAGTGGCGCCCGCTGAGCCGCTGGATCGCCACCGCGTTCCACGGACCCCGCTTCGATCTCGACTTCAAGCAGCGCGCGTTCGCGATGACCGGCCGCGAGATCGCCGCCGCGTACGCCGCGCTCGACGCCGGGGCCGCCCGCTACCGCGACACCGACACCACGCCGGCGCAGATCGACGCCGTCGCGGCGGCCGCGGTCGGCTCCGTCCTCGAGGTCGGGTGCGGCAACGGCGCGATCGCCGCGCGGCTCGCGCGCGCCGGCCACCGCGTCGTCGCCGTCGACGTCACGGTAGGCTCCGCGCGCGCCACGCGGCGCGCCTCGGGCGCCACCGTCGCGCTCGCGGGCCTGCCCGAGCTGCCGTTTCGCGATCGCGCGTTCGACACCGTCGTGTGCGCGCACACGCTCGAGCACATTCCGGATCTGTGGCGCGCGGCCGCCGAGCTGCGCCGCGTCGCGCGCCGGGTCGTCGCCGTCGTGCCGCGCCAGCGCTACTACCGCTACACGTTCGACTACCACCTCCACTTCTTCCCGAGCGCGGCGCCGCTCGAGCACCTGCTCGGCGGTCAGGCGCGGCTCGTCGACGGCGACTGGCTCGTCGTCAGCGACGGCGGCGACGGCCGCTGACGACGGGGCCACGCCGCGGCCGCGAGCGCGAGCACGAGCGCGAGCAGGTAGCCGCCCTGCTTCCAGCGGACGCCGCGCGGCTCGAAGCGCCACGCGACGCGGTGGTGGCCCGCGGCGACGTGGACCGCGCGCAACAGATAGTTCGCGCGCACAGGCACCGCCTCCGCGCCGTCGATCGCGACGCGCCAGCCGGGGTAGACGAGCTCGTTCAAGACGACGAGCCCCTCGCGCGGCGCGTCGAGCTCGAGCACGATCTCGTCCGGCTCGTAGGAGACGAGCCGCGCCTCCGCGCGCTCCGGGCTCGCCGCGACGAGCCGCGCCGCCGCGTCACCGAGCAGCGCGGCATCGGCCGGCTCGAGCACGGCGTGGCGGCGCCCACCGTCGGGGAGCTGCGCCGCGCGCATCGCGGGCAGGACGTCCGCCTGCGCCGGCGCGATCGCGATCGCGCCGTACCACACGGCGAGCGGCACCGGATCGCGCGCCTCGTAGATGCCGTCGCCGCGCGGCACGAAGCTCGGCGGCACCGCGCGCACCAGGCTCGCCGTGTCGGCGAACCGGAAGTGCGGCGCCCGGAGCAGGTACCGCACGTTGAAGTCCGCCAGGATCGCGGCGTCGCGCTTGACGTAATCGAGCACGTCGACGTAGCGCGCCTGGCACAGCGGATCGATCGCCGGGTAGCCGCGGAAGTCGCGCACGCCGAGGCGCTGCCCGGCGCGCTCGCCGAGCACGTACTCGTCGTAGATCCGCCAGCGATCGCCGATCCCGTCGAGGCGCGCGAGGATCGCGGCGTCGCGCTCGTGGAGCCGGCGCGAATCCGACGCAGGCGGCCGGCGCGGCGTGTGCGTGAACCACGGCGCGTCCCACAGCGCGAGCGGCGCGAGCAGCGCCAGGCACACCGCGCGGCGGCGCGACCCGGCGGCCGCCGTCACGGCGCCGATCACGAGGCCCGCGGCGACCGCCACCGTCGCGATCGACTGCCACGCCGCGCGGTTCTTCGGCTCGGCCGCCGCCCAGCCGAGCGCGAGCAGGGTGACGAGCGCCGCCACGCCGCCCGCGCACGCGATCGCGCGGCGCCGCGACGCCCCGGCCGCCCCGGCCGCCCCGACCGCCCCGGCCGCCCCGGCCTCGCCGAGCGCCGCCACGCCGTAGCCGGCCGCCGCGGCGAGCGCCCAGGCCGTCACCAGCTTGTAGCGGCCCGGGATGCGCAAGAGGCGGAAGCCCGGCACGTGCTCGACGAGCCACGGCAAGACGCTCGCCGTCGAGCCCGCGGCGAGCACGACGCCGAACGCGGCGACGCCGCACAGGAGGCACGCGATCCCGCGATCGAACCGCGGCCGCAGGACGACCGCGCACACGGCGCACAGCGCGATCGCGCAGCCGACGTACATCTCGGAGATCCCGGCGACCGGCGAGATCACGCCGCGCGCGGCCGCCGAGAACGGCAGCGACAGGTGCAGCGCGAACCCGCCGCCGCCCCAGCGCTCGCGCGCGGCGAGCGCGACCAGCTCGCCCGTCGGCGTCACCGTCACGAGCAGGACGAGCCCGGCGACGACGGCCGCCGCGAGCGCGGGCACGGCGAGCCGGCGCGGCGGCACGCGCTCGGTCGCCAGGCGAAGCACCGCGTACGGCAGGATCAGGAGCAGCGCGTAGAACAGCCCCGGCGGCGAGCCCGCGGTCGCGCACAGGAGGAACGCCGCGCCGACGGCGACGCCGCGGCGCCAGGTCGGGCGCGCGAGCACAGCGTCGATCGCGAGCCACACGAGCGGCACCCACACGAGCGGCCAGATGATGTTCGAGCCCTTGTGGACGAGCAGCGGCGCCGACGCGACGAGCCCGAGCCCGCCGACGATCGCCGCGCGCGCCGGCAGGCCGCGGCTGCGCAGGAACAGGTGCATGCACGACGCCATCGCGACGTGGTGCGCGAGCACCTTGATCTGCACGAGCCACCACGACGCGCCCGCCGCCGCGCCCCACGCGACGAACGGCCCGTTGAACGGGTAGTACCGATCGACGACCGGATCGGCGTAGACCGGGTAGCCGCCCTTGTCCCACGGGTTCCACAGCGAGAACCGGCCCTCGCGCAGCTCGCGGCTCATGTAGTCGAGGTCCGGCCCGTGCGTGTCGATGATGTCCCAGCCCAGGCCCGTCGCGACGCCGTGCTGGTGCCACAGGTCGCGGTAGATCCACGCGACGGCGATCGCATAGAGCGCTGGCGCCCACCACCACTCGCCGCGGCGAGCGAAGTAGGCGCGTACGTGGCTCCACACCGCGCCGGCATTCTACAATACGTCCTACAATACGTCCGCGTGCGCCTCGCCCTCGCGATCGTGCTCGCGCTGACGAGCACCGCCTCGGCGCGCGGGATCCGCGGCCTCGTCTACGACGACGCGAACGGTGACGGGCTCCCCTCCGCCGGCGAGCACGGCGTCGCGGGCGCCGTGGTCTCGTACGAGGGCCGGCTGTTCACGAAGACCGACGCCAACGGGCGCTACGAGCTGGCCGTGCCGCCCCGCACGGGCGGCATCGTGTGGGTCCGGGTTCCGGACGGCTTCGTCCCCGGCCCGGCGTGGGCGCGCCTCGACGACCGCGAGGAGCACGACGTCGGGCTGCGCCGGCTGCCCGCGCCGCCCCGGGGGCCGCTGACGTTCACGGTCGCCGCCGACACGCACCTCTCGGGCGACCGGCCGTTCGCGCTCGATCTCGGCGCCGTCGCGCGCGCCGCGACCGCGCTCGAGCCGCCGCCCGCGTTCTTCACGATCCTCGGCGACGTCACCGGCGGCAGCCTGCCCGCGCACTTCGATCTCGTCGCGCAGAGCCTCGAGGGCCTCGAGGTGCCGTACGTCCCGGTGCCCGGCAACCACGACTGGTACGACGGCGGCGCGGCGTGGTTTGCGCGCTACGGCCCCGACAACTACAGCTTCGACATCGGGTCCGTGCACTTCCTCGTCTGGAACATGGCGCTGCCCGAAGACGAGCTCGACGCCTACCTCGGCGCCGAGCTCGCGCTCGTGGCGCCCGGCATGACCGTCGTCGCGCTCACGCACGCGCCGCCGAGCCCCGACACGCTCCGCACGCTGCGCGAGCTCGGCGTCGATTACCTGCTCACCGGGCACACGCACTCAAACCGCGTCGTCGATCACGGCGGGCTCGTCGAGCTGACGACCGAGCCGCTGCTCATGGGCGGGCTCGACTTCACGCCCGCCGGCTACCGGATCGCGACGATCGATCGGGGCGTCCTCTCGACGGTCCACCGCGCCGTCGTCGAGGCGCCGTTTCTGGCCGTGATCGCGCCCGAGGCCGGGCGCTGCACGCCGCCCGGCGCGCAGCTCATCGCCGCGGCCGAGCTCGACGCCGGAGGTGCCGCGGTGACGGCGCGCCTCGACTGCGGGCCGCCGTTCCCGCTCGTCCGCGCCGGCGGCTGGAGCTGGCGCGCCGCGCTGCCGCCGCTCTGGCCCGGCCGGCACACCGTCACCGTCCTGGCGCGCGCGCCGTCCGGCGCCCGCGCGGAGCGGGCGATCGCGTTCGACGTCTGCCGGGACGCGGACCCGGCCGCGGCGGCGGATGCGCCCGCCGCGGCGCCGCCCGCGGACGCCGCCTGGCCGCAGCTCGGCGGCGACGCGCGCCACACCGGCGCCGTGCCGCGCGTGATCGCGCCGCCGCTCGCCGCGCGCTGGGTCACGCCGATCGGCGGCCACGCCCTGCAGGCGCCGCCCGCGGTCGCTGGCGGCCGCGTGTTCGCGAGCGCGACCGATCTCGGCGACGGCCGCGGCGGCGGCGTGATCGCGCTCGGGCTCGCCGACGGCGCCGTCCGCTGGCGCGCGCGCACGGAGGTGCCAGTCCGCGGCGGCCCCGCGATCGCCGGCGACGTCGTCGCGGTCGCCCTGACCGACGGCACGGTGCTCGGCCTCGACGCCGCCACCGGCGCGCCGCGCTGGCGCCACGAGCTCGGCGCCGGCCTGCCGCCCGAGGCGGCGACCGTGCACGCGTCGCCCGCGGTGAGCGGCGGCGACGTGATCATCGGCAACCAGCGCTACCTCGCCGCGCTCGCCGCCGCGACCGGCGCCGCGGCGTGGAGCGTCGATCCGGTCCCCGAGGGCGAGAACAGCCAGTCGCTCGCGGCCGTCGCGATCGGCGACGGCGTCGCCGTCGGCACGTTCAACCGCGCGCTCGGCGGCGTCGCGGCGTGGGATCGCGCCACCGGCCAGCACCTGTGGCGCCTCGAGGGCGCGCGCACGGTCGCCGTCAACGCGACGCCCGTGATCGACGGCGACACCGTGTACGTCGTCAACGGGCTCACCGAGGTGCTGGCGCTCGAGCTCGCCACCGGCGAGCCGCGCTGGCACACCAAGCTCGATCCCGCCGGCTTCGACTGGGGCCACGCCACTGCCGGGACCCCGGCGGTCGCGCGCGGCGTGCTCGTCGTGCCGATCCTGTACGGCGTGCTCGTCGGGCTCGACGCGGCGAGCGGCGCCGAGCTGTGGCGCCGCCCCGGGACGCCCGGGCCGCTGCGCACGACCCACTACCGCGGCGCGGGCGAGGCCGGCTACGAAGCCTCGCCCGTGATCACCGGCGACATCGTGTGGGCGGCGGACACGTCCGGCCGGCTCGAGGCGCTCGAGCTTCGGACCGGCGCGCTGCTCTGGCGCACCGAGCTCGGCGCGCCCGTGCTCGCCGGGCTCGCCGTCGCCGGCGATTGGCTGATCGCCGCGTCGTTCGACGGCACCGTGCGCGCGCTCGCGCCCGTCGCGCGCGAGGCCGCCGCGGCGACCCCGCGGGCGTGCGACGTCCCGATCGCCGCTGGCGGCGGCGGCTGCTGCGACGCGGGCACCCGCGCGCCCTCGGCCGCCGCGCTCACGCTCGCCGCTGCGCTCGCCGCCGCGCTCGCCGCCGCGCTCGCGCCCCGTCGCCGCCGCCGCCGCCGTCGCAACCGCTAGCGCGCCCGCGGCCGACCGATCGTGAGCGACGCCGCGACGCGCGCCGCGTCGGCGAGCGCGCGCGCGACGACCCGCGGCCGGGCGCCCGTGGCCTGGCCCCGCGCGCGGCGGTGGAACGGCACCGGCACCTCGACGACGCGCGCGCCGCCGCGGGCCGCACGGATCACGCGCTCGCCCTCGGCGAACACGCCCGCGGCGACGAGCGGGCGATCCAAAAGCTCGCGGCGCGCCAGCTTGATCGAGCCCGGATCGCCGCCCGGCGCGCCCAGCGCGCGCACGATCCGCTCGTAGGTCCACGACAGGGCGCGCCGGTACGGCGTGTAGACCTCACGCTTGTTGCCGCGCACGCCGATGACGAAGTCCGCGCCCGCCTCGGCCGCGGCCGCCATCGGCACCAGCGCCTCCATCGGCCACTGCCGATCGGCACTCATCAGGAACACCCAGGCACCGCGCGCCGCGCGGTAGAGATCGCGCATCGACGCCTCGATGCCCCGGTTCTGCGCGTGCTCGACGAGCCGGACCGGGTAGCGCCGCGCGATCGCGGCCGTCGCGTCGGCCGATCCGTCATCGCAGACCACGACCTCGAGCTCGCCGGAGGCGCCCGCTCCGACGCGCAGCGCGTCCTCGATCGTCGCGCCGATCGAGCCCTCCTCGTTGTACGCGGGGATCACGATCGACAGCGATGGCAGCATGCGGCGCCCCCGCGGCTCAGCGGACCAGCGGCCGCGCCGGGTTGCCAACGACCGTCACGTCCGGCGGCACGTCGCGCGTGACCACCGCGCCCGCGCCGACCACCGCGCCGCGGCCGATCCGCACGCCGCACAGGATCGTGGCGCCCGAGCCGATCGAGGCGTCGTCCTCGACGTGCGTCTCCTCGAGCGTCCAGTCCTCCGGCCCCTTCGGCGTGCCGTCCGGACGGCACGCGCGCGGGTGGCGATCGTTGACGAACGTGACGCCGTGGCCGACGAACACGCGGTTGCCGATGTGCACGCCCGAGCAGATGAACGTGTGCGTCGAGATCTTGCAGTGGTCGCCGACCGTGGCGTCGCGCTGGATCTCGACGAACGCGCCGACCCGCGAGTGCGCGCCGATCCGGCAGCCGTACAGGTTCACGAACTCGTGGATCGTGGTGCCCTCGCCAACGACGACGTCGGGCGCGATCGACTGGAACCGAGCTGACACGGCGACATTGCCGCACAACAGCCCGTGCGACGCAAGCGCACGCGCGCCGCTGTAGGGACCGAGCGGTGCTGTAACCCATGAACCGACCCCACGCAGTGACGCCTGATCTTTTCGGTGGCAAAGCTTCATCGCCTGGTGCGGTGCCGAAGAAAAAGTCGCGACCGCGCGCGCCGTCGGTCCCACGAACAAAGGTGATGATCAGAAACAGCTTCCTTTTGATTGCCGCGGCTACCTTGGGCCTCGCTGCGTGTGGCAGCGACGACATCGACTCTGACGAGGAGGCCCGCCGCGCCTACTTCGGCCTCGACGAGTCGATCGGGAAGTCGCTCACCCTGGGCTTCGCCGGCTTCAGCTCGGCCTCGAGCGCGAACATCATGCCGCAGATGGATACCGGCGAGGTCGCGGGCACGCTCGTCATCACGGGCCAGGTCGATCAGGGCTCGTCCTCCAACAAGGGCATGCGCCTCCGCGTCGCGATGGTCGACTACACCGACGGCCCGCTCATCGTCGTGAACGAGGACGGCAAGGAGGAGGAGCTCGACGTCGATATCACCTACGACACCTCGACGGACGTGGCGCAGCAGCCGTTCCTCGATCTCAAGCTCCAGAACTTCCCGAGCGGCACGCTGGAAGGCACGCTGACCGGCACGTACCTCATGACCGGAGACATCGAGGGCGAAACCACGCTGAGCCTGACGTTCTCCGGAACGACCATGCCCGATGGCTCCGGCCGCCCCACCGGCGTCGTCCGCGTGCCCGGCAGCACGACGGTCACCGGCACGGCCACGAGCGGCGACGGCACCTTCGAGGTCAACCTGAAGCTCTGATCGCGCGCGGCGGCGCCCGCGCCGGCACGCTATATCTCCGTCGTGTCGACGCCGCGCCTGCCGCTGGTCTGGGACATGGAGACCGGCGATCCGGATGACTTCCTGACGCTCTTGCTCCTCCTGGATCATCCGCGCGTCGAGCTGCTCGCCGTCACGATCACGCCGGGCACCGCCGAGCAGGTCGGCGTCGTGCGGCGCGCGCTCGCGTGGCTCGGACGCGAGGACGTCCCCGTCGGCGCGCGGGATCTGGCGAGCGAGAAGCGCGCGGTGTCGCCGTGGCACTACGAGGCGTACCACGAGGCGTATCACGAGGCGTACGGCGAGCCGGCGCCGTCGCGCGACGCCGAGCCCGCCGACGAGCTGCTCGTGCGCGTCTTCGGCGCGCGCCCGCACGCGACGCTGCTCACCGGCGGGCCGCCGAAGAACCTCGGCGCAGCGCTCGCCCTCGCCCAGGCGCGCGGCGCGCCGCTCGCGCTCGGTCGCTGGGTCGCGCAGGGCGGCTTCGCCGGCGAGGGCGTCGTGCCGCCGGAGCGGCAGCTGCCGAAGTTCCGCGGCCTCACCACGTGCCCGTCGTTCAACCTGAACGGCGCGCCGAAGGTCGTGCTCGCCGCGCTGGCCGCGCCGGGGATCGGCGCGCGCCGCTTCGTGTCGAAGAACGTGTGCCACGGCGTGATCTACGACCACGCGATGCACGAGCGGTTCGCCGCGGCCAAGGACCGCCGCCGCTCGATCGCGCTCGTCCACCACGGAATGGAGCACTACCTGCGCACGCGCGAGCACGGCAAGGCGTTCCACGATCCGCTCGCCGCGGCGTGCGCGATCGACGAGTCGATCGGCGAGTGGGCCGAGGTCGAGCTCTACCGCGAGCGCGGCGAGTGGGGCTCGCGGCTCTCCCCCGGCAGCGGCACGCGCATCATCGTCGGCTACGACCACGAGCGCTTCGTCGAGACGCTGCTCGCCTGAGCTTCAGGCGAGCGTCGCGCGCAGGCCGTCGACGAGCTGCGTCTCGGCGACCACGCCGAACGCGTCGCGCAGGCGGTCGACCCGCGCGCGCGACTTCAGGATCTCGCCGGCCCGCGACGGCGCGTGGTGGATCTCCGAGCGGCCGCCGCACAGCTCGACCACCGTGCGCGCCAGCTCGAGCACCGAGATCTCGCCGCCCGTGCCGACGTTCGCGATGACGCGGCTGTTGCCGTCGCCGGCCGCCGCCGTGAGCGCGCGGACCACGTCGCCGACGTAGACGAAGTCGCGCGTCTGGCCGCCGTCGCCGAAGATCGTGAGCGGGCGGCCGGCGCGCGCGCGGTCGGCGAAGATCGAGATCACGCCGGAGTACGGGCTCGACGGATCCTGGCGCGGGCCGTAGACGTTGAAGAAGCGCAGCGCCGTCGTCGGCACACCGTGGACGCTGGCGTAGTAGTCGAGCGCGAATTCGCTCGCGAGCTTGTCGATGCCGTACGGCGAGACCGGCTGCTTCGGCGTGTCCTCGTCGACCGGCATCGCGCTCACGTCGCCGTAGACAGCGGCGGACGACGCGAACACCACCTTCCTGACGCCCATGGCGCGGGCGTACTCGAGGACGTGGAGCGTGCCGCCGTAGTTGACGGCCATGTCGACGAGCGGGTTCGCCACCGAGGCGACGACCGAGACCTGCGCCGCGAGGTGGACGATGCGCTCGACGGGGCCGTGCTTCGCCGTGAGCGGCGCGAGCGCGGCGAAGATGCCGTGCGAGACATCGCACGTGACGACCTCGAGCGCAGGCGCCGGGCCGTCGAACGAGTGCCGCGGATCGGCCCACCGCGCGAGGTTCGCGCGCTTGCCGGTGCGGAAGTCGTCGAGGACGATCACCCGGTGCCCGATCTCGATCAGGCGATCCACGGTGTGCGAGCCGATGAAGCCGGCGCCGCCGGTGACGACCGCGATCGGAGGTGCGCTCATCTGGGGACTATAACCAACAACCAACCGCCCCGGCTCCCCCGGCTCCAGTGGTACCGTGCGCCGCGAGGCGAGCCATGAAAGCGATCCGGATCGAGCGTACCGGTGGCCCCGAGGTCCTGCAGCCGGCGGAGATCGACGCCCCCGGCGAGCCGGGCCCCGGCGAGGTCCGCGTCCGTCACCACGCGTGCGGCGTCAACTTCATCGACATCTATCACCGCACCGGCCTGTACCCGGTGCCGCTGCCGGCCGTGCTCGGCTGCGAGGGCGCGGGCATCGTCGAGGCGGTCGGCCCCGGCGTCACGCACGTGGCACCGGGCGACCGCGTCGCGTACGCGACGACGAAGCTCGGCAGCTACGCCGAGGCACGCCTCGTGCCGGCGACCCCGGTGGTGAAGCTCCCGGACTCGATCGACTTTCCCCGCGGCGCCGCGATGATGCTGAAGGGCCTGACGGTGCAGTACCTCCTGCGGCGCACGCGCCCGCAGCGCCCGCTCCAGCCCGGCGACCACATCCTGTGGCACGCCGCGGCCGGCGGCGTCGGGCTGATCGCGTGCCAGTGGGCGAACGCGCTCGGGCTCAAGCTGATCGGCACGGCCGGATCCGACGAGAAGTGCGCGCTCGCGCTGCGCTACGGCGCCGCGGCCGCCATCAACTACCGCACCCAGGACGTGGCGAAGACCGTCCGCGAGCTCACCGGCGGCAAGGGCGTGTCGGTCGTGTACGACTCCGTCGGCAAGGACACCTGGGAGATCTCGCTCGACTGCCTCGAGCCGCTCGGCCTGATGGTGAGCTTCGGCAACGCGTCGGGCGCGGTGCCGCCGGTGGCGCTCGGCCAGCTCGCGCAGAAGGGCTCGCTGTACGTGACGCGGCCGACCCTCGGCACGCACATGGCGACGCGCGAGGCGGCGCAGGAGATGACGGCCGATCTGTTCGGCATGGTGACGTCTGGCCGGATCGTCATCGACGAGCCGCGCAGCCACCCGCTCGCGACCGCCGCCGACGTGCACCGCGAGCTCGAGTCCCGCGCCACGACCGGCGCGTGCGTGCTCGTCCCCTGAGTCGGCGCGCGGCGCGCGGCGCCCGGCGCCCGGCTCACGGCGCGCGGCGCTGGACCGCGAGCGGCGTGAGCCCGCGCTCTGCCAGGAGCCGCAACAGCGGCGCGCGGTGCTCGTCGAGGAAGCCGGCGAGCCCCGAGCGCTCGGCCCCGCTCATCAAGATGTACGCCTGGAACTCGTTCTGCATGAGCTCCTCGTCGTTCGCGTTGTAGCTCCCCGCGAGGCTCACGCGGATCCGCGCGCGCTGCGGCTCGGCGAGGCCCTGCCAGTACGCCTCGATCGCCCGGCGGTAGGCAGGCTGCGTGAAGTACTGCGCGTGCAGGATCTCGTGGCTGACGACCTCGTCGTCCGGAATCCAGCCGGCGTGCGCGAACGTGACGAGCACGAACTTCGGCTTGTCCGCCCACGCGCGCTCGAGCAGCGCGCGCAGCGCCCGCTCGGGCTCGTCGAGGCACAGCGCCGCCTGCGCGGGGCACGCGCGATCGACCGCCGCGTAGAAGTGCACGAGATCCGGCTGCGCCGGATCGGGGTGGTCCTTCAGGAGATCGAAGCCGCCGACCTGCGCCAGCTGCTGCGCGTAGATCGGCTCGCCCTTGTCGACCACGATGTGCCGCCGCAGCTCGATGAAGATCGCCGCGCGCGTGAGCGGCGGGTTCATCGCGAGCCGGTCGTAGCTGCCGCACAGGAGCACCTGCTCGAGCTCGGCCACCCACCGGCACTCGGTCACGCCCAGCGCGTGCTCGTCGCGGTGATCCGCGGCGTACTCCGCGATCCAGTCGGACCACGGGATCAGCTCGCGATCGAGGCGCACCGGCGCCGCCGAGAGGCACGGCGAGACCCCGTCGAGGAGACAGCTCCGCCACGGCACCCGCGCCGCGGCGGCGGCCCGCGCCGTGCCCGCGCCCGCGCCGGCCGCGCTCCCAGGCGACACCGGCGTCGCCGGCGTCAGCTCGGGCGGCGCCGCGCCGTGCCCGCACGCGCCCGCGAAGGCGAGGCCAGCGGCCGCTAGGTATCGAACGCCATGCGCCATAGCTGCCCGAGCATGACATCGAGCGCGACCTTGTTGTCGCCTCCTTCAGGCACGATCAGGTCCGCCCACCGCTTGCTGGGCTCGACGTGCTCGAGGTGCATCGGCCGGACCGTCGCGTAGTACTGATCGCGCACCGACTGGAACGTGCGGCCGCGCTGCTCGAGGTCCCGCCGGATCCGCCGGATCAGCCGGATGTCGGCGTCCGTATCGACGAAGATCTTGATATCGAACTGCTCGCGGAGCGCCGGCTCGGTGAACACCAGGATGCCCTCCACGATGATCACGCGGGCCGGCGTGACCCGCCGCCGGTCGGGGCGCCGGGTGTGCGTCGAGAAGTCGTAGATCGGGACGTCGACCGGCCGGGCCTGTCGCAGGAGCCGCAGGTGCTCGGCGAGCAGATCACTCTCGAGCGATGAGGGATGGTCGTAGTTGATTTTCTCGCGCTCGGCTTGCGTGAGGTGCCCCTGATCGCGGTAGTAGGCATCGTGCTCGATCGTCACGCATCGACCGGGCGGCATCGCCGCGGCGAGCTTGGCCGCGACCGTGGTCTTGCCCGAGCCAGTGCCACCTGCGATGCCGACCACGAGCGTGTTCGAAGAAGCCATCGCGAGGGTTCTACTACGAGCACCGTGCGCCATGGCGCACCCGCGCCGCCCTCGCTCGCTCGCCGCTCGGAATTTCTGGGAGCGCGCGCGGACCGGACCGAGCCGGATCACCTGGTTCCACGAGCAGATCTGCCTCACGCGAGCCAACCAGAAGTAGGCGCGCTCATTGCTACTTTCTAGGAGCATAGCCGCCGGAGGTGGCCCATTATGATTCGACTAGCCATTGCAGAAAATCACACCATCGTTCGCTGGGCGTTGCGCGAGGCTCTCGGTAAGGAGCCGGAGCTCGAGGTCGTCGGGGACGCAGGCACCGCGTCGGAGACGCTGGAGATGATCCAGCGCGTTCGCCCGGATGTGCTGCTCCTCGACATCAGCCTGCCCGATCGCTCCGGGTTCGATGTGCTCAACGAGATGCGCGAGAGCGACACCGCGCCCCTGGTCATCGTGCTCACGTGGCACACGGAGCCGAGCTACGCCGCCCGCGCGATCGGGGCGGGCGCGCACGGTTACCTGAACAAGTCGGTCACGCCCGAGGACCTGATGGCCGCGATCCGCGCCGTGAGCCGCGGCGAGCAGGTGATCCCGCCTGGCGTCGAGCAGCTCTTGGCGACGGGCGATGGTCACCCGGCCAGCGCGCTCACCGCGCGCGAGCAGCAGGTCATGGAGATGCTCGGGCGCGGGATGACCAACCGCGAGATCGCCGAGCACCTGCAGATCAGCATCAAGACCGTCGATACGCATCGCGGTCACGTGCTGAAGAAGCTCGGCCTGCGGAACAACTCGGAGCTGACGCGGTTCGCCGTCAAGCACGGCTACGTGTCGCTCTGAGCGAGCCCGGGCGCGAGCCGATCGCTCAGCGGGCGCCGCCGCTCACGGCCGCGCCGGCTGGACCCACGCCTGCTTGCCGTCATCACGTGTGACGACGGCGCGCACATAGCCCGCCCTGGGCAGGGCGCGACGCGCGACGCGCTCCTTCACGGTCGCGACGCGCGCGCCGTTCTCGATGAACTCGATCGTGTGCGGCCGCCGCTCCGCGGCGCCGATCTCGACGACCAGCTCGCCGGCGCTCACCTCGGCGCGCTCGAGCACCACACCCGTCGACGCGTAGAACCGACCCACGGCGAGCGCGTCGAGGATCGCCTGCGGCTCGCGCCGCGCCTTGACGGCGATCCAGCCGCCGCCCGCCGGCCACTTGCCGTGGCCGTCGTAGTGGTGCGCGTCGTCGGACGCGACGCCCCACAGCGTGACGCCCGCGGCGAGCGCCTCGTCCCACAGCGCCTCCGTCGACGGGTGCGCCGCGTCGCCGCGGTTCCACCGATCGAACTGCACGTTCGAGATCTCGACGAGCCGCATCCCGCGCCGCCCCAGCTCCGCGAGCAGATCTCCCGTCATGCCCCAGTACCACTGCGGGTGATTGAGCTGCGCGAGCCCGCCGAGCGAGCGGTGGAGGGTCAGCGCCGCCTGGTACTTCGCGATCCGTTCGTCGGGGAGCCCCTGGCCGAGGCCGAACGGGATCTTGCCGGGCGGGCGCGCCGGGGGGCCGATCAGGTTCACGTGGATGCGGCACTTGCCGCTCTCGTGGCCCCGCGGGACGCACCGGGCCGGGTTGTACGTCAGCTCGATCCCGGCGAGGACGATCAGCCCCTGTGCCGGCGCGCGCACCGCCGGCTGGCCCGCCGTCGAGCCCTCGACCTCGCTGATCCGGTTGTGATCGGTGAGCGCGATCCAGTCGTAGCCGTGCGCCTCGTACCAGCGGATCACGTCGGGGATCGGCATCTGGCTGTCGCCCGACGGCCGCGCGTGCACGTGCGTCGAGCCGCGCAGCCAGACCTCGGCATCTGGCTCGGCCGCGGCCGCCGCTATGATGGGCGGCTCCAGCTCGACCGCGGCCTCGGCGCCTCCCGGAGGCGACACCGGCGGCGGCCCCTTCCCCGGACCATCCGCGCCCACGCACGCCACCAGCGCCAGGACCCAGCCGCAAAAGCTCCGCCGGGTCGATCGCAGCGCGATCTCCGACGGGATCGGCGCGGCACCGCACCGGTCCCCGTGGCGGCGGCGAGGCGCCAGGGCCGGCGTCACGGCGTCATGGTCCCGTCGAGGGTGACCGCGCCCCCGGGCGTCAGGTTCGTGGTGACGCCCCACTCGCGCTTGCTCCACACCCCGCGCAGCGCGAGGAACACGCCCGCGTGGTCCGTCAGCATGCGCCGCTCGACGGGGCGCAGGCCCGCCACGTCCGTCCGCTCGATCGGATCGTCGACGAGGTCGTTCACGATCGGCGCCCCGCTATTCGTCACGCGGATCTTCCAGCGACCGATCCGCACCGCGTGCGCGTACTCGAACATCGACGAGTACGACGGCTGCGCCCAGCCGCGGCCCGCGCCCTGCGCGAGCGGGATCAGCGAGCGCCCTTGCCCGGCCGCGGCGGGCGGCGCGCCAACCGCCTCGAGCACGGTCGGCAGGAGATCGACGGCCTCGGCGCCCTCGTCGACGATCGTGCCGCCCGGGAAGCGCGCCGGATCGCGGATGAGCAGGGGGACGCGGATCAGGAGATCGCGCAGCGAGCTGCCGTGACCGCACTGGCCAAACTCGAACAGCTCCTCGCCGTGATCCGCCGTGAGGATCAGCATCGTCTCGTCCCAGATGCCCCACGACTTGAGCTGCCCGATGAGCCGGCCCAGCTCCCGATCCTGGTAGCTGATCGCCGAGTCGTAGATCGCGATGAGCCGCTCGATGTCGCGCTTCGGCGGCACCTTGGAGCAGCCCATCGACGTGGGCTTCAGGCCCAGCTCCTTCGCCGTGCCGAACTCCTGGAACGGGCCGTTGTACGGCGGCGGCGAGTAGATGTCGATCCACGGCCGGCGCACGATCCACGGCGAGTGGCAGTCGACCGTGCCGAGGAACAGGTACGCCGGCTGATCGCGGTGGCGCTCGAGCTGGGCGAGCGCCGCGTTCACGACCGTCTGGCCGTAGACGATGCCGCCCACCACGCCCGGCTCGCGCATCAGGTTGCGGTACTCGCGGAAGCCGCGCGTGTAGCCGCCCCACTCGTTGATGAAGCCGTTCGCGGTGGCACCCATCGTGGCGAAGCCCTGGTCGGCGAGCCGCTTCGCGATCACGTCGAGCTTGGCCGGGAGCCGATCGACGCCGCCCACGCCCGCCAGCCGCACGTTGTGGACCGCCGGGTAGACGCCCGTCCACATCGTCGAGTGGCTCGTCTGCGACTCGTTGCCCTGGACGTAGTACTGGCGGAACACCGCGCTCGTCTTCGCGAGCTCGTCGAGGTGCGGCGTCTGCGCGCGCGCACCCGGCGTGAACAGCGGCACGCTGAGCGCGCGCACCGTGTCCATCACCCACAGGATGACGTACTTCGGCGGCGGCGCCGCCCGGCGGAGCTCCGGCGCTGGGCCGTGGATCGCGATCCGCGGCGCGGTGATCGTCGCGCTCGGGCAGTCGCGCGCCGTGAGCCCGAGCGCCACCACGCGGCCCGCCATCGGCGTCAGATCGACGCGCGCGTCGTGCGCGCGCAGCGCGCCGCCCGCGAACGCGCCGTCGCTGTTGCGCGCGCGCACCTCGATCGTGCAGCCCTCGGTGACGCTCGCCACGAGGTGGCCGCCGTCGGGCACCGTGACGTACCAGACGAGCGACGCGTCCTTCGCGAGCTCGATCGCGTCCGCCTTCGGATCGAACGCGGCGGCCGCGCGCGGGTCCTCCTCGCCGGGGCGCTCCTTGGTGCGCTCCTTGCCGACCCGCATCCACGCGACCGCGACCGGCCCGCGCGGGGCGATCGTCTCGAGCGTGACCTGGTTCTCGCCCACGCCGAGCCGGCCCTCGGGGATCGGCATCGCGACCGTTTGCCAGCCCCCGGCCAGCGTCACGCGGGTGCCCGCCGCGTCCTTGCCGTTGATGCGCAGGCCGATCGCCTGGCCCTCCTTGGCGTGCACGCGCAGCGTGAGGTGCGTGGCGTCTCGCGCCTGATCGCCGCCGAGCGGCAGCTCGAGCGGCGCGAGCCGATCGGCGATCGCGGCGCGCTCGCCGTCGACCACGTGGCCGTAGCGCCAGCGCGGCACCGGCACGCCGAACCGCGCGTAGCGGGCGAGCCCGACGCCCGCGGCGTCGATGACGAGCTCGCCGTCGACGTAGCGGTGCGCCATGAGCCGGTTGTCGACGAGCCGGAAGACCGCGTGCTCCGTCCGCGCACCGGACGCTGCCGCCGCCGCACCCGTCGCCGCCGGATGGCGGGCCGGGTCCGCGGGCCGGGCCGGGTCCGCGGCGGCGGGCGGCGGCGGGCGCGCCGCGATCGCCGCCCCGCCCTCGGCTTGCTTCGCCGCATCCGCATCGGCCGCCGCCGCACCCGCCGCCGCCGCGATCGGCGCCCTGTGGTGCATCACGTCCCACCCCGCGCGCGCCCCGACCCCGAGCGCGAACGACCCGATCGCGCCGCAGACAAGGCCAAGCGCCAGCCGAGCTCGCACCCAGCCATGGCTGTATCACGGCCCGCCCGCCCCTTCTAGTTCCTGGCACTGGCGGCCCCTGCCGGGTGTACCCTCGGGCCCATGCGGGTTCTCCTGATCGCGGGCCTGCTCCTGCTCCTGCTCGTCGGGTGCCGGTCGATCCTCGGCATCGAGGAGCTGCCCCCTCCTCCCCAGGCGGTGGCGTGCGCGTCGAGCGAGGATTGCCCCGCCCCCACGCCCGTGTGCCTGGTCGCGGAGGAGCGCTGCGTCGAGTGCACCGCAGAGGACTCCGCGAGCTGCACCGGGGCGACGCCCGTGTGCGCCCCCGATCACACCTGCACCGAGTGCCGCGCGCACACGGACTGCACCTCGCAGGTGTGCCTGCCCGACGGCCGCTGCGCGGACGAGGCGGACGTCGCGTACGTGGACGGGGCCGCGCCCACCACGGCGACGGCGTGCACCCGAGCCGCGCCGTGCCATCAGCTGACGCTGGCGCTGGCCGTGAGCCCGGCGCGCCCCGTCATCAAGGTCATGGCCGGCATGGTCGTGGAGGACTCGAGCAGGTCGATCTTCAACCGGACCGTCACGATCGTCGCCGATCCGGGCGCCGTGCTCACGCGGACGGGCACCGGCGACTTCCTGCGCGTCGAGGGCGGGGCCGCGCGCGTGACGATCCAGGATCTGGCCGTGGCGAACATCCAGGGCTCGGGCGCAGCCGTCTTCCTCCGGGACGGCGAGCTCTTGCTGGACCGCGTGGAGATCTCGAACAACGGCATCGGCGTCCGGGTCGGCGGCGGCGCGCTCCGGCTCGCGCGCTCGCGCATCACCCGCAACCGCGATGCTGGGCTGTCGATCGACAACAACTCGGCCTCGTTCGAGGTCGTCGGCAACGACTTCCTCGGAAACGGCAACGCCGGCTCGATCTCCGGCGCCGTGCGCATCAACAACGCCCAGGGTCCGGTGGCGCGGCTCGAGCTCAACAGCTTCTATGGCAACCTGGCGGGCGGCCGCGGGGCCGCGATCGACTGCGACGGGCCGCTGGTTTTGCGCAACAACCTCGTGAGCGGCGCCGTGGGCGCTCCGCCGATCCAGCAGCTCAGCGGCAACTGCACGCACGCCTATTCGATCTTCTATCTGCTCTCCAATCCGCTCCCGGCGGGGACCAATAACCGCGCCGAAGATCCCCAGTTCGTGGATCCGGCGAACGGCGATCTCCACATCAAGGCGAGCTCTCCGGCGGTCGGCTCCGCCGATCCGGGCACGCTCTTCGATGCGCTGTCGGAGCTCGATCGCGATGGCGACCGCCGGGCCGCCCCCGCCGACATCGGCGCCGACGAGACGCCGTAACAAGTGCCGTAGCGCTACTTCTCCGGCCCGCGCGGAGCGCCGCGCTGCGCCGCCTCGAGCTGCTGGCGCATCGCCTTGCCCCGGGTGTGGTGCGGCTCGAGCTGGAGCGCCTGCTCGACGCGAGCGCGCGCCTCGACCAGATCGCCGCCCGCCGCGCTCACGGCCGCGAGCTGGAGGAGCCCCTCCGTGAAGTACGGGCTGAGCCGCACGACGCTCGTCAGCTCGCGGCGCGCGGCGGCGAAGTCACCGCGGCTCGCCGCCTGGCCCCCCAGCAGGAAGTGCGGGAGCAGGAGGTTCGTGCTCTCCGGGGCATCGGCGAGGCGGCGCAGCGCCGGCTCGCCGCGCGGATCGCGCAGCTCGAACAGGGCGAGCGCCGCCGCGAGCCGCACGCGCAGCGAGCTGTCCTCGAGCCGGCGCGCCAGCGCGTCCGCCGCGCCCGTCGCGCGCGCGGCCGCGAGCGCCTCGCAGCCCTTGGCGCGCAGCAGCACATCGGGGCTGTCGAGGAGCGGCAGGAGGGTGGGCGCCGTCTTGGGTCCGAACCGGCGCCCCGCGAGGACCGCCGCCGCGCCGCGCAGGGTCGGCGCCTCCGTCGCGTCCGTGATCACGTCGCGCAGCGGGCGCGCGCTCTCTTTCGCGGTCTCCGGATCGAACGCGTTGGCGAGCCGGAGCCGCCGCGCCTGCCGCACCTTCGCGTTCGGCCACCACCCGGCGAGCTGGGTCGCGAGCGCCGCCGGCGGCTTGTCGGCGTGGCACACGCCGCACGCGCTCGGCACGCCGTGGCGCTCCGTGTTCTCCGGCACCGGCACGTCGATCGAGTGATCGGCGAACTTGTCGAGCACGCCGCTCACGATCGGCGCCATGTGGCAGGCGACGCAGCGCTGCGCCGCGGGCGCGGTGTGGTGCGTGTGCGCGCTGCCCGCCTGCGCGACGTCGGCGTGGCACTTGCGGCAGCTCGCGTCGGGATCGTTGTCGCGCAGCTCGGCGTGGCCCTGCTTCGAGCCCAGCTTCGGATCCAGCTTCGGATCGTGCGGAGCTGTGTGGCACGTCAGGCACGTGGCGTTGCCCTTGCGGAAGCACGCGGCCTGGAGCACCGCCTGGTACTCGAAGCTCGACGTCTTCGGCTTGCCGTCGACGAAGAACTCCGGCGAGATGCCATCGCCCGTCACGACGGTGACCGGATCGTAGAACTCGTCGTACGGCTGCCCCAGCTCGAACTGGTGGTCCGGATCGAGCATCGGGAACAGCGGCTTGCGCGGGCCGTGGCAGCGCGCGCACGCCGACTGCCCGACGGCGCCCGCGTGCGTCGGGTGCACGATGTCGCGCTCCTCCTGGCTCTCGGCGTGGCGGCTCCCCGGGCCGTGGCAGCTCTCGCACGCGACGGTTCCGTCGGTGAAGCTCGTCGACCACTTGCGCGAGGGCTCGTCGTACGCGACGCGGAGCGCGGTCACGTGGCAGTCGAGGCACTCGTGGTTCGCCATGCGGCGCACGTTCGTCCAGTAGAACGGGTGCTCGGGCGTGAGCGCGCCCTGCTTGGTCTCGGTGTAGTCGACCCACTCGCCCTTGCCCGTGACGTGGAAGTACACCGGCAGGACCTGCCACCGCCCGTCGGGCATCACGGCGACGGCGTCCTGCATGCGCTTGCCGCCGATGACCCAGCTCACGTCGAAGTCCGCGGGCTTTCCGGCGACGTCCGTCGCGCGCATGACGTGGCGATCGCCGACGCGCTTCATCCACGCCTCGCTCGAGCTGCCCTTGAAGTGCGCGTTCTCGAAGTTGCCGACGACGTACGGCCGCTTCCCCGGCGACAGCGCGCGCGCGTGCCAGCTGGCCTTCCACCGCGCGTGCTCCTTCTCGTGGCAGTCCCCGCAGCGCGCGCTGCCGACGTACGTGCTCGGCGCCTGCTTGCCGGCCGCGGCCGGTGCCGCCGCCGAAGGCTTCGCCGACCCAGCCGAACCGGCGGCCGCGGCCGTGCTCGCCGCGGCCGGCTTCGCCGACCCGACCGCCGCGGGCTTCGCCATACCGGCGCGCCCCGCCTCCGCCGCCACGTCGCGAGGCCCCGCCACGGGCGCTGGTGTCTGCGCGCCATCTCGCCGCGCGTACGCGACGACCGCCGCGATCGCCGCGGCGCCGACCAGCGCCGCGATCACGGCGCCGCGGCGCCGCGACCGCGCCGGCCGCTCCTGCGCCTTGGACGTTTCCTGCGCCCGCGGCGCCTCCCGCGCCGCCGCCGCCGCCGCCGCCGCCGCCGACGCCGCCGACGCCGCCGTCTCCGCCGTCTCCGCCGAAGCCTTCGCCGTCTCCGACGTCTTCGCAATCTCCGGCGCCTCCGCCGTCTTCGCCGCCTCCGCCCGCTCCGGCTCCGCCGGCTTCGCCTCCGCCGCCTTCTCCGCCGTCTCCGCCGCCTCCGCCGCAGCCGCCGCCTCCGCCCGCTCCGGCTTCGCCTTGGCCGGCGCGGCCGCGCGGGCCCCCTTCGAGCCCCGCTTCGTGGACCGTCGAGCGCTCATCCCCTTCTGCGTAACACGGATCCGCGAGCTCACGAGCCGAAGTCGAACGAGTCGAACGAGCCGCACGACGCGCGTGGCCCTCGGGTGCTACCGTGGCGGGCGCTGGATGTCCCGACCGCGGCAGCAGTCATCACTGGCGTACGTCCAGCAGCGCCGGCTCGCGCGCGCCCGCGAAGATCTCATGAGCGCCGCCCCGGGCACGACGGTCGCCGAGGTAGCGCGGCAGCTCGGCTTCGCCGCGGCAGGCCGCTTCAGCCTCGCCTACCGGCGGTGCTTCGGCGAGAGCCCGTCGCAGACGCTCGCCCGGGCGGCGCGCTGACGGCGCCGTCCGGGCGGGCGATCACTCGCTCAGTACGCCTGGATCGTCGCCCAGACCTCCGTGCCCTTCGTGTACACGACGGCGGCACCCGCGCCGCCGGGGAGCGGGCCGGCGATGGGCGACCCGCCGACCGAATCGATCGACCGCCGTAGATCGCCTTCTCACCACGTCGGCCACGCTATGCAGCGCGACGCTTTCGCCGTCGCACTGCTGCTTTCTTTGTGCCCTTGCGTGGACCGATGATGAGCGTGGCATCGTTCGAGACGGCGCGAAGTAGCTCCTCAAACTTCTCGATCGTTGGAATCGCGTCGCCCTGCTCGTAGCGCGCGTACGCGTTCTTGGATGCGCGCCCCATCGACTCGGCGACCTGCGACAAGGAGCGCCCGCTGCGCAGCCGGAGTCGTTGGAGGACGAACGCTGCGAGCACCGCCGGCCTGTTGCTCTCGATCGTGACGCCGCCTTCATCGTCGAGTTCCTCGACGGTGATCTTGACCTTCGGATCATCGATGAGGGTCTCGAAGGCGTCCGCGAGCATCGCAAGCGCATCCTTCCTCGATCGTCCCTGCGTGCACACGTCCACGATCTCGGACTCTGCCAGCCACATGGATCCGTCTTTCCAGATTCGACCGCTGATCAACATGATTCGATCTCCTATCTATTCTATTCGCCTGCGGCGGCCTGCCGGAGGATGCTCCGCGCGAGATGCTCCTTGATCTCCTTGTGGCGCGGAATGGCGAGCTTGCGCTGCCTCGTCGGATGCGCCCAGAGATCGTGACTCCCGCCATGCTTGAGGAAATACCAACCGAGGGCCCGCAACGCCGCCTCGAGCTCCTGCCGTTTCACAGGTCGAACGTACCCATATACGGGTACGATGGCAACATGGCCTCGCCACGAGCAGGAGGAGGACGGCCCACATGAGCGAAGGTACTCCGCGGGACGGTCGAGAGGTGCCCATGAGCCGCTCGCAGCGAGCCGTCGAAGGAGGCGCACATCCTGCGGAGCGAGCCCTCAGGGCTGCGGAGGCACTTCGGCCATCTCCTCCGCGGCCCCGCGCGCATCCACGGGGCCGTGACGTGGGAAGATGCGCCATGAGCGAGGGGATGATTCGGCTCAGCGTCTGCACCGCCGCCGATATCGACGAGGTGACGCGGCTCCTCGGCGCGGCGTTCGCTCACCGCGATCCGCCAGCGATGGCAGTGGGGCTGACTCCCGCCGAGTTCGAGGCGTTCGTCCGGGTGCTCGGCCCCCGGGTGGTCGCTGATGCGCTCACGATCGTGGCGCGGTCCGCCGAGACGGGCGAGCTGATGGGCGCGCTCGTCACCGAGGATCTCGCCGCCGGGCCGCCCGCAGGGATGGAGGACTTGTCCCGCAAGTTCGATCCGATCTTCGACCTCCTGGGCGAGCTGGACCGCGACTACCGGGCGAGCCATCCCGTCCATGCGGGTGAGGTGCTCCACCTCTACCTGCTGGGGGTCGATCAACGGTTCAGCGGCCGTGGAGTCGGCCACCAGCTCGTCGCGGCGTGCCTCGCGAACGGGGCCACCCGGAATTACCGCCGCGCGGTGACGGAGGCGACCAACCCGACCTCCCAGCACGTCTTCCGCAAGCAGGGCTTCGTCGAGAGGGTGCGCCGCTCATATCGCGATCACCGCTTCGACGGCCAGGCCGTCTTTGCATCGATCGCCGAGCACGGCGGGCCGATCCTGATGGAGCGCCACCTGGACACGCGCGAGCCAGACCGGCCGTGACCTTGGATGGAGCCCCTGGGCGAGCTGGTCCGCACGCCTATCTCCAGCCCTGGAGCTCAGTGTCGCAAACCCGATCGGTCGTATCAGCCGCAGATTAGCTGCAAGGCTGTAGCGCTTCGCGCCAACTGGAAGCGCGCAAAGCAGCCCGCAGATAGCGAGTATCTACGACTTGGAGTCTTTGCCGCCGAGCTTCGCAAACGGGTTGTTCGTGAAGCCGGAGACGCCCCAGCCCGGCCCCTCGTCGCGGCGCGGGCCGCGGTCGTCGCGCGGGCCGCGGTCGTCGCGGCGCGGGCCGCGATCGTCGCGCGGGCCGCGGTCGTCGCGACGGCCCTCGGGGCCGCCGGGGCCACCGGGGCCACCGGGACCGCCGGGGCCGCCGGGGCCGCCGGGACCGCCGGGACCGCCGGGACCGCCGGGACCGCGCTGATCGCCGCGCGCGCGCTGATCGCCGAACGGGCCACCGCGATCGCCGAACGGACCACCGCGATCACCGCGCGGGCCGCCGCGATCACCGCGCGGGCCGCCGCGATCACGCTGATCGCCGGGACCCTGCGGCCGGCGCTGATCGCGCCTCCCCTGGCCCGGACCGCCGCCGCGCTGCTCGCCCTGCGGATACCCCGGACCGCCGCCGCGCTGCTCGCCCTGGCCGGGCTCGCCGTGGCGCTGCTCGAGCTGGCCCTCGCCGTGGCGCTGCTCGAGCTGGCCCGGCTCGCCCGGGTGCTGATCGAATTGGCCCGGCTCGCCGTGGCGCGGCCCGCCCTGGCGCGGTCCGCCCTGGCGCTGGTCGAACTGGCGCTGATCGAACTGACCCTGCCCAGGGCCCTGGCCCTGGCCCTGGCCCTGGCCCTGCCCTTGGCCACCGCGGCCGCGCCCACGGCCGCCGCGCTGGCCGCCGCCGCCACCGCCGCCGCCGCCGCCGCCTTCGCCGCGCTGCTGCTGCTGCCGGCCGCCGCCACCGCCCTCGCCGCGCTGCTGCTGGCCGCCGCGCTCGCCGCGCTCGCCGCGCTCGCCGCGCTGCTGCTGGCGCCCGCCGCCGCCCTTCTTCGCGGAGAGCGCGATGCGCTTGCGCTGCGTGTCGACCTCGAGCACGCGGACGGTCAGCTTCTGGCCGACCTTCACGACCTCGCTCGGATCCTTCACGAACTGCTCGGCGAGCTGCGAGACGTGGACGAGGCCGTCGTTGTGGACGCCGATGTCGACGAACGCGCCGAACGCGGTCACGTTCGTGACCAGGCCCTCGAGCACCATGCCGGGCTTCAGGTCCTCCATCGACGTCACGTCGTCGCGGAACTTCGGCGGCTCGAACTCGGCGCGCGGATCGCGGCCCGGCTTCACGAGCTCGGCGGCGATGTCGCGCAGGGTCGGCTCGCCGACCTCGGCGGTGACGTACTTCGAGAAGTCGATCTTGCCGACCAGGTCCTGGTTGCCGATCAGCTCAGGGAGCCCGACGCCCAGATCGGCCGCGATCGTCTCGATGAGCGGGTAGCGCTCGGGGTGCACCGCCGAGCGATCGAGCGGGTGGCTCGCGCCCGCGATCCGCAGGAAGCCGGCCGCCTGCTCGAACGTCTTGGGCCCCAGCCCCGAGACATCCATGAGCTGTTGCCGCGAGCCGAACGCGCCGTGCGCGTCGCGGTGCACCACGATCTTCTTCGCGAGCGACTTGCCGATGCCGGCCACGTAGCCGAGCAGCTGCGCGCTCGCCGTGTTGAGCTCGACGCCGACGTGGTTCACGCAGTCCTCGACCACGTCGCCGAGCTTCTTTCCGAGCATCGGCTGGTGCACGTCGTGCTGGTACTGGCCGACGCCGATCGACTTCGGCTCGATCTTCACGAGCTCGGCGAGCGGATCCTGCAGCCGCCGCGCGATCGAGATCGCGCCGCGGATCGTGAGATCGAGCTCCGGGAACTCCTCGCGCGCGAGGTCCGACGCCGAGTACACGCTCGCGCCGGCCTCGTTCACCTGCACCACGAACGGCGCGTCGGCGGCGTCCTCGCCGCCCTCGCCGCCCTCGCCGCCACCGCCGCCCCCGTCGCCACCGCCGGCCTGACGCGGGCGCAGCCCGGCCTCGGCGAGCGTCTTCTTGACGAAGGCTTCCGCCTCGCGGCCGCCGGTGCCGTTGCCGACGGCGATCGCGCGCGGCCGGAACCGCTGCACGAACGCCAGGAAGTCCTCCTTGGCCTTCGCGAGCTGCGCGTCGCCCTGCGTGATGTACACGGTCACGGTGCCGAGGAACTTGCCGGTCGCGTCGATCGCGGCGCACTTGCAGCCGGTGCGCAGCCCCGGATCGACGCCGAGCACCGACGCCGAGCCGAGCGGCGCCGCGAGCAAGAGGTTGCGCAGGTTGCCGGCGAAGATCTCGACGGCGGCGCCGTCCGAGCGGAGCTTCAGCTCGGCGCGGACGTCGTTCTCGATGCTCGGCGCGAGCAGCCGCTTGAGCGCGTCGGCGATCGCGAGCCCTAGCTCGCCGGCCCACGGGGACGCGGCGTCGAGCTTGGCGAGCCGCTCGATGCCGCCGGTCACCTTCGCCGCGTCCACGGCGACGTGCGCGCGCAGGACGCCCTCGGCCTCGCCGCGCCGGATCGCCAGGAAGCGGTGCGACGGGATCGCGCGCACCGGCTCGGAGAACTGGTAGTACTGCTCGAACTTCGTCGGCTCGGCGTCCTTGCCGGGGACCACCGTCGACGTGAGCTCGCCGTGCTCGGCGTACTCGCGGCGCACGTACGCGCGCACCTCGGCGGTGTCGGCGATCTGCTCGGCCACGATGTCGCGCGCGCCGGCGAGCGCCTCGTCCGCGGACGCCACGCCCTCGCGCACGAACGCCTGCGCCTCGGCGGCCGGATCGCCGTCGGAGGCCTGCGCCAGGATCCGCTGCGCGAGCGGCTCGAGCCCCTTCTCGCGCGCCACCGACGCGCGCGTCTTGCGGCGCGGCCGGTACGGCGCGTAGAGATCCTCGAGCTCCGCCTTGCCGGTGGCCGCGCGCAGCTTCGCCTCGAGCTCCGGCGTCAGCTTGCCCTGCTCGGCCACCGACGCGAGGATCGCGGCGCGCCGCGCCTCGAGCTCCACGAGGTACGCGCGCCGCTCCTCGATCGCGCGGATCTGGACCTCGTCGAGGCCGCCGGTGCGCTCCTTGCGGTAGCGCGCGATGAACGGGACGGTGTTGCCCTCGTCGAGCAGCGCGACGACCGCGGCCACGGCGCCGCGCGGCAGGCCGAGGTCTGCCGCGAGCGCGGGCACCGGATCGAAGTCGGGAGGAGGTGCGGCGGCGGTGGGGGTAGCAGCAGTCTCGTCGGTCATGGCGGCTCTCTTGGCAGCTCTCTTGGCAGCTCTCTTGGCAGCTCTCTGGGCGGCTCTCTGGGCGACTCTCTAGCGGGCCCGCGACCGTACCGAGGGCGCCGCGGGCGAGCAAGGCCGCAGCCCGACCGTCTCGCGTGCGGCCTTACGCTAAGCTCGCGCCCCCATGCCCGATGCCGCCGCCAGAGAGCGTCTGATCCGCCGCCTCCCCAAGGTCGAGCTCCACTTGCACATCGAGGGCACCCTCGAGCCCGAGATGATGTTCAGCCTGGCGAGCAAGCACGGCGTGGCGCTCCCGTACGCCTCCGTCGAGGCGGTCCGCGCCGCGTACGCGTTCCACGACCTGCAGTCGTTCCTCGATCTGTACTACGCCGGCTGCGCCGTCCTGCGCGACCGCCGCGACTTCTACGCCCTCGCCATGGCGTACTTCACGCGCGCGCACGCCGACGGCGTGGTCCACGCCGAGCTGTTCTTCGATCCGCAGACCCACACCGCGCGCGGCATCCCGATGGAGGTCGTGGTGTCCGGCCTCCGCGACGCGATGGAGGACGCGCTC
Source organism: Kofleriaceae bacterium (assembly GCA_035558535.1). Classification (GTDB taxonomy): domain Bacteria; phylum Myxococcota_A; class Polyangia; order Haliangiales; family Haliangiaceae; genus JABFXX01. Next base: position 43,103 of record DATMCI010000257.1, read on the forward strand.
GCCCGCTACGGCATCAGCTCCGAGCTGATCCTGTGCTTCCTGCGCCACCTCTCCGAGGAGGACGCGTTCGCCACGCTCGAGGCCGCGCTGCCGTTCCGCAGCGAATTCGTGGGTGTCGGCCTCGACAGCGGCGAGCGCGGCAACCCGCCGTCGAAGTTTGCGCGGGTGTTCGAGCGGGCGCGCGCCATGGGGCTGCGCGCCGTGGCGCACGCCGGCGAGGAGGGCCCGGCCGCGTACATCCGCGAGGCGCTCGATCTGCTCGCCGTCGAGCGCATCGATCACGGCGTCCGCTGCGACGAGGACGACGCCCTGGTCGAGCGCATCGTGCGCGATCGGATCCCGCTCACCGTGTGCCCGCTGTCGAACCTGAAGCTGTGCGTCGTGCGAGACCTCCGCGAGCACAACTTCGCGCGCCTGCTCCGCCGCGGCGTCGCCGTCACCATCAACTCCGACGATCCGGCGTACTTCGGCGGCTACATCGCCGACAACTACCGCGCCACCGCGGCCGCGCTCGAGCTCACGAACGGCGAGCTCGTGCAGGTGGCCGAGAATGCCGTCCGCGCGGCGTTCTTGCCGGCGCCGGCGAAGGCCACGCTCCTCGGCAGGATCCGCAGCGAGGCCGCGCGCGCCTGACGCGCCTGAAGCCCCGCGCCCGCGCCCGCGCCCGCGCCGCTACTGCGCCGGGCACATCGGGTCGGTCGTCACCTCGATGTCGTCGATGAGCGCGCTCTGCGGGGTGTAGTTGCTGTTGTCGCAGAGCCCGCTGCCGCCGTAGTGGCTGAGGCTCACCGGCTGCACCCGACCCGCGAAGATCGGGTTCAGGCAGACGGTGTACTGCCGGTACCCGCCGCCCTCGGTGAGCATCTGGCTCGTCGCGCCGCGCGCGGCCAGCGACGTCTGCGCGTCCGCGTTGACGCCGACGTTCGCGAACAGCTTGAGCGCCGGACCGGCGCCGCCGCTCGCGGCCGGCACGATCGGCAGCATCGTGTAGCCAGAGCTCGAGCAGCGCCCGAGCGACTGCAGGGTGAGCTGCCGCGCCCCGCCGTGCGGGGTGGCGGTGCCGATGGTGGCCGTCGCCGTGCTGTAGCTGGACGTGCCGTAGGCGCCCCACGGCGTGGCGCCCTGCTCGAAGCCGGGGTTCGTGATGTTCTCGGTCGAGCCGCACGCCGGATCGTCGACGACCCGGGCGTTGTCGACGGTCACCTGGAGGTTCAGCACGTCGGCGCACACCCCGGAGCCGCCGCTCTGCGAGACCGTCAGGGGGAGGACCTGGCCGCGCAGCGCCGGCGGCAGGCACATGTGGACCGTCCTCGACTGCGCCACCGGCGAGGCCGCGGTGAACACCGTCGTCGAGTACAGCTCCGTGAACGTGAGGGTCGGGTTCGCGTTCGGGCCCGCGTTGACGAACATCTCGAACGCCGGGTTCTCGACCATCGGGACATTGATCTGGGTCTGGACCGATGCCGAGTCACAGCGCTGGCCGAGCGTGATCCGCGCCCCGCGCGTCCCGTTCGCGCCGGAGCCGGTGACGAAGTTGCCCGACGACGTGCCGGTGACGCTGAACGTCCAGCCGCCGGTCGTCTCGGCGTCGGCGTTCACGCCCTCGCCGAACCGCTCCGAGCACTCGCCCGCGTTCGCGGCGACGATCGCGGCGTGGTCGACGGCGAAGTTGGAGATCGTCGAGTTCGGGCAGCGGTTCGGCGTCATGAACGGACCGAACGCGAACGTGACCGGCGCGCCAGCGCCGGCGGTCCCGGGCGGCGCGTAGGCACCCTCGGGGAGGCAGATCCGGGTGCTGTGGAACATGGCGTCGAAGAAGTTCGGGAACGGGCTCCAGTTGCCACCGAACGAGACGCCCATCAGCACGCGATCGCCGTTCTGAATGTCGTACGCGTTCTTGTAATTGAGCTCGAGCACCAGCGGCTCGGACTTCGCGAACGTCGGCATCGTGACCGCCTGCTTCACGTGCGCGAGCCCGCACAGCGCGCTCGGCAGGAAGCTCGCCTCGCCCGGATCGACCCCGCCGACGGCCGTCGGGTTCATGAGCGCGCCGTTCGCCGGCGTCCACGCCGTCGGCGACGCGAGCCCCGGATCCTGGATCGTGCCGGTGAACACGCAGCCGTTGACGCCGTCGGTGTAGCCCGCGACGCAATCGCACGTGCGCCCCGCCGCGGTGGCGTTACAGAACTGGTGCGCGCCGCAGTCGGTGTCCTCTGTCGCGACCGTGCACTCGCACGTGCCCGTTTTGCACGGATCGTCGTCGGAGTCCACGACCTCGCCGCACGCCACCACCACGAGCGTCAAAATGCATAGCCCCAGCTTGCTCATCGCCACCCATCCTGCCAGCGACGGGGGCCTCGTGGCGCTTGCGCGTGCTGACTTCGATCATGTGACCACCCGCACCGGGTGCGTGCGAGTGGGTATGAGCCGGGCTCGCTTCAGATCACGCCGTCGGCGACGGCGATCGCGCGCACCGCGTCGAGCGTGTCGGCCTCGGCGGCCGTCTTGTCGGACCGGTAGCGGACGACGCGCGCGTGGCGCAGCGCAAAGCCGCTCGCGTAGGTGGTCGAGCGCAGGACATCGTTGAATGCGATCTCCGCCACAAGCTCGGGTCGCACGTGCACGATGTGGCCTTCGCGAAGGGCCTCGCGCGCGAGCAATTCGGCGGTCTGCCACGCGAGCATCTCGTCGGTCATCCCTTTGAATGTCTTGCCGAGCATGGCCCAGCCCGCGCCATCGCGCGCGCCCAGGTGAATGTTGGAGAGCAGGCCGCGGCGCCTGCCGGAGCCCCACTCGGCGGCGAGCACCACCAGATCGAGGCGGCGCACCTTCTTGATCTTGAGCCACGCGGCGCCGCGGCTGCCCGCGTCGTACGGCGCGTCGAGCGACTTGGCCATCACGCCCTCGTGGCCCGCGGCGACGGCGGCGGCGTAGAACGCGGCGGCCGCCTCCGGATCGGCGGTGACGATGCGCGGCACGGCGAGCCTGGGCGCGAGCGCCTCGAGGGCGGCGAACCGCTCGCGCGCGGGCGCGGCCAGGAGCGTCTGATCGTCGATGAGGAGGGCGTCGAACAGGGCCAGCGAGAGCCCGCCCGCGGCGGCGACGGCCTTGCGCCGCATCGTGTCCTGGAACGGCAGCGGCCGGCCCTCGGGCCCAAACGCGAGCGCCTCCCCGTCGAGGATGAGCCGCGCCGGCGGCAGCGCGCGGACCGCCGCGACGAGCTCGGGCACGGTGCCGGTGACGTCGTTGAGCTGCCGCGAGTACGCGCGCACGAGGTCGCCGTCCTTGTGGAGCTGCACCCGGAAGCCATCGAGCTTGTGCTCGAGCGACGCGGCGCCGCCGAGGCTCGCGAGCGCAACGGCGGCGTCCTCGGCGGTCTGCGCGAGCATCGGCAGGATCGGCCGGAACAGCGTCAGCCCGAAGCGGCCGAGCCCCGCCGCGCCGCCCTCGAGCGCCGCCTCGGCGACCGCGCCCAGATCGCCCGCGAGCATGTACGCGGTGCGCACGGCCTTGGCGGGCGCGCCGATCACGAGCGCGAGCGCGTCGACGACGATCGCGTCGAGCGCGCCCTGGCGGAGCTCGCCGATCACGAGCGCGCCGAGGAACGCCTGCTCGATCCCGGTCGCCGCCGCGAGCAGCGCGCCGTACGCGTCGCGCCGCGCCTTCGCCGAGCCGCTGCCGCTCGCCGCCGCGATCTCGGCGAACCGGCGATCGACCTCGGCGAGCGAGAGCGTGGCGGCGGCGGCCGGCGGCACCTGGCCGCGCAGCTCGCCGGCCGTCGCGTAGCCGATACCGAGCTTGTGGCCGACGTCGCCCGCGAGGTACCGCGCCGCGATCGCGCGCTCGCCGGCGGGCACCTCGGCGAGGAGCTTGCCGAGCAGCTCGGTCTTCTTCTTCTTGCCCGCGGTCTGTCCGACCGCGGCGCTCGTCTGCGCGACCTGCTCCAGCAGCACCGAAAAAAAAGAACGGCACGGGAAGGGTCCGTGCCGTTCGCGCGAGGAGTCTGCTCAGCAGGGGCCTCGCGAAAGAGTTGGCGCACACTAGTTCGTCCGGACTCGCGTTGTCCAGTGTTGTCTCGCCAGAGATCGCCAGAAAAGTTGTCTTCGATCGATGACAGATGTTCTCGAGGCGCTTCGAGATCAGAGATCGTCGCGGATCGCCGCGCGCGCGGCCGTCGAGGAAGATGTAGGCGATCGATGGATTCGTCCTGAGCAATGATATTCGGGCCACGCGAGCGGTCGCGCGACTCAGGGATTAACCGACACGCCGGCTGTCGAGTCAGGTCTCGCAATGCGGATCCCGGCCCCCCTGATCGCCGGTGCAGTGCTCGCCGCCTGCACCGGCTCCTCCACCCCCGCGCCGCCCGACGATCCCGGAGCCAGCGGCACGACCGTCTACCTCTCGCCCACGCAGCACCTGACGCGCGCGTCGCTCGCGCTGCGCGGGATCAGGCCGTCGATCGAGGACCTGCGCGCGGTCGAAGAGGATCCGGCCGCGCTGCCGGGGATCGTCGATCGCTACCTGGCCTCACCCGAGCTCGCCGAGACGATGCAGGAGCTGCACAACGAGACGCTGCTCCTCCGCGTCGAGCAGGGCTTTTTGACGTTCCCGGCGATCGGCGGGCTGACGGGCGCGACGGCGGCGCGGATCAACGGCGCCGTGTTCGACGAGCCGCTGCGCCTGATCGCGGACATCGTGGCGAGCGATCAGCCGTACACGAAGCTCGTGACGGCCGACTACACGATGGCCGACGGCGCGGTCGCCGAGATCTGGGGCCTGCCCCACGCGGGGCCGTACGACGCGTGGGAGCGCACGCGCTGGACCGACGGCCGCGGCGCCGCCGGCGTGCTCGCCACGTCGGTGCTCTACCACCGCTACCGCTCCACCGGCTTCAACTACAACCGCGGGCGCGCGAACCTCATCTCGAGCGCCTTCCTCTGCCACGACTTCCTCGAGAGCGACATCCAGATCGACGCGACGGTCGACCTGTCCGATCCGGACGTCGTGGCGAACGCGGTCGTCGCGAACCAGTCGTGCGCCGGCTGCCACCAGGCGATGGATCCGCTCGCGAGCTACCTGTTCCCGTTCCGCGGCCAGATCGGCGTGGGCAACATCACGGCGTACCCGGTGCCGCACTTCCAGGCGAGCGCGGCCAACCGGTGGCAGGTCACCAACAAGCGGCCGCCGATGTACTTCGGCCAGCAGGTGTCCGGGCTCGCCGGGCTCGGCCGCGCGATCGCCGACGATCCGCGGTTCGCGCGCTGCGCGGCGCAGCGCTTCGCGTCGTACCTGACGGAGGTGCCGCAGCGCGCGCTGCCCGGGGCGTGGATCGCGCGCCTCCAGAAGGACTTCGTCGCGGGCGGCTTCTCCGCCAAGCAGCTCGCGAAGGCGATCGTTTTGTCCGACGAGTTCCGCGTCTCGCACGATCCCGACGCGGCCGCCGCCGAGGGCCTGGTCGGCGTGCAGAAGCTCCGGCCGGAGCAGCTCTCGCGCGTGCTGCGCGACCTCACCGGCTTTGTGTGGACGACGCGCTCGAACATCCCGCTGCGCGGCATCCCGTACGGCCAGGCCGACCTCCTCGCGAGCGACTTCATCGGCTTCCGCGTGCTGGCCGGCGGCATCGACTCGTACTTCGTGACCGAGCCGGTGCACACGGTGAACGCCACGTCGAGCCTGGTCGCCCACAACGCCGCGGCGGCCGCAGCCGACTTCGTCGTCGAGCGCGACGCGGCCGCGCCGGCCAGCGGGCGCACGCTGTTCGTCATGGCCAGCGTCGATGACACCGCCGAGCCGGCGGTGCGCGCCGAGCTCGCGCACCTCCACGCGCGGATCTACGGCGAGCTCGTCGAGCCGATGTCGCCGGAGGTCGACGAGACGTACCAGCTGTGGCAGGACGCGCTCGCGAAGGCGGGCGCCGCGCGGCGCGCATGGAAGGTGACCTTGATCGGCATGCTGAGCGACTTCCGGAGCCTCTTCTACTAAGTGCGACCAGGAGCAATGACCATGAACCGACGAGACCTCCTCAAGTACGCTGGCGCCGCCGGCGCGCTCTCGATGCTGCCCGCGCGCGGGCCGGCGCTCGGCCGCGCGCGCGCGGCGGGCGACGGTCGCCGCCTCCTGCTCGTCTGCGCGCAGGGCGGCTGGGACACCACCTACGCGCTCGATCCGAAGGCGCAGTCCGCCGTGTGCGACGTGCCGGCAGGCGCCGTGCAACAGTTCGGCGAGCTCGACGTCTTCACCGACGGGAGCCGCCCGAACGTCACCGCGTTCTTCGCGAAGTACGCGCCGCTCACCGCGGTCGTCCGCGGCATCTCGGTCGCGAGCGTGGCGCACCGCGAGTGCCTGAAGCGCATGGCCACGGGCACGCGCAGCGAGACCAACGCCGACATGGGCGCGCTGATCGCGCACGACCTCGGCAACGATCTGCCGCTGCCGTACCTGATCCTCGGCGACACCGCGTTCACCGGCCCGTACGCGGTGAGCGCTGGCCGCGTCGGCGCGACGAACCAGATCATCGCGCTCCTCGATCCGGCGCAGGCGTACCCGACGAACGGGCGTCCGCAATTTACGACCACGGCGGCCGAGGACGCGCTCCTCGCGCGCTACGCCGCCGCCTCGATCGATCGCGTGCGCGCGACGCGCGGCCAGGCGGGCTACAACCTCCGCCGCACGAGCGACTTCCTCGAGTCGATCGAGCGCGGCGCGCGCCTGCGCGAGGTCCGCGCCGGGTTCGGCACGCGCGGGCGCACGCTGCTCCTCGACAGCCAGGTCGACCTGGCGCTCGACGCGCTCGCGCAGGACATCTCACAGGCGGTGATGCTCAATACGCGCCTTGGGTGGGACACCCACGACACGAACACCGATCAGGCCGGCTTCCACGAGACCACGTTCCTGGGGCTCTCGCGGCTCCTCGACGGACTCGCCGCGCGGCCGGGCCGCCGCGCGGGCACCACGATGCTCGACGACACCGTCGTCGTCTGCTTCTCCGAGTTCAGCCGCACGCCGAAGCTCAACGCGGCGGCGGGCAAGGATCACTGGCCGGTCACGTCGGCGATGGTCATGGGCGCTGGCGTCCGGGGCAGCCGCGCGTACGGCGCGACCACCGCGGGCGTCGAGGCGATGCCGATCGATCTCGCCACCGGCGCGCCCCGCCCGGACGGGATCACGCTGATGCACGGCCACTTCGTCGCCGGCGTGCTCGCGCTGTGCGGTGTCGACCCGCTCGCCCACCTCGGCCCGACGGAGGTCTTCGATGCGTTCGTCGCCTGATCTCGCTGGTGCGCTCGCCGCCGTCGCGCTCGCGGGCGCGCTCGCGGGCGCGCTCGCCGCCGGCTGCGGCACAGACCCGCCGAGCGGCGGCGACCCCGTCGATCCCGGCGCGTGCGAGACTTCGTATCTCGATTACACGAGCTTCGGCGAGCCGTTCGTCCTCGACTGGTGCAGCGGCTGCCACAGCGCCAGCCTGCCGCCGGCCATGCGCCAGCAGGCGCCCGTCAATGTAAGCTTTGACACGCTCGAGGGTGTGCGCCAGTTCCAGGGCCGGATGGCCGCGCGTGCCACGGGCGCAATGCCGACGATGCCGCCAGCGGGCGGTCCCTCCATCGAAGAGCGCGCCCTGCTCGCCGAGTGGCTCGCCTGCGGAGCCAAGTAGAACAAGCTTCTCCGAAATGAATAATAGGATCCCGGGAGGAATCCTCTACAATGGGGGTTTCGGAGGAACCCATTGCAGCTTACACATTCGGAGTTACTGGATGCTTATCGCCGTATGCGCACGATCCGCGCGTACGAGCTTGAGATCGAGCGGCTCTGCGCCACCGGGCGGCTGAGCGGATTTCCGCACCTGTCCGCCGGACAGGAGGCAGTGGCCGTCGGGGTCTGCCTGCTCTTGCGTGACGGCGATCTCGTCGTGTCCTCGCACCGCGGCCACGGCCACTGCATCGCGAAGGGCCTCGATCTCACGGCCATGACGGCGGAGCTGTTCGGCCGCGCGACGGGCTACAGCCGCGGCAAGGGCGGCTCGCTGCACATCGCCGATCCGGATCGGGGCATGCTCGGCACCAACGGGATCGTCGGCGCCGGGGTCCCGATCGCCACGGGCGCCGCGCTGTCGACCTGATGTTCATCGACTTCCTCGGCACCTGCTTCGATCCGCTGCTCAACCAGGCCGGAAAGCTCCGCTACATGCTCGGCGGCCGGGTCCGCGTGCCGCTGACGGTGCGCGCGATGACGGGCGCCGGCATGCAGACGGGCGCGCAGCACTCGCAGTCGCTCTACGGCATCACCACGAGCATCCCGGGCCTAAAGACGGTGATCCCGGCGACGCCGCACGACGCCAAGGGGCTCCTGCTCGCGGCGATCCGCGACGACGATCCGGTGATCTTCTGCGAGCCCAAGGGCGTCCTGTTCACGATGGGCGAGGTGCCCGAGGGCGACTACGAGGTGCCGCTCGGGCAGGCGCGCCTGGCGCGCGAGGGCCGCGACGTCTCGCTCATCGGCATGGGCGCGACCGTGCCGATGTGCGAGCAGGCCGCGGACGAGCTCGCGAAGGAGGGGATCTCCGCCGAGGTGCTCGATCTGCGCTCGCTCGCGCCGCTGGACGAGGCGGCGATCCTGGCCACGCTCGCGAAGACGGGCCACGTGGTCGTCGCCGACGAGGCCACGCCGCGCTGCGGGATCGCGAGCGACGTGGCCGCGCTCTGCGTCGAGCGCGGCTTTGGCTCCCTGAAGGCGCCGGTCGCGCGCGTCACCGCGCCGCACGCGCCGGTGCCGTTCGCCAAGTCGCTCGAGGACGCGTACAGGCCCTCGGCGGCGAAGATCGTGGCCGCCGTGCGCGCTCAGCGCCGCGCGCGGCGCTGAGCGCCGGCGCGGGCTAGAACACGAACGGGTAGCCGAACGAGCCGCCGTTCGCCGTCTTGCGGAACGTCGCCCGCTGCATGGCGGACGCGACGCAGCTGCCGAGCCCCGGATCCGGCGTCGCCGTCACGTTCACGCTGGTGACGTTGCCGTCGCCGCTCACCTTCACCGAGACCTTGACCTGGCCCTTGGCCGACGACTTCTCGCCGCACGCCATGACGCGCGACTTCACCTTCGCGACGCCCTCCGAGATCATGGTGCGATCGAGCCCGTCGGGGAGCCCGCCACCACCGCCGCCGCCACCGCCGCCGCCACCGCCGCCGGCCGGCTTGGCGCCGCCCTTGCGGAACTTCTGGCAGCACGCGCCCTCGTAGTTGCTGAGCACGCACGACACCTCGTCGCAGCCGCCGCCGCCACCGCCGCCCGTGTCGGCCGGCTTCTCGGTCGTCGTGCCGCCGCCACCGCCCGCCGGCTTCGTCGTCGTGCCGCCACCGCCGCCCGCCGGCTTCGTCGTCGTGCCACCGCCGCCGCCCGCCGGCTTCGTCGTCGTACCGCCGCCGCCGCCCGCCGGCTTCGCCGTCGTGCCACCGCCGCCGCCGGACGGCTTGGACCCCGCCCCGGTGTCGGCCGGCTTCTCGGTCGGGGTCTCGGGAGGCTTCGCCCCCGTCCCGCCGGTGCCGCCCGTGCCGCCCGTGCCGGCGCCGTCGGTACCGCTGCCGGCCGGCTTCGGCTCGTCGGGCTTGTCGGGCTTCTCGCCGTCCGACCCCTTCTTGTCGCTCTTGTCGCCCTTGTCGTCCTTGTCGTTCGCAGCCACCGCCTGCGCCGGCGGGGTCTCCTTCTTCCCGAGCATCACGACGACGAGGATCACCGCGGCCACGGCGAGCAGGCCGACCGCGCCGATCAGCACGAACATCATCTTGTTGTTGCTGTTGGCCGGGCGTGCCGTCGGGACGATCACGGCGGGCTCGCTGAAGCCGCCGCCGCCAAACACCGGCAGGTCGTCGATCGAGCCGATCGCCGACGAGGTCGCCGGCCTCGCCGCGCCGCCGGGGCCGCCCAGGTACGCGTTCGCCATCGAGCGGATGTCGATGAGGCCGGAGCCCTCGCCGCCCGCCGAGCCGGTCGCGTGGCCCGACGACGACGGCGCCGCCGTGACCGGAGCCGGCTTGTCGCTCGCGAGCTGCGCGAGGTTGTTGAGTGAGAACAGCACGGAGTTCTCGTTGCGCTCGCCGCGGAGCTTGGCCGCCGCGGCCGCCGCGTCGGCGGCGGAGGCGCCGCCCGCGGCGGGCTGCCGCGAGCCGGTCCCCGGCTTGGCACCGAACAGATCGCCGCCGTCGTCCTCGCCGCGGCGCGGGCCCGCCGAGGCCGCCGCGAACAGATCGCCCGGATCGCTGCGCATCGTGCCGCCCTCGTCGCCGATGCCGGTGCTGCCGAACATCGACGACACCGCGTCGCCGGCCCCCGCGCCGGCCGCCGCGCTCTCGCCCCCGCCGCCCTGCGCGAACGACGCGAACGCGTCGACCTGCGAGAGCGGCAGCCAGTCGGTGAAGCCCTCGCGCCACGCGTACGTCTCGGCGTCGATCTCGCCAGCGGCGAAGCGCTGCTGCACCTCGGCCGCCGTCATCGGACCGACCTGATCCTGGTTGATGACGACGTGCCACACGGACTCGTCGCCGGCGGCCGCGCCGCCTTCGTAGTCGTAGCCGTAGACGCGCGTGTCCTTCTCGGCCGCGGGGGCCGGGGCGGGCTCTGCGGCGTTCGCGCCGCCGCGCACGACGATGATGTTGCTGCACTTCTTGCAGCGGATCTTGAAGACCTTGCCCTGGACCTTATCGTCGGAGATCGAGTACTTGGCCTGACACGCGTCGCATACGATCTTCATGGGGCATCCTGCTAACGGGTTACGCTCTCCGACCCCCGGGCCCGCCGGACCTTGGAGGAAAAAACAGTATCATGCGGAAGCCGCGTGGGCCGAATTCACTACGCGTCGAACGGGTCGCGCAGGCGGATGGTCTCCGAGCGGTCCGGCCCTACCGATACCAGGCAGAAGGGTACGCCTGCCATGCGCTCGATGGTCTCGACGTAGTCACGTGCCGGACCGGGTAGATCAGAGATCGCCTGGGCTCCGCCCGACAGCGGCCCCCACCCCGGGAAGGTTACATAGACGGGCTGGGCGCGCGCGATGTCGTCGGGGTCGATGGGCGGCTCGTCGAGCTCGCGGCCGTCCACCTGATAGGCGACGCACACGCACACCTCGGGAAGGTTCGCGAGCACGTCGAGCTTCGTGAGCGCCAGCGAGCGCATCCCCGATAGCCGTGCGCCCATGCGCAGCGCCGGCAAGTCGAGCCAGCCGCAGCGGCGCGGCCGGCCGGTCGTGGCGCCGAACTCGCCGCCCGCGATCCGCAGGCGGTCGCCCGCCTCGCCGGCGAGCTCGGTCGGGAACGGGCCACCGCCGACGCGCGTGGCGTACGCCTTCGTGATCCCGATGACGCTGTCGATCTGCGTCGGCCCGATGCCGGCGCTCTGGCAGGCGCCCGCCGCGATCGTCGACGACGACGTCACGTACGGGTACGTGCCGTGATCGAGATCGAGGAGGCAGCCCTGCGCGCCCTCGAACAGGACGTGCGCGCCCTCGGCGATCTTCTGGGCCACGTGGCGCCCGGCATCCCCCGTGTGCGGCGCGAGCTGCTCGCCCGCGCGGAGCGCGTCGTCGGTCCAGCGGTCGATCTCGGCCTGGGTGGGGGCCGTCCCGCCGAGGTGCTCGATGACGGGGATCAGCTCGTCGAGGTTGGCCGCGACCAGCTCGCGCAGGCGATCGGGCTTGCCGAGATCGCGCATCCGCACGCCGCGGCGGGCGGCCTTCGCCTCGTACGCCGGCCCGATCCCGCGCCGCGTGGTGCCGATCGCCTTGCCGCGCTTCGCGCCGCGGTCCTCGCGCAGGCCGTCCATGAGCTTGTGGTACGGCAGGATCACGTGCGCGCCGAGCCCGACGAGGAGCTCGCCGCGCGCGAGCAGCCCGCGCGACTGGCACTCGGCGATCTCCTCGAGCAGCGCGTGCGGATCGATCACCATGCCGTCGCCGAGCACGCAGCTCTTGCCCGGGTGGCACACGCCCGACGGCACGAGGTGCGTGACCAGCTTCTTGCCGTCGATCACGAGCGTGTGCCCCGCGTTCGCGCCGCCGCCGTAGCGCACGACTGTGTCCGCGCGCTCGGTGAACAGGTCCACGACCTTCCCCTTGCCCTCATCACCCCACTGGGCGCCGACGACGATCACGACGGACATCACGAGCCTCTTATCACGAGGAGCCGCGCGCGGCTCGTCCGCGACCGCCACTCGCGCTGTCTTCGCGGTGGGCGGCCTTCAGGTGGCTGCTGGCTCCGGCAGCAGCGCCGCCGCGACCGCGTCGGCGTCGGGCCGGATCGGCCCGCGGCTGCCGTCGGCGCGCAACAGCTCGCCGCTGGCGGCGAGGACGGCGGCGTCGAGCCCCGCGCCGCGCAGCCAGCTCGCGCCGGGCGCCGACGCGCACACGACCGCGCGCAGCCCGCGCGCGCGGAGCTGGCGGGCCAATTCGGCGGCCCCGGCGCCGTGCACGGCGACGCCGCGCGACGCCGCGGGGGCGCCGACGCCCGCGGTGCGCTGCGCCTGGGCGAGCGCCTCGACGTCGATCGCGAACCCCGTCGCGCGCGCGGCGCGGCCGTACCGGCCGATCAGCTCGTCGTAGCGGCCGCCGCGCAGCACGGCGTCGGGCGCGCCGCCCGCGTACCCGGCGAACCGGATGCCGGTGTAATAGTCGAAGCCGCGCACGTCGCCGAGATCGACGGTGAGCGGCGGCGCCGGGGGATCCGCCAGCTCGGCGAACGCCGCGAGCACCGCGCGCAGCCGCTCGAGCGCGCCGCGCGCGTCGTCCGGCCACGGCAGCGCCGCCGCGCGCGCGAGCGTCGCCTCGGCGGGGCCCCACAGCGAGCCCAGCGCCTCGGCGAGCGGCGCGAGCTCCGCCGGCAGCCCGCGCGCCGCCGCCCGCAGGCCCGCGCGGTCCTTGCGCGCGAGCGCCGCCGCGAGCTGCGCGCGCGCGTCCGGATCGGCCGCCGCCTCGAGCACGCAGCGCACCGGCGCCACGTGGCCCACGTCGAGGCGGGTCTCCGGCAGCCGGCTCGCGGCGAGCGCGGCGGCCGCGACGGCGAGCACCTCGGCGTCGGCCTCCGGCTCGGGCGCGTCGATCAGCTCGATCCCCGCCTGCAGGATCTCGCGCTGGCCCAGCTCGCCGGCGCGCCGGGTGACCGCGCCCTCGTAGCACAGGCGGATCGGCCCCTCGACGTCCGCGAGCCGGGTCGCGGCGACGCGCGCGATCTGCGGCGTGATATCCGGCCGGAGCGCGACGATCTCGCCGGTGCCCGGCTCGACGAACCGGATCGCGGCGGCGCGCGCGTCGCGCCCGAGCCCGCGCTCGAGGACGTCCGCGTGCTCGAACACCGGCGTGATGATCCGCGCGTACCCCCACGCCTCGAACACGCCCGCGATCCGCTCGGCGAGCGCGACGCGCCGGGCCGCCGCGCGCGGCAGGAAGTCGCGCACGCCGGACGGCAATCGGATCGGGGGCCCGCCTGACACGGCGGCCTACTCTAGCCGATCACCGCGCCCCATCGCTCCCCACCGCCCCCAACCGCTCCCCCCAACGCCGGGCGCCACGCCGACGTCCTGGAGCGGCAGCGGGCGCTAGAACGAGCCAGTGAGGCCGACCGAGAAGCCGGAGCGGTCGTAGCCGATCGCCGGCGCGAACGACGGAGCCGGCACCGCGACGCGCTTGCGCGCGATGTAGCGCGCGTCGATCGCGGCGGCGGCGATCGCGCCGAGGCCGGCGCCGATCGCGAGCCCGATCGTCGACTCGTCCGAGTCGGGACAGCCCGTCTCGGAGTCGCACACGACCTGGTTCTTGGGGCCGATCAGGTTGCCGGCCATCATGCCGAGCCAGGGGAGGCCGATCCGCAAACCGAGGCTCTTGAAGCCGCCAAGGCCCTGGCCGTTGGCCCAGTGCACGATCGGCGCGCCGAACGCGTAGACGTTCACGCCGCCCGCGATCATCGCGAGCCCGGAGTACGGATTGTCCTGCAGGAACGCCCCGGTGATGAGCACCGCCGCGATGCCATCGGAGATGAGCGTCTGGTGCCCGTAGCTGACCTCGCGCGTGACCTTCGGCGGGAACGGGGCTGGCGCGTACGGCGGCTGGGCGTACGGCGGCTGGGCGTACGGCGGCGGCGCGTACGGCGGCGGCGCGTACGGCGGCTGGGCGTACGGCGTCATCCCCGGCGGGCCGCCCCCCGGCGGGCCGCTCCACGTCGGATCATCGGCGAGGGCGGCGGCGGGAGCCGCGAGGAGGACGAGGGCGATGATCGCGAGGCGCATGCGAGGCGGAATTGCAGCAGGTGTGCCGCGGCCAAGATACCGAGATCCCGAGCCGAAGGCGCGGGCGAAGGGCCGGATCCGGACATCGATGTCGCGCTCTCCCGGGACCGACTCGAATCATCCGCAACCGGGCAGCATGACGGCCGACAGGATGCGCGCGGTCCAGGTCTCGAGCGCAGCCGCGGACGAGACGGCTGACCGCGAGTCATCGACATGCACGAGGCGAGATCGTGAGCGAAACCTTTGCAGAGCTACTCGTTCAACGGCTCAAGGCGCAGGCCAGCCTGTTGCGCAGCCTCACCGGCCACCCGACCCTCGTCGGCACGGGCCGCGAGAACGCGTTCCGGCAGCTCCTCCACGAGCTCGTGCCGCAGCGCTACGAGATCCTGGAGGGTACGATCGCAGGTGATTCCGGAGCGCGAGCGCGCCGGCAGGTCGACTGCATGATCGTCGATACGTTCGAGTTCCCGACGCTGTTCCGCAGCGGGAACCTCGCGGTCGTCCTCCGACAGGCAGTGCGAGCCATCATCGAGCTGAAGGGCACCATCGTCGCCATCGACAAGCCCAGGTCCGAGGCGTTCCGGGACTTGCTCATCCAGATCGGGCGGACCCAGGAGCAGCTCCAGCTCGGCGTGGATGTGATCACCGTGTTGTTCCTCTTCGACGAAGACATCACGGCGTCTGAGCTCCGGACCTGGATCGAGGAAGCGATCGCGGCGCGGAACCGATGGGCGTCGAGGGGCGAGCACAAGGCAGACCGCGACGCGCTCAGCGCAGCCGTACTCCCGAGCTACATCGTCACGAGCGAAGGGCTGGTCGTCGAAAAGATCCTCGATATGCCGGTCTATCGGTTCTACAAAACCGATCCCGCAGTCGCAGTGGCGTTCTTGATAGCCAACCTGTTGCGAGCGGTCGCGTTCCCGCCCGAGAAGCGCGAGCCCCCAGAGATGCTGGGCACCGACCCAGCCAAGACGGTCCCCTCGCCGAGGCTCCTGGCAGCGTATACTGAGCTCGCCGAGCACTTTGGCTCGCCGACTCTGCCGGACCCGTCCGGCGCCGATCTGGATCTGACCAACACACCGAGCATGAGCTGAGCCATGTCCATCATCCAAATCAAGGATGCTGACCACCTGCTCGCAAAGGCGCGGGAGGTCCATCGGCCGATCCAGATCTCGACGTTTTACACCGTGCGTCCCGACGAGCATAACGTGCGGCGTCCTGGCTTGCTGCTCCAGTACTCGCTCCAGCTCAACGACGACGATGAAGAGACGCTGACCTGGACGTTGATCGAGATCGCGTTCGCGGACAAGAAAGGCAGCGTGGATCTCAGCGGCACCCTGCTCCACCGCCTGCAGCTCCAGCAGGCTGGCGCGGAGCCGGTGGCCTTCGAAGTGTCACGCTGGCGGCGCGCGATGTAGCGCGCGCCGCCGCGAGGATCAGAGCGGGCTCGGGACGGGGACGAACTGGACGTCGAGCGCGGGGAAGCGCTGGCGCAGATCGTCGGCGAGGCGCATCGGGCCGAAGACCTCGGTCGCGTAGTGGCCGGCGGCGACGAGCGTGATCTGGAGCTCCTTGGCGAGCTCGCCGGCGCGCTCGGCGAGCTCGCCGGTCAGGAAGAGATCGCAGCCGGCGGCGGCGGCGGCCTCGAGCAGATCGGACGCGGCGCCGGAGCAGACGCCGACGCGGCGGACGCTGGGCGGGCCGTGCGGGAAGACGAAGCGCGGGGGCTGGCCGCCGCAGACGCCGGCGGCGATGCGGGCGAGCGCCTCGTCGCGCGAGAGCGGAGCAGGCCAGGTGCCCGAGAGGCCGAGCGGCGTGCCGCGCACGTCGCCGAACGGGTCGCGGGCGGAGCCGAGCGCGAGCGCGTCGCAGAGGCCGGCGTTGTTGCCGAGCCGCGCGTGCTTGTCGAGCGGCAGGTGGTACGCGGCGAGCGAGACCTCGTTGCCGAGCAGGAGCTGCAGGCGGCGCGCGAGCGGGCCGGCGATGCGCGTGAGGCCAGGGCCCCAGATGAGGCCGTGGTGCACCACGATCAGATCGGCGCGCTGCTCGATCGCGCGGCTGATCAGCTCGGCCGAGGCGGAGACGCCGGTGACGACGGTGTCCACCTCCAGCGCGCCCTCGACCTGCAGGCCGTTGGGCGCGTAGTCGCGGAAGCGATCGATCTCGAGCGTCGTGTCGAGGTACGCGATGACCTCGCGCAGGTGGACCGGCATGGGGAGACTCTACTGCTTCCGCGCCCCGGCGAGCGCCTTGCGGATCGCGGCCGCGGTCTCGAGATCGAGGAGCGCCGCTTCGATGTCCGAGAGCCGGACGAACGCCGAGCCGCTCCACGCGATGACCTGGTTGAACGCGCGCGGCGTGGCCCCCGCGGGCCCGGCCCCGGACATCTGCCGCGTCATGAGGATGGCCTCCTTGCCAGGCTTGCCATCGACGTCGATGAACAGCACGGCGGGCACGCCCTCGAAGCGCCCCTGCGACAGCGGCGGGAGGTCGATCCGCTCGGCCTGGGCGCCGGGTTTGGCGCCGGGCTGGGCGCCGGGTTTGGCGCCGGGCACCAGCACGAACCCGGACACCTTGCCGTCGCGCTCGACGACGACGAGCACGCCGTCGGGCGCAGGCCCGAGCGGCCCGCGGAACGGCTGGTGCGCCACCTGCTCGCCAGCGCGCAGCCGCGGCGTGACGAGGGTGCGCACCTCCGTTTCGGAGAGCGCGCGGAAGTCGTCGACGGGCACCGGCGGAGGCGACGAGCCATCGCCCGGCGACGGCGCCGACGCGGGCGGCGAGACGGCGGCCGCCCCGGACGCGGCCGTCCCGCTCCCCGAGCTGGATGCCGAAGCTCCGGTATCGGCGCCCTGCCGGGAGTTACACGCCGCCGCGGCCGCGGCGAGGCCGAGCGCGGCGCCCAGCGACAGCGCCCATGTCATTGCCAGCACCCAGCAGATGTTCGACCAGATGTCCGGCGCCATCAAGCCGCAGCTCGTCGACCGAGGGCGAGACGTACGGCGGCCGACGCGCATGAGCCGGCCGTGGAGCCGCCGCGCCGTGGTACACCGGCGGCATGGCCCCGGTGAAGAAGCCTGAAGCCACGCGCGACGCCGCGGACCGTACGGACCGTACGGTCCGTACAATGAGCGGGATCCCGCTCCAGACCAGCTACCGCCCAACGGATCTCGAGGCGCGCGGCTGGCGCTACGACGAGCAGCTGGGCGATCCGGGGCAGTACCCGTTCACGCGCGGCCCGCACGCGACGATGTACCGCGGCAAGCCGTGGACGATGCGCATGTTCGCCGGGTTCGGCACGCCCGAGGACACGAACCGCCGCTTCAAGTTCTTGCTCGAGAACGGCCAGACGGGCCTGTCGACGGCGTTCGACATGCCGACGCTCATGGGCTACGACCCGGATCACCGCCGCTCGCTCGGCGAGGTCGGGCGCGAGGGCGTGTCGGTCGCGTCGCTCGACGACATGGTGCGGCTGTTCGGCGACATCCCGCTCGACAAGGTGTCGACGTCGATGACGATCAACGCGCCGGCGGCCGTGCTGCTCGCGCTCTACGTCGCGGTGGCCGAGCAGCAGGGCGTCTCGCCGGACAAGCTGCGCGGCACGCTGCAGAACGACATGCTCAAGGAGTTCATCGCGCAGAAGGAGTGGATCTCGCCGATCCGCGGCCACATGCGGATCATCCGCGACATGCTCGTGTGGTGCGCCCGCACGATGCCGCAGTGGAACACGATCTCGATCAGCGGCTATCACATCCGCGAGGCGGGCGCGACGGCGGTGCAGGAGCTCGCGTTCACGATCGCCGATGGCATCGGCTACCTGCAGCTGGGCATCGAGGGTGGCCTCGACGTCGACGAGTTCGCGCCGCGGCTCTCGTACTTCTGGGACGTCCACAACGACTTCTTCGAGGAGGTCGCGAAGTTCCGCGCGGGCCGCCGGATGTGGGCGAAGATCCTCAAGGAGCGGTTCGGCGCGAAGAACCCCAAGTCGTGGCTCCTCCGCACGCACGCGCAGACGGCGGGCGTGTCACTGATGGCCCAGCAGCCGCTCAACAACGTCGTCCGCACGACCTTGCAGGCGCTCGCCGCGGTGCTGGGCGGCACGCAGTCCTTGCACACGAACAGCTACGACGAGACGTACGCGCTGCCGACCGAGGACGCCGCGGAGCTCGCGCTCCGGACGCAGCAGATCATCTACGAGGAGTCGGGCGTGGCAGCGGTCGCCGATCCGCTCGCGGGCAGCTACTTCGTCGAGACGCTGACGGATCAGGTCGAGGCGGCGGCCTGGGAGTACATCCACAAGATCGACGCGATGGGCGGGATCGTGAAGGCCGTCGAGGAGGGCTACCCGCAGCGCGAGATCGCGCGCTCGGCGTTCGAGTTCCAGCGCGAGGTCGACGCGGGGCGGCGCTCGATCGTCGGCGTCAACAAGTACGTCACGCCCGAGGAGGGCGACCACATCCCGACGCTCAAGATCGATCACGCCGCCGAGCAGGGCCAGATCGATCGGGTCTTGGCGGTGCGGAGCCGGCGCGACGCGGGCGCCGCGGAGCGCGCGCTCGCGGCCGTGCGCGCCGCGCTCCGCGACGACAAGCAGAACGTGATGCCGCCGATCCTCGACGCGGTGAAGCAGCACGTCACGCTCGGCGAGATCTGCGATCTGTTCCGCAGCGAGCTCGGCGAGTACCGCGATCCGGCGTACCTGTAGCCGGCGCGTGACCCTGGCCATGCCCCTGACGGATCGGCGGCCCCGCGCGGCGGTGGCCATGGCGGTGGCCGCGGCCGCGGCGGTGCCCGCGTGCGGCGGGCCGCGGTTCCACCGCGTGGGCCCGGTGGCGCCCCAGGCGACCGCGATGGCCGCGGCCACGGCCGCGCCGCCGATCGCGATCGATCGGATCGAGCTGCAGTGGAGCAACGTATATCTGCTGACGCGCGGCGACGCGGCGGTGCTCGTCGACAGCGGCAGCCCGGGCGATCGCGACGATCTGGCGCGCGCGCTGGCGGCCCGCGGCGTGCCGCCTGCGAAGGTGCGCGCGGTCGTGATCACGCACGGCCACGCCGATCACGCGGGCTGCGCGCGCTGGCTGCAGACGCAGGGCGCCGCGATCGTGCTCGGCGCGGGCGACGCGGGGCCGGCCAGCCGCGGCCGCAACGAGCGGCTGCGCCCGACGGGCCTCCTCGGCGCGCTCCTGGCCTCGATGTTCATGTTCCCGTTCGAGCCGTTCTCGCCGGACGTCGCGGTCGACCGCGAGATCGATCTGGCCGCGCACGGCTTCCCGGAGGTGCGGGTGATCCCGGTGGCGGGTCACACGCCAGGCTCGATCGCCGTGATGCTCGGGGACGAGGCGTTCGTCGGCGACATGATCAAGGGCGGCGAGCTGTTCACGCACGCGCCGACCGAGCACCTCTACCAGACGGATCGGCTCGCCGATCACCGCGAGCTCGCGGGCCTGCGCGCGCGCGGCGCCGCGCGGCTGTACCTGGGGCATCGCGGGCCGCTCGACGGTGACGACGTCGCGGCGTGGCTGCGCGGCGCGGGCGGCGCCGGCCGCGACACGGCGATCTGGCTGGACCTCGACGCGCGCGGCGAGCGCGGCAGCGGCGACGGCGAGCTCGGCGCGACGGGCGGCGTGCGCGCGCGCTACGCGATCGGCCGCGCGAGCGCCGCGGGGCTGGGCTACGCGCTGGGAGCCGACGTGCGCGCGGGCTACCTGGGCCGCGCGCACTACGAGGCGGACGCCTTCCCGCTCGGGTTCGCGGCGCGCGCGTCGGGCGGCGCCGCCGTGATTGTGGCCGCGGGCGCCGGGATCGGCGGCCTGCGCGGGAACGGCGCGACCCACGCGATCATCGAGCTTGGGGCCGAGCTCCCGGCGGGGCCGCTGCACGCGTTCGCCCGCGGCGCGGCGGGGTGGCGGCTGGGCGGCGCGGCGTACGGCGACGACGCCGGGATCGCCGACGAGGTGACGGCGCTCGCGGGGCTCCGGCTCGGGCGCGACGCCCGGTGGGGTGACTACGCGGCCGGCAAGGGGCCGTTCCTCGCGCTCTCGTACCGGAACCTGGGCGGCGCGCAGTGGCTCGGCGTCGCGGTCGGCGTCGAGCTGTTCGCCGGCCGCTGACGCCGCTGGCCGGCGCTATCTCGTGTCTTGTGTCCGGTGTCCGGCCGGTGGCCGGCCGCGTTGTCCGGCATTCGGACAAAATCCGCGCCAGCGCCGTGCAAGCTCGCGAATACACGCGCGCCGTGAGCTGGCGCGCCGCTTGGAGCGCGTATCGACCATGTCCAAGCGAACCTCCACTCACCCCCTCGAGCTCCACCCCGCCTTCCGCGCCACGGTCGCCG
Organism: Kofleriaceae bacterium; assembly: GCA_035558535.1. Taxonomy (GTDB): domain Bacteria; phylum Myxococcota_A; class Polyangia; order Haliangiales; family Haliangiaceae; genus JABFXX01. The sequence goes on from DATMCI010000257.1 coordinate 63,693, forward strand.
CGGCGACCCCGCTCGCGATGCTGGCGCCCCGGCTGCCCGCGCCGGAGCTCCTCGGCACGCTCGCGATCGCGTGCAGCGATCTCGCCGATGGGTTCGCGGCGCCGCCGGATAGCCAGCGCCGCATCCAGTCGCACCAGCGCGCGTGGATCGCCGTCCGTGAGATCGATCGCGCGATCGTGGCGGCCCGCCGGAAGCGGGCCGTCCCGCCGGAGCTCGTCGCGCGGGCTCAGCGCGCCATCGATCGGGCCGACGTCCTGATCGGCGCCCTGCTACCCTCGTGATCCGCGGTCAGCAACCGCTCAGGCCATGGGTTTGAACGCGCTGGCATCGGGGGTCCATAGTTTCGGAACCATGCTTTCGTTTCACTGGAAGCAGAAGGATGCGTCATGAGCGCTTCGCAAAGCAGGGACGCCGCCCCCATCCTCGTCATCGGGGCGACGGGCCACACGGGCAGGCACGTGGTCTCGGGGCTCACGCAGCTCGGCCGTCCGGTCCGCGCCGCGACCCGGGGCGCGCATGTGCCGGACAGCACTGCCGAGCCCGTGCGCTTCGACTGGGCCGAGCCGTCCAGCTATGACGCCGCCCTGGCCGGCGTGGAGCGGATGTATGTGATGGCCCCGGACCTGGTCGCGGATCCCTTGGTCCTCATGCAGCCCTTCCTCGAGCGCGCGTGGGAGCGTGGCGTCCGGCGCGTCGTCCTCCTGGGCGCCTCCTCCAGCCCCGAGGGGGCGCCGGGGCTGGGCCTCGTGCACCGGCTCCTGAGCGAGCGATCGCCCGAGTGGGCCGTGCTCCAGCCCTCCTCGTTCATGCAGAACTTCGTGAACGAGCGGCACCCCCACGGGGCCGGCCTCAAGAACGATGGTCTGCTCGTGACGGCGACGGGCGACGGGCGCGTCGGGTTCGTCGATGCGCGGGACATCGCGGAGGTCGCCGTCCGGGCGCTCGCCGACGAGACGTCCCATAACACCGCGCACCTCGTCACGGGCCCCCAGGCGCTCCGGTACGACGACATCGTGGCGGTCATCACCGAGGTGGCCGGGCGCCCGATGCGGCACGTGAAGGCGACCCCCAAGGAGGCCCGGCGTCACCTGACGACCTTGGGCATTCCGGACCGGTCCGCGCGGATCCTCGTCCGCCTCGATGAGGCCATCCAGCAAGGCGCCGAGAACCGCGTGACCGACACCGTCGCGCGGGTGACGCGGCACGAGCCGCGGACCTTCGAGGCGTTCGCGAAGGAGCACGCCGACTTCTGGCGCGCGGCGTGAGCCGGCGCACCGGCGCGGTCAGCGCCGCCCGGCGAGCGCGCGATCGATCGCGGCGCGGAACGTGGCCGGGCTCTGCAGCCCGAAGACGCGCTGCCCGTTGATGAAGAAGGCGGGCGTCCCCATCACCTTGAGCTCGGCGGCGGCCGCGCGGTCGGCCTCGAGCTTGGCCCGGTAGGTGCCCTGCTCGAGCGCGGCGCGGAGCTTGCCCACGTCGAGGCCGGCCTGCGGCGCGAGCGCGAGCGCCGAGTCCGCCGTCAGCTCCTCCTGGTGCGCGCGCAGGAGATCGTGGAGCTCCCAGAACTTGCCCTGCGCCTCCGCGGCGTAGAGCGCCTCGGAGAGCGCCGCGGTCAGCGGCGACAGCGGCATCTGCTTGACGACGACGCGCACCTTGCCGGCGTACTCGTCCTCCAGCTGATCGAGCAGGCCGAGCGCCCCGCCGCAGTACTTGCACTTGAGGTCGGTGAACATGACGATCGAGACGGGCGCCGCGGCGGGCCCGCGCGACGGCCCGCGCTCGAGGCCGAGCCGCGCGATCGTCGCGGCGGGCACGATCTCGTCGACGTCCGCGTCGCTGGCGGCCGTGGGCTTTCCGTCCTTGCACTTCTCGCAGCCGGGATCGCCGGGACCGCCCGGACCGGGTCCCGCGGCGGGCGCCTTGGGCCCCAGCGCAGCGGGGGCCGCCGTGGCGGACGTGGTGGCGGACGTGGTGGCGGACGACGCGGACGGCGGCAGGGACGGCGCGAGCGCCGCCTGGTGCGCGGGCCCGGGCGCCGGGACCGGCGCGGCCACGGCGGGGGTCGCGGCCGCGGCGAGGGCCGCGGGGGACGCGGCGGACGCGCCGCCGCGCGAATCGTGGACGAGGTAGGCAGTGGTGCCGGCCGCCGTGATGGCGACGGCGGCGATCGCGAGCTTCAACATGGATCCTCCGTGCGAGACACTGGTTTTGGCGATGGCACGGGACGGACGGATGATCGGCGGCAGCGCCAGCACGACGGCGGCCACGAGATCGCGGCGCGGCTTGCGCTGGCCGCGCAGCGAGCGCTCGACGAGCGACGTCAGGCCGTTGGCGAGGCACTGCCGCCCGCGCGCGAGCCGCTGCAGCGTGGCGGCCTCGGAGATCCCAAGCGCCGCCGCGACCTCGCGCACCGAGCGCTGCTCGCGGTAGTACAGCACGAGCACGTCGCGGTACGTCTCGGGCACCCGCGACAGCGCCTCGCCGACGACCCGCTCCGCTTGCGCGCCGGACACCGCGTCGAACGGGTTGTCGCTGGCCACGGCGATCGGCTCCTCGATCGGCGTCTCCCGATCGGTGCGCCGGCGCGCCTTGCGGGCGAGGTTGCGCGCGATCCCGAAGAGCCAGGAGCGCAGGCTCCCGGGCTCGCGCAGCTGATCGAGCTGCTTCCACGCCGCGATGAACGTCTCCTGCGCGACGTCCTCGCTGAGCGCCTGATCTCGCGTGCGGCTGTACGTGATCGCACAGACCACGTGCTGGTATCGCTCGACGAGCGCGCCGAACGCCGCGCGCTCGCCGCGCCGGCTCGCCTCGAGTAGCTCGCCGTCCGTCATCGCGATCGTCTGTCCCATGTCGGCCATCAGTGCCTCCGGCCGGGCCGGATATGACAAACAATCTGCATGCTGCCGTAACCGGCCGATCTGCGGGAGGAATTTCCAGCGGGGCGCTAGATCCGCAGGCCGACGAACGCGCTCGGCCACCACACGACCCTGACCTCGCGCGTCATCAGGGGCGCATCGGGATCGCCGGGATCGCCGGGATCGGACGTGCGGCGCTCCAGCACGAGCGGCGACCGCGGATCGCTCGAGACGTGCGTGTTGAACGCGCCGCCGGCGACCACCTGGAACGGGCCGAGGCCGTAGGCCATCGAGAGCCGGAGCTGGCCGAGCAGGGAGAGTCCGTCGTAGTGCGACGCGCCGTGGTTGATCTGCCAGCCGATCAGCTCGAGATCGAAGACGGCCGCCCCGGTGCGCCCGGTGCGCCCGGTGCGCCAGGAGGGGCCAAAGCCCAGGCCGTACATCCAGACGTCGTCGCGGCCGCTGCCGGCAGCGCCGCCGCTGATACCGTCCTTGTCGACGGGGTGGCCGCCGACACCGTAGACGTTGTGCCAGCGGCGGCCGCCGTGGCGAAACAGCAGCGTGCCGAGGCGGCTCGAGTCCACGGCGGCCTCGAGATCGGCGCGGCCACCGGGGACGATGTTGATGAGGCCGAACGAGAAGCCGTCGGCGGAGCCGACGTTGATGACGCCGACCTGGACGCCGTCGACGCGGCGCGCGACGTTGATCGGCGCGATCTGCACGCCCGCGAGGCGGCGCGCGACGTTGACCACGCCGGCGACCTGGATGTTCGCGGTGCCGTGCGCGACGCTCGCGACGCCGGAGGCCTGGACGCTCGCCACGCGCGCCACGCTCGCGACGCCCGCGGCCTGGATGTTGGTGCCGCCGCGCGCCACGGCGGCCACGCCCGCGACCTGGATCCGCGCCGCGCCGTCGGCGGCGGCCGCGACGCCAGCGAGCTGCGTGCTCGCGCGGCCCCGGGCGACGGCGGCGATCCCCGCGATCTGGAGATCAGCCGGGCCGCGCGAGACCGCGGCGACGCCGCCGATCTGCGCGCCGTCGGCGGCGTCGGCGACCGCGGCGGCGCCAGCGAGCTGCACGCCGCCGAGCTCGCCGGAGACGGCCGCGACACCGCCGACCTGGAAGCCGGCCACGCGCCACGCGAGCGAGGCCACACCGGCGACCTGGAAGCCCGACACGCGGCCGCGCTCGACGTCGGCGACGCCGCTCACCGTGACGCCCGTGGAGCCGCCGGAGACACCGGCGATCAGATCGAGCGACAGGAAGTGCTGCACCTGCCCGACCCGCGTGAAGTCAGTGGACAGCCCGGGGACGAAGCCGAGGCCGAGCAGCGTGGACGGGCGCTCCGGCGCCGGGGCCGGCGCGGCGCGCACCGAGGCGTCGAGCGAGCCGGCGGCCGAGCCCGCGAGCGCGGCGGCCGAGGCCGCGAGCGCGGCGCCGGGCGGCCCTGCGGCCGCCGTGCCCAGGGCGAGCGCAGGCGCAGGCGCGCCATGCGGCGCGGCCGCCACCGACGGCGCGGCCGCGGGCGGCGCGAGGGCCGCGGGGACATCCGCAGGCGGCGCCACCGGCGCGGGCGGCGCCACCGGCGCGGCGGGCGGCCGCGCGGGCTCGGGGAGCAGCGCGAGCACATCGGCGGCCTCGTCGCGCACGAGGTTGCCCGCGAGCAGGGCGATGACGACCGGCCACTGCGCGGGATCGGCGCCGAGCTCGACGGTGCGCGCGCGCGGCGCGCCCCGCAGCGGCGTGAACGCCACGGTGGCGCTGCCGCCATCGACGGTGATCGACAGGCACGGCAGCGCGCACGCACCGCCGTCGGGCCGCGGCACGATCGGGGTCTTCAGCTCGGCGGCGAGCCGGCCCTGCACGGCGGCCGCGTCGAGGCCATCACCGATCGAGACGGTGACCGCGACGCGCGCGGCCGCGACCGGCGCGGTAGGCGCGGCCGGCGCGGCGCCCGCAGGCGACGGCGCCGCGGGGAGCGTGAGCACGAGCGCGAGCAGGATCGAGGCGAGCCCGCCCCGCGCGCGCCAGGTCCGAGAGGTTCGAGCGTTCATCGCCCGTCGTCCCCGCACCGCGATCGATCGTTCAACGGCGGGTGCGAGCATCGAGCGGGCAGCGATCGGCCATCGCTTGCTCACCGATCGCCGTCCGGCAGCCGCTCGATCAGCTGCGTCGCCTCGGCGCGGCGGTACCCGCCGACGATCTCGCCGCGCGCGTACGGCGCCAGCGCGTCGCGCGCCTCCGCGTAGCGGCCGACACGAATGAGCAGCAGCGCGCGGTTGTAGCGCGCCTCGGCCATGAACCGGCCCGTCGGCTCGGCCGCGAGGTACGCGTCCCACGCGGCGATCGCCGCGGCGTGATCGGAGCCGTGGAAGTGCAGCTCGTGCGCGCGACGGTAGAGCGCCTCGATCGGAGCCGCGGCGACCGCGCGCGGCGCGGCGGCCGTCTCGCGCGGGCGCACGGTGACCTCGGCGCGAGGTGCCGGTACCGGTGCCGGTACCGGTGCCGGTACCAGTGCCGGTGCCGGTGCTGGCACCGCGGCCCGCGGCGCGGGAGCCGGCGCAGGCGCCGCTTCCGGCACCGGCGACTCCATCTGCTTCATCCTAGGCGCAGGTGAACTCAGCACAGACTTCGGCCCCTCAAGACCCACCTGCTGCTCTGGCACCATTGGTGCTTCTCGTCGCAAAAACGCCCGACTGAGCGGAACCGCCGAGCGCTGCGACTCGATCCGATCATCGTACACTGGCGCCGGATCTACGATGGCATGCCACACCGCCTCCGCACGGCCGGTCGCGAACGCCCATGACATTGTGCCGGCAAGCAGGATGCCGGTCCCCGTCAGGAAGCCGGCGAGCTGACGGCGTCCGCGGTGGCTCGCCTCGAGCGATCGCCGCACGCGCAGCCGCGTCGCCGCGCCGTCGGCATCGACCGGCACCTCGCGCAGCGCCTCCGTGGCGGACGTCAGCAGATCATCCGTCACGTTCATCCTCCAGGATCTCGCGCAGCTTGCGCTTGGCGTGGAACAGCCGCGTGCGGACGGTGCCCTCCGGCGCGCCGACGATCGCACCGACCTCGACGGACGTCCGCTGCTCGGCCTCGCACAGCACGAACACGACGCGCTGATCGATCGGCAGCCGATCGAGCGCCGACCACAGCCGGTCCGCCAGCCGCTTCCGCATCAGATCGTCGGCGGGCGTGGCGGCGGCCGGCGGCGGGTACACCTCGTCGCGCGCCGCGAGCCGCTCGGTCGCCCGGCGGCGCCGCATCGCCGAGCGGACGTGGCGGCGGCTGTGGTTGATCGCGACGCCGATCAAGAACGCCCGCAGCGAGCCCTCGCCGCGGAACCGGCGGATCGCCCGCGGCAGCGCCACGAACGCCTCGTGCACGATGTCCTCGGCCGCTGCCTCTTCGCCGACCAGCCGGCGCGCAAACGCGCGGACCGCCGCGTGGTGCGCGACGTACGCCTGCTCGACGGCGGCGCGGTCGCCCGCGCGCAGGCCCGCGACGAGCGCGTCATCGGCGGCTTCCTCCGCAGCACCGAGTGGCATCGTCATCGGGATCGCAGTCACCGCCGGAATGTGCCCGCTCGCTCCGGGACCGTTCAAATCGATCGTCAGCTCGTGCACCGCTCCGGCGCCTATTGTGGCGATTGTCTGGCCTTTGTCTGATTTTGTTGACGCTCGGTCAGCGTTTGTGTCCAGGCGATTGGACTTGTCGTCCGGTAGTTCGAGGTCTTGGAGCTGGTCCGGGACTTGTTAGAGCCACCTCATCCCCCCAGGAGGTCCCCGATGCGCACCCTGCTCGCTCCCGTCTCCGCACTGGCGCTCGCGCTGTCTGGCAGCACCGCGTGCACCGATCCGGTCGAGCTACTGCCCGGGCCCGCCCCGCTCGAGCTCGCGATGACGGCCACGATCCCGCCCGGCGCGGAGGTCGAGTACTGCCAGTTCGTGACCGTGCCCAAGACGTGGGTCACCCGGGACACCGTCACGTTCACGTCGGGTAGCCACCACGTGATCGTCGTGCAGACGCCGTACACGTCGATCCCGACGCAGAAGAAGGACGGCACGCCGATCGACACGAGCGGCGTGTTCGACTGCAGCGAGGGCGCGATGAACAGCTGGCAGGCCTCGAAGATCGTCGGCGGCTCGCAGAACCGGCTCGGCGCGTCGCTCCTGGCGTTCCCCGAGGGCGTCGGCATGCGGATCGGCGGCATCCTCCTGGTGAACGTGCACTACCGCAACAGCTCCGACGCGCCGCTCGACGTGACGGCCCGGATCTCGTTCGACACGGCCGCCCCCGAGACGCTCGCGCAGGAGGGCGACGTCATGTTCCTCTACAACCCGCTGATCGCGGTGCCGGCGGGGAGCACCGCGAGCGCGCGCTGGCGCTGCCCCGTCTACCAGGACATCACGCTCGTGACCGCCCAGTCGCACATGCACGCGCGCGGCGTCGGCTTCGAGGCGCACGTCGACGGTGGCGCCCCGTTCTACGCCAACGATCGCTGGGAGGACGTGCCGGTCTCGTCCTACCAGGACTTCTCGGTGAAGGCCGGCTCGATGCTCGACTACCGCTGCGACTACCGCAACACCGGCACCACGCCGATCTTCCAGGGGCCCCGCACGACCGACGAGATGTGCGTGCTGACCGGCGCGTACTACCCGGCCGACCCGCGCACCTCGTTCTGCCTCGACGAGACGGGCAAGCTCCCCGGCGGCGAGTGGATCGGCCAGGGCACGGCGACCTGCCTCGAGACGATGCGATGCCTGCAGGAGGCGCCCGGCTTCGCGGCGCAGACGAGCTGCATGCTGTCCGCGTCGCCGACCGTCTCGCGCGAGACCTCCGAGCTCCTGCGCTGCTTCATGGGCGCGACCGATCCGGTGTCGCAGTGCGTCCCGCAGATGCAGACCTGCGCGGCGCGCTGAGCCGGGCCCCGGGCCCGCGGGCCGCGCGCGAGCGCGCGCAGTAACGTTTCGTTTCGGCGATTGCACGAGACGTGACCACCGACGGCGCGAGCCCCCAGCGGGTTCGCGCCGTTGCGCGTGGCGTGCGTCTTGTAACGGCTCCGCTCGCCGCCGCCTGTTGATCCCTCTGTTGATCCTCCCGTGAACGATCCGGGCTCGAGAGGGAACACGCGGACGAAAAGGAGAACCGATGAGACCCCTGGCTGCTTCCCTCCCCGCCCTCGCGCTGACCCTGGCCGGCGCCGCCTGCACCGACGACGTCACCGAGCCGAAGCCCGAGCCCCAGCCGACGCTCGAGATCGGCATGCAGACCACCATCCCGGCCGGCGCCGAGGTCGAGTATTGCCAGTTCGTGACGGTCCCCGAGACGTGGGTCACGAAGGACAAGATCGAGTTCACGGCCGGCAGCCACCACGTGCTCGTCTACCAGACGCCGTACACGTCGATCCCGACGCAGAAGTCCGACGGCACGCCGGTCGACACGAGCGGCGTGTTCAACTGCAGCGACGGGCCGACGAACGGCTGGGAGGTCACCAAGCTGGTCGGCGGCTCGCAGAACCGAAACGGCGCGGCGTTCCTCTCGTTCCCCGAGGGTGTCGGCGTGCGGCTCGGCGGCGTCCTGCTCATGAACGTCCACTACCGCAACGGCTCGGACGCGCCGCTCACCACCGACGTCAAGGTCGTGTTCGACACGATGGCCGCCGAGGACGTCGTGCAGGAGGGCGACATCTTGTTCCTGTTCAACCCGCTGATCTCGGTGCCGCCGGGGCGCACGACCCGCGCGCACTGGCGCTGCCCGGTCTACGAGGACATCACGATCGTGAACGCCCAGTCGCACATGCACGCGCGCGGCGTCGGCTACCAGGCGCGCGTCGACGACGGCGCCCCCTTCTACGTGAACGATCAATGGGAGGACGTGCCGGTGAAGGGCTACGAGAGCTTCACGGTGAAGGCCGGCTCGAAGCTCGACTACTACTGCGACTTCCGCAACACGAGCGGCACGCCGGTCTACACGGGCCCGCGGACGACCGACGAGATGTGCATGCTGATCGGCTCGTACTACCCGGCCGACCCGCGCACCGCGAACTGCCTCGATGAGCAGGGCGGGTTCGGCGGCGGCGAGTGGATCGGCCAGGGCACCGCGACGTGCCAGCAGACGCTGGGCTGTATCCAGCAGGCGCAGGGCCTGCCGGCGATCACCGACTGCATGCTGGCCGCGTCGCCCGCCGTGTCGCGCGAGACCTCCGATCTCCTGCGCTGCTTCGCGAACGCCAAGGATCCGGTGGCCCAGTGCGGCGCACAGATCCAGGCCTGCGCGGCGCGCTGAGCCGGGCGCGCGGAGCCGGCGCGCGGAGCCGGCGCGCGTGACGATCGTGCGCGGATCGCGGGCCGCCGCGCTGCCTTCGTGGCACGCAGGCGGCCGCCGCGCTCGCGCCGCCGCGTACTTGGAGGCGCGCGCGCCGCTGGCGCGCCGCTTGGTACTCGCCCGGGGCATGTCTCGCTGCCTCCGCGTCCCCGCCGCCCTGGCCGTCGCCCTCGCCTGCTCGCTCTCGCTCCCCGCGCGCGTCTCCGCCGAGACGACGGCCACCACCTCCGAGCGGCCGGTCCCCGGCGAGGATCAGGTGCTCTACAGCTGCAAGCAAGGCAAGGCGCCCGTCACGATCACGCTCAAGCCCGAGACCGACGTGAAGGATCTGCTCACGTGGGTGATGAGCTTCACGTGCAAGACGTTCGCGCTCGATCCACGCGTCGTCGTCACCGGCAAGAAGGTCACGATCGTCGCCCCCAAGGCGATGACACCCGCCGAGGCCTACCGCGTCTTCCTGGTCGCGCTGTCGACGGTGAACCTCGCGATCGTGCCCAAGGGCGACGTCTACCGGATCGTCGAGGCGCCCATGGCCAAGCGGGAGACCGTGCCGATCCTCCGGCGCGGGCTCCCCGATGCCTCCGAGGAGATCGCGCGCTACGTGTACCGGCCGGCGTACGCGCAGGCCGAGACGATGAAGCAGGCGTTCACCGCGCTCAAGTCGGAGGCCGGCGAGATCCAGCCGGTCGGCGCGATCCTCCTGCTCACCGACTACGGTAGCCACCTGCGCGACATGCTGTCGCTCGCGAAGCTGATCGATGTCCCGGGCGGCACCGACGGTGTCTACACGATCCCGGTCCGCCACGCCGACGCCGCCAAGCTGGCGCAGAAGCTCGAGGGCTTCCTCGGCATCTCCGGCGCGAGCGCCGCGGCGAGCCGGCCACGGCCCGAGGCGAGCGCGCCAATGCCGCCGGAGGTCGCCGCGATCCCGTCGAAGATCATGGTCGACGATCGGACGAACACGCTCGTGCTCGCGTCGAGCGAGGCCGGCTTTCTGCGCGTCAAGGCGCTCGTCGAGCGGCTCGACATCCCGCTCGAGGTCGAGGGCGGCGCCGCGTTCCACGTCTACCGCCTGTCGAGCGCGATCGCCGAGGAGCTGGCGCAGACGCTGAACCAGGCGATCCAGGGCTCGGCCCAGGCCCAGGCCCAAAGGCCGCAGCCCGGCGGCACGGGCAAGCCCGCGGCGTCCGCGCCCGCGCCCGCGCCCGCGCCCACCGCGCCCGCGCCGGCCGGCGCCAATCTCGGCTCCTCGCTCGAGGGGCCGGTGCGCGTGATCGGCGACAAGCCGTCGAACTCGCTCATCGTCATGTCGAGCGGCCGCGACTTCCTGGCGCTCCGCAACGTCATCCGCGAGCTCGATCTGCCGCGCCGCCAGGTCTACATCGAGGCGCTGATCCTCGAGGTGGCGGTGGAGAACGGCCTCGATCTCGGCACGAGCTCACACGGCGCGATCCCGTACGGCAAGGACAAGAGCAGCCTCGTCGTCGGCGGCGTGCAGACCGGCTCGGTCAGCTCGCTCTCCCCGGCGTCGCTCGCGTCGGCGACCGGCCTCGCGGGCGGCCTGCTCGGCGCGCCGCTCGCAGGCGCGTCGAAGCTCTTCGGCACGAGCATCCCGTCGTACGGCGTCCTGTTCCAGGCGCTCGCCGACTCGTCGAGCCTCAACGTCGTGTCGGCGCCGAGCATCATCGCGCTCGACAACGAGGAGGCGAAGTACAAGATCGGCGTGAACGTCCCGTACGAGAAGGCGTCGTTCACCGGGCTCGGCGGCGGCGACGTGCCGGCGAACGCGCAGCAGACCACCTACGAGCGGCGCGACCTCGTGCTCCAGCTCGCGATCAAGCCGCACATCTCGACCAACGAGGACCTGCTCCTCGAGGTCAAGCACGAGGCCGAGGAGCTGCAGCCGACCCCGTCGGCGGGCGGGCCGATCTGGAGCACGCGCGCGATCGAGACCCGCGTGGTCGTGCGCGATCAGCAGACGGTCGTGATCGGCGGCCTGCTCCAGGAGCGCGAGACCTCGAGCGTCACGAAGGTGCCGCTCCTCGGCGATATCCCGATCCTCGGCCACCTGTTCAAGCGCACGCAGAAGGCGAAGCGCAAGACGAACCTCGTCATCATGCTGACGCCGTACATCGTGAAGGACCAGCTCGAGCTGCAGGCGATCCGCGAGCGCAAGGTGCGCGAGCACGAGGAGTTCATGCGCTCGGTCCACACGCTCGCGGCGATGCCCTACGCGCCGCGCATCGACTACCGGCGCAAGCGCGGCCTGCTCGAGGAGATCAACCGCACCGTCGCGGACGTCGAGGTCGAGGTCGCCGCGCGCGCGTCGCTGCGCCAGGCGCCGTCGGTCGTGCCGGGCGTCGTCGAGACGCCGGCCGCGGCGCCGTGACGCCGGCGCTCCCTAGAACGTACCGGAGTGCCCGATCATCACGATCGGCCGGTCACCGACAGAGCGGTCGAGGCTCACCGCGCCGCCGAGCCGATCCAGCGCCCCTCGGTAGTCGTGCGCGCGACCCGCGGCCCAGACGTCGAAGCCGAGCGTCAGCCCCATCTCGAGCGCGAGCGCGAGGCCCGCGCCGAGGAGGCGCGGCCGATCGGTGCGCCACCCGACGCCCGCCATCGCCAGGCCGCCCGCGATCAGCGTGACCTCGACGATCTTGAGGACGGTGAACTGCTTCGACACGCCTGCCATGCGCGCGCGCTCGGCCGTCACGAAGGCCGCGGCGTCGCGATCGATCTGCTCCCCGAACTTGTCGATCCGGCGATCCGAGGCGACGTAGACGAAGATGCCGGCGGCGAGGTGCAGGAGGCCGACCGTGAGGAGCGGGTACGCCGCGCCCCGCGCGCGGAGCGATGACGATCGATAGAGCAGCCCGCCGGACGCGAGCCCGGCGACGCCGAGCCCGGCCAGGATGAAGCCGCCGAGCTTCTCGCCGGCGAAGTAGTCCTCCATCGCCGCCTTCGCCTCCGGGGCCGACACCGCGGGCGGCGGGCGCAGCGCCTCCTGGGCGAACGCGGGCGAGGAGCCGAGGACCATCACAGCGAGCACGAGGCAGGCGCGCAGCATCGGGCGACTGTACCGCCGCGGCGCGGCGCCGTGCGGCGCCAGCGCTCAGCGGTAGACGAGCACGCCGCGCGCCTCGAGGTCGGCGAGCCACGGCGGCGGCGCGAGCGTCGGCGTCCAGCGCAGATCGAGCTTGTCGAGCCGGGGCAGCCCGGCGAGCGCGTCCGGCAGCGCGGTGAGCGGGTTGCCGCGCAGATCGAGCTGGCGCAGCTCGCGCAGCGCGCCGATCGAGGCCGGCAGGGCGGCGAGCGCGTTGTCCCGCAGGTGCAGCTCGCGCAGCTGCGCCAGGCGCCCGATCGCGTCGGGCAGCGCCCCAAAGCCGTTGCCCGAGGCGCGCAGCTCGACGAGCCCGGCGAGCTCGCAGACGACCTCGGGGAACGCGCCGAACGCGTTGTCGCTGATGTTCAGGTAGCGGAGCCGCGCGAGCCGGCCGAGCGTGCGCGGCAGCGCCGTCAGGCGGTTGTCATGCAGGTAGAGGAAGTCGGTGAGCCCGGCGAGGTCGCCGAGCGCGTCCGGCAGCGCGGCGAGCGCGTTGTGGCCGAGATCGAGCATGCGGAGCCGCGCGAGCCGGCCGATCCGCCCGGACAGCTCGGTGAGCCCGTTGTCGGCGAGGACGAGCGCCTCGAGATCGCCCCGGTCCCACACCTCCTCGGGGACGGCGCCGAGCTGCTGCTTCCACAGGTTGAGGCTCACCACGGCGCGAGTCTACGGGAGCCGCGGTACGATGCGCGCGTCATGCGACTCATCGCGGCGTCGTCCCTGATCCTGCTCCTCGCGATCGGCTGCAACAAGGACAAGCCCCAGGGCGGCGGCACCGCCACCGGCAGCGCCGGCAGCGCCGGCAGCGCCGCCACGGGCAGCGCGGGCAGCGCCGCCGCCGCCGATCCCGGGGGCGGCGCGCTCGACATCGACAGCAAGGACGTCCTGGCACGCACCGAGGTCGCGCGCGAGTCCTACGTGCAGCACGTGCTGATCTCCTGGCGCGATCGCGAGGCGTTCTACACCGCGAGCTCCGGCAGGATCGATCCGCGGGCCAAGGAGCGCGATCAGGCGGCCGCCGCGAAGCTCGCGCAGGAGGTGCTGGCGCAGCTCCGGGCCAAGCCGGACTCGATCGGCGAGCTGATCGACAAGCACTCCGAGGATCCGCTCTCCAGGACGGGCGATCCGTTCCGCATCGAGCCCGGCAGCGGGTTCCCGCCGGGGTTCGTCAAGCTCGCGCTGCGGCTCAAGGAGGGCGAGGCCGGCATCGTGACGACCGACTTCGGCTACCACGTCACGCTCCGCGGCCCCAAGCCCGTGCCCGATCCGCTCGCGTCGGCCGACATCTTGAAGCGCGAGGAGGAGACGCCGCCGATCTACTGGCAGCACATCGCGATCGGCTGGGACCAGCGCCCCGCCAACACCGATCCGCGCGCGAAGGCCCGCACGAAGGAGGCCGCCGACACGCTCGCCAAGGAGCTGCTCGCCAAGGCGCGCGCCAAGGGGGCCGACATGGCCAAGCTGATGAAGCAGTACTCCGAGGATCCGGCCTCGAAGGACAACGGGCGCATCGAGAAGACGCTGGACACGTCCACGGATCCCGCCGAGCGGCTCGCGCTCCGCCTCAAGATCGACGAGGTCGGGATGATCCGGACCGCGCTCGGCTGGGACATCATCAAGCGCGTCCCGCCGCCGCCGCCGCCGCCGCCCGACAAGCTCGAGTCGATCGCGATCCTGAAGCGCAAGCCCGAGACCGCCATGGCGAAGGTCAAGCACATCCTCGTCGGATGGGCCGATCTGAACGCCGGCGACGATCGCGCCAAGACGCGCACGCGCGCCCAGCTCGACAAGCTCGTGCCCGAGATCATCGATCGGGCGAAGAAAGGCGAGCCGTTCGAGAGCCTCATGATCGCGTTCTCCGAGGACGCCCCCGCGGCCGTCAGATCCGGCAAGGCCTACGACGTCACGCCGGACGCGCCGCTCGCGATGCCGTTCGTGAACCTCTCGCTGCGGCTCAAGGTCGACGAGATCGGCGTCGTGCGGACCGACTTCGGCCTGCACATCATCAAGCGCGTCGAGTAGCCGCGGCCGGCCCGATCCATCTCACGAGCTGCACGACAGCATCGAGCAGCCCGGCTTGTGGCGCGCCCAGTCGGGCCGCTTGGCGGCGAACCGCGCGCGGTCCGGCTGCTCGTCGTACGGCCGGCGCAGCACGTCGAGGAGCTCCGGCAGCGCCGCGCGATCGCCGCGCTCGGTCGCCTCGATCACCTCCTGCACGAGGTAGTTGCGCGGGACGTACAGCGGGTTGACCGCGTCCATCCGGCGCTGGCGCTCCGCGTCGTCGACGCCCTCCGCGGCGAGCCGCGCCGCGTACGTGCGCAGCCAGCCTCCGAGCGCGGCCTCGTACGCGGGCGTGATCGCGTCCGGCGCGTAGTACGCCTCGCGCAGGATCGCGAGCGCCTCGCCCGACGACGCGGCGCGCGGCACGCGCGCGAGCCGGCGGTAGAACAGCGTCATGTCGGTCTCGGTCTCGAGGAGGAGCGCGCCGAGCGCTGTGAGCAGCGCGTCGTCGTTCGCCTGGGTATCGGCCTCGGTGTCTGCCTCGGAGCCCTGCCCGAACAGGCCGAGCTTGCGCAGGTTCGTGTGGCGGTAGTGCGCCGAGAACTCTGCGGGGAACCGATCGATCGTGGCGCGCAGGGGATCGAGATCGTCGCCGACGAGCGGCGCGAGCGCGCGCGCGAGCTGCGCGAGGTTCCAGTGCGCGACGGCCGGCTGCGCGCCGAACCGGTAGCGGCGCCCCGACGCGTCGGTGATGTTCGGCGTCCAGTCGAGGTCGAACGGCTCGATCCAGCCATACGGCCCGTAGTCGATCGTGAGCCCGAGGATCGACATGTTGTCGGTGTTCATCACGCCGTGGACAAAGCCGACGCGCATCCACTCCGAGACGAGCCACGCCGTGCGGCGCGCGACCTCGTCGAAGAAGCCGGCCACGTCGAGGCGCTCGCCGTGCACGTACCGCGGATAGAACCGCTCGAGCGTGAACCGCACGAGTCGCCGCAGCGTGCCCAGGTCGTCGCGCGAGGTGAAGATCTCGTAGTTGCCGAACCGGAGGAACGACGGCGCCACGCGGCACACGACCGCGCCCGGCTCGTCCTTGGCGTTGCCGTCGTAGAGCAGATCGCGCATGACCGGCTCGCCAGTCAGGACGAGCGACAGCGCGCGCGTCGTCGGGATCCCGAGGTGGTGCATCGCCTCGCTGCACACGAGCTCGCGGAGAGAAGACCGCAGCACGGCGCGGCCGTCGGCGCGCCGCGAGTACGGCGTGGGGCCGGCCCCCTTGAGCTGGATCTCCCACGTCTCGCCCGCGTGGCCCTCAACCTCCGCCAGCGTGATCGCGCGCCCGTCGCCGAGCTGCCCCGCCCACGTCCCGAACTGGTGCCCGCCGTAGCACGCCGCGTACGGCGCCATCCCCGGCAGCACGCGGTTGCCGGCGAGCACCTCGACGAGCTCCGGCGTCGGCTCGGGATCGAGGTCGAGCAGCGCCGCGACCTCGGGCACGAGCACGAGCAGCTCCGGCCGGGCCACCCGCGTCGGCGCGACGCGCGAGTAGCACGCGCCCATCACCTGCCGGATCCGGTTGTCCTCGCGCGAATCGCCCGGCAGCTCGCTCACGAACCGCGATGCGAGCCGCAGCCGATCAATCGTGTGTGCCTGCACCCGGCGTGTTTACGCCGAGAGCAGCGTCCTGGCCAGCTTGCCGCGGCCTGTCAGGCGCCCGGCGATGTAGCGCGGCAGAGCGGGTGCCTCCAGCGATCGATCACTTCCTCATACCTCCCGCGCGGAAGCGGCAGCACTTCGAGCCGCCCATCAGAGTAGAGCGTCACGATCACGGTGCCCGCGCACGGCACCTCAAGTTGATCTGCTTTGGCCGCACGAAGATCGTCGGTCAGGTGCCGGTATTGCGGCAGGGTCCATTGCTGGTGGTACCAAACGACCCGCTGCCGCTGCGTAGCGATCTGATCGGCGTCGCGAACAATGCGTCCGTCGGCTTGGATGGTCTCCAACGGGCCATGACACCGCCCCGTCACCTGCGTGCACAGGAGCCGGCACTTGCCGCCGGTCACGGGAGCGATCCACTCTGGCCGGGGATGCCCGTGGGCGTTGTTCGTCCCCACCGAGATGAGCGCGGTCTCGACACCCACTTCACGGTACAAGCGATCCACGTCCCATTTCGGTGGCACTCCACCGTCGTTGATGGCGCCGCCGTGATGCGGGATCCGAAACACCTTTGCCGGCAGCTCCTCTGGCGGAAGCTGGCTCCAGGAGAGCAATGGCGCGTCGCCACCGACGAGCATGGCGTTGCCGCCGGCCTCGACGCGCAGGATCGACGAGTAGCGGTTGGGCTCCTCCCAGCTGGCGTCACGCGCTTGCTGCACGTATTGCGCGACCGCCGGAGCGAGAAGCGTGATCGCCCAACCCGTCCCGTGAGCGATGGGCCGGCTATCCCGGAAATTGTAGTGGAGCTCCCAGCGGCGCCTTCGCGCACCCTCGTCCCGACTCTGCGCTGCTGCGTAGTCCAGGAGCTCCTTGGCCCGCTTCGCACTCTCGTGGCTGTCAGAGACATCGCGATCCCGAGGCAGATACACATCGCGAATCTCACCTCCGAATCCCAGCAGAAAGTCCAGCGCGCCAGCGACGTGATCCCAATCCAGATGGCTCAGCACGAACGCCTCGATCACTTTTATGTTCCAGTCATCGAGAGCCTTGCGCAGCACGTGGTCATCGGCGCAATCGAAAATCACCGCCCGATCATCGGGCAATACGATCAATGTGGAGTCTCCCTGGCCCACGTCGAGCATGCAGACTACAAGCCGGTCTTTCACGTAACGTCTTCCTGCATCTGCTCGAGCAGCTCGACCAGCTCGCTATAGCCGAATCCGCGGCCGGCCGGCCTCACGGCCTCAGCCGGGCCGCTCGGAAATCCGTCGCGATAAACGGGCACACGGACGAAGTAAAGTCCGTCGGTGGTCTTTGGCATCAGCTCCAGTGGAATCTTCACCGGTGGAAGGCGGCGCATCGTAGGGATCAGCTGCCCCTCTTCGATCCGGCCCACGATCCAGCGATCTGGAGCGTGCTGGAGCCCGATATCACTGTTGAGCGCGTCCACGTACGAGAGGAGCACGCCCTTGCGACGGATGTCCTTCTCGCTCAGATCCGAGGTGATCGTCGAGATGAGTCGCCGTGCCTCTTCGCCGAGCTTGCGCACGAGTGTCTCCAGCACCTGCGAGGGTGTCTCGGCGCCTATCTCTGTCCAAGGGAGGGCCGGAAGCTCAGCGATCCAGTTGCTCGGAGATCTGTAAACTCGCACCTCCGTCGGTTGCAGGAAGCAAATCCGCCCCTCTGCTTCCGTGCCATCCAGCCGAAAGGCCAACTCCTCGCAGCGAAGCCCCTGCTTCCAGCGCCCGAGAAGTGCATCGCGACCCTCGGCGACATCGGGAAAGAGATCGAACGGCACTTCGAGAATCGGCTCGATGAGCTCCAGCGAGAGCTGCAATGCCTTGACCTCCAGCGCCGTCCACGCGGGCCGAACCCGGAGCAATTCGTCTCGACGCGGGTGGTCCTCGACGCGCTCGTAGCCACGCTCGACGGCTCGCCGCGCGTCTACGAGCCGGCCAAGACGCACGAGGGTCTGGATGACGCGTTGGTGCCAGAGCGCGTTCTCTGGCCATCCACCGAGGGCTTGCTCGTAATCCTCGAAGCATGTCGCGTCATCGAGCGCACCTGCGCGAGAACCATTCCAGGCACGATAGTGCCGGACGTAGGAGAGCAGCCGCTGCCCCGCCTTGTCTAGGATCCCGTATGCGCTCGACCTTAACATCCGCAGCACGCTGTCGTACTGCTGCCATGCCTCTGAGAATCGCTCATTCAAGCTGGTTCGCCGGGCGAGATCGATGAGGCCGTGGACGTGCAACACCGCCGTGCGCTCCGCGTTACCGATGTCGCCAAGTGCAACGAAGATCGAGTGTGCGAGGAGTACTCGGTCGGCGTGCTCTGGCTCGAGGCCCTGAACGGTGTTGACGGGAGCCAGCAGGTGATGCGCTAGCTTCGGCAGGAGCTCCGAGTGCTCTTGGTCCGTGAGCGGGCGGATGCCATACGCGCTCAAGGCGGGAAGCACGGAGAGTCGCCCGGACCGCTCCTCCACGAGCTCCAGCTGCTGCAGGCTGTGGAGTGCACCGTGCGCCTCGCCCGGGGTGAGCTCGCGAGCCACAGATTCTACGCCTGCACGGCCACCGAGGACAAACTGTAAGGCGTCCCGTGGAAGCTCGCCGAGCGCAGTCAAGAGTGCCAGTGCTCGCTGCCAAGACTTCGGCGCACTCACTCGGAACGCCTGCCCGAACCGCTGGAACAATGCTGCGACATCTACGTCGCCTTCAGCTGCCTCCTCCAACAGCGCATTGAAGTCCGTGGCCGGAATCAGCCTCACGAGCACCCGGGCAATCATAAGTGCGCCCGGGTTGTTCCGTGCGAGCCTGGCCAGCCGTTCCCAGTTTGGGAAGCTATCCGAGGATCTCCGCAGCTTGATGGGCGCTCTCTGGGGAGCGTGATGAAGGTAACGCGGTTGCTCGTCGCTGGGGCGCCGCCGACTGATGAGGAATGTTGGCGAGCACTCCAGGCGCCCGATCAACCAGTCCCTGAGCGCGTTCTTGTCCTCCTGCCAGAGCGCCGTGGCTGGTTCCTCCAGGTTGACAGGCTCGACGAGCAATCGCTCCGCCGCGTCTACCACCAGCGGATGCCCGTTGATCACCTTCTCCGCCACGGCGAGCGCCGCAGCGAAGCCCTCGCGCTTCGCTGCAGCGAGCAACGTTTTTCCGTCAGCGCCGAGTTGGCGCGCCAGATCGGATGCGAAGCGCTGTCCGAGCAGCGGCCCCGACATCACACCGACGCTGATGCCTCCCAGGTTGGCTGCTCGTACGGCGCGCGACTTGCCGCTCCCGATCATTCCGTAGACCCAGCCGCCACGTTGCTGCTGAGCGCGCTCTCGCACCCAGCCCGTGGTCTCGACGGGGACATATTCGGTATCGAACAGGAAGCTCACACCGACACCTACTTCGTTGAAGCTACGCGGCCTACTCGCGATCGTCAACGCCACCGAGAGGTCCGCCAGCGAGCCCGCAGACCCAGTAGCCAGGTCGCTCTACGCCGAGGGCAGCGTCCTGGCCAGCTTGCCGCGGCGAAACACCCAGAGCGTGCCGGGCTCGCCGTGCGTCCACGTCTCGTCGCGCGTCAGCGGGGCGGTGGCGACCACCGCGACGCGATCGTTGGGCGTCGTGACCTCGGCGAAGTCGACGCAGAGGTCCTCGTCGCAGAGCGTCGCCTTCTTGAACGGCGCCTGGCGGACGATGAAGCACAGCTTCGTCGCGCAGCGCGCGAACAGCTGGTGGCCATCGCCGAGCAGCATGTTGAACGTGCCGTTGCGGCCGATCCGGCCGGCGTGGCCGGCGACGGCCTCGGCGAACGCGGCGGAGGAGCGCGGCCCCGCCGGGAAGTCGTGCTGGAGCGCCGCGAGCAGCGCGCAGAACGCGTGCTCGCTGTCGGTCTGGCCGACTGGCCTGAAGTGGCCGAGCTTGTGCCGGCGGACGCCCTTCACCGTGCCGTTGTGCGCGAACACCATGTGGCGGCCCCACAGCTCGCGGACGAACGGGTGCGTGTTGGAGAGGCTCACCTCGCCGCGCGTCTTCTTGCGCACGTGCGCGATCGCGAGCAGCGTCTTGATCGGGTGCTCGCGGACGAACCGCGCGAGCGGCGAGCTCGCGGCGGGCATCGGATCGAGGAACAGCCGCGCGACCCGGCCCTCGTAGAGCGCGAGCCCCCAGCCATCGGCATGCGGACCGCACTTGCCCCCGCGCGCCGAGAGCCCGGCGAACGAGAACACGATGTCGGTCGGGACGTTGCATTCCATCCCGAGTAGCTCGCACATCCCGCGAGTGAGTCTCGCACGACCGAGCGGTCTCCGCGAGCCGCAAGCGCGATCCCGGCCACGGCCGGCGGCGCGCCCCGCCGTGCTACCAGCCTTTCTTCCCGCGCGGGCGGCAGCCGCCGCCCATGACCGACGAGTCGACGTTGATGACCGGCGTCGCGGCCCCGGCCGGCGCGGCGACCACGCCGCCACCGCCGCCGCCCATGCCGCCCATCATCAGCATGATGAGCATCATCTGCATCGGATCGGAGCCGCTGTTCTTCTGGCTCGCGAGGTCTTTGATCGAGCTCGTGATCTGCGTGAGCATCGCGGTGACCTGATCGCTCGAGCCGCCCGTGGTGCGGCTGACGCCGCCGGCGACCTTCTCGAGAGCGTTGAGATCGATAGAAGCGAACGGGTCCTTGGGGGTGGACATGGGGGTGGGGCCTTCCTGGGTGGTGGTGACAGGAGGTCCATAGAGCAGCCGACGTGCCACGGCCGTTTGGTCGCCAGATCGCGTACTTGGGTGCGATGACGCTGGGTAACGCCTCCGAGATGCGCATCCTCGGGGTTACGGATCCGGCCGGCCCCTCGCCCCACCCGCGCCGCTCGCGCCGCCTGGGCCGCTTGGGCCTGAGGGCTCGTCAAGGCCGCGCGTGCGCCGTCATCCAGGCCGGCGCGAGCGCCGCCAGGTACGCGCGCGGCGAGCTCGGCAGCAGCCGGTCGCGGACGGGGGCATCGATGCGCGCGCCCGGAGCCGCGAGCGGGGGCTGTCCGAGCGCGGTCCGGAAGCCGGACTCCGTGCAGGCGACCGCGTCGCCGAAGATCGCGTCGAGCCTCGCGTACTGCGCGAGCGCGCGGCCGATCACGGCGGCGCTCCGGGACGAAATGCCGGTCACGCGGGCGACCTCGGCCGCCTGCGCGGCGGCGTCGGGATCGTCGGCCATCACGGCGGCGATCTCGCCGCCGCGGGCGGCCTGCGCCGCGTCGCCGCCGCCCGGCGCGAACGGGACCAGGGCCAGCGCCAGCGTGCGAAACCAGACGCCGCGCTGCGCGAGCGACGCCTGCGCCGCGTGCGGCCCGACGACGAAGAAGTCCGGCGGCTCGCACGGGTCGTCGAGCAGCGCGCGCGCGCCGGCCGCCTGCGCGTGCGCCTCGCCGAGCGCCGCGAGGATGTCCTGGTACAGGAAGCGCCGCGCCAGGTAGTACATCCACACGAGGTGCTTGAACGCGAGGTAGTGCGCGCCGAAGTCCAGCACCGCGGCGCGCTGCGCGATGATCCCTGAGACCGCCGAGACCGCCGAGACCGCCGCGCTGGCGCCCGCGCTGGCGTCCGCGAACGCCCGGCCCGGCTCCACGAGCACCTCGAGGAACCGGACGATCATCTTCTCCGAGGCGGAGCACACCTCCGTCTCGGCGAGCATCGTCCCCGTCCGCTCGGCGGCCTCGAGCAGCGCCTCGGCCGTCATGACCGGGATCACCTGCGAGGACAGCATCTCGACGAGCAGGCGCTGCGCGAGGATGCCGGTGCCGAGCGTCACCTTCGAGAGCGCCGCCGCGTACGCGGGCGCGCGCGCGTCCGGCGCCCGCAGGATGTGGAGCCACGGCAGCGCCGAGCCGAGCTGGCTGACGCGCCAGACGTCGAGCACATCGGGGGCGTACGCGCCGCGCGCCTTGGTGTACGCGGCGCGCAGGAACGCCAGCGCGCCGACGATCTCGTCCCACCGCGCGCCCATCTGCTTGAGGGCCGACACGTTCATCGGCTTGCCGAGCCGCGAGCCCGCGTACGGGCACGTGCGGTACTCGATGTCGTCGGCCCGGAGCAGCTCCGGCGGCGTGCGCCCCTCGCGGACCGGCCGGTCGTCCTCGGCGTCGCGGTGGTGCTGCTCCTCCACCATGCGGAGCACGAGCAGCGGATCGGACGGCCCCGGCATCCCCGGCACGGCCTGGCTCAGGGCACCGCCACGAGCAGCCACTCGAGATCCGCCGTCGCGTCGGCGAGCTCGAACGAGCGGCCGGCGGGCACGGTGAACGCGTCGGCCTCCTCGAGCCGGTGCTCGCCATCGAGCGTCGCCGCGCCGCGGAGGATGCAGCCCCAGAGCAGCTCCCCGCCGTGGCGGTGGGTGAGCCGCGCGCCGGCCGCAGTGGGCCGCAGCACGTGCGCGCCCGCCAGGCCGGCGGTCGCCGCGGCGATGCCCAGATCGCGCGCCTGCCAGCCGGCGTGCGCGGCCGGCTCCCAGCGCGCGTCGGCGGCGCGGTGCCAGAGGAAGCGCTGGCCGTCGTAGGAGCGCGGGCTGCGCGCGGGCAAGTTCGTCCGCGGCATCAGCGGCAGCACCATCTCGTGCTCGGCGCGCGTCTCGTGCCGCGCGGGCGAGGTGAGCTCGAGCACCTCGAGCCCGGGGGAGCACTCGAGGACGCGGTGCCGGATCCGCGGCGGCTGCAGCACGCAGTCGCCCGGCTCCATCACGAACGGCTCGCCCTGATCCTCGTAGACCACGCGCACCCAGCCGCGGTGGCAGTAGATCAGCTGGAACACGATCAGGTGGTAGTGCACGTAGTCGGGGACCGGGCCGCCGTCGGGCACGCGGATGTGCGAGGCGATGAACCGTCCGCCCTGCCGATCCGGGATCAGATCGCGGTACAGCATTCCGGCGCGGCCATCGCGCCACGCCGCGGCGCCCCGCGCGTGCGACACCGTGTACGACGGCGCCGGCGGCGGCAGCTCGAACTCCTCGTTCTCGGCGACGAGCTCGAGGCGCGCGCCGCCCGGCAAGGTCAGCGCGCGCGCGCCGGCCAGGGTCGTCTGGGGCTCGCGGCACAAGAGGCGCACGACGGGCGCAGGCGTCGCGGCGCCGCGGTCGAGCCGCAGGCGCAGGCCGTGGCCCGCGACCACCGCGACGGCCGGCTCGTCGGCCGGGAACACGCTTTCGAGCCGAAAGCCGAGCGGCTCGAGCCGCTCCATCGCTGCATCGAGATCGGTGCACGGCACGATGACCTCGGCTCCCCGTACGTGGCTCGCCGGCTGCTCCTCCATCCCCGCACTGTCGCAGATCCCGGGCCGCGGACGCGATCGAGATCGACGCTACAGCTCGGCGACCCACGCGCGGATCGCGGCCTCCGAGTCCGGGACGGTCGACCGGATCTCGGCGTGCTCGCGGCGGAAGCGGATGCGGTGCCGCGCCTCGAGCGCGCGCACGAGCAGGCCCAGCTCGCGCAGCGGCGGCACCCGGGCGCGGAGCGCGAAGTCGTCGCGCTCGTGGACGGACGGCACGTCGATCACGCGGATCCACGACGCGCCGCTGCGGTGGCAGAAGCAGAAGCCCCACTCCGTCGAGGCGACCGCGATGCGGAGCCGCGTCTCGGTCGCGGGCAGGGGCGCGCCGACGACCTCGCGCGAGCTATCGCGCGAGCTATCGCGCGAGTTATCGCGCGAGCTATCGCGCGAGTGACCGAGCGAGATCGACACGTCCCACGGCGTGCGCGGCGAGATCCACAGGCCGCGCTCCGAGAGCCAGCTCGCCGTCGCGAGCGCGCCCGCGGAGCGGCCATTGCGATAGCTCACCATCACGTCCCGTCGCCGCCAGCGCTCATCCACCGTCAAAGCGAACATCTTCATCCTAAATGATGAACATGACCGAAACACAGCGAGCGCGGAACCTAAATTTTTCTATAGATCTCGCCGTCTCAATCTCTTCTTGATCTCCTCTTGGAATCGAGTGAGCCGCGCTGCTATTTCCGTTCGATGAGAAGGCTGATGAGAAGGCTATCGGCAGGCTCGCTCGCGCTCGCGACGGCCGCTGCGGCCGCCGCCGCGGCGCCCCTGGCGCCCCTGGCGCCCGGGCCGCCCTTCGCCAACCCAGCGCCCGCCAAGCGCAAATCGCCGACGGACAAGTACGCGCCGGAGGCCATCGAGCCGTTCGTGGATGGCGTCCTGGCCGACAAGGCAGGGAACCTCGCTGTGGCTCTGCGTCGATATCAAGACTCAAACAAGATCTCGGAGCAGGCCAACACACATTACAATATCGCCGACGTGCAGCGCCGGATGGAGCGCTGGAAGCAGGCGATCGAGAGCTACAGGAAGTACCTCGCGCTCGCGCCGGACGCGCCGGATCGCGCCGAGGTCGAGCGCCTCGTCGCGCAGCTCGAGCAGCGGCCGGGCACGGCCGTGATCGACGGCGAGGATCCGGGCGCGATCGTGTACGTCGACGGCAAGCTGATCGGGCCCTCGCCCGTCGTGCTCCAGCTCGCCGATGGCCGGCACGCCGCCGATCGCATCACGCCGACGGCTCACGCGCACCGCACGTTCGAGGTGAAGCCGGCCACGACCGAGCACCTCCGGCTCAACCCCTCGCGCGAGGAGCCCGGCAACGTGATCCTGAGCAGCAACGCCCGGTTCAGCGGCTCGTGGCGCGACGGCGAGCGAGAGTACCGGATGCCCGGCCGGATGGTGCTGCCGCCGGGCCGGCACTCGACGTACCTCGTCTCGCCGAAACGCGCGTGCTCGCCGGTCGTGTTCGACGCGCCGAAGGCCGACGAGCTCGTCTACGTCTACATCGACGTGGCCGAGGCCGAGCGCGGCGGCTGCCTGCCGATCAAGATCACCCAGACGAAGGTGAGGTTCTCGCCATGAATGCGCGCCGTCCTCGAGCCTCCCGCGCCCGCGCTCGTGCCCGCGCGCTCGCGTGCGCGCTGGCCGGCGTGCTGGCGGCCTCCCGCGCGGCCTCCGCCGACGACGCCGCGAAGCGCAAGAAGACGCCCGACAAGTTCACGCAGGCGGCGGGCGAGGCGTTCCGCGCGGCGGTCGCCGCCGATCAGGCCGGCGATCTGCGGGCCGCGCTCGGCCTGTACCAGAAGGCGTACGGGATCTCGCAGCACCCGAGCACGATCTACAACATCGCCGACGTGCAGCGCCGGCTCCAGCAGTACGGCGACGCGATCAAGAGCTACGAGACGTACCTCGCGCTCCTGCCGGCGGCCGACGATCGCAAGGACGTCGAGGCGCTGATCGACAAGCTGACGAAGACGCCCGGTACGCTGTACCTCCTGACCGCGACCGCGTCCGATCCGAACGCCGTCGACTTCAAGGCCGCGTACGTGCTCGTCGGCGGCGAGATCAAGGTCAAGCCGGGCACGGCGCCCCAGCCGCTGCCCGACCACGGCAACCAGATCGGGCTCGCGATCCCGATGGTCGGCGGGACGTACATCGTCGACGTGATCACGCCGATCACGCACGGCCACCAGACGTGCCGCGTCGACGTCGGCGGCCGCGGCGTCTGCCGCATCACCGCCAAGCCGCGCATCGATGGCCGGCTCGTCGTCAACGCCTCGGATCGCTCGCTCAACGTGCGCACCGATCCGAAGCAGCGCCCCTCGCTCACCGGCCAGCGCTTCGAGCTGCCCGCCGGCAAGCACAAGCTGCACGTGCGCGATCGCTCGTACGAGTGCCGCCCGCTCACCGTCGAGCTGCCGGCCGGCGGCGACGTCCAGTACGTGTTCCTCGCGACGACCGAGTACGAGCTCGAGCGCTGCCGCGCGATCGACGTCAAGCAGCACCGCCTCGGCTTCGCGCCGTAGCGCGCGAGGCGGTGGCGATTTCGGCGCGACGCCTCGCGGAAGCCTCCTCCCCACCTATCGCCGGAGCCGAATAGCTCTGGCGAGCTCTCTTTCCGCATTGTGGAGCGGCGTGGCCTCCGGGGCAGGGGCTCACCGTGGCTCATGCCCCGGATCAGGTGAACAATGGAAAAGCTCAGCGTCAGAGGAATCGGTAGTGGTGGCCTGCTTGCCGTGTTGTTTACCAGTGGAGCGCTCGCCGCGTGCGTCAGCGAAGCGCCAGAAGACGACGACCTCGGGGTCGTCTCGGGGGAGTCGCAGTGCGGTCCCGCCTGGGACGTACAGGACGTCGAGCGTTACAGCGGCACGCTCGGAGTCAGCCAGGCCTTCGTGGCCAAGCACGAGCGCCACGTGGGGTACCACGTCAGGCCCGGCTGCACGGGCACGCTCATCTCCGACGATCTCTTCATCTCGGCCGGCCACTGCGGCTACCTGGTGAACGACCTCGTTCGCTTCGACTACCAGGTCAATGCGAGCGGCGTGGCTCGCGCCACCCGCGACTTCCGCGTCACGCAGGTCGTCGAGCAGGAGCAGAATGCCTCCTACGACTACGCCATCGTGCGCCTCGCCGACAACCCGGGGCGCGAATATGGTCACGCCGCCATCGCCGCCGTGGATCCTCCCGTGGGCAGCACGGTCGCGATCATCCAGCACCCCGCGGGCGACCTCAAGAAGATCCACGCCGGCTCCGTGCTCGACTACTCGTCGGGTGTCGGCGCCAACTGGTTCCGCCACCAGGTCGACACCGTGGGCGGCAGCTCGGGCTCGGCCGTGCTGAACACCAATGGTCAGCTGGTCGGTATTCACACCAATGCCGGCTGCGCGACCTCTGCGCCCATCGCGGGCAACAGCGCGCTGCGCATGAGCCAGCTCGTGCCGCACTCGCGGACCCTGCAGGCGCTTGTGCGCTCGCGCATCCTGTGGCGGCACACGACCGGCAAGATCTCGCTCTGGTCGGTCAATGCCGATGGCAGCCCGCGCAGCTACGTGGAGCACGGACCGTTCGCCGGTTGGACGCCGATCAGCATGGCCAACAACCGCATCCTGTGGCGGCACACGACCGGCAAGATCTCCTTCTGGGTCGTCAACGATGCTGGCAATCCGGTGAGCTCTATCGAGCACGGTCCCTACGCTGGCTGGACTGCGCTCAACTACGACAACGGCGAGATCCTCTGGCGCAACGTCGATGGTCGCACTTCGCAGTGGCAGGTCGATCGCGCAGGCAACCAGCTCGCTTACCTGGAGAACGGCCCCTACGCCGGCTGGACGCCGCTCGCCTGGATCGACCGCAAGCTGCTCTGGTCGCACTCAACCGGCAAGATCTCCTACTGGTCGGTCAACGGCGACGGTGCGTTGTTGGGCTATGTCGAGCATGGCCCGTACTTCGGTTGGACGCCGCTCTTCACCGCCGGCGGCCGGCCGTAGCGAGCGCTGATAGCGCGCCGAGCAAGTACACCGCCGACGTGACCGTGAGTTACTGACGCCGGGGTCGTGGCGGTCGCGGCCAGCCGCCGCTACGGCGCCGTCCAGCGGGCGCAGGCGCTCGTCGAGCATCCCGGGCACACTCGATCATGCGTAGAACTACGTAGTCGAGAGTGCAAACGAGGTCGACGTATCGATAATCGAGTCTACCCACGAGCCTTGGGTCCTTCGACGTGGCAACTTGTGTCTTTACACTCCTGTGACCATCTCGAGCAAACCAGCGAGGCACTCATATCATGCGGATCATTCACATCTGTTGGTTCTTGCTCCTCTCCGTGTTGGCGAGCTGCCCTCGCGGAAAACCGCCCGAGCCCGGCCCTGGGAGCAGACCGACGATCGTCACGATCAAAGGCAACCAGTTCAATGGTGGAACACCCGTGACGATCAAGCCGGGAGATTACGTCGTCTGGGTCAACGAAGATGACATGACACACACGGCGACGAGCGACGAGGAGAGCACGCAGGACTTCGATACCGGCTACCTGAAGCCGGGCCAACGCTCCGAGCCCATTCGCTTCATGCGCGCGAGCCCCGCCGGCGGATTCCCGTACCACTGCGAGGTGCACACCGGGATGAAGGGGAACGTGCTGGTGGCGGGATCGACGTCGCCCGTCGCCTCGCCCGGCGAGCCGGCAGGAGTCTCCGGCGGCCACCCGAACCCGGGGCACGAAGGAGCATCGACCCACTCGATGGTCGTGAGCGGTCTGGATCCCGATCATCTGTTCCTCAACCACATAGCGCTCTTCAATGACCCCGACCATGCCTACCAGGTAATCCTGGAAGCCACGTTCGCCGACGCCGCAGCCCGACAGGCGTATCGAGAGTACCGCGCGGCGAACGGGGATGCGCGCTGCGCAGCCGAGCCCGAGCACTTCCGCCTACCCGAGCTGAAGGGGACGCGCCATTCGTTCAAGGCGAGCGTCTACAATGCACCCCTGGGCGGTAACGAAGCGGATCTGATTCCTGGACTGTCGAATGTCACCATCAACGTGTTGCGTATCATTCACTTTCGCGCCTTCGATCCGAAGGCCAAATACCCTCCGCGGTTGACCTACGAGCTATACGGCAACGACAAGGAAGCATTCCTCTCCCACATCATCACGAAGGCGCCGGACTTCCAGGAGACCATCAAGCTCGCGGAGGTGCCCAGCTATGTCCCGGCAGAAAAGCTGCGCGTGGGGACGCTGGTCAACATGCCCGCCAAGCACCTCCGGGAGGGCGCAGCGCTGCCCCTGAAGACGGCCATCCTGGACGACGGAACGAATCAGGCGGGGCACCTGATCCTGGCACCGCCGACGAACAGCTCTCCGCGGGAGCCGCTGGCCAAGGCGGAGGTGGTGGAGGTCCTCGTCGATGGAGACGCGACTGTCCACAAGATGACGATCGCAACCTTGCTGTTCTTCGATTTCAGGATCCTCAACAAGTGATGGAAGTCATGACGCCCTTAATCGACGATGTCTCCAAGGCCTGCAGGCGCTTGGCGAAGGACCCCGCGTGGCTGGCGCTGATGAAGGCGCACGGCCTGGACCTGTCCGCGTCCGATCTTCGAGCCGAGCTCTCCAGGCCGCTCGCGATCGACCGGAGGCTGAGCGGCTTCACGGACTTTGCACGCGAGGGCACACGGGGGATCGAGCCGGGACGCCCCGACCACAGCCTCCTCTACCACGCGTTCGCGTCGCCCGATGTCGTGGAGTACTGCGGCAAGCCCCTCGGCGACTACCCAACTCCGCCCGAGATCGAAGCGGTCGAGAACTATGTCTTCGGCGCGCAGCCGCCGTCCATTCAAGATCTGCGGAATCGCGCCGCCGGCGCACCGTTGGCGCTTGTCGTCTTTGCGGTCGAGTATCGTGTTGCCGCGAACTCCGTCCATCAACATCACGCGGAGCTATGTTTCTCGCGTACAGGCCTCGCGCGTGTCGGTACTCGCGATGCCGCATATTCGGCGCGCGATCGCGGCTATTGGCCGACCTCGAGGAACGGAGGCGCCGTTCACGGTCAGCCAAACCAACAGGGCATCAGAGTACTTCCCTGCCGTTATGCTGCTTACGTCGCGGCGCTCTGCAAAGGCGAGCGGCAGAGCTTCGGTCCGATGCGCTTCAAGGACGCCCAGCCGCCCGCCCCGAACCAACCCCGCGACCGCCAGCTCGGCGACGGCGAGCGCAGCTTCTGGGTACCTCTGCACAAGCTCTTCGACGGCAAGGAATGCATTCGAGGCAGATCCATCGCGGTGAGCCTCAAGGCTCACCACCTGAACCAGAAGCTGCGCCGGATCCACCTGGCACTGGGCGCCGCCGGTTACGAGTCGAAGTGGCACGAGCCGGACCTCAGCAACGAGCCGTTCATCTTCTCCGAGGGGCTGGCGGAGTTCACCAGGCAGCCGCATCGCGACGGGCGATGGCTCCTCGTCCCCGTCGTCAGCAGCAAGCTGGTGGAGGAAGCGCGGTACCAGGGCAAGCTGCTCACCTATCGCGTTCCGCCGGATGCGGAGTACTTCTCCACGAGCTTGAACGTCCCGGCGCGCGCCAGCGGCGTCCGCAGCGCCCCCGAGTATGTCCACTCGCGCAGCCGCGTGAACGCGGATGGCACGGTCACAGATCTCAATACGCTTCCCGACATGGTGGCAACCGTCGAAAAAGGCGGATACGAGGCGATCCATTATCTCGACCGTACCGCCGACGGATGGATCGATGTCGAGTGCCCCGAGCTCGCGCTGGATCTGCCGCGCCGCCTACCGGCGTTTTCACTCGTCTGTCCGCCCGACTTCCTGCCTCTCGTCAAGCAGCAGGATCTGATGCAATGGTGGGCGCAATCGGCCCCCGATGACCTCGCGGCCACGATCTGGCCGCAGAACCCGGGCGCGCCCAATACCCTCAGCGACCAACGCTATCCTGCGAATCAGTCACTGACGCGCAGCTTCCTCGGCAAGAAGCAGGCGATCTTCGACCTCTCCGACGATACCATCAGTGCGGTCGTGAGCTCGCTCGGATCCGGAAGCGACCAGGCGACGCTGGTAATGCCGTCGACGGTGAAACGCGCGACGTGTCTGCCGGATGGCGCCGCCGGCGTCTTCGCGCCGGGCTGGGATACCAGCATCGACCGCACCGAGGAGACCGATCCGAGCGACGACGGTTCGGTGATCCTACCAGGGCAGACGTACCTCGCGACCTACGGACTGGGCAGCCCCTTCCCGGAGGATGCAAAGCTCTGCGCCGCGCTCAGCTCGTTCTGGCCGGCGGCGGCACCCGATGTCACGCGTACGTTCGAACCCTCCAGGTATGCGACCGCGACGCCGCTCACCGACGACGTCATCGGCCAAGGCGAGGCCCTGCCCTGGGATGGAATCCGGGGGCCCCAGATCGTGGCCGGCAAGAAGCTCATTCGATACAACGCGCTTGCCTATGGCGATTATGTACGATCTGCATTGAACAATGGATTCGTGATCGATTCGATCATCACGATCTCTGCGGAGGAATATGTCGCGCGGACCGTGACGATGGCACGCGTGTATGCTGCGCTGGGCGCGACGACGACCAAGCAGAAGATCGAGTGGGCGGTGTTCTCCTTCAAGGCTGCGCCGCCGTCGGACGCGGAGCGAATGAAGGCCGAGGAGGCCACCCGTCGCAGGCTCAGCCCATCGCATACATATCGCTTCCAGGTCTATCGGCCGAAGGAGCGAACCATCGGCACCGCTGAGGGAGACTTCAACAAGATCTTCGTCGCGTTCGACGAGATGTTGACCCTCTTCGCCGATGCGACGACCGTCCTGCGCGGCAAGGGCACCGATGTCTGGGAAGCGATCGATTTCTAGCCGGCATTGCGCCATCATCGGCGCCGGCCCCGCGGGCACCGCCGCGGCCATCACCTGTGCTGGCGCCGGCATGACCGTGTCGCTGTTCGAGCGAGCGGCGTTCCCGCGAGATCGCCCCGGCGAGACACTGCACCCCGGAGCCGAGCCGATCCTGCGTCGACTGGGGGTGTTCGACGACGTCGCGACGCTGGCGCATGTGCGGCATGAAGGACAGTGGACCATCGACGACGGGGGCCAACCGAGGTTCGTGGCGTTCGGATCGGATCGGATGGGGTCGTGGCGCGGCTTCCAGGTGCTGCGCTCGGACCTCGATCGAACCTTGCTCGCCCGCGCGTCGGCTCTCGGAGTGGCGATCCATCAACCTTGCAAGGTCAGCGGACCCTCGTTCGACGGTGGACGCCTGGTCGGGGTCGCCACGGACTCCGGGATCCACGCCTGCGACTACCTCATCAACGCAACCGGTCACCCGAGGTGGGTGGGCGAGGCTCGCCGCAGCTCGCCGCCGCTGCATGCATTCTACGGCTATTGCACGGACGAGCCGGAGCTGGAATCACTGCCACGTTTCAGCTGCGAACCGCAGGGGTGGACCTGGATCGCCCGGATACGGCGCGACTTGATTCAATGGACACGATTGGCGTGGCCGGACACGAACGTCCGTGATTCGCTCCGCTGGTCGCGCGAGAGGCCGGCCGAGCTCGCCCGTTGCGATGCCGTTGCGCGCGTGCGCGCCGCCGATGTCACGTGGCGTATTGCCGATCCGGCGCCGCTGGATCGCGTGTTCCTGGTCGGAGACGCGGCCTTCCGGCTGGATCCAGCTTCCTCTCACGGCGTGCTCAAGGCGCTGATGACCGGGATGATGGCCGCACAGGCGATCGGCTCGATCGAAGGTGGAACCATGACCCCTGTCGCGGCACGTACCGGGTATGCACGCTGGATCCAGGACTGGTTCGAGCGCGATGTCTCGCAATTGCGACGCTTCTACGCCGAGCGAGTGACGGGCGGTCTGCCGGCAGCGGGTGTCCCGCCATCCGCCGCTTGACCGCCTCTAGGCCGGGGCCCCGCCGCGCTACTCGACTCCCGGGTTGTACAGCGTCGCCGGGATGTTCGAGCAGCTCCAGCCCGCGCCGGTGGAGAAGCACACCGGGTAGCTGGACCAGCCGCGGTAGGTCTGGACCACGTCGGTGCGGCCATCGCCGTTGACGTCGGTGGCCACGAAGCGCTGCTCGCGAGAGCCCGAGTTGTAGATCGTCGCCGGGGCGTTGCTGCACGACCAGCCGGCGCCGGTCGACAGGCACAGCGGGATGCTGCCCCAGCCTCGGTAGGTCTGGACCACGTCGGTGCGACCGTCGCCGTTGAAGTCACCGGTCAGGAATTGCTGCTCCGACGAGCCCGAGTTGTAGATCGCGGCCGCGGGGTTGCTGCACGACCACCCGGCGCCGGTCGACGTGCACACCGGGATGCTCCCCCAGCCGCGGTAGGTCTGGAACACGTCCGTGCGGCCGTCGCCGTTGAAGTCGCCGGTCGCAAACCGCTGCTCGAGGTTGCCGGAGTTGTAGATCGTGGCGGCCGGGTTGGAGCACGACCAGCCGGCGCCCGTGGAGCGACACACCGGGATGGATCCCCAGCCGCGATAGGTCTGGAAGACGTCGGTCAGGCTGTCGCCGTTGAAGTCGCCGGTGAGGAACTGCTGCTCGGTCGACCCCGAGTTATAGATCGCCGCCGCGGGGTTGCTGCACGACCACCCGGCGCCGGTCGACTTGCAGGTCGGGATGGAGCCCCACTTGCGATAGACCTGCATCACGTCGGACCGCGCGTCGCCGTCGACCCGGCCGGTCAGGAAGCGCTGCTCGTCGGTGTCATCCGCCGCCTCGTAGATGGTCGCCGATGGATTGGCGCACGACCACCCGGCGCCGGTCGACAGGCAGCGCGGCAGGCTGCCCCACTTGCGATACGCCTGGAGCACGTCGGTGCGGCCGTCACCATCGAAGTCGCCGGTGAGGGCCTCCTGCGCCGGATCGCCCCAGTTGTACAGGGTCGCGCCCAGGTTGCTGCAGGCAAAGCCTGCCCCGGTGAAGCGGCAGCTCGGGAGCGAGCCCCAGCCGCGCCACGCCTGGACGATGTCGCCGCGGCCGTCGTGATCGACGTCCCCCACCAGGAAGCGGTGATCGGTCGGCGAGAAGCTCGCGCCGTAGAGCTGGCGCACCCCGATCGCGTCGCTGTCGGTGATGGCGAGATCCGAGGTCGTGATCCCGTTGCACCACGGGTAATGCATGACCGACGACTGATCGTACGGGGTCAGCGGCCGCCACGAATTGTTCTCGAAGCAGACCCCGGTCTGGGGGCGGGTGTGCTCGTGGCGCAAGCCGAGCACGTGCCCGAGCTCGTGGCGGAACACGCCGACCGTCCTGACGTTGGGCGCGATCGTGCCGTAGTTGGTGTCGAGATCGGCGAAGTTGATCACCACGGTGCGAGGCACGCAGCCACCACCCGATGGGAAGAACGCGCACGCGCCGCCGCTGGTCCACGGCCGCACCGCGAACACGACGTTGGCGTTGGCGTTGGTGCACGCGCCGTCGTGGGCGGGCAGGTAACGGAAGTCGACGTTGGCCACGGCCTCCCAGGCGCGGGTGGCGGCGGCCATCTCGTTGACCGCGCGAGTCTTGTTGCCTGCGAAGGCGTTGCTCACGCAGTAGGTCAAGCGCAGGTGCTGACCGCCGGTCCACGCATCGTCAGCGCCACCGACCTGGTTGACGATGCTGTCCTGCTCGACCGTACCGATCTCGCGCTCGACGATGTTGCGCTGGTAATACGCCCGCAGCTCGTCGAGCGTCAGCGCCTGATCCCACTCGACCACGTAGGCCTCGCGGCCGTCGACGGAGCGAGTCGCGGCGGCGCGAAATTGCTCCCACGACGGCGCGTCGCCGGGATCGTCACCGGGATCGTCGCCGATGGCGCAACCAGCACCGAGGGTCAACGCGATCAACCCCAATCCGAGGCACGTTCCCGTCACCGCGGACCTCATCTCCACCCTCCCAGGTGAAGCTCTGTCAGCGCCGCACGCGCCCGGCGAGCGCCCGCCCCGCCCGCGCGGTCAACCACCTGCTGGACGTGGCGGCCCGGGGATTTCTCTCGAACATTCAGACCTGATCGATTCGACATAGCGATCAGGAGGCCGGTCGCGCGAGTTGTCGCAGAGACTCGGAGGCGCGCGGGACGCGACGTGGCGTACGTGCGCGACGGCGCAGTGCGCGCAGCTCGGCGCTACTTCGGGATCGGGAAGCCGCGATCGCGCATCAGCGCGTTCGTGTCGACGTCGCGGCCGCGGAACCGGCGGAACGCCTCCTCGGGCGGGATCGAGTTGCCGACGCTCATGATGTGATCCTGCAGCTTCTTCGCCGTGGCCTTGTCGTAGTAGCTGCCCGCCTGCTGGAACGCCTCGCCCGCGTCGGCCGTCAGCGTGTCGGCCCACATATAGACGTAGTAGCCGGCGGAGTAGCCGTCGCCGGAGAAGATGTGGCCGAACTGCGTCGGGCGGTGGCGCATCACGATCTCGGCGGGCGCCCCGATCTCCTTCATGGCGCGCTGCTCGAACTCGCCCGCGTTGATCGGCTTGTCCGTCGGCGCCGTGTGGATCTTGAGATCGTAGATCGCCGACATCAGGTACTCGACCGTCTTGAAGCCCTGGCTGAAGTTCTTCGCCTTCTGGATCTTCGCGACGAGCTCGGCCGGGATCGGCTTGCCCGTCTGGTAGTGGAGCGCGAACTTGTTCAAGACCTCGGGCGTCGAGAGCCAGTGCTCGTTGACCTGGCTCGGGAACTCGACGAAGTCGCGCAGCGTGTTCGTGCCGGCGAGCGACGGGTACGCGACCGCCGAGAGCAGGCCGTGCAGCGCGTGGCCGAACTCGTGAAACAGGGTCTGCGCGTCGTCCCACGAGATCAGCACCGGCTCGCCGGGCTTGCCCTTCACGAAGTTCGAGTTGTTCGAGACGATCGGCGTGACAGCCGCCTTGAACGCCTCCTGCGTGCGGTACTCGTTCATCCACGCGCCGCTGCGCTTGCCGTCGCGCGCGTACGGATCGAAGTACCAGAGGCCGACGCGCTTGCCGCCGCGGGTCACCTCGTAGACGGTGACGTCCGGGTGGTAGACCGGCACGCCCTTGATCGGCTTCCACTCGAGGCCGTAGAGCTGGTTGGCCGCCCAGAACAT
Source organism: Kofleriaceae bacterium (assembly GCA_035558535.1). Lineage (GTDB taxonomy): Bacteria > Myxococcota_A > Polyangia > Haliangiales > Haliangiaceae > JABFXX01. The sequence goes on from DATMCI010000257.1 coordinate 98,981, forward strand.
CGCGTCGCGCATCTTGTCGAGCTGGAGGTACGGCTTGACCTCGTTCTGATCGAGGTCGTACTTCGCCTTGCGCACCTTCTCGGCGTAGTAGCGGTAGTCCCAGGCCGCGATCTTGAAGCTCCCCTTCTCGACGTCGACCACCTTCTGCATGTCGACGACCTCCTCGCGCACGCGGAGGGCGGCGGCCTTCCAGACCTTCAGCATCAGGTTCATGGCGGCGTCGGGCGTCTTCGCCATGCTGTCGTCGATGATCCAGTGCGCGTGGCTCGGGAAGCCGAGCAGCTTCGCGCGCTCGCCGCGCAGCGTGAGGATCTGCGAGATGAGCGGTTTATTGTCCTTCGCGCCCGCGTTGTCGCCGCGCGAGACCCACATCTTCCAGACCTTCTCGCGCAGGTCGCGCCGCGACGAGAACGTGAGGAACGGCTCGGCCGACGAGCGCGTGTTCGTGATGAGCCACTTGCCTTTCTGGCCCTTGGCCTCGGCGGCCCCCTTGAGCGACGCGCGCAGCGTGTCCGGCAGGCCGGCCAGATCGGCCTCCTTGTCGAGCACGATCGTGTAGCTCTCCTCGTCGGCGAGCTGGTTCTGCGAGAACGTCGTGTAGAGATCGGCCAGCTTCTGGTTGATCTCCTTCATCCGCGCCTTCTCCTTGGCGCCGAGCGCCGCGCCGCGCCGCGCGAAGTTGCGGTACACGACGTCGGTGAGCCGCTGCTGCTCGGACGTGAGCTTGCTCGTCGCGCGCGCGTCGTAGACCGCCTTGACGCGCGCGAACAGCGCCTCGTTCTGCACGATCTCGTCGCCGAACGCGGCGAGGATCGGCGCCATCTCCTTCTCGACCTCCTGCATCGGCTTGTCGGCCATCGTCGACGTGTAGACGCCGAACAGGGTCGTCGCGCGGGTGAGCGCGCGGCCGGAGTCCTCGAGCGCGGCGATCGTGTTCTCGAACGTGGCCGGCGCCTTCGCGGCGGTGATCGCGGCGATCTCCTTCCGCTGCGCGTCCATCGCCTTCAGGATCGCCGGCTTGAAGTCAGCGGTCTTGAGCTTGTCGAACGCCGGCACGCCGCCGTAGGGGCCCGCGTACGGGGCCAGGAGAGGTTCGGTCATGGTCGCCTCGGGTCCCTTCGCGAACGAGTGCCATCCATAGAGCACCGCCGTGCATGCCGCCGCGGCGGCGAGGAGCTTGCGTGTCATGGGCGCGACGATACCGGCTCGCGCGCCACCGCGCACCGCGCGACACGTGCGACAGCGGCGCGCGTCGCGTGCGGCGCGACGCGTCTCGGTGTTACCCCGACCGCGCAGGCCAGGGCCGCGGCGTCACTCCGGGCAGGGCGCGCCGGCCGCCGCCCACGTCTCCCACGCGGTCAGGAGCGTCTCGCGCGGCGTCGCGATCGGCGCGCGGCCGAACCCCGGCTGCCAGCCCCAGACGACGAGCGGATCGTCGAGGTGCGTGCGCAGCGCCGGCATGTCCTTGCCGCCGTTGCGCGCCGGGTCCTTCGTCTGCTCGCACAGCGCGCGCGACGACATGCCGACGAAGACCAGCTTCATGTCCGGCGGCGGCATGTGCCAGCCCTTCACGTTGCCCGGCGGCGTGTTGCGGCCGTACGACGCCGGCGGGTTCGCCGCGCCGTGGCACGTCGTGCACTCCGCGCCGACCATGCCCTCGCCCTTGGGGCCGCGGCGCACGTTCTGGTTGTGCGGGCGGCCCTCGTCGCCCTGCAGCGGGACGTCGTCGGCCGGGTGGCAGTTCTGACAGCGCGGGTTCTGGAAGACGGTGCGGACCGTCTCCCACGCGGTGAGGCCCGCCGCGCGATCCGGCTTGGGCCCGGGCCCGGGCTCCATGCCGCCGCCCGTGCCGACCTGGGTGGTGGTGGTCTTGGGGCCCGGGCACGCGGCCACGGCCGCGAGCGCGAGCGCGCCGAGGAGACTAACGAAGTGGTGCATCCGCATGATCGACCTCAGGGCAGCTGCAGGGGCAGCGTGCGCAGGCGCCGCTTGGTGAGCGCGAACACCGCGTTCGCGACGGCCGGCGCGATCGGCGCGGTCGCCGGCTCGCCGATGCCGCCCATCTTCGCGTTGCTCGGCACGATGTGGACCGCGACCTTCGGCATCTCGTACATGCGCAGGACCGGGTAGTCGTGGAAGTTGCTCTCCTGGACCGCGCCGCCCTGGAGCGTGAGCTTGCCGTAGAGCGCCGCCGTCAGGCCGTACACGACGCTGCCCTGCACCTGCGCCTCGACCGCGAGCGGGTTGACCGCCGTCCCGCAGTCGACCGCGCACGTCACCGCGTGGACGCGGATCTTGCCCTTGTCGAGCGAGACCTCGGCGACCTCGGCGACGATCGAGCCGAACGACTCGTGCACGGCGAGGCCGCGCGCGCGGCCGTTCGCCGGCTTGGTCCCCCAGCCCGCCTTCTCGGCGGCGAGCTTGAGCGCCGCGGCGTGGCGCGGGGCGCCCTTGAGCAGCGCGAGCCGGTACTCGAGCGGGTCCTTGTTCGCGCCGGCGGCGAGATCGTCGATGATGCTCTCCATCACGAACGCCGTGTGCGTGTTGCCGACCGAGCGCCACCACAGGACCGGGACCGGCGTCCTCGGCGAGTGCAGCGACACGCGGACGTCGGTGGCCTTCTGGATGTACGGCGACTCGGGGACGCCCTCGATCGACGTGTGGTCGATGCCCTTGTGGACGAGGAACGCCTCGAACGGCGTGCCCGCGCCGATCGACTGCCCGACGATGACGTGGTCCCACGCCGTCGGGAAGCCGTTCGCGTCGACGCCGACCTGGACGCGGTGGACGTACGACGGGCGGTAGTACCCGCCGCGGATATCGTCCTCGCGCGTCCACACCGTCTTGACCGGCAGCTTCGCGGCCTTGGCGATCAGCACGGCCTCCGACACGAAGTCGGACGTCGGCGTCGCGCGGCGCCCGAAGCCGCCGCCCAGGAACGGCGTGTGGATCGTGACCTTCTCGGGCTTGGTGCCGGCGATCATCGCGGCGGCCATCTGCTCGCCCGTCTGCATCTGCGTGCCGGTCCAGATCTCGACCGCGTCGCCGTCGATCTTCACGGTGGCGCCCAGCGGCTCCATCGGGGCGTGCGCGAGGTACGGCACGTCGAACACCGCCGTGAACTTCGTCTTGGCCGCGCCGAGCGCCGCCTCGACCTTGCCCTTGTCGACGGCGATCGCGCCCGGCTTCTGCGCCATCTCGCGGAAGTCGGCGAGCTGCTTGGCGCTGTCGAGGCCGCCGCCCTCCGGCTTGCTCCACTCGACGACGAGCGCGTCGCGGCCGAGCTTGGCGGCCCAGAAGTGCTTCGCGACGACGGCGACGCCGTTGCCGGCCGGGACCACCTGCACGACGCCCGGCACCTTGAGCGCCGCCGCGGGGTCGAACTTGACGAGCTTGGCGCCGAACGCCGGCGGCCGCGCGACCACCGCCGTATGCAGGCCGGGGAACGAGACGTCGATCCCGAACTGCGCCTTGCCGGTGATCTTCTCCGGGGTGTCGATCCGGCGCGTCGGCTTGCCGATGATCTTCCACTCCTTCGGATCCTTCAGCTTCACCTTCGCGGGCGGCACGAGCGTCATCGCGGCCGAGGCGAGCTCGCCGAACTTCGCCGAGTTCTTGCCGCTCGTGATGACGCCCTTCTCGGCGCGGCACGCGCCCGGCGCCACCTTCCACTTCGCGGCGGCGGCGCGGACCAGCATGTCCTTGGCCTGCGCGCCGACGGTGCGGTAGCGCTCGAACTCGCTGTGCGTGCTCGTCGAGCCGCCCGTCATCTGCATGCCGAAGCCCGTGTGCGCGTAGGCCGGCGCGGCCGGCGCGTGCTCGGAGCGGACCTTCGACCAGTCGCAGTCGAGCTCCTCGGCGATCAGCATCGCGAGGCCCGTCCAGATGCCCTGCCCCATCTCGGAGTGGGCGATCATGACGGTGACCGAGTCGTCGGTGCCGATCCGCAGGAACGCGTTCGGCGGCGGCGCCACCGGCTTCGGCGGTCCCGCCGCGCGCGCCTTCTGCGGCACGTAGAAGCCGATGACGAGGCCCGCCGCCGTGGCGGCGGTGCCCTGGAGGAATCCGCGGCGAGAGACCTTCACTTGCCACCTCGCGTAAGGCGCGACGCGAGGTGGATCGCCTCGCGGACGCGCTGGTAAGTGCCGCACCGGCAGATGTTGCCGGACATGGCGGCGTCGATGTCCTCGTCGGACGGCTGCGCGTTCTTGTTGAGCAGCGCCACCGCCGTCATGATCTGGCCCGACTGGCAGTACCCGCACTGCACCACGTCGGCCTCGGCCCACGCGCGCTGCACCGGGTGCGATCCGTCGGACGAGACGCCTTCGATCGTCGTCACCTTGCGCGCGCCGACGCTGGAGACCGGCGTGACACACGCGCGGACCGGCTTGCCGTCGAGATGCACCGTGCACGCGCCGCACTGGGCCATGCCGCAGCCGAACTTGGTGCCCGTGAGCCCTACGATGTCGCGCAGCACCCAGAGCAATGGCATCTCTGGAGGCGCGTCGACCTCTCGGACCTGACCGTTGATGTCGAGCTTCATGAGGGTGTTACATTTCCTCCGTGCGCCCCCCGCGGTCAAGCCGTTCGGTACCGACCGAACGGCGAGGCAGGTCTGATGTCGGTCGGATGATGTGTGCATCCCACCGCTCGAAGATCTCGCAGCGGCGCCGAGTCTCGACGCGGCGCGCCACCTCCTTTATATAGGGGCCGGCTGCGACCGGACGCCTGGCCGGGCGGTGGCCGGATATTGTCCGGCCATGAACGACTACGTGACGGCGTTGATGTCGGACGTGCGGGGTAAGAACCCTGCCGAGCCCGAGTTTCACCAGGCGGTGCAAGAGGTGGCGGAGTCGCTCTCGCTCGTGCTCGAGCGGCACCCCGAGTATCGCCACGCAAAGATCCTCGAGCGGATCATCGAGCCCGAGCGCGTGCTCATGTTCCGCGTGCCGTGGGTCGACGACCGCGGCGGCGTGCAGATCAGCCGCGGCTTCCGGATCGAGATGAACAGCGCGATCGGGCCGTACAAGGGCGGGCTGCGGTTCCACCCGTCGGTGAACCTCGGCATCTTGAAGTTCCTCGCGTTCGAGCAGGTGTTCAAGAACTCGCTCACCACGCTGCCGATGGGCGGCGGCAAGGGCGGCTCGGACTTCGATCCGAAGGGCAAGAGCGATCACGAGGTGATGCGCTTCTGCCAGAGCTTCATGACGGAGCTCGCTCGGCACATCGGGGCGAACACCGACGTGCCAGCCGGCGACATCGGCGTCGGCGGCCGCGAGATCGGCTACATGTTCGGCCAGTACAAGCGGCTGCGGAACGAGTTCACCGGCGTGCTCACCGGCAAGGGGCTCAACTGGGGCGGCTCGCTGATCCGGCCCGAGGCCACCGGCTACGGCTGCGTGTACTTCGCGGCCGAGATGCTCGCGACGCGCGGCGAGACGCTCGAGGGCAAGACGTGCCTGGTCTCGGGCAGCGGCAACGTCGCGCAGTACACGATCGAGAAGCTGCTCGATCTCGGCGCCCGGCCGGTGACGCTCTCCGACTCGAGCGGCTACGTCTACGACGAGGCCGGCATCGATCGCGAGAAGCTCAAGTTCATCATGGCGCTCAAGAACGTGCGGCGCGGCCGGATCGAGGAGTACGCGTCGCAGTACAAGAGCGCGGTCTACGTCCCGCTCGATCCGAGGCTCGATCACAACCCGCTGTGGGCGCACCGCGCGCACTGCGCGTTCCCATCGGCGACGCAGAACGAGGTCGGCGGCCGCGACGCGGCGAACCTCCTGAAGAACGGCGTCTACGTCGTCGCCGAGGGCGCGAACATGCCGACCAACCTCGACGGCGTCATGCAGTTCGTCGACGCGAAGATCCTCTACGGGCCCGGCAAGGCCGCCAACGCCGGTGGCGTCGCCGTCTCCGGCCTCGAGATGGCGCAGAACAGCATGCGCTACGGCTGGCTGCGCGAGGAGGTCGACGAGCGCCTGCGCGTCATCATGCGCAGCATCCACAAGGCGTGCGTCGGCACGGCCGACCGCTTCGGCGTCTCCGGCAACTACGTCGCCGGCGCGAACATCGCCGGCTTCATGAAGGTCGCCGACTCGATGATGGATCAAGGCATCGTGTAGCTGGCGCCGCCCCGCGGCGCTCAGGCGCGGTACAGATCCTCGAGCGAGTGCCACGAAACGGCCGCGTCCTGCCGGGCGCGCCGGCGCGCCACCGCCGGCACGGTGCGCGCGAACACGCGCCGGCCGAGCGTGGCGTTCTTCGGGTTCGGGAACGCGAGCGCCTTGGCCTCGAGCTCGGCGAGGACCTGCGGCACCGAGGCGATCGCCCCCCACTTGCACTCGCCGAGATCGATCCAGCCGTCGCCGCGGACCCCGACGACGTCGATCTGGACGTCCCGGTCCCAGTACTGCCCGGCCTCGGTGGTAGCGCCGGTCCCCTCGCGCGCGTGGAGGTGCGGCAGCGCCTCGCGGCACAGCCGCTCGAAGCAGCTGCCGAAGTACGAGTCGAGCTGCGGCTTGATCAGCTCCGCGTAGGCGCGCGCCGGACCTGCCTTCTGGATGAAGCTGCGGCTGGGGAACACGAACCGGAACCAGAACCGGAGCAGCGGATCATCGAGGAGGAAGCGGACCTGCCGCGCGTTCGGCCGGCCGCCGGTCAGCGGGTGCCGGCGCCCGACGTAGCCAAGCTGCACGAGCCGATCGAGGTAGTACGGCAAGCTGCGGACCGGCGCGCCGCTCGCCTGCGCGATCGCGCTCGCTGTGACGTGGCCGGCCGCGATCGCGTGCAGGATCGCGTGGTACGTCTCGACCTCGCGGAGCTCCTCGCGCAGCAAGAACTCCGGCTCGCGGAACATCGGCGAGAACTCGGTGAGCAGGTTGTCCTCGATGTTGCCTTCGATCGAGCGGTGGGCGGAGAACGCCTTCAGGTACATCGGCACGCCGCCGCACACGAAGTACGCGCGCGCGCGGTTCGCGAGCGACCAGCTCGGGTGGAACAGCGCGGCCTCGCGGTAGTCGAACGGCTGCAGGTGGATCTGCGCGGTGCGCCGCCCGAACAGCGGGCTCTTCTTGCCGAGGACCTCGCGCTCCATGAAGCCGATGAACGATCCGCACAGGATCAGCATCACCTGCCCTGTCTTCTTCCACTTGCGGTCCCACAGCTCCTGCAAGACCGACGGCAGCTCGGGGCTCGCGCCCGCCGTCCACTGGAACTCGTCGAGCGCGAGCAAGAGCTTGCCCTTCGCGCGGCCGAGCGCGCGACCGACCACCGCCTCGAGGGCGGCGCGCCAGTCAGTCACGGCCAGCTGCGCGAGCAGCGGCTCCCCGAGCGCGCGCGCCGACTCCTCGAGGAACTCGCGCAGCTGCAGCGCCGCCGGGGCGACCTTGCCGACGTGGTAGATCGCCTGCTTGCCGCGCAGGAAGTGCAGGATCAGCTCGCTCTTGCCGATGCGGCGCCGGCCGTAGATCGGGATGAACGCCGCCTCGCGGCGCCGCCACGCCTCCTCCAGGAGACGCAGCTCCGCGGCGCGGCCGACGAACTCGACCTCGCCAGCACCACCAAAGTCCCCTGCCGCTTCGGGCTCGTCGAGGGTGTCGGACATACCCGGAAGGTGACTTGCCAAGTCTAGACTTGTCAAGTCTGGACTTGGCAAGTCCAGACTCAGCAAACATCCCGCCGCCGCGCCGCCGCCGCGGGTAAGCTCGCCGGCCATGAACCGGACGGGCCAGCGCCCTCGTCACCGCCGCGGCGGGACGGACTTCCACGAGCTGATGCGGCACCGCATCATGGACATCCTGCTCGTGGCGAGCCCGTACGACTCGTTCGTGCTCGAGGAGGCGGGGCAGATCGGCGAGCGCGTGGTCGGCGAGTTCCGCAACCTCGATCTGCACTACGGGCCGGGGCTCACGACGGTGGCGACCGGGACCGAGGCGCTCGAGCTGGTCCGCGCGGCGCCCCGGTTCAACCTCATCATCAGCGGCCTGGAGCTCGCGGACATGGACGGCGCCGAGCTCGCGACGCGCGTGAAGGCGCTCGGCCGGGAGCTCCCGGTCGTCCTGCTCGCGTTCGACGCGCGGCAGGTCAAGAGCTTCTCCCTGCACCACGACATGTCGGCCGTCGAGCGCACGTTCCTGTGGCAGGGCGACGCGCGCATCCTGCTCGCGATCGTCAAGTACGTCGAGGATCGCCGCAACGCCGCCCACGACACCGAGGTGATGGGCGTCCAGGTCATCATCTTGATCGAGGACAACGTCCGCTACTACTCGTCGTTTTTGCCGGCGATCTACGGCGAGCTTCTGCACCACTCGCGGCGCCTCATCTCCGAGGGCGTCAACGTCTCCGACAAGATCATGCGGATGCGCGCGCGCCCGAAGATCCTCCTGTGCAGCTCGTACGAGGAGGCGTGGCTCGCGTTCACCCAGTTCGAGGAGCACGTGCTCGGCGTGATCTCGGACATCGAGTTCCCCGCTGACGGCAAGCTGTCGGTCGAGGCGGGGCTCGAGTTCGCGCGCGCCGTCCGCGCGCGCTCGCCGGACGTGCCGGTGCTGCTCCAGTCGTCGAAGCCGGATCACTGGGTCGGCGCGTCGGACGTGGGCGCGTCGTTCCTCATCAAGGGCTCGCCGACCCTGCTCGCCGACCTGCGCCGGTTCATGATCGAGTACCTGGGCTTCGGCGACTTCGTGTTCCGCGCCGCCGACGGCGCGAACCTCGGCCGCGCGTACGATCTGAAGTCGCTCGAGGAGAAGCTCGCGACCGTCCCGGCGGCCAGCATCGCGTACCACGCCGAGCGCAACCACTTCTCGAGCTGGCTCAAGGCGCGCACCGAGTTCGTGCTGGCCGAGCACATCCGGCCGCGCCGGGTGTCGGACTTCGCCGACCCCGAGCAGGTCCGCACGTACCTGATCGAGACGATCGCGCGGTACCGCCGCGATCGCAGCCTCGACGTGGTCGCCGACTACGACCGCGGCGCGTTCGATCCGCGCCACGACTTCCAGCGCATCGGCGGCGGCTCGCTCGGCGGCAAGGCGCGCGGCCTGGCGTTCATGCGCATGCTGCTCGGCCGCGAACCGGTCACCGACGACCTGCCGGGTATCGGGGTGTCCGTGCCGGCGGCCGTCGTGCTGGCCACCGACGTGTTCGACCGCTTCCTCGAGGACAACGACCTCCGCGACTTCGCGCTCCACACCGACGACGAGGCGGCGATCGAGCGCCGCTTCCTCGCGGCGCGCTTCCCGCAGGACGCGCGCGACGACCTCGCGGCGCTCCTGCCGCGCCTGCCGGGCCCGCTCGCGGTGCGCTCGTCGAGCCTGCTCGAGGACTCGCAGTACCAGCCGTTCGCGGGCATCTACGAGACGTTCATGCTCGGCCACGACGCCGCGCTCGAGCGGCGGCTCGAGCGGCTCGTCCGCGCGATCGTGCGCGTGTACGCGTCGACGTTCTCGCAGGCCGCCAAGCAGTACATCCGCGCGACGCCGTACCGCCTCGAGGAGGAGAAGATGGCGGTGATCGTGCAGCGCCTGTGCGGGCGCACGCACGGCGCGCGGTTCTACCCGGACTTCGCCGGGGTCGCGCGCTCGCACAACTTCTACCCCACGCCGCCCGAGACCCCCGACGACGGCGTCGCGGCCGTCGCGCTCGGGCTCGGCAGGAGCGTCGTCGAGGGCGAGCGCTGCCTCAGGTTCTGCCCGCGCTACCCGCAGCACCTGGTGCAGCTCTCGTCGGTGCGCGACGTGCTCGCGAGCTCGCAGCGCCAGTTCTGGGCGCTGGATCTGGCCGCGGATGCCGGGGGCGGTGCCGGCGACGCGGGCGGCGCGGGCGGCGCCGACATGCGCGAGACGCGCTACGAGCTCGAGGCCGCCGAGATCGACGGCACGCTCGGCGCGGTCGCGTCCACGTACTCGCGCGAGAACGACGCGATCTACGAGGGCACCTCGCGCGCCGGCGTGCGCGTCGTGACGTTCGCGGCGATCCTCAAGCACGAGGCGTTCCCGCTCGCGAAGCTGCTCGATCGGCTGCTCGCGATCGGCCGCTGGGGCATGGGCGCGCCGGTCGAGATCGAGTTCGCGGTGGATCTCGGCAAGCGCGAGCTCGCGTTCCTCCAGCTGCGGCCGCTCGCGCGCGCGGCGGAGGCCGAGGAGCTGGCGCTCGGCCCGGTCGAGCCGGGCGCCGCGGTGTGCCGCAGCACCAGCGTCCTCGGCAACGGCCGGATCGACGACCTCTACGACGCGATCGTCATCGATCGCCAGCGTTTCGATCGCGCGGCCAGCCGCCGCGCCGCCGCCGAGATCGCGCAGCTCAACGCCGAGCTGGCGGGGCGGCCGTACCTGCTCGTCGGCGTCGGCCGCTGGGGCTCGGCGGATCCGTGGCTCGGCATCCCCGTCACGTGGGACCAGATCTCGGGGGCGCGCGTGATCGTCGAGGCCGGCTTCGAGGACATCAAGGTCGCGCCGTCGCAGGGCACGCACTTCTTCCAGAACCTGACGTCATTCCACGTCGGATACTTCACGGTCAACCCGGACGCCGGCGAGGGCTTCGTCGACTGGGAGTGGCTCGCCGCGCAGCCAGCCGCGCGCGAGACGTCGTGCGTGCGCCACCTGCGGTTCGAGCGGCCGCTCGTCGTCACGATGAACGGCAAGCGGGGCGAAGGCGTGATCTTGAAGCCGTGAGCCCGGCGCCGCGACGGTCGCTGCGGCGACGCACCGCAGGCAGCACGCGCGGCGCTCGCGGTCTACTGCCGCGCATGGACGCGATCGCGACGGACGTCTGGCAGATCAAGAGCCCCGATCTCCGCATGCCCGGGGGCATCATGCTGCCGCTCTCCGCGACGGTGCTCCGGCTCGCCGATCGCAGCTTGCTCGTCTACTCGCCGATCGCGTTCGACGACGCGGCCGCGGCCGCGATCGACGCCGCCGGCGAGGTGGCGCACATCGTGGCGCCCAACCGGCTGCACCATATGTACGCGGCCGCGGCGAAGGCGCGCTGGCCGCGGGCGGCCTTGTACGCGGCGCCGGGCGTCACCGACAAGCAGCCCCAGCTCGCGGTGGATCACGTGCTCGGGGACGGCGCGGCCGCGCCGTGGGGCGAGGCCGTCGCGCTCGAGCTGATCGGCGGCGTGCCGAAGCTTTCCGAGGCGGTGCTGCTGCACCGGCCGAGCGGCACGCTCGTCTGCGCCGACCTCTTCTTCAACATCACGCGGCACAAAAACCTCCGCACCCGCCTCGCGCTCAAGCTGACGGGGGTCGGCGGTGGCGGCCTCGCGCAGAGCCGCCAGTGGCGCTGGATGCGCAAGGACCGCGCCGCGGCGCAGGCGTCGGCCGCGCGGATCCTCGAGTGGCCGATCGCACGGCTCCTGCCGTGCCACGGCGATCCGATCGAGATCGACGCGGCGGGCCTCGCGCCGCACATGACGCGGCTGTGCGGCAAGCGCGCCTCCGGGTAGCGTGATACCTACGGTGTTTATGGCTCGCTTCTCGGGGTGCTTGCTGCTCGCCGCGCTCGCCATCGCGTCCTCGCTCACCGCCGCGGTCGCCGTGGCCCAGCCGACCGCCGGCCCGCCCAGCGCCGCGCCGCCAGCGCCAGCGCCGCCGGCAGCCGCGCCACCGGCGGCCGCGCCACCAGCGGCCGCGCCACCAGCGGCCGCGCCACCAGCGGCCAAACCGCCAGCGGCCAAGCCCGACGACAAGGCTGCGCCGCCCGCGCCGCCAGCGCCTCCGGCCAAGCCCGACGACAAGGCCGCGCCGCCCGCGACGCCGCCAGCAAAGCCCGACGACAAGGCCGCGCCACCGGCACCGCCGGCAAAGCCTGACGACAAGGCCAAGCTGCCCACGCCACCGGCGCCGCCGGCAAAGCCCGACGATAAGGCCGCGCCGCCCGCACCGCCGGCCACGCCGCCGCCGCCGCCAGATCCGCTCGCCGGAGCGTGCACCCGCAAGCGCGCCGAGACCGAGCTCCGCGCGAAGACCACCCGAGGCCGGCCGACACGCGCCCAGATCGACGCCGAGCTCCAGCGCTGCTTCCGCGCCCGCATCGCCGAGTGCCAGCTCGCGCTCGACGCCGACGTCGACGAGGGCCTCGCCTGCTGGAAGCAGGCGCCGTGGCCGGAGGTGCCCGCTCCCGTCAAGCCAGACGAGGTCTCCCAGTCCGGCACGTGCCTCGTCGAGCTGAAGGCGGTGATCGCTGATCTCCGCGGCTGCCGCCTGAAGAAGCCGGCTGCTCGCGACGCCTGCGTCACGCCGTATATCGGATACACACCGCAGTGTGGGCTGCTCAAGGCTGACCGCGTATGGCGCATGTTCCCGGGGCGCGAGGACGTCGAGCGCGTCGCGCAGGCGGACGCCAAGCGCAAAGCCGAGGAAGATGCCAAGCTCGCCAAGCTCAAGGCCGAGCAGGACGCCAAGGAGGCCAAGCTCAAGGCCGAGCGCGACGCCAAGGAGGCCAAGCTCAAGGCCGAGCAGGACGCCAAAGAGGCCAAGCTCAAGGCCGAGCAGGAGGCCAAGCTCGCCAAGGAGGCCGAGCGTTGCTTCGGCCGTACGGCGCTCGAGTTCGCCGAGAAGCTGAAGGCCGCGCCGGGCCCGCGCTCGGTCCCCAACTGCAAGTACCAGGTCGCCGGTCGCGTGCTCGGCAAGGACAACGAACTCTTCTCGATCGCCGGCCCGGACGGCGCAGCCGCCTTCCTGCTGCGCGCGAGCGAGCCGCTCGCCGATGGCGACACGCTGGCAGACCGCACGGGCACGTTCGAGAAGATCGAAGAGATCATGCAGCTCGATGGCTCGAAGCGGTCGCTCGCCGTGTTCAAGCTCGCGCCCGAGTCCGCGCCAGCACCCGCACCCGCGTCAAAGCCGGCCGCGCCTGCACCCGCGCCTGCGCCCGCACCTGCCGCGCCAGCGCCAGCGCCAAAGCCGGCCGCGCCTGCACCCGCGCCTGCGCCCGCACCAAAGCCGGCCGCGCCCGCACCTGCGCCCGCACCAAAGCCGGCCGCGCCCGCACCAGCACCAGCACCAGCGCCCGCGCCGGCCGCACCCGCGCCAAAGCCTGCCGCGCCTGCACCCGCGCCAGCGCCCGCACCCACGCCAGCGCCTGCACCCGCGCCCCCGCCCACGCCCACGCCTGC
>DATMCI010000258.1:0-15986 GCA_035558535.1 Kofleriaceae bacterium
ACCGCTGCATCTCCGGGCAGGCGCCGTTCCGCGGCCACGACGCGCTCCGCATGCTGCTCAACGGGGCCCCCGACTCCCTGCCGCGGCTGCGCGAGCTGCGCCCGTCGGTCCCGCAGGAGCTCGACGACCTGGTGACGCGGATGCTCTCGCGCTCGCCCGACGACCGGCCGCACAACGGGGACGCCGTCGCGGCGGAGCTCCTGGCGATCGAGGAGCGCGAGCCGCGCGCCCCGACCCCGCGCAGCGGCCTGCGCAGCGTCCTGTCCGAGCTCATGGCCACCGAGCGGCGGATGCTCTCCCTCGTGATCGTGCGCGCGGAGGAGGAGGCGCCGAACGCGCGGCCGGTCCCCCTCGCCGAGCGCGACGCGCGCGAGCGCGCGCTGCGCGCCGCCGTCGAGCGCCACCGCGGCAAGCTCGAGATCCTCGCCGGCGGATCCATGATCGTGGCCATCTCGCACGCCGACGCGGCGACCGATCTCGCCGTGCGCGCCGCGCGCTGTGCGCTCGCGTTCCGCGGCCTCGTCGGCGGCGGCGCGGTCGTCGTCGTCTCCGGGCGCGAGGCGCTCGGGCCGAGCCTGCCCGAGAGCGCGCTGATCGATCAGGCCGTGGACCTGCTCGAGTCCACCGGCAAGGGCAAGACGATCCGCATCGACGAGCTGACCTCGACGTTGCTCGGCAACCGGTTCGACACCGGCAGCAATCGCCTCTACCTGCGCGGCGAGCTCACCGCGCCCGATCGCATGCGCCAGCGGTTCGCCGAGCCCACCCCGTTCGTGGGGCGCGATCAGGAGCTCGCCCAGCTCGAGACGATCTTCGAGCGCTGCGCGGAGGAGCACGTCGCGAGCATGGCGCTCGTGACCGGCCCGGCCGGGGCCGGCAAGGCGCGCCTCGGGCACGAGTTCCTGCGCCGGCTCGAGGCGCGCGGCCAGCCCGCCGAGATCTGGGTCGGCGAGGCCGACGCGACGGGCTCGAGCGCCACGCTGGTCGCGTTCGCGCAGGCGCTCCGCCACGCCTTCGACCTCGCTGGCGACGAGCCCCTCGAGGCGCGGCGGGCGAAGATCCGCGCGCGCGTCGGGCGCCACGCGAGCCTCGAGCGCACGCGCGTCGCCGATCTCCTCGGCGATCTGCTCGCCACGCCGTTCGAGAGCGGTCCCGGCGGCGAGCTCGCGGCGGTGCGGCAGGACCCGATCACCTTGAGCGGGCACGTCGGCCAGGCCGTCCTCGCCTTCCTCCGCGCCGAGTGCGCGCGGAGCCCGGTGGTGATCGTGCTCGAAGATCTGCAGTGGGCCGATCTGCCGACGATCAAGCTCGTCGACGCGACGCTCGGCGCGCTCGCCGATCAGCCGCTCATGGTGCTCGCGCTCGCGCGGACCGAGGTGCACGAGATCTTCCCGCAGCTGTGGGCCGATCGCGCGATGCAGGAGATCCGCCTGCGCAAGCTGTCGCGGCGCGCGTGCGAGCAGTGGGCGCGGCAGGTGCTCGGCGAGGCCGTCTCCGACGAGACGCTGCGGGCGCTCGTCGAGCGCTCCGAGGGCCACCCGTACTACCTCGCGGAGATGCTGCGGGCCGCGGCCCAGGGCAAGGGCGACGCGACGCCGGACTCGGTCTTGGCCATGGTCCAGGTCCGCCTCGAGCGGCTCGATCCGGAGGCGCGGCGCGTGCTCCGGGCAGCGAGCGTCTTCGGCGAGACGTTCTGGCGCGGCGGCGTCGAGGCGCTGATCGGCAGCGGCAACATCGCGGTGTGGCTCACGCAGCTCGTGGAGCAGGACGTGATCTCGCACAAGGAAGATCGGCGCTTCCCGGCCGAGGTCGAGTACCGCTTCCGGCACCCGCTGGTGCAGGAGGCCGCCTACGCGATGCTGACCGAGGGCGATCGGGTCGCCGGTCACTGGCTCGCCGGACAGTGGCTCGAGCAGGCGGGCGAGACCGACACCAAGATCCTCGAGGATCACTTCGAGCGCTGCGGGCGCGGCGGCTGATTCACGCCCGCTGATTCACGCCCGCTGCTCCACGCCCGCCCGAAAGGCGCGCTGATTTGTCCCCGCTCCGCGGCGGAGGGAGGTTAGATCGGTCCATGAAGCGCGGGGAGCTGCTGAGCGATCGGTTCGAGATCGAGCAGCAAGTGACCGCCGGTGGCATGGGCCAGGTCTTCCGCGCCCGCGATCGCGCGTCCGGTCAGCCGGTCGCGATCAAGGTGCTCGCCGACGTGCGCGGGCGCCGCACGGCGCGCTTCATGCGCGAGGTGCGGCTGCTCGCTGGGCTGTCTCACCCGGGCATCATCGGCTACGTCTCCCACGGCGAGACGCCCGCGGGCGAGCTGTTCCTCGCGATGGAGTGGCTCGACGGCGAGGATCTCGACACCCGCCTCGCGCGCGAGCCGCTCACGGTCGCCCAGACGCTCGCGCTCGGAGCGCGCGTCGCCACCGCGCTCGGCGTCGCGCACACGCGCGGCATCGTCCACCGCGATCTCAAGCCCAGCAACCTGTTCCTCCCCGGCGGCCGCGCCGAGGACGTCAAGGTCCTCGATTTCGGCATCGCGCAGCGCGAGGACGGCACGCATCTCACGCGGACCGGCGCCATGATCGGCACGCCAGGCTTCATGGCGCCCGAGCAGGCGCGCAACAAAGGCGCGATCGACGCGCGCGCCGACGTGTTCGCGCTCGGCTGCGTGCTGTTCCAGTGCCTGACCGGCGTGCCCGCGTTCGAGGGCGACAGCACCGCCAGCATCGTCGGCAAGATCCTGTTCGGTGACACGCCGCGCGTCAGCGCGCGGTGGCCCGAGGTGCCGCCAGCGCTGGACGCCCTGATCGCGACGCTCCTGGCGAAGGAGCCCGCGCTCCGTCCGCGCGACGGCGCCCACCTCGCCGCCGAGCTCCTGGCCCTCGCGCCCCACGTCACCGGCCCGGCCCTCTCCCCGCGAGGGCGCGCCGCGCGACCGTCCGCGATCACCGGCACCGAGCGGCGGCTCCTGTCCGTCGTGGTGCTCGGGCGCGCCGCCGACACGGAGGCCGGCGCGGCCGCGGGTGCCGAGGCCGGCGCTCCGAAGCTGCGACCTGCGCTCGCACCGTTCGGCGGCCGGCTCCAGCAGCTCGCCGATGGCGCGACGATCGTCGTGCTCGAGGCCGAGCGTCGGGTCGCCACCGACCAGGCGGCGCAGGCCGCGCGCTGCGCGCTCGCGCTGCGCGCCGTCGCCAGCGGCCGGCCCATGGCCATCGCGATGGGTCGCGTCGAGTCGACGATGACCTTGCCCGAAGGGGACTTGGTCGCTCGCGCCTCGCGGCTGCTCGTGCACACGGCGCGAGCGCCCGGCGCGCTGCCCCCGATCGCGCTCGACGAGGTCGTCGCCGGCCTGCTCGACGCCCGCTTCGACGTCGTCGAGCGCGACGCCGGCCTCTTCCTGTGCGGCGAGCGCCCGCTCACGCAAGGCACGCGCACGCTCCTCGGCCGCGCCACCTCCTACGTCGGCCGCGACTGGGAGCTCGCCGCCCTCGCCGGCATCCTCGACGAGTGCATCGACGAGCCCGAGGCGCGCGGCGTCGTCGTGACCGGCGCCGCCGGCATGGGCAAGTCGCGCCTCTCCGCCGAGTTCGTGAGCCGCGTCCAGGAGCGCCCCGAGGCGGTCGCGATCTGGGTCGGCCGCGCCGACTCGCTCCGCGCCGGCTCCACGCTCGATCTGCTCGCCCAGGCGCTCCGCGGCACCCTCGGCATCCACGGCGGCGAGCCGCTCGCCGAGCGCCACCAAAAGCTCCGCGCCCGCGTCGCCGCCCGCGTGCCCGCCGCCGATCGGCAGCGCGTCGCCGAGTTCCTCGGCGAGCTCGTCGGCGCGCCGTTCTCCGCCGAGGAGGGCAGCCCCGCGCTCACGGCCGCGCGCCAGGACGCCCACTTCATGAGCGAGCAGATGCGCAAGGTCTTCCTGGACTTCCTCCAGGCCGAGGCCGCCGTCCAACCCATCCTCATCGTCCTCGAGGATCTCCACTGGGGCGACTTCGGCACCGTCCGCTTCATCGACACCGCGCTCCGCGAGCGCAACCAGCTGCCCTGGATGGTGCTCGCCCTCGCCCGCCCCGAGGTCTACGACGTCTTCCCCAAGCTCTGGGTCGAGCGCCAGAACGTCCAGGAGATCCGCCTCAAAGAGCTCGGCAAGAAGGCCGGCGAGCGCCTCGTCCGCCAGGTCCTCGGCGACAGCGTCGGCCCCGACACCATCGAGCGCCTCGTCCAGCAGGCCGACGGCAACGCGTTCTACCTCGAGGAGCTGATCCGCGCCGTCGCCGACGGCAAGGACCGCGCCCTGCCCGACACCGTGCTCGCCATGGTCGAGACCCGCCTCGCCAGGCTCCCGCTCGAGGCGCGCCGCGTGCTCCGCGCCGCCAGCGTGTTCGGCGAGATCTGCTGGGAGAGCGGCGTCACGCTCCTCCTCGGCGGCGCCATGAGCACGACCGTGGTCGCTGACTGGCTCACGCAGCTCGTCGCGCAGGAGGTGCTGACGGCGCGGCCGCAGAGCCGATTCCCCGGCGACCGCGAGCTCGTGTTTCGCCACACCCTGCTCCGCGAGGGCGCCTACGCGACGCTCACCGACCAGGATCGGCGGCTCGGCCATCACCTCGCCGGCCAGTGGCTCGAGCAGCACGGCGAGACCGACCCCATGGTGCTCGCCGGCCACTTCGAGCGCGGTGGCGACAGCCTGGACGCCGCGCGCCACTATTTGCGCGCGTCGGAGCAGGCATTCCATGTCCTCGACCTCGACGCCACCGTGGCGCGCGCCGCCCTCGGTCTCGCCTGCGATCCTCCGCCAGAGCTCCGGATCCCGCTGCTCGGCATGCGCTGCGATGCCGCCACGCAGGACCTGCGCCTGGTCAGCGTCGCGATGCCCGACGCCGAGGAGCTCTTGCGCACCGCGCCGCGCGGCTCCATCCCCTGGGCGCAGGCGATGCATACGTACTTCTTGGGCCTCTTGCTCGCCGGCAGGATCGAGGCGCTCCCGCCAGCGATCGCGGTGCTCCGGGACGTCGTCCCCGCGCCCGAGGCCATCGGGAGGATGTCGCTCGTCTTCCTCAGCGGGGTCTTCATCCTCGACAGCGTCGGGCGGATTTCAGAGGGGACCGTGCTCGAGGAGCGATTCTTCGAGATCATCCGCTCGACGGGCGACAAGGAGCCCTTCGCGCGCTTCTGGTGGAACATCTGCGTCGGAGAGCGAGCCTCCTATGCGCACGATGACCCGTGGCAGGCCCTCCAGCACAGCCACGCGATCCAGCCGATCTTCGACGAGACTCGCAGCGAGCTCATGTTTCTGAACATGCAGCTCTTCCGGGCAATGAACCTCTGGTACCTCGGCGCCGCGGCCCCCGCCGAGCGCTTGCTGGAACAGATCCCGACGGCCGACGAGAAGCTGGGCGTGGTGAGCGGGCATCGGCGCTTCATCCTGTCGTGGCTGCGCGCCGACCGCGGCGCGCTCGACGAGGCGCGCGCCCTCGCGGCCGAGCTACGCGAGGACGCGCGCGCGCACGGAAACGCCCTGGACGAGGCGCGCGCCAGCTGGATGCTCACGGAGGTGCTCCGCCGCATGGGGGACCTCGAGGGCGCCGAGCGCGAGGTGCCGGCCGCGCTGCGCATGGAGCTGCACGTCCCCCTCGATCAGCCCGGTGTCCTGGCGACGATCTCGGCGCTCCGCCTCGCCCAGGGCCGCACCGCAGAGGCCCTCGCCATCGCCAAGGACGCCTCCACTCGCTGCACGGCCATGGGCGGCTGCGCCATGTTCCGCTGTGCGTTTGTACGGCTCGCGTACGCCCAGGCGCTCCACGCCGCCGACGCGCGCGACGACGCCAGGCACGCCATCGCGGAGGCGCGAACGCATCTACTCGAGGTCGCCGACCGGATCATCGATCCGGCCTACAAGAAGAGCTTCCTCGAGGACGTCTCCGAGAACGCCAGGACCCTCGCGCTGGCACGCGAGTGGATCGATGACGCGGCCGCAGAACCATTGATTATCTCGCCACAGCAGCTCTGACCATCTCCGGTATCACCACTCCATGGGATCAAGCCGGCGCGCAGCGCGGCGGCTCCTCGTCCACCGGGTGCGGCGGCGGAGCCCCGAGCGCTCGCGGACACGGGCGATCCCTGGCTTGATTCCCACGGAGGATTCCGCGCCCGTCCCTCCGCGAGAGGGAGCTGATTTGCCCCCAGCCCCGGCGGAGAAAGGTTAGATCGGCCCATGAAGCTCGGGCAGTTGCTGGGCGATCGGTTCGAGATCGAGCAGCAGGTGACCGCCGGTGGCATGGGCCAGCTCTTCCGCGCCTGCGACCGCGCGTCCGGACAGCTGGTCGCGATCAAGGTGCTCTCCGACGCGCGGGGCCACAGCATCGCCCGCTTCGCGCGCGAGGTGGAGCTGCTCTCCACGCTGTCTCACCCCGGCATCGTCCGCTACATCGCCCACGGCGAGGCGCCCGCGGACGAGCTGTTCCTCGTCATGGAGTGGCTCGACGGCGAGGACCTCGAGCACCGCCTCGCGCGCGAGCCGCTCACCGCCGGCGAGACGCTCACGCTCGCCGCCCGCGTCGCCGAGGCGCTCGGCGCCGCCCACGCGCTCGGCGCCATCCACCGCGATCTCAAGCCCGCCAACCTGTTCCTCCCCGGCGGCCGCATCGCGGACGTCAAGATCCTCGACTTCGGCATCGCGCGGCGCGCGGGCGGCACGCGGCTCACGCGCACCGGCATGCTCGTCGGCACGCCGGGCTTCATGGCGCCCGAGCAGGCGCGCGATGGCGGTGCGGTCGACGCGCGCGCCGACGTGTTCGCGCTCGGCTGTGTGCTGTTCCAGTGCCTGACCGGCACGCCCGCGTTCCACGGCGACAGCGCAGCCGGCATCCTCGGCAAGATCCTGTTCGGCGACACGCCGCGCGTCAGCGCGCTGTGGCCCGAGGTACCGGCAGAGCTGGACGCCCTGATCACGGCGATGCTGGCGAAGGCCCCCGCGCACCGGCCGCGCGACGGGGCCCACCTGGCCGCCACGCTCGCGGCGCTCGCGCCGCGCGTCGACGGCGCCGCCATGGCTCCGCGGGGGCGCAGCGCGCGGCCGTCTGCGATCACCGGCACCGAGCGGCGGCTCCTGGCCG
Organism: Kofleriaceae bacterium; assembly: GCA_035558535.1. Lineage (GTDB taxonomy): Bacteria > Myxococcota_A > Polyangia > Haliangiales > Haliangiaceae > JABFXX01. The sequence continues at coordinate 7,110 of DATMCI010000258.1, forward strand.
TCGTGGTGCTCGGGCCCGCCGCGGGCGCCGAGGCCGGCTCTTCGAACGCGCTGCGGCACGCGCTCGCGCCGTTCGGCGGCCACCTCGAGCAGCTCACCGACGGCTCGACCATCGTCGTGCTCGAGACCGATCACCGCGTCGCCACCGACCAGGCCGTCAAGACCGCGCGCTGCGCGCTCGCGCTGCGCGCCGTCGCTGGCGCCCGGCCCATGGCCATCGCGATGGGCCGCACCGAGTCGACCGCCGCCCTGCCCGAAGGGGACCTGATCGACCGCGCCTCGCGGCTCCTCGCGCACACCGCCGCCGCGCCCGGCGAGTTGCCGCCCGTCGCGCTCGACGAGGTCGTCGCCGGCCTGCTCGATGCCCGCTTCGACGTCACCGAGCGCGACGCCGGCCACCTCCTCCGCGGCGAGCGCCCGCTCGCCCAGGGCGCACGCACCCTCCTCGGACGCCCCACCTCCTACGTCGGCCGCGACTGGGAGCTCGGCGCGCTCGCCGGCATCCTCGACGAGTGCATCGACGAGCCCGAGGCGCGCGGCGTCGTCGTGACCGCCGCCGCCGGCATGGGCAAGTCGCGCCTCGGCACCGAGTTCATGAGCCGCGTCCAGGACCGCCCCGAGGAGGTCGCGGTCTGGGTCGGCCGCGCCGACTCGCTCCGCGCCGGCTCCACGCTCGATCTGCTCGCCCAGGCCCTCCGCGGCTCCCTCGGCATCCACCGCGGCGAGCCGCTCGCCGAACGCCACAAAAAGCTCCGCGCCCGTGTCGCCGCTCGCGTGCCCGCCGCCGACCAGCAGCGTGTCGCCGAGTTCCTCGGCGAGCTCATCGGCTCGCCGTTCCCCGCCGAGGAGGGCAGCCCCGCGCTCAAGGCCGCGCGCCAGGATGCCCACTTCATGAGTGAGCAGATGCGCAAGGCCTGGATGGACTTCCTCCAGGCCGAGACCGCCGTCCAACCCGTCCTCATCGTCCTCGAGGATCTCCACTGGGGCGACTTCGGCACCGTCCGCTTCCTCGACACCGCGCTCCGCGAGCGCAGCAAGCTGCCCTGGATGGTCCTCGCCCTCGCCCGCCCCGAGGTCTACGAGATCTTCCCCAAGCTCTGGGCCGAGCGCCAGAACGTCCAGGAGATCCGGCTCAAGGAGCTCGGCAAGAAGGCCGGCGAGCGCCTCGTCCGCCAGGTCCTCGGCGACAGCGTCGGCCCCGACACCATCGAGCGCCTCGTCAAGCAGGCCGACGGCAACGCGTTCTATCTCGAGGAGCTCATCCGCGCCGTCGCCGACGGTAAGGACCGCGCCCTCCCCGAGACCGTGCTCGCCATGGTCGAGACCCGCCTCGCCAGGCTCCCGCTCGAGGCCCGCCGCGTGCTCCGCGCCGCCAGCGTGTTCGGTGAGATCTGCTGGGAGAGCGGCGTCACGCTCCTCCTCGGCGGCGCCATGAGCACCACCGTCGTGGGCGACTGGCTCGCAAAGCTCGTCGAGCAGGAGGTCCTGGTGGCGCGGCCGCAGAGCCGGTTCCCCGGCGAGCAGGAGCTCGCGTTCCGCCACGCCCTGCTCCGCGAGGGCGCCTACACGACCCTCACCGACGACGACCGGCGGCTCGGCCACCGTCTCGCCGGTGAGTGGCTCGAGCAGCGCGGCGAGACCGAGCCCATGGTGCTCGCCGGCCACTTCGAGCGCGGCGGCGACAGCGCGCGCGCCGCGCGCTACTACCTGCGCGCGTCCGAGCAGGCATTTCACATCCTCGATCTGGATGCCACCGTGGCGCGCGCCGGCCTGGGGCTCGCCTGCGCCCCACCGCCGGAGCTCCGGATCTCGCTGCTCGGCATGCGCTGCGATGCCTCCGCCCAGGGCCTGCACCTGATCAGCGTCACGATGCCCGATGCCGAGGAGCTCTTGCGCACCGCGCCGCGCGGCTCCGTCCCCTGGGCGGCGGCGATGCAGACGTACTACTCCGGCATGCTGCTCGCCGGCAGGGTCAAAGAGCTCCCGCCGGCCGTCGCGGTGCTCCGGGACGTCGTCCCTGCCCCCGAGGCGGTCGGGCGGATGTCGCTCGTCATCCTGAACGGGCTCTTCACCCTCGACAACATCGGGCAGGTTCCGGAGGGGACCGCGCTCGAGGAACGGTTCTTCGAGATCATCCGCTCGATGGGCGACAAGGAGCCATTCGCTCGCTTCTGGTGGAACGTCACCGTCGGGCTACGGGGCGCCTATGCGCACGGGGATCCGTGGCGCGCCCTCCAGCACAGCGACGCGATCCAGCCGATCTTCGACGAGACCCGCAGCGAGCTCATGTTTCTGAACATGCAGCTCTTCCGGGCATTGAATTTCTGGTACCTCGGCGCCGCGGACCCCGCCGAGCGCTTGCTGAAACAGATCCCGGCGGCCGACGAGCGACTGGGCGTGGTGAGCTCGCTGCGGCGCTTCAGCCTGTCGTGGCTGCTCGCCGAACGCGGCGCCTTCGACGAGGCGCGCGCCCTCGCGGCCGCGCTGCGCGAGGACGGGCGCGCGCACGAAAACGCGCTGGACGAGGCGCGCGCCAGCTGGGCACTCGTGGAGGTGCTCCGCCGCATGGGGGACCTCGAAGGCGCCGAGCGCGAGGTGCCGGCCGCGCTGCGCCTGGAGGTGCCCGCCCCTCTCGAGCAGCCCGGCGTCCTGGCGACGCTCTCGGCGCTCCGCCTCGCCCAGGGCCGCGCCGCGGAGGCGCTCGCCGCCGCCGAGGACGCCTTCGCCCGCTACACCGCCATGGGCGGCTGCGGCATGTTCCGCGGCGCGTTCGTACGGCTCGCGCGCGCCGAGGCGCTCCACGCCGCCGGCGCGCGCGACGCCGCGAGACACGCCATCGCAGAAGCACGGCAGTCGTTATTTGCCATCGCCGGGCGGATCGCCGATCCGGATTACAAGCAGAGCTTCCTCGAGAACGTCCCCGAGAACGCCAGGACCCTCGCGCTGGCACGCGAGTGGATCGGCGACGCGACCGCAAGTCATTGAGTATCTCGCCGCAGAAGCAGTGACGACGCGGCCGAGGACACGGGCGATCCCCCGCCTTGATTCCCACGGAGGATTTCCGCGCCCGCACCTCCGCGAGAGTGCGCTGATTTGCCCCCAGCCCCGGCGGAGAAAGGTTAGATCGGTCCATGAAGCTCGGGGAGCTGCTGGGCGGCCGGTTCGAGGTGGAGGAGCAGGTGACCGCCGGCGGGATGGGTGAGGTCTTCCGCGCCCGCGACCGCGCCTCGGGCGAGGCGGTCGCCGTCAAGGTCCTCTCCGACGTGCGAGGCCCCAGCATCGCCCGCTTCGCGCGCGAGGTGGAGCTGCTCTCCTCGCTGTCTCACCCCGGCATCGTCCGCTACATCGCCCACGGCGAGGCGCCCGCGGACGAGCTGTACCTCGTCATGGAGTGGCTCGATGGCGAAGACCTCAAGGCGCGCCTCGATCGCGGTCCGCTCACCGTCCGCGAGACGCTCACGCTCGCCACCCGCATCGCCGAAGCGCTCGGCGCCGCCCACGCGCGCGGCGCCATCCACCGCGATCTCAAGCCCGCCAACCTGTTCCTCCCCGGCGGCCGCATCGCGGACGTCAAGATCCTCGACTTCGGCATCGCGCGACGCGCGGGCGGCGCGCGGCTCACGCAGACCGGCCTGCTCGTCGGCACGCCGGGCTTCATGGCCCCCGAGCAGGCTCGCGACGGCGGCGCCGTCGATGCGCGCGCCGACGTGTTCGCGCTCGGCTGCGTGCTGTTCCAGTGCCTGACCGGCGCGCCCGCGTTCCACGGCGACAGCGCAGCCGGCATCCTCGGCAAGATCCTGTTCGGCGACACGCCGCGCGTCAGCGCGCTGTGGCCCGAGGTGCCGGCCGCGCTGGATGCCCTGGTCGCGACGCTCCTGGCGAAGGACCCCGCGCACCGGCCGCGCGACGGGACCCACCTGGCCGCCGAGCTCGTGGCGCTCGCGCCGCGCGTCGACGGCGCGACCATGGCTCCGCGGGCGCGCGTCGCGCGGCCGTCCGCGATCACCGGCACCGAGCGGCGGCTCCTGTCCGTCGTGGTGCTCGGGCCCGCCGCCGAGCGCGCTGACGGCGCGGAGGCCGGCACCGACGCCGGCTCCCTGAGCGCGCTGCGGCACGCGCTCGCGCCGTTCGGCGGCCACCTCGAGCAGCTCGCCGACGGCTCGACCATCGCCGTGCTCGAGACCGATCGCCGCGTCGCCACCGACCAGGCCGCCAAGACCGCGCGCTGCGCGCTCGCGCTGCGCGCCGTCGCCGGCGGCCGGCCCATGGCCATCGCGATGGTCCGCGCCGAGTCGACCACGACCCTCCCCGAGGGGGACCTCATCGAGCGCGCCTCGCGGCTCCTCGCGCACACCGCCGCCGCGCCCGGCGAGCTGCCCCCCGTCGTGCTCGACGAGGTCGTCGCCGGCCTGCTCGACGCGCGCTTCGACGTCATCGAGCGCGACGCCGGCCTCCTCCTCTGCGGCGAGCGACCGCTCGTCCAGGGCGCGCGCACCCTCCTCGGACGCCCCACCTCCTACGTCGGCCGCGACTGGGAGCTCGGCGCCCTCGCCGGCATCCTCGACGAGTGCATCGACGAGCCCGAGGCGCGCGGCGTCGTCGTGACCGCCGCCGCCGGCATGGGCAAGTCGCGCCTCGGCACCGAGTTCGTGAGCCGCGTCCAGGAGCGCCCCGATGAGGTCGCCATCTGGATTGGCCGCGCCGACTCGTTCCGCGCCGGCTCCACGCTCGATCTGCTCGCGCAGGCCCTCCGCGGCTCCCTCGACATCCACCGCGGCGAGCCGCTCGCCGAGCGCCACAAAAAGCTCCGCGCCCGCGTCGCCGCCCGCCTGCCCGCCGCCGATCAGCAGCGCGTCACCGAGTTCCTCGGCGAACTCATCGGCGCGCCGTTCCCTGGCGAAGAGAGCAGCCCCGCGCTCAAGGCCGCGCGCCAGGACGCTCACCTCATGAGCGAGCAGATGCGCAAAGCCTGGATGGACTTCCTCCAGGCCGAGACCGCCGTCCAACCCGTCCTCATCGTCCTCGAGGATCTCCACTGGGGCGACTTCGGCACCGTCCGCTTCATCGACACCGCCCTCCGCGAGCGCAGCAAGCTGCCCTGGATGGTCCTCGCCCTCGCACGCCCCGAGGTCTACGACATCTTCCCCAGGCTCTGGGCCGAGCGCCAGAACGTCCAGGAGATCCGGCTCAAGGAGCTCGGCAAGAAGGCCGGCGAGCGCCTCGTCCGCCAGGCCCTCGGCGACCGCGTCGGGTCCGACACCATCGAGCGCCTCGTCAAGCAGGCCGACGGCAACGCGTTCTACCTCGAGGAGCTGATCCGCGCCGCCGCCGACGGCAAGGACCGCGCCCTCCCCGACACCGTGCTCGCCATGGTCGAGACCCGCCTCGCCAGGCTCCCGCTCGAGGCCCGCCGCGTGCTCCGCGCCGCCAGCGTGTTCGGCGAGGTCTCGTGGGAGAGCGGCGTCACGCTCCTCCTCGGCGGCGCCTTGAGCGCGGCCGAGATCGGCGACTGGCTCGCAAAGCTCGTCGAGCAGGAGGTCCTGGTCGCGCGGCCGCAGAGCCGGTTCCCCGGCGAGCAGGAGCTCGCGTTCCGCCACGCCCTGCTCCGCGAGGGCGCCTACGCGACGCTCACCGACGAGGATCGGCGGATCGGCCATCACCTCGCCGGCCAGTGGCTCGAGCAGCGCGGCGAGACCGAGCCCATGGTGCTCGCCGGCCACTTCGAGCGCGGCGGCGACGGCGCGCACGCCGCGCGCTACTACCTGCACGCGTCGGAGCAGGCATTCCATGTACTCGACTACGAAGCCACCGCGGCACGCGCCAGCCTCGGCCTGGGCTGTGCGCCTCCGGACGAGCTCCGGATCGCGCTCCTCGGGATGCGTTGCGACGCCTTCATCCAGGGCCTGCACCTCGTCAACGTCACGATGGCCGACGCCGAGGAGCTCTTGCGCACGGCCCCCCGCGGCTCCATCCCCTGGGCGCAGGCCGTGCAGGCATATTATATTGGCCTCTTCCTGGCTGGCAGGGTCTCCGATCTGCTGGAGGCGATTTCGCTGCTCCGGGACGTCGATCCGGCTCCGGAGGCGATGGGGAGGATGTCATTCGTCTTCCTCAACGGGATCTGGAACCTCGATCACCTCGGGAAGATGCGAGACGGAACCGCGCTGGAAGAACGGTTCTCCACGGTCATCCGCCCGGTAGCGAAACAGGAGCCGCTCGTGCGGTTCTGGTGGCACGTCGCCATGGGGATGAGAAGCTCCTACGCACATGAAGACCCGTGGAGCGCGCTAGGGCACAGCGATTCCATTCAGGAGATCTTCGACGCGACCGGCTCTGATATCATATTTCTGAATATGCAGTTGTTTCGAGGAATGAACCTCTGGTACCTTGGGCAGCTCGCGAGCGCAGAGCGAGTCCTGAAGGACATCGCAGCCGCCGATGCGTCGCTGGGTATGGTGAGCGCTTGGCGCCGCTTCAGCCTGTCGTGGCTCCTCGCCGACCGCGGTGCACTCGACGAGGCGCGCGTCCTGGCCACCCAGCTGCGCGATGATGGACACGCACATCAGCTTCGGCTGGATGAAGGTCAAGGCCGCTGGGTGCTCGCGGAGGTGCTCCGCCGCATGGGGGACCTCGAGGGCGCCGAGCGGGAGATCCAGACCGCGCTCGAGATGGTGGTGATACCCGAACAGCCAGGTGTCCTCGGGTCGCTCGCGGCGCTCCGCCTCGCCCAGGGGCGGGCCGAGGAGGCCATCGCAGCTGCCCAGGAGGCCTTCGCTCGCTGCACGGCCATGGGCGGGTGCGGCATGTTCCGCGGTGCCTTCGTACGCCTCGTCCACGCCGAGGCGCTCCACGCGACCGGTGCGCACGACGCCGCCAGGCACGCCATCGCCGAGGCGCGGGCACAGCTGCACGCCATCGCCGAGCGGATCGAGGATCCGGAATACAGGAAGAGCTTCCTCGAGAGCGTGCCCGAGAATGCCAGGCTCCTCGAGCTGGCACGCGCATGGGTCAGCCCGAACTGACCACCTCCATGGGTATCGCCGTTCACCCTGACGCGGCGAACGTGACCGTCGATACATCGTTCGCCACGAGGCGAACTCCCGCGTTCTGCGCTCTGCGATTGATCTTGACAGATCGATCTTTAGCGTCGTAACTCGACGTTACATTCAAAGCCTCGTCCTTGTACGGAAGCGCGTGGGTCCGTAGCGGCGAACACATTCATTTCAGGGGGGAACTATGGACTGGCGACACTCTCACCGTGGCCCGAAGCGCTGGCTCGTGGTCTTCGCGGCGCTCGTGCTGATCGCAGCGCCCGCTTGCAATCCTGACGATCTCGACGGCGACGATTCACGAGAGCCCGAGGTCAGTGCCGCCTCACGTCCGCTGTCAGCACAGCCCTCTCCCTCGTTCACGCTATTCGAGAGCGGACAGGTCCGTCCGCTCGCGCTGTCTCCAGACAAGCAGCTCCTGTTCGCTGTCAACACACCCGATAACCGCCTCGAGGTGTTCCGCGTCCAGACCGATCAGCTCGTCCGCATCGCCTCCATCCCGGTTGGCCTCGAGCCCGTCGCCGTCGCCGCGCGGAGCGATCGCGAAGTCTGGGTCGTGAACCACCTCTCGGACAGCGTCAGCATCGTCGAGCTCGACGAGGGCTGCACCACTGGACGCGTCGTGCGCACCCTGCTCGTCGGCGACGAGCCGCGCGACATCGTCTTCGCCGGACCGGCCAAGAAGCGCGCGTTCATCACGACCGCGCACCGCGGTCAAAACATCCCGTTCGATCCCCAGCTCACGACTCCCGGGGTCGGGCGCGCGGACGTGTGGGTGTTCGACGCGAACGCCCTCGGCAACACCTTCGGCGGCACGCCGCTCAGCATCATCACGCTCTTCACGGACACGCCCCGGGCGCTCGCGGTGACGCCCGATGGCACCCGCGTCTACGCCGCCGGCTTTCACACCGGCAACCAGACCTCCAGCATCAACGAGCGCTCGATCCCCAACGGCTTCGGGCCGGGCGGCGTCGTCGGACCGAACACCAACTTCGAAGGGCGCCCCACGCCCGAGGTCGGGGCCATCGTCAAGTGGAACGGCAGCCACTGGGTCGACCCGGAAGGCTATCTCCACGATGACGCCGTGAGGTTCTCGCTGCCCGACAAGGACGTGTTCGTGCTCGACGCCATGGCCAACCCGCCGCGCCAGCTGCCGGGACCGAGCGGCTTCTATACAGGCGTCGGCACCATCCTGTACACGATGGTCGTCAATCCCGTGAACGGGAAGGTCTACGTCGCCAACACCGACGCGAACAACCTCGAGATCTTCGAGGGCCCCGGGACCTTCGCCGGACGGACCCTGCGCGGACACCTGCACGAGAGCCGGATCAGCGTGCTGACTCCCGGCGGCGGCGTCGCCCCACGACACCTGAACAAGCACATCGATTACACCAGCTGCTGCGCGCCGATCCCGAGCTCCGAGAACGCCCGGTCCCTCGCGCTACCGCAGGGCATGGCCGTGTCCGCGAGCGGCGCGACCCTTTATGTCGCGGCCCTCGGCTCCGACAAGGTTTCTGTCTTCTCCACGGCGCAGCTCGAGGCTGACACGTTCGTGCCGAGCGTCGCCAATCACATCCCCGTGAGCGGCGGCGGCCCCACGGGGCTCGTCCTCGACGAGGAACGCGGCCAGCTCTACGTCCTGACGCGGTTCGACAACGCGATCTCGGTCATCAACACGGCGACGAAGACGGAGACGCGGCACGTGAAGATGCACAACCCCGAGCCGCCGAGCGTCGTCGCCGGCCGCCGCTTCCTCTACGACGCCTCGTTCTCGTCGAGCCACGGCGACTCGTCCTGCGCGACCTGCCACGTGTTCGGCGACTTCGACA
>DATMCI010000259.1:0-20936 GCA_035558535.1 Kofleriaceae bacterium
CCCCGTTCACCCGGTTGCCGTCGTCGCACGCCTCGCCTGTGGTCGGGATGCCGTTGCCGCACGCCGTGATGGTGCAGTTGTTGTCACAGCCATCGCCGTTCGCCGGGTTGCCGTCGTCGCACGCCTCGGTGCCGGTCGGGATGCCGTTGCCGCACGCAGTGGCCGTGCAGTTGTTGTCGCAGCCGTCCCCGTTCACGCCGTTGCCGTCGTCGCACGCCTCGCCTGCCGTCGGGATGCCGTTGCCGCACGCCGTGACGATGCAGCCAGCGTCGCAGCCAACGCCGTTCGTGGCGTTGCCGTCATCGCACGCCTCGCCCGCCGTCGGGATGCCGTTGCCGCACGCCGTCACGGTGCAGTTGGTGTCGCAGCCGTCCCCGTTCGTGCCGTTGCCGTCGTCGCACGCCTCACCCGCCGTTGGGATGCCGTTGCCGCACGCCGTCACGATGCAGCCGGCGTCGCAGCCATCGCCGTTCACCGCGTTGCCGTCGTCGCACGCCTCGCCCGTCGTCGGGATGCCGTTGCCGCACGCCGTCGCGGTGCAGTTGTTGTCGCAGCCATCGCCGTTCGTGCCGTTGCCGTCGTCGCACGCCTCGCCCGCCGTCGGGGTGCCGTTGCCGCACGCCGTGATGGTGCAGCTGTTGTCACAGCCGTCCCCGTTCGTCGTGTTGCCGTCGTCCCACACCTCGCCCGCCGTCGGGATGCCGTTGCCGCACGCCGTCACGGTGCAGTTGGTGTCGCAGCCGTCCCCGTCTTCGAGGTCGCCGTCGTCGCATGCCTCGCCCGCCGTCGGGATGCCGTTGCCGCAACGGGTGATGGAGCAGTCGTTGTCGCAGCCATCGCCGTTCGTGCCGTTGCCGTCGTCGCACGCCTCGCCCGCCGTCGGGATGCCGTTGCCGCACCCGGTGACGGTGCAGTTGTTGTCGCAGCCGTTCCCGTTCGTGACGTCGCCGTCGTCGCACGCCTCGGTGCCCGTCGGGATGCCGTTGCCGCACGCGGTGATGGTGCAGTCGCTGTCGCAGCCATCGCCGTTGGCGACGTTGCCGTCGTCGCACGCCTCGCCGGTTGTCAGCCGGCCGTTGCCGCACGCCGTCACGGTGCAGTTGCTGTCGCAGCCGTTGCCGTCGGCGAGGTCGCCGTCGTCGCACGCCTCGGTGCCCGTCGGGATGCCGTTGCCGCACGCCGTCACGGTGCAGTTGGTGTCGCAGCCGTCCCCGTTCGTGCCGTTGCCGTCGTCGCAGTGCTCGCCGGCGGTACCGTTGACCTTGCCGTCGCCGCACCTCCTGTGCGTGCAGTCGATGTTGCAGGTAGCCGTCTCGATCGGACCGGGGCTGGTGTGGTTGGATTTGCCGCCGTCGCACTCCTCGAAGTGGGACGGGGAGACGTTGTCGGAGCTGGCGACGATCCCGTCCCCGCACCTCGCGATCTTGCACTTGTAGTCGTCAGCGTCGCCATCGGGGTCGATGATGACGCAGTTGTCGGCGTTGTCCGTGTTGCCGTCGTCGCACTCTTCACCGGTGGTGGGATCCAGATCGGAGTTGCCGCAGCCCAGGCCGCTCTTGCAGTCAGGGCCGCATGGACCGCCCACGGGATCCCCGTCGTCGCACACCTCGCCGACCTCTACATCGATGATATTGTTCCCGCACGATTCGTCGGAGAGGCAGTTCGCCGAGCAGCCGTCGGCATCGACCGTGTTGCCGTCGTCGCAGATCTCGTTCTTCGACGGATCGGCGCTGGGCGTGACGATCCCGTTGCCGCAGCCGGTGGGCTTGCAGTTGCTGTCGCAACCGTCGTTGTTGGTCGTGTTGCCGTCGTCGCAGATCTCGTTCTTCACCGGATCGGCGCTGGTCGTGACGACAGCGTTGCCGCAGCCGGTGGGCTTACAGTTGACATCGCAACCGTCGCCGCTGATCACGTTGCCGTCGTCGCAGATCTCGCCGACGGTTCCGTCGAGGTTGCCGTTGCCGCAGGTCTCGTCGGACATGCAGTCCTTCGCGCACCCGTCGCGGTCGACGACGTTGCCGTCATCGCAGATCTCTCCGTGATCCTTGATGCCGTTGCCGCACGCCTCGATCGTGCAGGCCATCGAGCAGCCGTCGCCGGGGTTGATGTTGCCGTCGTCGCACTCCTCGCCGGGATCGTGCTTGGCGTTGCCGCACCCGCCGAAGATGCACGTCTTCCCGTCGCCGGAGCACTGGGCGCCGAGCGGGCAGAAGGTGCCGTTCACGCATTGTTGCCCGAGCTGGGTGTCCGCACAGCCCGCGGGCGAGAGCGCGGCGACGAGCAAGAGCGCCGCGAGGATTAGGAAACGAAAATGCTGGATCGTCATCGGTGCCTCCTAGAGCCGTCCCATCACCAGCACGCCACCCACGCCGGAGCCGACGAACGGTGCGAGCGAGATCGCCTTGGATTGCTGCTGCTGCTTCTGCTGCTTGCGCAGCTCTTCCATCCGGTACTCGTCGGTCGTGATCAGGTACGAGACCCGGCGGTTCAGGTAGAGGAGCAGGCCGCCGGTCACGATCGCCGCGCCGGCCATGCCGTACCCGACGAGGCCGAGCGTCCGCTTGGTGTGGCCGCTGTCGCGCAGGTCCGTGAAGCCGCTCGCGTCGCAGGTGAGCCCGCCCACTGAATCGCTGCACCGCTTCAGCTCGCTGTTGAACTGCTTGTAGCTCGAGGTCGCGCTCCATTGCAGCCCGCCGCCGACGAGGCCGACCAGCGCGCCCCCGCCGATCGCCGCCCACGGCACCCAGGTCCGCTTCGGCCACCGACGCTTGAACCGCGTCAGCTCCTCGGCGGTGTAGAGCTTGAGCTCGATGCGGAACGTCTCGCGCGGGCCGATGAACGGCGCGTCGACCGGCGTCGCGAACCCCGGCTTCTCGGCGACGAACGTGTGCTTGCCGATCGGGACGCGGCCCCGGTAGACGTTGGGCTTGCCCTTCTGGACGGTGAACACGTGCTTGCCATCGATGGAGACGCTCGCGCCCTCCTTCTGGCAGCTCACCTCGACGTTCGCGATCTGGTCCTTGACGATCTCCAGGTACTTCTTGGCCTGCTCGAGCTTGTCGGCCTGGTTGTTGAGCCCGGTGAGCCCGTGCTCGATCGCCTTCTCGAGGTGCTCGGCGACCTGGACCGGCTGCCGGAGCTCGATCAGCGCCAGCGCCAGGTTGTAGTGGATCGCCGGGTGCGGCCACAGCTTGAGCGCCTCGCGGTACTTGTCGGCGGCCCGGGCGGTCAGGCTGGCGTCGAGGTCCCGGTTCGCCTCCTCGAACGTGCGCGCGGCCTCCCGCCGCTGCTCCTGCGAGACGCCCTGATCCCACGGGGCCGACTCGGCCTGCGGCAGCGGCGCGTCACCGCTGACCGTGACCGCAGATCCATCCGCCCGCGCGGGCCCATCCGCCCGCGCGAGCCCCACCCCCAACACCAAGCCAAGCACCACGCAAAGAGCCTTCATCGACGCCTCCCAACAACCGTGAAAAGTCCCAGCGCCGATCCCTCATGAACGGAACCGGCAGATCCGTGAGCTTTTAGAGCGAGCCTTCAGTCCGGCAACAGCTTCTCGATCGTGCGCCCGCGCTGCTGCTCGCTGCGCATGCGGCGCTCTCGCTCCTGGTCGCGGAGGCGCTCCGCCTCCTTGCGCTGCTTGACCGCCTCGTCGCGCGCCGTCACCGCCTCGGCCTGCGCCCGCTTGGCGTCCTCCGCCGCCTTCTCGGCCGTGCGCTTGGACCTCTCGGCCTTGTCCTCGTTCTCCCGGGACTCCGCGAGCGCTGCGGTGAGCTGCTGGTTCGCCGCGTCCAGGTCCCGGGCCTTGGCCAGGAGCTGCTGGTCGCGCTCCGAGAGCTGGCCGCTGATCTTCACCTTCTCGCCTTCGGCCTGCAGGCGCTTCTGCTCGGCCTGCAGGCGCTTCTGCTCGCGGTCGTTCGCGATCGCGAGCTGGCGCTCCGCCTCCGCCCGCGCCTGGCTGATCTCCGTGTTCTGCCGCTTCTCGCGGAGCGCCGCGCGCTGGAACGTCACCGCCAGCGCCATCGCGCCGATCACGAACAGGGCCATCAGCGCGAAGCCGCCGATCACCACCGCGCGCTTTCGGCGCTGCGCCGCCGCCCGCTGGTGGACGACCGCCTCGAGGAACCCGCGCTCGATGTCTGACAGCGGGCCCTTGTAGCGCGCGCCGAACTTCGTCGCCTCGTCGGCGATGTCGCCCCGCCACAAGAGGCCCGGCTCGTAGCCCTTCGCCGCCCACTGCCGCGCCGCCGTGCGGAGCTGATCCACCAGCACCGCGTCGTCCTGGTTCTCGTCGAGCCAGCGCCGCAGCGTCGGCCAGCTATGGACGAGCGACTCGTGCACGATCTCGACCGTGGTGCCCTTGCCGCCGTCGAGCCGCTGCACCACGAGCAGGCGGGCGTCCACCATCTGATCGATCAGCCGCTGCACCTCGCTGGCCTCGCGCGACAGCTCGAGCAGCTCGGCGAGCGGCACGATCGCCCGCGTGCGCTCGGCGGTGACGAGCCGGAGCAGGATCGCGCGGACCAGCGGGGCCCGCTGCGCGCCGATGTCGCTCACCACGCGGTCGGCGTGGCTCGACAGCGCGCCCGCGACGCCGCCCATCGCCGCGTAGCTCGCGTGCGTGAGCATGCGGCGCGCCTGATCGCGCATCTCCCACAGCTTCGCGGCCGCGAACTGGAGCAGCGGCAGCGCGCCCGGCGTGGTCTCGAGGTGCGCGAGCATGTCGTCGATGATCGCCGGGTGCTCGAACCGGAAGCCCACCAGCTCGGCCGGGTTCGAGATCGCGTCGCGCAGGCCGTCGCGGCTCGGTGGGCCGAGGAAGAACAGGCCCTGCGCGAGCTCGCTGACGAACTGCGGGTCCTCGGCCACGCGATCGAGGAAGTCGGAGCGGATCGAGAGCACCACGCGGAGCGGGCTCGTCGCGTCGTCGGCGACCGCCGACAGGCACGCCGTGAACGCGGCGCGCTCGGCAGGGTCTGGGACCTGGGTGTACAGCTCCTCGAACTGATCGACGAACACCAGCACGCGGCGGTGCTCGTCGCGGGCGCGGAGCCGCAGCACGTGGCCGAGGTAGCCGGGCTCGCGGCGCAAGGTCTCGGTGGTCCGCCGCTGCTCCTCCATCTTGCCGGCGAGGTCCGTCCCGGTCTCGATCATCGGCTGGATCAGCGCGGCCAGCGCGTCGAGCGGACGCCGGCCGGGCCGGATGACGTGCGTCTCCCACTCCTCGCCGGAGCGCTTGAGCGCGGGCACGAGACCGGCGCGCACGAACGACGACTTGCCCACGCCGGAGCTGCCGACGACCGCCAAGAGCGGCCGATCGCGGATCCGGGTCACCATCGCCGCGATCTCGCGGTTGCGGCCGAAGAACTTCGCCGCGTCGTTCTCCTGGAACGACGACAGCCCGGTGTACGGGCTCTCGTCGAGCTGGAGCTCGAGCGTGCGGCGGCCCGGCAGGAACGGCTGGAGCACGGCGAGCAGCTCGGCGGCGCTCTGCCAGCGCTGCGCCTTCTGCTTGAGCAGGCAGCGATCGACGATCTGGATCAGATCGCGCGGCACGTCCGGCGGCGCGGCATCGGCCATCGACGGCATCGGCAGCTCGAGCGCCGCGGTGACGACGAGCTGGGTCCCGTCGAGCGGGTACAGCGGGTGGCGGCCGCAGATCATCCGGTACAGCAGGATCCCGCACGCCCAGATGTCGGTGAGGTGATCGATCTCGATCCCGATGCCCCACTGCTCCGGGGACATGTACTTCAGCGTGCCCATGATCGTGCCGACGCGGGTCAGGTTGGTGTTCGTGCCGGTCGCCAGCTCGATCGGGCTCGGCATGTGGACCTGGCCCGGCTGCTCGACCTTCGGCGCGTTGGGCTGCAGCACCTTCGCGATGCCGAAGTCGAGCACCTTGATGGTGCCGGAGTCCTGGACGAAGATGTTGTCGGGCTTGAGGTCGCGGTGGACGATGCCAGCCTCGTGCGCGCACTGGAGCGCGCGCAGGATCGGGACCATGATCTCGACGGCGCGCGCGTACGGCATGCGCTGGCCGTGCTCGGTGAACGCGGTGAGCGGCTTGCCGTTCAAGAACTCGAGCACGATGTACGGCATCGCGCTGTGCTCGCCGACCTCGTAGATGACGACGATGTTGTCGTGCTGGCAGCGCGCGGTGGTGCGCGCCTCGACGAGGAATCGCTGCGCGAGCTCGGGCTGGTTGGTCTGCAGGAACTTGATCGCGGCGCGGCGGCCGAGCCGGAGATCGCGGGCGAGGAACACCGTCCCCATGCCGCCCTCGCCGAGCATCTTGATCAGCTCGTACTGGTTGATCCGGACGCCAGGCTGCGGCGCCGCGCTGGCCGCAGGAGCCTCCGGCGATGCGCCGAAGGCGTCCCAGGCGCTCTTGGCGGGCCCGTGGGACGGCGACGTCGAGTCGCGCCGCTCGCGCGCGGGCGGCGGCACCGGCGCCTGCGCATCGGGCGGGGGTGCCGCCGCCGGCTGCGCATCGAGCGGGGGCGCAGCCGGCGGCGGCGCGCCGAGCGGGGGCGGTGCCGGCACGGGCGCGGTGCCCTTGACCATCGTCTCGGGCTGCACGGGGAGCGGGAGCTCCGGGGCCAGCTGCCGGGTCAGCGGCGGCGGCGGCGGCGGCGGTGCGCTGATGTGGCCGCCCAGCGCCGCGGCGCGCTGCCTCGCCTGCAGGGTCGACGCCGGCAAGACGCCCACGAACGTCCGGGGCGTCGTCGATGATCCGGCGGCGCCGCCCATGATCGTCGGCTCCTCGGGGCGGCGCACCACGCTCTCGACCGGCCCGGAATGAGCGTCGCTGGCCTCGCGCGGCCACACCGGAGCGCCGGGGCCATCGTTCTCCAGACGCGACTTGTCGTCACCCATCTCGCCCTCCACGAAACATCCCCTCGACGACGGTAGGGCTCCACCGCCCTCCCTATGCCGGATGCATCCTACACAAACCGTGTTGGCGAGTCTCGCGGAAATATCAATTTGAGTGCGACTCGTTCCTGGCGGCGCGCGCCAGCGTCGGTGGCGGCGCCGCACGCGCCGGCCGCGGTCAGCGCGGAGCGCGGCGGCAAGCTGGCGCCTAGTGCAAAATGCGGCATCCGGTGCGAGCCGCACATCGTAGAGATCCCTCATTCTGATTCTGAGCGCCGGATGACCGGGTCCGATGACGAAGCACACCATCCTGTTCCTGGCCGCCAATCCGAGCCGAACCGATCGACGCGCGTTCGACCAGGTGGCGAAGGCGATCCATGAGGAGCTGGAGCGCGGCGATTGCCGAGACATGTTCGCATTCGAGGCCCGGTGGGCGCCGGAGCCGCTCGACCTGCTCCGCGAGTTGCGCAAGCTCGCGCCCGCGGTGGTCCACTTCAGCGGCCGCGGCGACGAGACCGGCCTAATCTTCCACGGACGCAGGGACCGCGAGGACCGGCTGGTCTCGACCGAGGCGTTCGCGCAGGCGTTCCGCGCCGCGGGGGCCTCGGTCAAACTGGTCATCCTCGACGCATGCGACAGCGAGGCCCAGGCGCAGGCGCTGCTCGCCCACGTCGACTGCGTCATCGGGATGAACGGCTCGATCGGGGACGACGCGGCGAGAGCCTTCGCGATCGGCTTCTACGGAGGCCTGAGCGAGCCGGTCGCGCGGGCCTTCGAGCACGGGCGGGCCGCGATCGGCCTGGAGGGGCTCCCCGACGGCGATCGTCTGCGGCTGCGCGTCCGCAAGGGGGTCGACGCCACCCGGCTCATCCTGGCCGCGGGCGCGTCCCGGCCGGCGCAGACCGATCGCAGGGCAGTGCGGTCCGTCGGCGCTGGGATCGGCACACGCGCCGACGTGCTGTCGCTGCTCGAGGGGCTGCTCCATGGACCGGACAAGGACGGCCAAAGTGCCATGCGCGGCGGTGCCGGAATGGTGGTCGCCGCGATGCCGCGAGAGCTCTTCGGGGTCGTGCTCTCCTCGGGGCTCGCACAGTACCGGACGCTCGCCGCCGGACCTACGTGGGACGAGCTGTTCGAGACGATCACCGACGTCGACGCGGTCCTGCCGGCGATGCTCCGCGACGGGGCCGTGACCTCTCTGGCTCGCGACCGGACCCAGTACATCCCGGGGCGAGAGGGCATCGCCGACACGAAGGCTCACCTCACCGACAAGCTCGCGAGAGCGGGCGGCCGCTTGCTGCTGCGCGGGCCCGGCGGTATCGGCAAGACGCGCGAGGCGGCCGAGCTCGCGCGCGATCTGTGTGCGGCCGGATGGATCGTGTGCGTCGCGGATCCAGAGGAGAGCTCCCGGATCGGTGCGGCGGTCGAGATCCCCGCGCACCTCGTGGATGCGCGGGTCGTGATCGTCGTGGACAAGCTCCACGCCCGGATCACCGAGGACGGGACGTTCGTCGAGCGATTCTCGGCCTTCCTGTCCAAGGTCGAGCGCGTCGTTCCGGACCTCCGCGTGCTCGCGATCGCGCGCGGCCACTCCGTGCTCGGGCTCGAGGATCCCGCGTCGCGGAGGTGGAGCGAGGTCCGGCTGCCGGCTCTCTCTCTCGCCGCGATCGCGCAGATGCTAAGCGGGCTGGCGGCGCGTGCCGGCGTCGCCGTCGAGGATTCGGGCGAGCTCGTCAGGAACAGCGATCGAATGCCGCAGACAGTGATCGACAACGTGCTCGGCGCCGCGCAGAGCGGCCTTCCGCTCACGAGGAGCTCGTGGCAGCCGGGCAGCCTCCAGTCGTGGCGCGAGCGACTGCGGCGCGTGCAGGCCAAGCACGCGCATGCCCACGCGGTGTACCAGGCCATCGATCTGCTCGCCCGGTCTGGGGTCCCCGCGCGGAGGCCCTATGTGGTGCGGCTCGTCCGGGAGCTCGCCGGGGCGGATCAGGCCGTCGCGATCGATGCGCTCCTCGACACGGGTCTGATCGGGGCGCGCAACGGCGTCCTGTCGCTCCACAGCGAGGAGCAGCTCCGGGAGAGCGTGGACGGGGAGCGGGCTGTTTCGATCGCCAGCCATCACGAGCTCGTGTGTCGAGCCGTGCTCGACGGCTCGGGGGATCGGCCTGCCGACCGGACGCTCCTGGCGGTCGGCCTGGTCCGCGCGGGCCTGCTCGCACCCGCGGAGGCCATGACGCGCTCAGCGCTCGCCGCCGGCAATCGAGACGCCCACGGCGTGCTCGCGCTCGTGCACTTCAAGCGACGGAGCTTCGTCGCGGCCGAGGCCGAGCTGACGGCGCGGCTCGCGCACGATCCGGGCTTTGCCCCGGCGCTCTGGATGCGCGCCTGCACGCGCCTGATCCTCGGTGATCTCGAGGGAGCGGCTGCGGATCTCGACGCCTCGCTGGGAGCCGATCCGGACGGTCCGCTGAAGCGGCAGTGGCTCGGGATGCGCGGCCTCCTGCACTTCCACCGCGGGATGCTCGCCGAGGCCAGCGCAGACCTCGAAGCCGCCCTGCAGGTGGAGGACGCGCTCGCCGTGCCGCTGTACTTCGTCCGCAGCCTGCTCCGGGAACGACAGGGCGATCATGCCGGCACCGAACAGGACTGCGACGCGGCGATCCGATGCGAATCCGCGTTTCCGGGGACGGTCGGTCTCCGAGGGACGAACGCCGAAGCGAACATCGCGATGACCCCGTTCGCCCGGATGATCCGCGCGAATGCGCGATCTCGACAGGGGAAGTACGCCGAGGCCGAGGCCGATCTCACCGACGAGCTCGCGAGCGCGCTCGAGGAAGCGATGAAGGCCCTGTGGGCCCACTTGCCCGGATCCTCGCGCCTTCGAGCTGACCTGGAAGCGCTCGGGTTCCGGCCGGGCCACCTGGCGATGACGGTGATCGGCGCGCGCGGCGTGATCCGCTTGCAGCTCGCGAGATGGGCCGATGCGGAGCGGGATCTCGACCGCGCCCTCGAGGACGGCACCCTCGCGCCGGACCTGCTCGCCGAGACGCATGCGCTCCGAGGTCTCGCGCGCTACATGCTCGGGCGCCTGGCCGAGGCCGAGGCCGATCTGAGCCGGGCGATCGCGTTCGCGCCTGCGGAGTGCCCGCCGCATCTCCACGTGCTCCGAGCGTGCTGCCGGAGCGACCTCGGGAGATCCGCCGAGGCCGGCGCAGATCTCGAGGCGGCGTGGGAGCAGGGAGAGCGGAGTGGCGCCTTCTTCTGCCTGCGCGCCCAGCATCGCCTGAGGGAGGGCCTGGCCGACGCGGCCGAGGCAGACCTCGACGCGGCCGAGGCAGACCTCGACGCGGCGTTCGACGCGGGCTTCGATGAGGTCGCCGCGTGGAGGCTGCGCGGCATCGTCCGCTACTGTCTCGGTAAGCTCCCGGAAGCCGAGCTCGCCCTGGATGGCGCGCTCGCGAGGTCGCCGGATCCCCAGCTGTACTACCTGCGGGGCACCGTTCGCCTGGACCGCACAGATCTCGTGGGCGCGGACCGCGACTACACCGCCGCGATCGAGCGGGGTGCCGATGACGCCAACACGTACGCGATGCGCGCAGCCGCTCGTCATGCAAGAGGTCAGCTTGGCGAGGCCATCGAGGACGCGGACCACGCGCTCGCGCGGGGCGGCGCGGATGGGCTCGCCTTCGCGATCCGCGGGCAGGCACGCGCCGCCAGGGGCGAGGCCATCGAAGCGAACCGCGATCTCACGGCGGCGATCGAGCGCGGGGCCGCCGACGCAGACGTGTTCGCCGCCCGCGTCTTGGCACGGGTCCAGCTCGGAGACCGCGCCGGCGCGGTCTCCGACTACGAAGCGGTCATGGAATACGACGCGGCCGATCACCGCGGGTACGTACGCCGTGGCTTCTCCAGCTTGATGCTCGGCCGGTGGGAACAGGCGAACAGCGATCTCGAGCGTGCCCTGGAGCTCCAAGCAACCTCTGTTGCTCACTGCCTCCGAGCCACGGTGAGATATGTCCTCGGCGACTTCGCTGGCGTGATCCGCGATGCAGATGCGGCGGTCGCCCTGGGGGGGGGCAGCGGGGTTCCGCACGAGCTCGTGACCTGCGCGAGGATCCGGATCGGCGATCTCGCCGGCGCCGAGGCCGGCTGTGCCCAGGTGACCGAGATCGCGCCGAGGCTGGCCTCGATCGTCATCGCGCAGAGCGTCCTCGACCTCGCGCGAGGTGCCCTCGCATCCGCGCGTGCACGACTCGAGTCCGCCACCGACGCCGCCGTGCGCCCGTGGCTGGGGCTCGTCGCACTTCTCTCCGGACGGTACGGCACGGCTCGTGCGCTGTACAAGGAGGTCGGCGCGGCGCTCGATGCCGCCTTGGCGCGGCGAGAGCTCGACTACTGGTCGAGGCAGTACGCGGATCGGCTTACGAACGACCGGGCCCGGCAAGCGGTCCGGGACATCCGCAGGATGCTGCGCGCCGCGGGAACCTGAGCCTACCGCGCCCGCGAGTCATCGCTCGGGCGGCAAGGGCGGACCGCCCTCGCGGACGGCGCCCCAGAGCGCCACGATCTCGATCCGCTTCGCCCGTGGACGTACGCGGTAGTAGAGGAAGCGCTGCGTGTCGGGCAGCAGGATGCGGCGGATGTCGCGCCCGCGCACCCGGATCCCGAGCTCGGGCCTGTGCGCGAGGAGCGCGATCACGCGCGCGAGCTCGTCGATGAACATCCTGGGAGCGAGCTCGCGATGGGCGAGCCACCACGCCTGGGTCTCGACCGCCTGGCGGTGCGCCCGCGGCATCCAGCGGACCTCGTGGGTCATCGCGCGCTCAGGGCTTGGTAGCGCGCGCGAGCCGACCGAGCTCGGCGAGGACGACCGCAGATGGCACTGACTCCGAGCGGTCCGCTTCGGCGATCGCGTCGTCGAGCTCCGCCAGCTCGGCCGGCGAAAGCTCGACGGCGGCCTCGCGCTCGTCGTTCACCGCGATGGTCACAGCCGATCCGTCGGGCAGCGTCACGCCCTCGGGGATGACGACCCCTCCCTGTACCCGGGCGGAATAGACGCGAGACATGGCGACAATCTAGCTCACAGAGGACGCGAAGTGTAGGCACGTCCGTTGGTGTGGCGCCCGGCCCGCGCCGCGAGCGGTCAGCGCGGAGCGCGGCGGGCGCGCGGGCGCGGCAAGCCGTATTCCCGGATCCGGGCGATCAGCGTGCCGCGGGAGATGCCCAGGAGTCGGGCCGCGGCGGTCTGGCTGCCGGCGCACTGCTCGAGCGCGCGCACGATGCGGGTCCGCTCGTCGTCTTCGGCCGGGGCCGGGGTCGCGGCTGGGGCTGCCGCAGCAGCCGGCGGCGCGCTCGCCGGGCGATCCCAGGCCGGCAGGTGCTCGCGGCGGATCTCGTCGGCGCCGCCCGCGACGATCACGGCGCGCTCGATCACGTTGACGAGCTCGCGGATGTTCCCCGGCCAGGTGTGGGCCGCGAGCGCCGCTCGCGCGTCGGCGGTGAGCCGCGGGGCGCCGTGGCCGTGGCGCGCCGCGGTCCGCGCCAGGAGGTGCTCCGCGAGCGCGATGAGCTCCGCGGGGCGCTCGCGCAGCGGCGGCACCGTCAGCGTCACGGCGGCGAGGCGATAGAACAGGTCGCGGCGGAACGCACCGCGCTCGATCTCGGACTCCAGATCGCGGTTGGTCGCCGCGATGAAGCGCACGTCGAGGTCGCGCGCCGTGACGGCGCCGACGCGCCGCACCTTGCGCTCCTCGATCACGCGCAGGAGCTTGGCCTGGATCACCGGCGGCATCTCGCCGAGCTCGTCGAGGAAGACGGTGCCGCCGTCGGCGGTCTCGAGCAGCCCGAGCTTGGCCTGGTGCGCGCCCGAGAACGCGCCCTTCTCGTGGCCGAACAGCTCGCTCTCGAGCAAGCTCTCGGTGAACGCGCCGCAGTTGATGCGCAGGAGCGGGTGATCGCGCCGCGGCGAGGCCGCGTGGATCACCTCGGCGATGATCTCCTTGCCGGCGCCGGTCTCGCCGAGCACGAGCACGCTGATGTCGCCGGCCGCGACCTTCCGGGCCAGCGCGTGGAGCTCGATCATGGCCGGATCGCGCACGATGGGACCGCCCGCGACCGCGGGCACGGGCGCGGCCGCGGCCACCTCCGCCGCATCGCCTCCGGCAGGTGCGGCGCGCTCGGTCCCGGCGGCCGTCAGCACCACCGCGGGCACGCCGCCGAGCACGAGCGGCTCGCCGAGCGCGAGCGGGTGCCGGCGGCGCGGCGGGATCGCCCGGCCAGCGACCCGGGTGCCGTTGCCGCTCCCGAGATCCTCGACGGCGAGCCGGGCGCCGAGGTGGAGGATCGCGTGATCGCGCGACACCGACGGATCGTCGACGTGGATCGCCGAGGCCTCGCGCCGCCCGATCGTGACGTGGCCGCGCGCAGGCAGGGCGTGGATGACCATGCGGTCGCCCAGGGCGACGTAAAGCACCAGCCCGCCGCCGCCGTCCGCCTCCGGAACCGGCTCGGTGGGGACGTCCTCACCGTAGCGCTTCGTGGTCATGCGACCGCGGCGATCTTACGCCACCGCTCGCGGCCGGCCGCCTCCAGGTTCCGGAGGTACGGTTTTTCATGGCCGGAATTTGGCGCGATATCGAGCTGAGCGGCGCTTGCCGCTACCGGCTCGTGCGCCGGCTCGGCGCGGGTGGCATGGGCGAGGTCTACCTGGCCACGCAGGAGGGCCCGAGCGGCTTCTCGCGCGAGGTCGTGCTCAAGCGCATGCGGCCGCACCTGGCGGACGACCCGGCCTGTCGCGAGATGTTCCTCGACGAGGCGCGCCTGACCGCGCGGCTCGATCACCCGAGCATCGTGAAGATCATCGAGCTCGGCGTCCACGACGGCGTCGCGTTCTTCGCGATGGAGTACGTCCCCGGCCCCACCCTCTCCGAGGTCGTGCGCGCCGGGCCGCCGCCCGCGCTCGCGGCGTTCGTCGCGCGCGAGGTCTGCCGCGCCCTCGGCTACGCCCACGCGCTGTGCGATCGCGACGGCGCGCCGCTCGGCATGGTCCACCGCGACGTCAGCCCGTCGAACATCATGATCACCCCGAACGGCGGCGTGAAGCTCCTCGATTTCGGCATCGCGAAGGCGCTCATCTCGCTGGCCACGACCAAGGCCGGCATCGTGAAGGGCAAGCTCGCGTACATGGCGCCCGAGCGGCTGCGCGGGCTGCCGGCGGATCACCGCGCGGATCTGTTCTCGGTCGGGGTCGTGCTGCACGAGGCCCTGACGGGCTACCGGCTGTTCGAAGCCACCACGCCGGAGGCCGTCCTCGAGCTCATCCGTGCGCCGCTGCCGCTGCCGTCGGAGACCGCCCCGGACGTGCCCCCGGCGCTCGACGCCATCTGCCTGCGCGCGCTCGCCGAGCGGCCCGAGGATCGCTACCCGACCGCCGACGCGATGGCGGACGCGCTCGACGCGGTCCTGTTCGAGGCGCGGTTCGGCGCGGCGCAGGCGGGCGCGTTCGTGCAGCGCGTGTGGCGACCGCCGGAGCCGGGCGCGCCGCCTCCGCTCCCCGCGTCGAGCGAGGAGGCGTCGACCTGGGACACCGGCATGGTCGTGCCGTCCCTGGACCCGGCCCTGGCTCCGGTGCACCCGCAGAGGTCCGATTCCGATCCCGATCTCGTGCAGCTGGGGCTGGCCCCGACGGCGCCGGCCGAGGTCGAGCCCGCCGCCCCGGCGCAGCGGCCCGCGCGCGCGCGGCGCTTGCGGTGGAGGTGGCTGGCGGCGGCCGCGGCGGCCGCGGCGGCGATCGCCGCAGCGGTCGGCACGGGGTCGATGCGCGGCGCGGATCGCGGCGAGCGCGCGCCCGTGATGGCGGCTGCGTCGGACGCCGCCCCGGCGTGGCTCTCGGCCGGGCGCTCTCGGATCCCAGCGGGTGCCGACGCCGCGCGCTGGTACCGCACATCGCGGACGCGCTGGCGATGCTGAGCACCGCCTTTGGCGCCGCGGGCTCACTTGCGCGGGCTCACTCGCGCGGTGCGTCGACGCACCCCACCGTGCCGTCCGGGCCGGCGCCGCAGATCTGGCCGAGCTCGGCGCAGTCAGTGCGCAGCTCGCGGCGGCCGCCCTCGTCGGGGCTCGCGCACCGGACCGCGACGGTCGCGCCATCGCAGGTGCCCGCGCGCGGGATCAACGGGCAGTGGGCCTCGTAGTCGATGAAGTCGAGCGAGGTCGGGTTCATCGAAGCGTACGAGGCACCGTCGAGCGCGCACGTGCCATCGTCCTGGTGGAACCCCCACGACGTGACGCCGAACACCGTCGTCTGGGTCCCCACCCGCTGCGCGATCGGGCCGCCCGAGTCGCCGTTGCAGGCTTGCGCATCGCCGGGGCCGCTGCCGAACCACGCCTCGATCCCGTCGAGGAGCCGGAGCTCGTCGTAGATCTGCCGCAAGACGGCGAGGTCCTCCGGCTTGGCCGGATCGAGCGTGGGGAACAGCCGGGGTGCGCCCGCCTCGAGGAAGCGCTCGAACGAGCCGAAGACCGCCGCGAAGACCGGCCCGCCGGTCGCCTTGAGCGTCATCGAGCCGGCCCGGCGGGTGCCGAAGTCCTGCTTGGCGTTCTGCACGCCGTAGCCCACTCCGATCATGCGGCTGCCGATCTGCTCATCGGTCAGCGCCGCGACGGGGAGCGGCGCGACGTCGGTCACCGCCTCGGCCAGGTGGACGATGGCCACGTCGGAGCCGAGGCCCTGCAGCCCACCCGAGACAGTCGGCTCGACCGCGGTGCCGCGCACCGGGACCGCGCGGACCGGCGCTCGCGCATCCGGCCCGATCAGGAAGGTGATCGGCGTCCCGTCGGGGACGGCGAGGACGCAGTGCTTGGCGGTCAGCACCCGGGTGGGGGCGATCAGCGTGCCGGTGCAGAACGGCACGACGCCTTCGCCGAGGTCCGCGCCGAGCGCGCCGATCGCGTTCAGCTCGGCGCTGTCGACCGGGAAGCCGCCGATGATCTCCGCGGCGGTGCTCCCGAGGTCCGGATCGCCCGGATCGCCCGGGTCGCCCGGGTCCTCCGACGCGCACGCGGCAGCACCGGTGATCAGCGCGGCACCCAAGAGGATCGCGCAGAGGGCGGACGATCCCGTCCGCATCGATGTGTACATGATTGGTTCACGACTCATGCTCTCTCCCTTTCGCGAGAGCTCTAGAGCATGGTGCGTGCCGCCGAGGCGCCGTCTGGGATCCCGCGGCGTTGCGCTGGGATCGGGGCGAGCCATCGGAGCTTGTTCAGCGGCGATGAACAAGTCGTTCACGGAGGCTGTACAACTCGTACAGGCCGTACCGCCCGTCCCGCCATCCGCCGCCTCGATGATCCTCGGCTTCGATGCGGCGCGCCCGGGCGCCGGTGCATCGCAGGTTGCATGGTGACCCCGTCCCGGATCCGCACCCTCGAGCTCGGCGCCTTGCTGGCCCTGCTCGCCGCGATCTACGCCTTCGCGCTGACGTCGCCGCTCCGGGACGCCGCGCCGCCGCCCGTCGCGATCGGCATGGCGCTGGACCTGACGCTCACCGCGGCCGCGGCCACCTGGTGGCTCGGCGTGCGCGGCGCCGGGCTGCCGCGGCGGGCGCCGCTCGTCGTGTTCGGCGTCGGCGCGCTGACCGCGCGGCTCATTCTCCCGGCGCAGACGCAGGCGGCGCACCTCGCGCTCGGTGCCGGGCTCGCGCTGGAGCTGCTCGTCGCCGCGACCGTCGTCGTGCGCGCGCCGCGCCTCGTCCGCCGGCTGCGCGCGGATGCGGGCCTGCCGCTGCTCCTCCGGCTCACCGCTGCGCTCGAGGACGTCGGGCTCCCGCGCCTGGTCGCGCGGATTTTGGCCAGCGAGCTCGCGACGCTCCCGCTCGCGCTGACCGGCTGGGTCCGGCGCGCGCCGCGCGCGGGCTTCAGCGTCCATCGCACGCACTGCGCGCTCGCGACGCACGCCGTGCTCGCCGTCCTGATCGCGGCCGAGACGGTCGCCCTCCATCTGCTGCTCGCCCGCGTCTCGCCGATGGCCGCGTGGATCGCGACCGGCTCGTCGGTCTACGCCCTCTTCTGGGTCATCGGCGATGCGCACGCGCTGCGACTCGGCCGGATCCGCGTCGAGGAGGGAGCCGTCGTTGTAGAGATCGCCCGGCGGTGGGCCGCCGTCATCCCGCGCGACTCGATCGTCGCCGTGCACCGCGAGACCGCGGTCGCCCCCGGCACGCTCGATCTGGCGATCGAGACGCCGACCGTCGCGCTCGAGCTGTCGGTCCCGGTCACCGCGCGCGGCCTGTTCGGCCGGACGCGGAGCGGCTCGCGCGTCGCGCTCACCATCGACGACCCGGCCGGCTTCATCGCCGCGCTCGGGCTCTCGCTCGCGCGCTAGCTAGGAGCCTGAGCCTGGGCGCTGCGTAGCGCCAGGAGACAGAACGCGAGCGGAGGTGCTCGTTACGAGACGCGCGGCTGCCAGCGCGCGAGGGGGATGCTCCCTCGCGCGCTCGCTCGGGGGGCCTAATCACGTGCTCAGCTGGGCTCGCGCGAACACGAACGCTGTACTCGTGACGACCGATCGGCCCCCAGCTCGCGTCGCGTCGCGTCGGGACATCCCCCGTCGCGCGCGGCGCGCCGCGCTTTGGCGAGAGCGCGGGCGTTCGCGCACGAACGATGGAATGCGCCAACTCGGCGCCAGGCGCCAGGTGATGGGTGGCGGGCCCGAGATCAGCGCGAGCTCCGGATTGGACCGCGCGCGCAGCGCGTCCCGCAGCCCCTACAAGCCGGCGAGCTTCCACTCGAGCACTTGTCCGATCATCACGTTCTTGTTCCTTGCGTGACCGATCGTCAGCACGGTGGAGCCTGCCTGCGTTGGAACCAGCGCGGGTCTCCTCACCGTTGCGGGACACGACGCTCACATCGCGCACGAGCTTGCCGCGGTCGAGGCGCCACGCGGCGACGTCGCCCTGGCGACCCGGCTTGTCGCCCATCACGCCCGTCGCGAGGACGCGCACATCGCGGCCCTGGCGAGCGACGACGAGATCCTTGATCTCGCCGGTCACCCCGTCGGCGGTCGACGACGCATCGTGGCGGACGATGAGCGCGACGGCCTCGAAGCCGAACAGCGCGAGCGGGTCGGCGCCGATCGCGCGCTCACGAGGTGCCTGGCGATCAGCGGCGGCGCATCGGGGCTCGCCGGCTGCGGCTTTCGCAAAGGCGCGGCGGCCACGGAGGACACGCTCGACTGGAGCGACCTCAACATGGACGGCATCGCGCAACCCGACGAGATCATCGGTGTGCCCGGGAATCCGGCGACGCCCTCGCGCTTCGTTCGCCCGATGGGCGCTCGGCGCGGATCTCTCGCTCCGAGCGCAGATCCGGAAGCTCGGAGAGCTGACCGTCTACGGCGAATTCGTCTGGGCGCACAGCCTCGATCGATCGGCGCGCGCGATCGATCCGATCGGCGCGGGCCACACGCTGAAACAGCTGGGTTGGTACGCGGGCGCGACGCAGGAGATCCGATCACGTGCCGTCGTGGGCGTCCGGTTCGATCGTTACGATCCAGACGTCGAGGGAGAAGCCGCGCGACCTGTCCGCACGCTCGCGATCGCCAGCGGCTGGCTCTGGAAGCCCGATTGGCGCCTGATCGCCGAATACGATCGCGTGCGCGGCGCGACGGCCAACGACACGTTGACGGCCCGCGTTCAGGTCGTGTTCTGAGCCAGGCCGGAGACGTCGCCCGGGCTCAGGAATCCGTCGTTGTTCCAGACCGCATCTTGGTGCGTATCACCTTCGCCTCGTGTTCTCGAGCGCAGCGCGTCCCGCCGCCGTCGTCCGGTACTGCTGCCGCGAGCTCCGAGGCTTGTCCGGGATGGTCATCTCGAGCAACCCGGCGTCGAGGAGCGGGGCCACGACTTGGTCCCGGAACCGGGTTTTGTTTTGGAGGCCGGATGGAGCCATCAACTCCGGCATGGATTTCGGCTCGGACGCGATTTCGAGGACTTGAACTTGGGACGCACTTAGGACCGACTTGGGACCGACTTGGGACAGGCTTGGGACCGTTCCCGCCACATCGGGAAGGACGGCCACCTTGAAGGTGACGGTGACGACACCGGCCTCGTCGGTGAACTCGGGCGGGGCGATGCCGTAGGCGCGGCAGGCATCGATCACGCGGTTCGTGCCCCGCCCCCAGACCTCGACGGCGCCGGTCCGATGGAACGCGCCCGCGATGAGCGGGTTGCGCAGAATCGACGGATGCTCCTTCGAGAGCAACTCGGCGCGGATGCCCGTGGGGAAGTCGCCGACGCTGCGCACCTCGATGCGATTGTCGAAGACCGCGATGGCCACGTAGGAGGCCGCGCGGCTCACGTCGCGGTGGATGACCGCGTTGATGATCACCTCGCGAAGCGCATCGGCGGGCACCGGCAGGCGATCCTCGCGGAAGATGCTGCCCTTCGGGAAGCGCGCCGCGAGTGGCAAGGTCCGATCGAGCCACGCGATCGCCTCTCGGACCATCGCGAAGGCGTGCATGTGCTCCTGCTTGTTGTCGAGGATATCGCCGGTGATGGTCGTACCCCGGAAGCGCCCGAGCTTGATGAGCGACTGCGGGTAGTCGGGCAGGAAGCGCGTGCCGTAGAGCATCTGGGCGGCTTGCGAGATGTGCCCGTCGACGCGTAACCCGAGGCGGTCGAGGATGTCGCCAACGTCCATACTCGTGCCCGCCGAGAGCCGACGCTGCTCGATCGCGGTCTGGCGCGTGCGCAGGATCTCCTCGTGGTCCAGATCTTCGAGGCGAACGCCGATCGCAGGCCGGTTCTCCCAGCGATGGCGGCTGTGGTTGCGGTCGAGGAGCAGCCGCGAGTACTCCTCCTGCGTCATCGTCGTAGTCGTCGAGCCGACGCGCCGGTATGGCTTCCCCTCGAATACAAAGGGCGCGGACTCCCGCGCCGACGACGCTTCGAGCACGACCACCGTGCGTCCGTCGCCGACGTCGACGCGCTCCATCTCGATGGACGCCGAGGGTTCGAATCGCCCGAGCGTCGCCGCGATGTCGCGGAGCGTGACATCGGCGACCTGCTGGCCGACGATCTTGCCGTCCGGCGCCACGCCAATGAGCACATGGCCGCCTTCGCCGTTCAGGAAGGCGCAGAGCGTCTCCCCCGCACGCCGAAGCTCCGCCGTCGAGCGCTTGAACTCGAGCGTCTCGGACTCACCGGGGGCGATGAGCGACTGGAGAGCGGCGAAGGTGATCATGGCTGCGAGTGAGCTGCTCCATGGGCAGACATCAGCCTCGCGACGGTACTCCAATGCTGGGGCTCGCGATCGCCGGCGGCTGGCTCTGGAAGCCCGATTGGCGCCCTGATCGCCGAGTACGATCGCGTGCGCGGCGCGACGGCCAACGACACGTTGACGGCCCGCGTTCAGGTCGTGTTCTGAGCTCCCATCGCCGGTCGGCGCCCCCGGCACCGCGAGCGCCGCGAGCGCCGCGAGCGCCGCGAGCGCCGCGGCCGGCCGCTCTCGTGGCGCCCTTGAGCCTCGACCGCCTGGCCGTTGCTGATGTGCTACCGTGCGGACATGATCAAGGACCGCGAAGCTTATGCTCGCTTGTGCGAGCGCGAGCAGCGGGACGCCCTGCAGGCGATGAGCATCGACGCGTCGATCGCTGTCCTGGAGGCACTGCTCACGTCGGAGCTCATGGACATCGCTGTCTTTGCCGACGACGATCATCCCAGGACCCTCGCTCGCTCGCTCGGCATCCCGGCAGAGAGGCTCCGCCGGGCCGTGTGACGCGCGCTCCCGCGAGCGCGAGGGTGAGCATCCGGTGGACCGCGCGGGCACGCGCGTCGCGCTCACCATCGACGACCCGGCCGGCTTCATCGCCGCGCTCGGGCTCTCAGAGTTCGTGCGCGGCGTGGCGCCAGGAGACAGAACGCGAGCGGAGGTGCTCGTGACGAGACGCGCGGCTGCCAGCGCGCGAGGGGGATGCTCCCTCGCGCGCTCGCTCGGGGGGCCTAATCACGTGCTCAGCTGGGCTCGCGCGAACACGAACGCTGTACTCGTGACGACCGATCGGCCCCCAG